>CAXIRU010000095.1:0-36731 GCA_964031875.1 Acidovorax facilis
AAGCGGCATGCCTTGGCCAACTTCTGCCCGGCCAACCTCGACGAGCTCAACGTCACAGCCCGCAACAAACTCAAGAGTGCTCAGCGTCGGGCGTCCATCGTCACCGCTTGCTGGGTTCAGGCTGGCCTTTGGTAATGTCACTATTTACGGAAATCTCAATAAACGGCGATCCTGATGTTTTTGGCAGCACGGCGCGGGGGGGCAGCATCAACAGCGGTAGTCATTCCATGATCACATGCGGCTCGTCGGCCGACGCAGAGTCGGCGTGTCGCTCTTTGTTGGGCGGCCTCATTGACTACGTTTTGTCAGCTTTGCAAACAGGCAGTAGCCAAGTTGGCAGTATCTGGTTACCACCCCAGCGCGGGAGCTTCGCCCGTTGTCAAAATGCTGCCGTTGGTTACGGACCAACAGCGTCTACGGCATCTTCCTATTCGGCAACAAAATAGTATTTGCGCAGCGTTTCGGTCACTTCAAAGCGCCCGTTAAAGCCCTTTTGCATGAAGTACGTGTCGCCTGCGCCAAAGGTCACTGGCGCAGCCCCATCTGGAGTGATGGTGACGCTGCCCGAGAGGATGTGCGCCATTTCATTGAAAGGGTAGCCATCCATGCGCTCCGCGTAGGGGGTGGCTTCCCAGATGCCGCCGGTGTGGCCACCTTCCGAGAAGATCACGGCACCTTGTTCGGTCGGTGCAGGGGTGCCGGCAAGTGCCTCTGCGGGCACGACAGAGCAGGGCTCCAGGCCCGCTGGGCCGTTGGGATTCAGTTTGGTCAGCATGTTGATTTCCTTGGTGTGTTGTGAATGAAATAAGCGCGCGAGCGGACTCAGGTTGCGCTACGGAGAAAGTGTTGGGGCTCTTGATAGGCACGCAGCCCAGGCACGCCCAACTCCCGTCCCATGCCGCTGCTGCCGAAGCCGCCCCAGCCCACCTCGGGGAACACCATCTGGGGCACGTTTTGCCAGACGATGCCAGCGCGCAACGCGCGCGCAATGCGCTGCACTTCGCTGGTCTCCTCGCCCACCACGGTGGCCGCCAGACCGTATTCGGTGTCGTTGGCCGCGGCAATGGCCTCGTCCGCCGTGTTGAAAGGCCGCACGCAAGCGACAGGGCCGAAAATTTCGTTTCGCCACAGCGGGTGTTCCGTCGTCAAGCCAGCCAGCACCGTGGGTTCTACAAAGAAGCCCTCTGGTGCCAGCGCTGGCACGCCACCGCCTGCCAACACCGCAATGCCGTCGTCGCTGGCGGATCGAAGCATGTTCAGCACTTTGGTCTGTTGTTGCTGGCTCACCAGCGGGCCATAGGCTGGGCCATCGGCCTCGGCCACTGTGACTGGGCGCCACTGGCCCGCCAGCGCGGCAAAGCGCTTCAGGAAGGGGGCATACAGGCTGTGGTGCACCAGCACCCGCGAGGTGGCTGAGCACATTTGGCCTGCGTTGGTGAAGATGCCCGATGCCGCCAGCTGCGCTGCATGCTCTACGTCGGCAGAGGCACACACGATCAGGGATGATTTGCCGCCCAGCTCCAGCCCCAGCCGCGTGAAACGGGGCGTTGCCGCTTGCATGACTTTACGGCCCACGGCAGTGCTTCCGGTGAAGGACACTTTGTCGATGCCAGGGTGCTCAACCAGGAACCTGCCGACTTCAGCGCCGCCGAACACCCAGTTCACCACCCCCGCTGGCAAGGCACAGCCTGCGATCAGCGCGGCCAGCGCTTGTTCGGGCAGCGGCGCCACCTCTGAGGGTTTGACGACCACCGTGCACCCTGCGGCGAGGGCGGGCGCGATCTTCCAGGCCGCTGTCACCAGCGGAAAGTTCCAGGGCAAGACCAGTGCTGCCACCCCCACGGGTACATACCGGCGCTCTGCTTCAAAGCTGGGGTCTGCCAAGGGAACCGGGTCACTGTCAAAGCCCTCCCAGTCGGCGCACAGCCGTGCGTAGTAACGGTACGTGGCGATGGCGTCTGCGATGTCGATGGCAGCTTCAGCGGCCGGTTTACCGTTGCTCAGGCGCTGCAGTGCACACAGATCGGCTTCTTGCTGTGCCATTGCATCGGCAATGCGGTGAAGGCTGGCTGCCCGTGTAGCCCTGGAGGTGGCCTGCCAGCCGGGCAGCGCATCGCGTGCCGCCTGCACTGCAAGGTGAACCTGCTCCATGGATGCCCCTCGCACATGACCCAGCCCACGGCCTGTGGTGGGCTCATATACCGACAGGGACTCGCCCAGGCCGCTGCACGCCTTTTCTCCTAGCCAGAGCCCGGGCAGGTCTTGCAGGCTGTGCTGCGACACCTTCTGCAATATGCCTGCGGCAGGACTGGCACCGTGTTGCGATGCGTGGCCTGTACTCATGCCCGTATCTCCACACCCGGCAGAACGCAAAGCATTTCATAGGCCAGGTTGGCCCCCAGCAGTGCGGTGGTGCCCGTGGTGTCGTAGGGTGGCGAAACTTCCACCAGATCGGCTCCCACCAAGTTCAGGCCCCGGCAGCCGCGGATGATCTGCAGCGCCTGAGGCACGGTCAGTCCAGCGATCTCGGGGGTGCCTGTGCCCGGTGCGTAGGCCGGATCGATGCCGTCAATGTCAAAGCTCAGGTACACCGGCGCATCGCCAACGCGCGCGCGAACCTGCTCCATGAGGCCATCGAGTGCCTTGCCCCAGACCTCTTCGACTTGCACCACAGTGAAGCCCTGGTCACGGCACCAGTCAAAGTCTTCAGCCGCATAGCCGGTGCCCCGCAGGCCAATCTGGGTGACACGGTCGGTGAGCAGCAGTCCCTCTTCGACGGCTCTGCGAAACGGCGTGCCATGGGCGATTTTTTCGCCGAACATGGTGTCGTTCACATCAGCGTGGGCATCCACGTGTACCAGCGCTACCGGGCCGTAGCGGCGCTGCATGGCCCGCAGCACCGGCAGTGTCACCGTATGGTCGCCTCCGAGTGTGATCGGGCGGCAGCCTGTAGCGATGATGTCATCGTACGCAGATTCGATGCGTGCGATCGAGTCCGCAAGGTTGTACGGGTTGATGGCCACATCGCCGATGTCTGCGACTTGCAGCGAGTCAAATGGTGCTGCCCGGGTGGCCATGTTGTAGGGACGCAGCAGCACGGATTCGGCCCGAATGGCCCGTGGGCCAAATCGGGCACCAGCGCGGTTGGAGGTGCCTAGGTCGAAAGGCAGGCCGACAAAGCAGGCGTCCAGCCCCTGTGTGTTGGCAGCCGATGGCAGTCGCATCATGGTGGCAATGCCACCAAAGCGCGGCATGTCGTTGCCGCCGAGGGGTTGGTTGAAAGAATGTGTCATATGCAGGGTCTCACATCGGAAAGCCAAGGCGTTTGATACTGTCGATCCACAGGCGCTTCCAGCCGCCCTGTTCGTCAGCACCGTCAAATGCATGGAAGGTGATTTTTGCGCCCAGCCAGCGCAATGGCTCAGGCGGAATGGCGGACACACCAGTGCGTGCGATGTCCAGATGCTGTTCGGGGGAGTCGCGGCCCAGAAGCATGTTCAGGCCCATGCGCGCGCCGAAACGGCTGCCTGCCACACCAAATCCGGTATAGCCTGCGACATACACCACCTTGCCATCGAAATACTGGCGCGCAAACACGGCACCGCGTGAGCAGTAGTCAATAGGCCCACCCCAGGCGTGGGAGAAAACCACCTCACTGAGCTGGGGGAAGGTTTTGTGGAATACCTCGCCCAGCCGGAAATACGTTTCCACCTGGCTGTCTTGCACCGGGTTCGGATTGCCATCAAAGTGGTAACTCACCAGGCCACCGAAGATGATCCTGTTGTCGCGCGTGAGACGGTAGTAGTTGAGCTGGGTGCGGGTGTCGTACACACCTTGGCGGTTTTTCCAGCCGAGGCGGGCGAGTTGCTCGTCGGTGAGTGGGTGGGTGGCCAGAACATGGTCGCGCACCTGCACCACGCGGCGGTTGATGTCTGAAATGCCCACCTTGGCGGTGCCTGTGCCCAGAAGCACCCTGGGTGTTTTCACTTGCCCCGATGGGGTGTGAACAATCATGAAGTTGCCGCGATCTTCCAGGCGGGTTTGAGGCGTCAGTTCATATAGCCGCACACCCAGGCGCAAGGCCGCCGCTTTCAGTCCCCAGGCCATTTTGGCCGGGTGTACTGTGCCGCTGCGGTCTCTGGACCACATGGCACCTGCGTACAGTGGTGAGGCCAGTTGGGCTTGTGCTTCTTCCCGATTGAGCAGCACGACGTTATGCCCGTGCTTGCGGTGCAGTTCGTAGTCCTCACGCAGTTGAGGCAGATGGCGTTCTTCCACCGCCACTGTCATCTCTCCGTTCCATTCAATGTCTGCATCAATGCCGTAGCGCTCGACGGTTTGCTTGAACCCGTCGAGGTTCTGGTGCCCCAGTTGCTCCAGCGCGTCGAGATCGTTAGGGAACACCCGCACCGCATTGGGCAGGCCATGCATGACGGAGGTGGAGACGATGCCGCCAGCCCGGCCAGAGGCACCGTAGGCGACCTTACCTGCTTCCAGTACGACCACATCCAGCTTCGGGTCTGACTCCTTGGCTTGTACAGCAGCCCACAACCCCGTGAAGCCGCCACCCACGATCACCAGGTCGGCCTCGGTGCGACCTATCAGTTCGCGTTCGACCGAAGGGGCATCGTGGCGGTCCAGCCAGAAAGGAAATAGCTTTGCGTCTGAAAAGGATGATGCGATGTTTGAGCTCATGGCGGTTCTTGCGCCAGTCAGCGCAGTTAGAAAATGGAGGGTGCAGAAGGCGATCAGATGCAAGAGGCATAAGCGCCCGCCAGGTTCAAAGGTGCATGACCGCGCGGCCGCTGCGCCTCAGGTACAGGCCATAGATGGCACCTGCCAGTACCCAGGCCAGGCCGACCTGTAGCGCCACCACATGCATGCCGTACATGATGGCCAGCACAGACAGAATGCCGATCACAGGGACCACGCGGTGGAAGAAAACATGGCGATCTGCAGGGTGGCGCTGAAAGTGCACCAACACGGCCAACTGAAGCATTAAGAAACCGATCAGTGCGCCAAAACTGATAATGGATGCGAGCAGTTCAATGCGGTCTTTCAGCCAGAGAGCGACCGCCAAGGAGGTCAATGTGGCCACCACCGTGGCAACACGGGGCACCCCCGTGCCAGCATGCACCCAGCCCAGGGCTGTCGGCAACTGGCGCTCGCGCCCCATTGCCATCAGGATGCGGGCCACACCAGCCAGCATGGGCAGTGTGTTTGTGAACCCAACCACAATGCCCATCAGCCAGGCCAGCAATACGGGCGCCCAGGGCCCCACGGTCTGGGCCAGCAGTTCGAAGATCGCAGCAGCCGGGTCTTTCAGCTCAATGGCCGCCATGGCGCTGCCCAGAATCCAGGTCACCACGACATAGAGCAATGTCGCAAGCGCAAGCACAGTGAGGATGGCTCGACTGACCGTGGTGCGGTCGTTCGGGTCTTTCACCTCTTCAGCCAGCGTGCTTACCGCATCAAACCCAAGAAAGGTCATGACCGCGACCGAGGCGCCCGCCAGAAGCTGGGCCCATGGCATGTCAGGGCCTTGCCCCACGAACGGCGCGGCACTGAGGCGGGCACCGTTGGCCGTTCCTTGCTCCATCGCCACCACCAGCAACACCATGACACCCACCACCATGACGAGCTGCGCGGCCACCGAAAGAGCATTCACACGCGCCGCAACCTTGATACCCGCCCAGTTAATGACGAGCATCACGACCGCGACGCCGATGATCCAGCCAGCACGTGGTACGTCGGGGATCAGCATCTGCATGCCCACAGCCATCAGCGAGAACACCAAGGCTGGCACCATCAGGTAGTCCAGCAGAACGCCCCATCCAGCGAAAAATCCCCAAAAATCACCCAGGCTGTGTCGAGCAAAGCCGTAGACCGAGCCGGCGTTGGGCACGATGCGCGACATGGTTGCATAGCTCTGCGCTGTGAAGTACATGCAGATGGCTGCAGCCACGTAAGCTCCCGCCACGACGCCGCCCGATGCGGTCCAGACAAAACCAAGATTGGTCAACGGCGCAATCAATGCCATGAAAGCAAGGCCGTATGCCACCAAATCAAAAAAACTCAGTGAACGCTTGAGTTGTCCGTTGTCTGTGCTGTTCCGCAGGGAGCTGTCGGATGCGATGGTGGATGTGTCGCTCGGATGCATGGGGCACTCCTTCAAACAGCTGCCAGTGCGCTGACTGGATCCTGTACCTTAGGGCGCCAGCTAGGCCAGTTCAGCACTTGCTCCAGCGCGGCTCCGACGCGCATGACGACCGGGTCTTCATACGTCTGGCCAATGATCTGCAGACCCGTCGGCACGCCATGGCTGGCCAGGCCGCTAGGTACGTTGAGCACCGGGTGACGGCTGAGCATGTTGAAGGGGTAGGTCATGCCAGCGTTCATCAGGTCTTCGTGGGGCGTATTCGATCCTTCGGCAAGCCAGCGGTTGTCAGCCAGTGTCGGGCAGATCAGTGCCTCGTAGTCTGCAAACACGTCCTGCAGCGTTTGGTGCATGCGTGCCAACTCGTCGAACGAAGCCAGGTATTCGTCCAGCGAGATGGTGCGCGACATGGTGGCCATGGCGCGTACGTAATCGTTTGCCAGTTCCTCGCGTCCCTCAATGAGCTGCTGCAGCATCCGCCCCAGTGGAAACACCAGCGCGTCGGTGAATGCTTTGCGTACGTCGGCAGTCCAGGGCAGCTTCACTTCCGTCACCTGTGCACCCTGTTGCCGTAGGATCTCTGCCGCCTTGAACGTGTTTTCCCTGACATCAGGGCTGACATCGAAAAAGCCCAGATCCATTGACAGGGCAATCCGCATGCCACGCACCGGCGCTTGCTGCAGTGGTAGCTCCAGGCGCGGCCTCACGCTGCAGGGGTCGGCGCGGTGGGGACCATTGATGACGTTGAACATCAGCGCGCAATCGGCCACCGAGCGTGCCAGAACCCCGTTGTGGTTGTGGTGGTTCATGGCGAAGAACATGCTGCTCTCTGGCACTCGCCCGTAACTGGGCTTGAGTCCAACCACGCCGCAGTAGGCTGCTGGCACGCGGATGGAGCCGCCAATGTCCGAGCCGGAGGCCAGTGTGGTCAGGCCTGCAGCCAGCGCAGCCCCGCTGCCACCCGAGGATCCTCCGCATGTGTAGGTCGGGTTCCAGGGGTTGCGAGTCAACCCGTACCGCAACGAGCGGGTGAACATGGCCACACAGCACTCTGGTACATTGGTTCGGGCGTGAATCACAGCCCCCGCGTCCAGCAGCCTTTGCGTGAGTGGTGCGTTGGCAGTGTCGGCTTGCTCACCCAGCAGCCAAGAGCCTTGCGTAATGTGTTCGCCCACAAGATTGTGCTCGTCCTTCAATGCGGTTGGCACGCCTTCCAACGGAGCGGCCTTTTCCGGATCTGTCAGATAAGTTTGTTCCGCTTTGCGGGCGGCAGCCATAGCTGCTTCGTCTCGGCGGCTGCACAGCGCATTGATCTGTGGCTCCAGCCGGTCGGCCCGCCTTTGTTGTGCCTGGAGCAACTCCACTGGAGAGAGATCGCGGGACTTGAAAAGTGCGATCGCGGCGTTGGCCGTCAGGTAACAGAGATCGTCGTCGGACATGATGATGTGGTCGTGTCAGGACCGATGTGGGTGGGTGAAAGAAAGCGCTATGCTTTGTTGTAAACCGAACTATAGTTCGGATATTCAAATGTGAACAGTGGTTTGTTTATTGGGGTTTTCACTTATATTTGTCATGCGAGACGTCAACAACATCACTGCATCCGAGTTCAATCACACTGCGAGTGCTCAGAACGCTCGGCTTGCTCCTCGTCGCAAGCCGGCGCAGCAAAGGGCGTTGCAAACTGTTGAGTTGGTGCTGGAAGCTGCAGCCTCCGAGATCGAGCGTGAAGGCTTGGACAAGCTCACTACCAAGCGGATTGCGGCGGCAGCCGGGCTGTCCGTGGGGGGGTTGTATGAGTACTTCCCGAATAAGCAGGCCGTGGTTCATGCGCTGCTGACCCATTGGTTGCAAAAGGTGGCTGTCGCGGTGGATGAGGTTCATCCGCGAAATGGCGGCCAGCGGGACGTCATGAGTTATCTGAATGACCAATTCGCGTTGGTGACGAGGCTGTATGAAGATCGGCCTGGTCTGGGGGCGCTGATTCAAATGCTCGATGCTGTGCCTGAGCTCAGTCAGGTTGCGCGGGAGCATGATGATCGCATCACGGCCAGTGTGTCATCCGCCTTGGCTCACTATGCGCCGCATGCCGATCCTCAAAAGGTGGGTGCAGCTGCGCGTTGCATCGGGTTGCTCAGTCATAGCTTTCTGTGTGCTGCCTTGGTGTATCGCACGGCCCCTCGGGATCTGGTGTTTGCCAATGCGAGGGCCTGCTGGTTGGCCATCGTGACCCCTTTGTTGATGGTCTAAATGCGAATTAAACGTCGGTTTTTGGGCTGTGTCTGCTATCAACCGGGCAGCGGCATCAGCAGTTGAAACGCGTCGAGCCGAATGGATGTGCCAGGGGTGTGGCCAGCGGAAATCGTTCCAACGAACAGGTTTTGATTGAGCCAGGCATGTGGGCCTTCGGGTGCTTCCAGGCGTGGTTGACACATGGCGTAGTCGGCAGGCCAGTCGCCTGTATCGCTGCGCCATAGTGCTCGGTTGCGTACGTGCACCAATGTGCCGTCGTCGCAGCGCAAGTCATAGATCGCCTCTAGCTCGAATACGCCATCAGAGCGCGCAAGTTGCCAGTCTGCACCACCGGGGAGCACGGTGGCGCACAGCATTGGGCCTTCCAGGCGTCCGCCGGTGATGGGGACGTGCAGCCGCCTTCCGGTGGGCGTCATTCCGTGATCTATCTCGGGTAGTAGGTCTATCCATCCACCGGTGACTGGCTTTAGGCGTGGGGTGGGGGTCTCAAGTGCCTTCATGGTTTCCCGTGCCTTTCTTTTGTTGGCGTGTGTTGTTTGAGGTCTCAATCTCCACAGTCAAAAATAACTGACGTTTTATTCTGTTTTTGTGTGGGGCGCTTGGAGGGGTTGTGCGTTGAGAGGGTGTTTTGCGGCGGCTTTACCGATCGTCATTGTTCGTCATTTGCGCTTAAAACGACTAATTGCGGTGAGCGGGAGCGATGATTGGATGTTGTTGCACCAGATTGGAGCACTGTCGATTGCAATTTTGGGCAGGGTTTTTGCTAGGTTGCACAGTTCATTATCCGAACTAAAGTTCGGAATGAGTTGAGCATCTGTGCGGCTGAAAGCAGCCAAAGAGAGGCCGTCCCACCCTTTTTGAAAAGGAACCGCCATGAAACATGCATTGCCACGAACAGACGCCTGCGCCGATGTGTCTCGCCAGCGTCCGAGAATCTCTCCCTCCCTCGCCTGCTCTGCCCGTCTTGGAGCTGTGGTCATCGCGACCGCACTCCATGGCACGGTGTGGGCGCAGGACGCGTCTGCCCTGTCGGGCCGAATGACTCCTGTGGGGGCGGAGCGGGCGGGTAATAAAGACGGCACGATCCCGGCTTGGGTGTCTGAGAAGCAGGACAGCGGCTGGACATGGGGTAAGCGTCGCCTTTCAGGCTGGAAGTACAAGGATGACAAGCCGCTCTACAGCATTGACGCATCCAACGTTGACAAGTACGCCGACAAGCTCTCACCTGGTCAGATCGCCACGATCAAGCAGGTCAAGGGCTACCGCATGGATGTGTACCCTACCCGGCGCACTTGCAACGTGCCCGATTTCGTGGCCGAGAACACACGCAAGAACGTGGGCTTTGCCAAACTGGCTGACAACGGTTGGGCGCTGCAAGAGGCTTGGGTGCCAGGCGTGCCGTTCCCTATGCCGTCCAATGGCACGGAAGCCATGTGGAACATGGCAATGCGTTATCGGGGTGTTGCCACCGAGTTCAAGGGTGGCACCACATTAGTGTCTCCACGCCAGGGCAGCAACGAGTGGATCCGGTACGTGTATGACCAAGTTGTCTTTCTGCCTTGGGCAGAGAGGGGGTCGCGCAAGCTCAGCGACACCGGCAAAAACCGGTCCCACACCGCCTTCTCGTATATCTCCCCGACAGCACTATCGGGTCAGGCGGGGGTGATTTCAGATTTCCTGGACCAAGCGGGTACCGAAGCCTTCTACTACTTCCCTGGCCAGCGGCGGGTGCGGCGCCTCCCGAGCTATGCATATGACGCCCCTCAGGTCGGCTTCGAAAACCAATATGCGATCGACGAGGTTCAGGTATTCCAGGGTGCGCTCGACCGGTTCGACTGGAAGCTGGCCGGCAAGAAAGAGCTGCTGGTTCCCTACAACGTATTCGGCGCCTTCGAATTCGATGGAAAGACGAGCGATATCGTGCAAACGGATGCAATCAATGCGAACAACCGTCGCTACGAGCTGCATCGCGTCTGGGTGATCGAAGCCACCGTGAAGGCTGGCGTGCGACACCTCGCGCCCAAGCGTACCTTCTACCTTGATGAGGACAGCTGGAACGCGGTGCTAGCAGAAGACTACGACGCACAGGGCAAGCTCTGGAAGGTGCGCGAGGGCTTCCTCATCCCGGTCTTTGAAACCGGAAGCTGTGACGTGGTGGCTTTCTCACAGCAAAACCTGATCGACAACCGTTATCTGTTCGACTTCCATGCGGCAGGCACAGGCACCGATGTGCGCTGGTTCACTGAGCCCAGTGGGCCAAAGATGAAGCCGGGCTATTACACCTCCGAGAACTTGCGCGCCGTGAGCGAGCGCTGAACCCCAACCCAGGAGCCATGCCATGAAAGCCAAAACCCAGCGCATCACCCTTGCTGCCTGCATGACCACGTTCGCCATAGGCGCACAGGCCGTTAACTTTGACACCGGGACCATCTCTGGTTCATTTGAGTCAACCATCGGCATCGGGACGGGCATTCGCATGAAGAGTCAAAGTCCTGATCTGGTGCTCAGCGGCAATAGTGGTGGTCCAACAGGGATCGCGACGCCTGTGGCATCTGCTCTGGGCGATCAGGGCAACCTGAACTACGGCAAGCACGATCCGTTCACGCTGTACCTCAAAGGAAGCCACGAACTGCTCTTGAAGATGCCAGAGGAAGTCTCCTTCATGGCGCGGGTGAACTGGTTGCGGGATGCCGCCGCCACCAACACCACAGGGTGGCTGAGCTCTGCGTCTAGGGCTCCCGAACTTCAGAGCGACGGCCTGTCGGATGCTGCGCGCAAAGATTTGAAGTTCAAGGCGCGGGTGCTTGACCTGTGGGTGAGCAAGAGCTTTGACATTGGCGACCAGCGCGGGCGTCTGCGGGTTGGCAACCAAGTGATCAACTGGGGCGAGAGCATCATCACATCGGGTGGTATCAACGCCACCAACCCTGCTGATGTGATGCGCCTGTCCCAGCCTGGCACTCAGATCAAGGAGGGTATCTTGCCGACGCCTACGATCAGCTTTGCCAGTGGCCTGGCTGACAACGTCAACGCTGAGGTGTATCTTCAGACGCAGTGGAAGTCGAGCTACTTGCCGCCCGCAGGCAGTTACTGGTCGGTGGTCAACGGGCTGGGGCGGGGCGCCAACGCCTATGGCGTCAAAGAGGTCAAAGCCCGCAACAGCGGCCAGTGGGGCGCAGCCGTCAAGTGGCAGCCCAAAGACACCTCGCTGGACCTAGGCTTTTACACAATGACCTACCACGACAAGTCGCCTCAGGTCAGGATGGATCCAGCGACCATGGCTACATCGCTGGTATATCCGGAAGATCGGCGACTGCTGGGCGTAAGTGCCAGTCTCCCTGTGGGGGACTGGTCGGTCGGTACGGAGTTGTCCTACCGCCCCAAAGATGCAGTGTTTCTGAACCCAAACACTACTGGCTGTGCCTCTCAGAATGGGAACTGCTTCGTTGACGAGAAGAAGCTGCAATGGCACCTGACGGGTCTGCTGCAACTCTCGCCGGGTAATGCAGGTGGGCTGCTGCAGGCGCTGGGGGCCACCAACGGAACGGTTCTGGCTGAGTTTGTTGCCATTCACTATCCTGGGTTGAAGAAGGACTATGGTGGGGATGTGGTCGCGGCAGGCGGCTGGGGTTGGGGCAATGCAGTTGGCACCACCTTTGACCCCGTGACCGCCGCTTTGAACACTGTGCGCAAAGGCACCAAGACGTCAGCGGGTATCAACCTGGACCTGAGCCTGACATACGACGGCCAACTGATTCCTGGCTGGCAGGTCACCCCTGGCGTGTTCATGAGCTACGCCTTGTCTGGCTACACGCCCAACATCCAGGGCACTTGGATCAAGGGAGCCCTGGCAACCACGATGTACCTCAACTTCTCGCGCAACGCAGGACAGTGGCAAGGTGGGCTGAGCTACACCATGTTTCGCGGTGCATCAGGTGCCTTCAACCAAGTGCAGCGCGACCGTGACTTCGTTGGTGCGTTCGTGAACTACAGCTTCTGACGGAGACCTGACGTGCTTGAACCCTTGGTCAGAAAGCTAGAGGACGGCCTGTTTGGCCGCCGTGGCCTAGTGCTGTGTGTGTTGCTGGCTTTCACTGCCGTGATGGCGGTGTTTGCCCTGCAGTTGCGCATGGATGCAGGCTTTGAGAAACAAATGCCGGCTGGCCACCCTTACATCGAAACTGCGCGGCAGTACGAGCGCGACCTTTTCGGTGCTAACCGACTGACCGTGGTGGTACAAGCGCGGCAAGGCGATATCTGGACCGCGCAAGGCTTGGCACGCCTGCTCAAGGTCACTGAGGCGGTGCAGTATCTGCCTTATGTGGACCGCGTGGGCGTGCAGTCGCTTTGGACACCGAATAGCTTTGTCAATGAAATCACCGAGGAGGGCTTTCGGGCAGAACCGGTGATCGCGGGCACCGTGACACCCGAATCGCTGACGCCCGGGGTGGTCGAACAGATCCGGCGTTCAGCCAGTCTGGGCGGGCACATTGGTTCGCTGGTGTCGCGTGATGGCCGCTCCGCGATGGTGACCGCTGACCTGCATGAGATGGACCCCAACGGCAATCGCATCGACTATCCAGCATTCAACCGACTGCTGGAGCAGAAGGTTCGAAAGTCATTCGAGGACAAAGACTTCGAGATACAGATCATTGGATTTGCCAAGCAGACCGGGGACATCGCCGAAGGCGCCACTGGCGTGCTGGAGTTCTGCGCCATCGCCCTGCTGTTGACCGCAGGGGCGGTCTATGGGTACTGCCGCTCGTGGCGTCTGACAGCGCTGCCCATTCTGTGTTCCCTGACATCTCTGGTGTGGCAGTTTGGCGCCTTGCGGCTGCTCGGCTATGGCCTTGATCCGTTGGGCGTTCTCGTACCATTTTTGGTTTTTGCGATCGGTGTGTCGCATGGGGTGCAACAGATCAATACCATCGTTTCTGGCCTAGCGCGGGGAATGTCTGGCGAGGCTGCCGCCCGCGAGTCGTTTCACGCACTGCTGGTGCCGGGCGCACTGGCGCTGTTGATTGCCTGGGTGACCTTTGTCACTCTCTTGCTGATTCCGATCCCCATGATCCGAGAACTGGCCGTGACGGCAGCATTGGGCGTGGCTTTCAAGATCGTCACCAACTTGGTGATGCTGCCGCTGGCGGCCTCTTACGGCCAGCCATCGCAGGCCTATGCGCAAGCTACCATGCAGCGGCAAGAGCAGCGGGCGCGCTGGCTGGCGCCACTGGAGCGCATTGCAGTGCCACGCAACGCACTGTGGGTGACACTGCTGACCTTGGCCACCTTGGCTGGAAGTGCCTGGTTCAGCCGCGACCGGGTGGTGGGCAGTGTGCTGCCAGGTGCTGCCGAGTTGCGCGCCGATGCCCGCTACAACCAAGACGCCGTGGCCATCACCGGCGGCTTTGATATTGGGCTCGATTGGATGAGCCTGGTGGTGGAGGCACCCCCAGATAGCTGTGAAAACCCCGCATTGGGCGACTACATCGATCGGGCCACTGTGGCATTGCGTGAGGTGCCTGGCGTGGTGTCGGCTGTGTCATATGCCACCATGCTCAAGACCTACAACGAGGGCTACAACGAAGGGCACCCCAAGATGGGGGCGGTGCCTATCGATCCGGTCAACTACGCATCGCTGACGACGGAAATCGCCCGCATACGCGGTTTCGTCAACAAAGATTGCAGCATGGGCGCTCTGCACCTGTTCCTTTCGGATCACAAGGCTCAAACGCTGCAGCGGGTGGTAGATGCTGCGCAGGCGTTCTCTACAGAGGCTGCTGGTACTGGTTTGCGTCTGCGATTGGCAGCGGGCAACGCAGGTGTTCAGGCCGCTATCAATGAGACCGTGCATCGCAGCGAGCTGCCCATGCTGCTGTACGTGTATGCGGCGATTGCAGTGTTTGTGATGGTGGCCTTTCGCGACTGGCGGGCCGTGATCGCCTGCTGCCTGCCACTGACCGTTGGTACCTTCGTCGGGTATGGCTTCATGAAAGTGGCCGACATCGGCTTGACCGTGGCCACTCTGCCTGTGATGGTGCTGGCGGCCGGTATCGGTGTGGACTACGCGCTCTACATTTACAGCCGTTTGCAGGTTCACCTTGCAGCAGGCAAGGACATAGCTTCTGCGTTGTCCGAGTCTTTGCGCCAGGTGGGTGTTGCCACCATCTTCACGGCAGTGACGTTGGCCATTGGCGTTGCGACCTGGATGTTCTCCCCGCTGAAGTTCCAGGCGGACATGGGCAAGCTGCTGGCATTCATGTTTTTGGTCAATCTGGTAATGGCCATGACATCCTTGCCTGCGCTGGCAGTGCTCTTGCAAAAATGGTTTCCACGCAGCAAGCCGGTGCATGCTGGCGCGCTCATGGCGCACTGATCGACTCTCCTTGGGACATTCCATGAAACAACTGAAATTCTTTTTGGTGTTGCTGATGGGGCTTGCAGGTGTGCAGGCCTCCATTGCCCAGGGCACGGGTTCGATCGCGCTCAAGGTCACGCCTGCCGACCGGCGGGCGGGGGCTGCAGCCTCCAGTGTGCTGGCGGCAGCGCAGGCGGGCATGCGTGTGGTGGCTGTTGGCGAGCGCGGGGTGGTCTTGCTCTCTGACGATGGCGGCGCCCAATGGCGTCAGGCCCGCAGCGTGCCTGCATCTGGCACGCTGACAGGGGTGAGCTTTGCCAATGCGCAGGTAGGCTGGGCAGTGGGCCACTGGGGCTTGGTGTTGCACACAGTGGATGGCGGCGAAACCTGGAGCATTCAGCGCCAAGACCTGGAGCAAGACCAGCCTTTGCTGGCGGTTTATTTCAAAGACAAGAACCAGGGCGTTGCGGTGGGGCTCTGGTCGCATGTGCTGGTCACCCAGGACGGTGGCAATACCTGGGAGAAGATGACCAATGCAGTGCAGCACCCCTCTGGCACCAAACCGCTGGATGTGAACATCTACAGCATCTTCCCTGGCTCCAACGGCGCTTTGTATGCCACTGCCGAACAAGGCCTTGTGCTGCGCAGCAACGACATGGGTCGGCATTGGGAGGTTTTGTCCACTGGCTACACCGGCAGCCTGTGGTCTGGGGTGGCGCTGCGCAACGGTGATCTGTTGGTGGGGGGCTTGCGCGGCACCTTGCTGCGCAGTGCAGATGGGGGGCAAAGCTGGCAGAAGCTGGAGCATCCGGGTCGAAGTTCCGTCACCGGGCTGGTTCAGTCGGCAGGCGGCAAGGTCACTGGCACGGCGCTGGACGGAACAGTCTTGGCCAGCAGCGATGGACGCAGTTTTGAGATCTTGGCTGCGACCAGCCGTGCGGGTAACACCGGTGCCCTGGCACTGGGTGACGGTGCCCCCTTGCTGATGACCCGCAGTGGCCCTTGCCGTTTGGATTCTTGCCAATAACCCAGGGCGTGGAGGCCCTCACCATGAAAGAGCATTCCACCCACCAGTCTGTCAATCTCCACGAGGGCAACACTGTGCGCGCCAGATCCCTGTCACGCCGACTTCGTTCGGCTGTCGCTGCAGTCCTCGTTCCCCTGTCGGCCTGTGGGTGGCCCGCCTTGGCGGTTCAAGGCAGCCCCATCGTGGTGGCCTCCATCAGTTCACTGGAGGGGGCTGAAGCGTCGCCAGAGAGCATCGCTGCGGCCCGGGCCTATTTCGATCTCGTCAATGCGACCGGGGGCATCCAGGGGCGGCACATTGAGTACCGCGTCATTGACGACAAGATGGACCCAGAGCTCGCCCGCAAGGCGGTCACCCAGTTGGTCAAGGACACGCGGGTGGTGGCACTGGCGGGGGGCTCTAGCGTGCTGGCCTGCGGGGTGATTGCAGAGACACTGGCACAGGCCGACTTGTACGACATTCCGGGCGGCGCAGTCGATACGGCTTGTTTTCAATCCAGCCACATCATGCCGGTCAATGCGGGGCCTTATGCGTCCACATACAACGCCATGACCTTTGCCAGGCAGGCCCTGAAAAAGACCCACCTGTGTGCTGTTGTGCCTCAGATTCCCGGCGAGCCTGATGACTATGTGCCTACTGCCACGCAGTGGCACAAGCAGCATGGCGGCGCCAAGCCAGCGTTCTTCCGGTATGAGGTGGATGCGCCGCTGTCCAACTTGGCTGCATCTGCGGCACTGGCCCCATGTGAGGCCGTGGTCTTTGTCGGCCCCGAAGGCGCTGGCATTGCCTGGGTCAAAGTGTTTCGGGCTCGCTCTCCCAAGACGCCCATCATTCTTATGACCACGTCCTACGCCAGCAGGACCATGAACGAACTCGCTGGTATGGGCGATGGTATCTACTCCATGGCTGAGTTCGACCCCTGGTCGGACCGATCCCTGTCGTCGATCGATTGGCGGCAGCTGATGCTCAAGAGCAAGTTGCCTCTGAGTTCTCTGTCCCAGGGGGGCTACCTTGCAGCGCAGCTTCTGGTCAAGCAACTCCTCACCATTCGGGGCTCCATTACCCGAGCATCGGTGAGTGAAGCGCTGCGCGCCATGCCCGCATGGAACAGTGGCATGACCCACAGGCCACTCAAGGTAGATGCCCGCGGGCATCACGAACTCAATCGGTCTGGGCTGCCTATGCAGTTGCAGAACGGGCGATGGCAGATAGCGCACTCATCTTGGGTCACGCGTTGAACCCAGAAGGTTCCATTGCCGGTGGAGCTGATCTCCGCATGCAGCACGCCAGAACCAACGGGTTCCTATGCTTGGCTTTCGCTGTCGCCCCACGGCAGCATCAGCGTAAGCAGCGACAGCTGGTCGAACTCGGGCGCAAACGCGTCGATGATCTGCTGAGGCTCCGGGCACAGCGTGGTGTCGGTGATCACGCCAAACTGCACGCCGCCGCCGTAGCTCAGGATGGAGACGCCGAGGCCGATGTCGCCCGACTGCGGCACCCAGAACATGCATTGCGTGACGCGTGATCCGCACAGCGTGAGCTGCTCCTTGGGGCCGGGCACGTTGGTCATCACCGCCGTGGTCTTGCGGCCAAAGAGGTTGAGCAGTGCGTCCTGCGCAGGCTTGATCATCAGGCCTGCCACGGCCAGCATGGCAAATGCCAGGATGGGCTGGGTGCTTCCCTTGAGCGCGTTCATGCGCTTGCGCACCTCGTACACGCGCTCGACGGGGTTGGCTACGCCAATTGGCAGCACCAGCGGCACCAGGCCAAAGCGGTTGCCCAGCTTCCACGCCTCTTCGATGGGGCGCAGATTCACTGGGATCATGGCGCGGATCTCCTGGCCCGTAGGGTCGTCGCCCTGGCTGCGCAGGTAGCCACCGATGGCGCCCGCCACGCACGACAGCAGCACATCGTTGATGGAGCAGTTGAGTGCCTTGCCGATGGCCCTGACCTCTTCGAGCGGAATCGGTGGGCACCAGGCCACGCGCTTGGCGCTGCCGGGCTGGCCCTTCAGGCGCGTGGGAGAGTCGTCGGGCATCAGCGCCAATGCCGCCGCATCGCTGACGAGCTGGTAGGCCACGCGGGCCATGTCCATGGTGCCGTTCAGCCCGTGGTGCATGGCCTTTTCTGGGTCGCCCAGCATCTGCAACGACCTGGCGGTGCGGTCGCCTGCCATGTCCAGCGCTTTCACCGTCAGGCCGGTAAAGGGTTTGATAAGCGCGTCGGCAATCCAGTCCTCGGCCGTCGCGCCGTCCTTGTCGGCGCGGGGTTTGCGCTTGGGGGGCTCGGAGCCGCCATCGACCAGTGACATGGTCACCGATATGAGCGCTATGCCGTCGGCAATGCAGTGGTGGATGCGCACGATGAGCGCGCTGCCCTTCGCGCCGTCGTCGCCCACAAAGTCTTCGATCAGGTGCATTTGCCACAGCGGGCGGCGGGAGTCGAGCGGCTGCATGGCGAGTTCGCCCATGCGGTCCTGCAGCGCGCGCTGCATGCTGTGGCCTTTTTGGTGGGGCAGCTTCTCGCGCAGCACATGCGCGGCGATGTCGAAGTTGCGGTCCTCCACCCAGGTGGCGCCCGCCGCGTCTTCCACCACGCGCTGGCGAAAGCGCGGGTACTGCAGCAGGCGCTGCTGCACCCGTTCGCACAGGGCCTCCCAGGTGATGCCGGGCGAGAGGGTCCAGACCCCGTTGATCATCATCAGGTTGCTGGCCGAGTCCATGCGCAGCCAGGCGGTATCGACCTTGCTCATGCGTTCGCCCGACAGGCCCAGCATGCCGGTGGCGGCGCGGCGCACGTTCTTTTGCACCACGGTCGCAGCCTTGCGGGCGGCAGGGGGCAGGGCCTGGGCCGCCTTGCGCGCCACCTCGGGGGCCTGGTCGCGCATCGTGCGCAGGGGGCTGGGGCTGCGGCCTGAACGGGCTTTGCTGGGGGCTGGAATGCGGGTCACCATCGGATGTACACCTGTTGTTTGATTTTTGGGGGCTTGCCTCTATGGATTGAGCGGCCCCAGGCCCTGCTCAGCCCGTAAGATACAACGCAGCAAACCCTTGCCGACACCGTTCTTTCCCTCCCCCAAACAGCCCAAACATCCCAAGGAGCACATCTACATGGCCGACCTCAACGCCACCTTCGAAGCCGCTGTGGCCAATTCCAAGAACCTGAGCGAGCGTCCCGACAACGCCACGCTGCTCAAGATCTACGCGCTGTACAAGCAAGCCACTGCAGGCGACAACACCGAGAAGAAGCCTAGCTTCTCCGACATGGTGGGCCGCGCCAAGTGGGACGCCTGGGAAAAGCTCAAGGGCACGGCCGCCGACGAGGCCAAGCAGCAGTATGTGGACCTGATCACCTCGCTGAGCTGATACGGCGTGCCCCCAAAGAAAGAGGCGACCTCGGTCGCCTCTTTCTTTGGGGCAACGGCGATCTAACGCTGAATCCACCCCTTGGGCAGCCCCGCTTCCGGCGTCATGCCATAGACGGGCTCGCCTGGCAGCCCGGCCTGCAGCGGTGCGCGTGCGGCCATCAGGCGCTCCAGGTCCACCCCGGTGGCAATGCCCATGGCCTCGAACATGAACACCAGGTCTTCGGTCACCACGTTGCCCGACGCGCCTGGCGCATAGGGGCATCCGCCCAGTCCGCCCAGCGACGCATCAAAGGTGCGCACCCCCACGTCGTAGGCCGCCAGGCAATTGGCCAGGCCCAGGCCGCGGGTGTTGTGCATGTGGGCCGCACCGGCCTTGGCGCCCAGCTCGGCGCGCAGGCGTGTGAACAGGCGGCGCACCTGGGCCGGGTTGGCCATGCCGGTGGTGTCCGACAGTCCCACCTCGTCGGCCCCGGCCTCGGCGCACAGGCCTGCGAGCCAGATCACATCGTCCTCGGGCACCAAGCCTTGCCGCGTGCAGCCAAAGGCCGTGGACAAGCCTACCTCCACAAGCATTCCGGGGGCCTGCGCATCACGCAGCTGTGCCACGGCGCGCACCTCTTCAACCATGGCCTCGCGCGTCTTGCGCACATTGGCCAGTGAGTGCGCGGCACTGGCCGACACCGGCAGTGTGACCTTGTGCACCCCGGCCGCCAGCGCCGCCTCGGCGCCGCGAAGGTTGGGCGCCAGGGCCATCACCGTGATGCCAGGGTGGGTGAGGGCGTGGCGCACCACCTCGGCCACGTCGGCCATCTGGGGCAGCAGGCGGGCGGGAACGAACGAGCCTACCTCGATCTCGCGCAGGCCGGCCGCCACCAGGGCGTCGATCCAGCGCAGCTTGTCGGCGGTGGGCATGGTGCCTTGGACGGACTGCAGGCCATCGCGCGGGCCGACTTCGCTGATGAGGATTTCTGGGGGCGTCATGGTGGGGGGGAAATCAAGCGACAGAGGATAGCGCGCGGGTGTCGCCCGGCGGAGTCCTGGGCTTTTGAGCAAAGTGGCAATTTTGGCTGGCATACCGGCAAACTGCCCTGCAATACGAGGCGGTTTGGGCGATTCCTATTGTTTTTGCGCTTCAGGACACTGCCTGGAGGCCCATTCAATCGCATCCGGAGACAAACACCATGGCTGCCCCGCATCACTTTTCCACCCTGTACCTCAGCGCACCCGATGTCATCGACATGGTGCAGCGCAAAGGCGTCGAGGCCTGCCTGCGCGGCATTGCCGACTACATCCAGGCCGACTTTCTGCGCTGGGGCGCGTTCGACAAATCCCCACGTGTGGCCAGCCACTCGCGCGATGGCGTGATCGAACTCATGCCCATTGCCGATGACCAGACCTATGCATTCAAGTACGTCAATGGCCACCCCAAGAACACGCGCTGGGGCTTGCCCACCGTGATGGCGTTTGGCGTGCTGGCCGATGTGTCCACGGGTGCGCCGCTGATGTTGAGCGAACTCACGCTCACCACCGCCCTGCGCACCGCCGCCATGTCGGCAGTGGCCGCCCGTGCATTGGCACGCACCGGTGTACGCACCATGGCGCTGATCGGCAACGGCGCCCAAAGCGAGTTCCAGGCGCTGGCCTTTCACCACCTTCTGGGCATCACCACCCTGCGGCTGTTTGATACCGACCCGGCTGCCACCACCAAGCTGCAGGCCAACCTGCAAGGCACGGGCCTGCATACCGTGGCCTGCACCAGCACAGCCGGGGCCGTGCGCGGCGCCGACGTCGTGACCACGGTGACGGCCGACAAGACCAACGCCACCATCCTCACCCCCGACATGCTGGCGCCCGGCATGCACATCAATGCCGTGGGCGGCGACTGCCCCGGCAAGACCGAGCTGCACGCCGACGTGCTGCGCCAGGCCCAGGTGTTTGTGGAGTACGCGCCCCAGACGCGCATCGAAGGCGACATCCAGCAACTGCCGCCTGACTTTGCGGTGACCGAGCTGTGGGAGGTGCTGGCAGGCCAGCACACCGGCCGGGCCAGCGATGCGGCGGTGACAGTGTTCGACTCCGTGGGCTTTGCGCTGGAGGACTTTTCTGCGCTGCGCTTCTTGCGCGATGCAGCCACCGAGCTAGGCATGGGCCAACCCATCGAACTCATCCCGGAGCTGTCAGACCCCAAGAACCTGTTTGGGCTGCTGCGTACGCGCAACCCTTTGCTGCGCGCTGCTGCCTGACGGCTGTCCGGTAACCCCTTCTCAGTCTCGCCACACCACACTGCTGGCCGGATCAGCACGTGTGGTGCGGAAACGGTTGGCCGGATGCTCCGGGTCTGCCATGCCAAAGGAGATGCCGCAGACGATGCTGCGGTCCTCGCCAATGCCCAGCACCTCGCGCAGCACGCTGGGGTAGGACGCCAGTGCCGCCTGTGCGATGGAGCCCACGCCCAGGCTGTGCGCGGCCAGCATGAAGTTGTGCACATACGCGCCGCAGTCCACCGCGCCATACACACCCAGTGCCTCGTCGCTGGTGATGATGGCTACGTGGGGTGCGCCAAACATGGTGAAGTTCTGCGCCGCCTGGCATGCTGAGGCCTCGCGGTCGCCTTTGGCAATGCCCAGGGCTTCGTACAGGCCCCAGCCGCATTCGCGCCGCCGTTCCTGGTACACGCCCCGGTATTCGCGGGGCCACGGCAGGTCGGGTGCAGGGGCTGCGGTGGCCATGTGCGACTGCAGTGCGCTGCGCAGCCGATCCAGCGTGGCGCCGCTGGCAATGGTGAGTTGCCAGGGCTGTGCGTTGCACCACGAGGCCGTGCGTTGTGCAGTGGCCAGCATGCGCTCGATGGTGCTGCGCGGCAACGGCTCAGGCAGAAACGCGCGGCAGCTGTAGCGGGTGTGCAGCAGCGTGGAGAGGGTGTCGAATGCCGGGCTGTGGGGGGCTGAGTCCGTTGCGGAGGATGTCATGGTGACGACTTTGGTGGCTAGGCCTTCTTGGCTTTGGCGGCAGGTTTGGCCGCCGCCTTGGTGCCCGGCTTGTCTGCGCCTGCGTCGGCTGCGTGTTTCTTCTTGTCGGCAGCGGGCTTCTTGGCACCGGGGTGGGGCGCATTGAGCAGGGCATCGAGCTGTTCACCAATTTCGGCCTCGATGCGGTCCTTGAACGCGCCGAACAGAAAGCCCAGCTGCGCCTTCATCTCGAACTGGTGCGCATCCACCAGCAGTGTGCCCTTGACGCCGGAGCGGGTGAAGGTGAGCAGGTCTTCCTTCTCGCCCTCTTCGTAGGTGCATTCCATGTCGAATTTTTCTTCGGCCTTCTCTGCCCAGGAGAAGGCGACCTTACGGGCTTCCTTGAAGCCGAGGTGGTGTTCGCGGTGGATATGAATGTCAGGCACCGGCTGTCTCCTTGAGGTGTTGCGGGTCAGGTAAAAGGGCGCGCAGGGCCTTGAGCCGCTCGGGCTGGGGCTGCTGCGTCAGTTGTCGTACGGCATCATAAAACCGGGGCCAGTCGCGGCCCTCGCGTTCAAACAAGGCTTCGAATGCGGGCACCAGTTCGTCGTAGGCGGCCTGGGCTGCAAAGCTGGCGTTGTTGGCCTGGGCCACCCAGCGGTCGTAACCTGCCACCTGGGCGGTGGAGGCCTGGGGCGCCCCCCCGCCGGGTGGGTTCAGCCAACGCTCGCGCAGCGCTGCATAGTCCGTGCGGAATTGCTGCATCGCTCCTATTTTCATAGCTGATGGCGCTTGACTGTCAAGCGCTAAAGCCTCTTTTTGCTCATAAATGGCGGCCAGCCGGGCACGCGTGGCACGGGTCAGCGCGCGGAATGCGCTGCGCCGCGCCTCGCTGGTGGCGTAGGCTTCGCGCGCTGCTGGCGTGGACTGCGTGGCCAGCCACTGCGCCACGCCGATGCGCTCCACCGCCGTGGCAAAGGACTCGTTGAAGAGGGTGTCGTTCTTGGCATACACCACCTGGTGCGCCAGCTCGTGGAACAGCAGGCGCACAAAGTCGCCCTCGGGCCAGGCGATGAAGGTGGACAGCAGCGGGTCGCCGCCCGCCCAGTTCATGTAGCCCAGGGTGGAGTACGCGGGCACGCCGTACACCTCCACCTCCAGGCCCTGCGCGGCCAGATTGGCGGCTTCGTCCTGGGCCGCAGCTTCGGTGAAATAGCCCCGGTAGCCGATGCAGCCCGTCACCGGAAAGCACCAGGTGTGCAGCGTCAGCGAATAGGGCGGTGCGGCCACCACGTTCCACACAGCGGCGGGGCGCTTGAGGTCTGCATAGCGGCGGTAGCTGGCGTTGTCAGGCAGGCCGAGTTCTGTGACCGCAAAGGTCCGCGCACGCTGCGCAAGTTGAAGGCGATCCCGCAGGGCGGGCGAGATGTCTGGGCGCGCCACCCAGTCGTCGATGGGCTCCGCAGCATGCAGGATCTGCAGGTGCCCGCGCAGCGATTGCCAGTAGTAGCCCAGCGCGTTGGAGGGGGGCGTGGTACTGGCACAGCCAGCCAGGGCAAGGCAGGTGAACAGAGCGGGCAGGGCCCGCAGGCAGGGGATAAGCTGGCGCATGCGGGCAGTTTATGGGCAGATCAGGCCGTTCGCTGCCGGGCTGTCAGCAGCCTGGCCGCAGCCGTTTCTAGAATGCGGTGCATGACCGCTGAACCCACCCCCGACCTGCCTGCCGGCCTGTTTGCCGACGAGGCCGGTTGCCCGCGTTGCACCTGGTGCCAGGCCACCCCGCTGTACCGTCACTACCACGACACCGAGTGGGGCTTTCCGGTGGCAGATGACCGCAGGCTGTTCGAGAAGATCTGCCTGGAGGGTTTTCAGTCGGGCCTGAGCTGGCTCACCATCCTGAACAAGCGCGAGGGTTTTCGCGCCGCATTCGCGAACTTCGACGCCGAGCAGGTTGCGGCCTTCGGCCCCGCCGAGGTCGAGCGCCTGGTGCAGGACGCGGCCATCGTGCGCCACCGGGGCAAGATCGAATCCACCATCAACAACGCACGTCGGGTGCTGGAGCTCAAGCGCGAGTTCGGCTCGCTGGCGCACTACGCCTGGCGCTACGAGCCGGCCGCTGCCGACCGGCCCGAGCGGCTCACGCGCGAAGTGGCGCGCACCCTGTCCACTTCGCCCGCATCCATTGCCATGTCCAAGGACCTGAAAAAGCGCGGCTGGAGCTTCGTGGGCCCCACCACGGTGTACGCCTTCATGCAGGCGATGGGGCTGGTCAACGACCACCTGGAAGGCTGCCATGCGCGCCCCGCAGCGCTCGCGGCGCGCAAGGCGTTTGCGGTGCCGCGCGGCTGACCGATGGATCGATAGGTCGTTCAGGCCCGCGCCATGGGCCGCAGCAGCCACAGCGCTGCCAATGCAGCCAGGCCCAGCAGCGTGGTGAGCCACAGAGCGGAGGCGCCAGCGCGGTCCAGCAGCATGCCAAACAGAACCGGTGCAAACGCCTGCGCCACGCGGGCGGGCACCATCATCAGGCCCTGGCGGGCGCCATAGCCTGCTGGCCCAAACAGCACCAGTGGCAGCGTGCCCTTGGCAATGGTCAGTATCCCATTGCCCGCCCCGTGCAGCACGGTGAACACTGCCGCCGCAGGCCCGCCCAGCACCATCAGCAGGCCCGCGCCCACGGGGTGTGCGGCGGCAGCCAACTGGGCCGACAGCAGCGGGTGCAGGCGGCGCAGAAAACCAAACTCCAGCAGGCGTGCCGCCACCTGCGCAGGGCCCACCAGCGCGGCCATTGCCACTGCCGCCTGCAGCGACGTACCGTTGGCCTGCAGCAGGCGAGGCAGGTGGGCCGCCATGGCGGTGCTGGTGAACCAGGTGACCGCAAACACAAAGGACAGCAGCACGGTGGTGCGCAGCGGGTGGGCCGAGGCGGGCGTGGCGGATACGGCCGGTTCTGTGGTCGGCGCTACAGTGATGTCCGTCGATGGTTTGGGGGCCTTTTCTGCGGCGTCGGCGCGTGGCAGCCAGCCATTGAGCGGCACGCCCACCAGCAAGTGCAATGCGGCCCAGCCCGCGCACGCTCCGCGCCAACCCCACTGCGTCTCCATCCAGGCCGACAGCGGCCAGCCCACGGTGCTGGCAAACCCCGCAATCAGCGTGATGCCGGTGATGGCGCCACGTGCGCCCTGGCCATACAGCCGCACCAGCGTCGCAAAGGCGGCTTCGTACAGGCCCGACCCCATGGCCACCCCCATCAGCACCCAGGCGGCAAACAGGCCCACGGGACCTTGCGCCAGCGCCATGCCCACCAGGCTTGCGGCAAACAACAGATTGGTGCCCACCAGCACCGGCCGGCCACCGTGGCAGTCGATGGCCCGGCCCGCGAAGGGCCCGAGCAGTGCCGACACGATGAGCGCCACGGAAAATGCCGCGAACACCGTGGGCGTGGCCACACCCAGGTCGCGTGCCATGGGCGCGGCCAGCATGGCGGACAGGTAGTAGGACGAGGCCCAGGCCAGCGTCTGGGCCGTGCCCAGGCGCGCTACGGTCCAGCGTTGCGAGGCGGCGTTCATGCCGCGCGGTGCGCTACGGCCTGGGTGTGTGGGGTGGCCTCAAGCACGCTGGCCCTGCGCGTTGATGACGACTTCGCCATCCTCCTTGGTGAAGGCGCTTTGTTGCGGCGCGGGCAGGATGTCCAGCACCTTCTCGGACGGGCGGCACAGCCGCGTCCCCAGGGGCGTGACCACGATAGGGCGGTTGATGAGGATAGGGTGCTGCAGCATCGCGTCGATGAACTGGGCGTCGGTGACGCCCGGTGCGTCCAGCTGCAGTTCGGTGAAGATCGCTTCCTTGGTGCGCACGGCGTTGATCACCGGCTCGCCGGTCGCCGCAATCAGCGCCACCAGCGTGGCGCGGTCGGGCGGGGTTTTCAGGTATTCAATGACCTCGGGTTCCACGCCGCTGTTGCGGATCATGGCGAGGGTGTTGCGGGACGTGCCGCACTTCGGGTTGTGATAGATCGTGATGGCGGTCATGGCGTGCTGGAAAGGATGGGATCGATGGGCGAAAGTTTGCCACTGCGCCGGGGCCAGCCCGGCAAATTTTCCAGCGCATTCAGCAGCCGCTGGCCCGCATCGCACAGCGCGCCGTCGTTGTGCACCTCCAGGCGGGCGGCGCCCGGGGGCGGGGTGTAGGCCAGCGCGCGCTGCACCCGGGCCTCCACCGCTTCGCGCGTCTCGCGGCCGCGCAACAGCAGGCGTTCACGCAGCACCTGCGGGCTGGCGGTGATGTGTACGGCCACCAGGTTGGGGAACCGTTCCAGGGCCTCGGGCAGGTAGGCGCGCGAGCCATTGAGCAGCACCCAGTGGCCCTGCGCCAGCGGCGCCAGTTGCGCATGCCGCACGCCGTAACCCAGGCCGTTGGCATGCCAGTGCAGGGCAAAGGCGTGCTCGCTGCACAGGGCTGAAAACGCTTCGGGCGAAACGCCCTCATGCGCTTCGCCACCGGATGTGGCGGCACGGCTGATGGTGCGCTGCGCCCAGTGCACGGGGCAGGGCTGGGGCAGGTGCGCGCGCAGCCAGTCCAGCAGGCTGTCCTTGCCCGCGCCCGAGGGGCCCATGCAGTAGACCAACCGACCGGTGGTCATGCGCCCATCTCCAGGTGGTCCAGCAGCACAAAGTCTGCGCCGGGCGTGGGCTCTGCGAACAACGCGAGGCTGTTGAACTTCAGGATGGGAAGGTCCGAGAAAAATTCCTGTGCGGCCTCGAACACCAGCGACTGCGTGGGTGCGTCTATCTCCGCCAGGCTACCGGTGAGCGACATGTGGAATCGGAACTCGTCCAGCACAAACGGGTAGCCCCATTGCTGCAGCAGCGCGTCCTGCCGGGCGGTGAGCCCCGCTGCACGGCGCCGGGCCAGGTCGGCGTCGGACAGGGGCGCAGCCAGGGGCTGCAGCGCCGTCACGCAGGTGGCGGCGGTCTCCTGGATCTGCGCATTGGCGGGGTGCAGTGCCGGGGGCACCAGCGCCAGAAAGTCGTCGATGCGTTGCACCTGCAGCGGTGGCAGCACAAAGGGTTGCAGCCCGCGTGCCACCTCCTGCACGGCCTGGTGCAGCGTGATCCAGTCGGTGCCGGGCGCCAGCGCAAACGGTGCCTTGAGCGTGGCGTGCCAGCCGTAGCGGCGGGGTGCTGCGGTCAGGCGGTGCAGCGTGTCGGCCGCCACGCCGTCGATGGCAAGCTGCTGCAGCGGCTGTAGCAGCGCGGCGCAGCGCCCCAGCCAGTGGCTGCCGGCCAGCCAGCCCAGGCTGCCCGGGTTGGGTGCGAAGTACACGGCATAGCGGTGGTGGGTGGGTGGCATGTCAGGCGTGTTCATTGTGGTCAATCGTCAGTTTCACGCGGTCGCCCGCAAACCAGGCGCGGGCCCATTCGATGGGCGTGCCTTCCAGGTCCACGTTCAGGCTCTCTACCTGCAGCACGGGGCGCGACGTGGGCTGGCGCAGCTGGGCGGCCACTTCGGCGCTGGGCAGCTCGGCGGTGATGCGGCTTTCGCGGCGCGTGTAGTCGGCCACGCCGTGGGCGGTGAAGCCTGCGGTGATGGAGCCTGTCTCGCGCACCACAGCCGCCAGATTTTCGAAGCGGGGCAGGGGAAAGTAGCGCTCGCTGATGTGCAAGGGCTGGCCCTCGGCGTCGCCCCGAACGCGCAGCGCCAGCAGCGGGCTGCGCGCGGGCACCTGCAGCGCCTTGGCCAGCGCCGCCGTGGCGCGCGTGGTCTGGGCCTGCAGCACCACCAGGCTGCCGCGCAGACCGGCCTGTGCCAGGCCCTGCTGGTGGCGCGTGCGCTTGCCCAGCACCAGGTCCACCGCAAAGTCTTCCACATAGGTGCCGCTGCCCTGCGTGATGCGCACCAGCCCTTGGCTGCACAGGCTGGCGAGCGAGCGGCGGATGGTGTGGCGGTTCACGCCGAACTG
Organism: Acidovorax facilis; assembly: GCA_964031875.1. Taxonomy (GTDB): domain Bacteria; phylum Pseudomonadota; class Gammaproteobacteria; order Burkholderiales; family Burkholderiaceae_C; genus Acidovorax; species Acidovorax facilis_A. The sequence goes on from CAXIRU010000095.1 coordinate 28,067, forward strand.
CTCGGCCAGCGCGTGTTCCGAGGGCAGTCGCTGGCCGGGCGGATAGACGCCGCTGCCGATGGCCTCGGCCAACTCGGCGGCAATGCGCGTCCAGAAGCTGTCGCGCGCAGGGCGCAGTGGCGGTGCTTGCGTGACTTGCAACGGGGTCGTGAGAGAGGTGGTGCTGGCTGTCATGAAACCTACATGCGCGCTCTTTAAGCTGGCGCCAGTTGTTCAATTTGTCTATACAACTTTCAGGGTACCACTTCCATGTTTCAAGCCTTTGACAACCCGGGGCCGGACCGCCCCTTGGGCCGCGCGCAGTGGATGGCGCTGCTGGCCCGGGCGCCGCTGGGGCTGCTCGAATCTGCCTTGCACGAGCATGCCACGCGCCCCGCGCGCTGGCTGCGTGCGCCCGAGACCGGCTTGATGATGGTCCAGGGTCGTGCTGGCGGCACCGGTGAGCGCTTCAACCTGGGTGAGGTCACCGTCACCCGCTGCGCTCTGCGCGTGGCTGATGCATCGGACGCTACCGAGGCAACCGTCGGCGTAGCGTACGTGCTGGGCCGCTCGCGCCGCCAGGTGCAACTCGCGGCCCTGGCCGATGCGTTGCTGCAAGACCCCGCACAACAACCGGTACTGGACGCCCAGCTGCTGGAACCCATTCGCGCCCACCTGCGCACCACCCAGGCCGAGCGCCAGGCGCGTGCCGCTAGCACCAAGGTGGACTTCTTCACCGTGGCGCGCGAGAGCGGTACCGACAACGACGAGGACACCGAATGAGCGCGACTCCGATGACCCCAGTGACCCCCTTGGCATCCCTGGGTGCCGGATTCTCGAACGAAGCCTTTGGCAGCCATGCGGTGTTCCGCGCGGTGCTGCAGGCGCTGTCGCACCCCGGTCGCACGGTGGCCGTGGAACACGACGCGCAGACGCCCGCCGTGGGGCATGCCGCATCGGCGGCTGTGCTGCTGGCGCTGCTCGACAGCGACTGCACGCTGTGGCTCTCGCCAAGGCTTGCGGCCAGTGATGCAGGTGCCTGGCTGCGCTTTCACACGGGGTGCACGTTGGTGACCGATCCGGCGTTGGCCCGCTTTGTGTGGGTGGCGCAGGGCGACGAATGGCCCGCGCTGGGCAGCATGGCCTTGGGCACCGACATCTACCCCGACCAGTCGGCGACCTGCGTGGTCGATGTACCGCGCGCCACAGCCACCACTGCGGACGCTATCGATGCGTGGCACCTGCGCGGCCCCGGCATCCAGAACGTGGCGGCCTTGCAGGTGGCTGGCTTGCCCGACGACTTCGAGACCCAGTGGGCGGTCAACCACGCAATGTTTCCGCGTGGTGTGGACCTGTTGCTGGCCACTTTAGACCACATCGTTGGCCTGCCACGCACCACGCAGGCGACGCGTAGCGCCGCAGCCCTTCAGGAGGCCTGAGCATGTACGTTGCAGTCAAAGGCGGAGAAGCCGCCATTCTCAACAGCTACCAGTTGCTGGCACGCCAGCGCCGGGGCGATGCCGCACAGCCCGAACTCTCGGTGGCGCAGATCCGCCAGCAGCTCAAGCTGGCCGTGGACCGGGTGATGACCGAGGGCTCGGTGTACGACCCTGAACTCGCGGCCCTCGCCATCAAGCAGGCGGCAGGCGACTTGGTGGAGGCCATCTTCTTGCTGCGCGCCTACCGCGCCACGCTGCCGCGCCTGGGCACCACCTGCCCGCTGGACACCAGCCGCATGGCACTGGACCGGCGCATCTCCGCCACCTTCAAGGACCTGCCCGGCGGGCAGGTGCTGGGCCCCACCTACGACTACACGCAGCGCTTGCTGGACTTCAAGCTGCTGGCCGAAGGCACGGTAATGCCGCCTGCCGCGGCGGCTGCTGCGGTGCCCCCCGGCCCCACGCCGCGTGTGGTGGACCTGCTCAACCAGGAAGGCCTGATCGAAACCCGCCCGGTCCCCCCGGGCGACCCGGCCCCCACCGACCTGACCCGCGAGCCGCTGCGCTTCCCCGCCAACCGGGCCACGCGCCTGCAAAACCTGGCGCGCGGCGACGAGGGCTTTTTGCTTGCCATGGCGTACTCCACGCAGCGCGGCTACTCACACTCGCACCCGTTTGTGGGCGAGGTGCGCCTGGGCACGGTGGCGGTGGAGATCGAGCCGGAAGAGCTGGGCTTTGCCATCGACATCGGCGACATCGAGATCACCGAGTGCGAGATGGTGAACCAGTTTGCGGGTAGCAAAAGCCAGCCGCCGCAGTTCACGCGCGGCTACGGACTGGCGTTTGGCCACAGCGAGCGCAAGGCCATGGCCATGAGCCTGGTGGACCGCGCTCTGCGGGCCGATGAACTGGGCGAGCCGGTGGAGTCGCCCGCGCAGATGCAGGAGTTCGTGCTGGGCCACAGCGACAGCCTGGAGGCCTCGGGCTTCGTGCAGCACTTGAAGCTTCCGCACTACGTGGACTTTCAGTCCGAGCTGGAGCTGGTGCGCAAGATGCGCGCCGCAGCCGCCCACCCCACCACCCCTGCCGAGGAGGATGCCGCATGAACGCGCCCATGGAACCTGCCGTGATGGGCCTGCCCGCCGACGCAGCGCCGGTGGACGGCCACTTCAACTTTGCCTACCTGGACGAGCGCACCAAGCGCATGATCCGCCGCGCTATCCTCAAGGCGGTCGCCATCCCCGGCTACCAGGTGCCGTTTGGCTCGCGCGAAATGCCCCTGCCCTACGGCTGGGGCACGGGCGGAATTCAAGTCACCGCGTCCATCATTGGCCCGCAGGACTGCCTCAAGGTCATCGACCAGGGTTCGGACGACACCGTCAATGCGGTCAACATCCGCCGCTTCTTCGAGCGCACTACGGCTGTGGCCACCACCACTCGCACGCGCGAGGCCACGCTGATCCAGACGCGCCACCGCATCCCCGAGACACCGCTGGCCGAAGGCCAGGTCATCGTCTACCAGGTGCCCGTGCCCGAGCCCATGCAGCGCCTGGAGCCGCGCGAGACCGAGACGCGCACCCTGCACGGCCTGGCCGAGTACGGGCTCATGCACGTCAAGCTTTACGAAGACATTGCGCGCTACGGCCACATCGCCACTACGTACGACTACCCCGTGCTGGTCAATGGCCGGTACGTGATGGCGCCGTCGCCCATCCCCAAGTTCGACAACCCCAAGATGCACATGAATCCCGCGCTGCAGCTGTTTGGCGCGGGCCGCGAAAAACGCATCTACGCCGTGCCGCCCTATACACCGGTGGAGAGCCTGGGTTTTGAGGACCACCCCTTCGAGGTGCAGCGCTGGGATGCTGCCTGTGCGCTGTGTGGCGCCACCGACAGCTTTCTGGACGAGGTCATCACCGACGACCAGGGCGGCCGCATGCATGTGTGTTCGGACTCGGACTACTGCCAAGAGCGCCAGGCGCAGCAGGCCGAAACTGCGCGGGTGGAAGGCGGCGCCGCATGAGCGCCGTGCACATCCGCGAAGCCCGGCTGTCCGACCTGGAGAGCGTGCTAGCGCTGTATGCCGCCATTGAAGACAGCCCGGCCGACGTGCTGACCCTGGAAGAGGCCCAGGCCGTGTGGGCCCAGTTTTCCCGCTACCCCAGCTACCGCCTGTGGGTGGCCTGCGACCCCGCGCAGCGCGGCGCCGTGGTGGGCACCTATGCGCTGCTCGTCATGCACAACCTGGCGCACCGGGGCACGCCCTCGGCCATCGTCGAAGACGTGGTGGTGGCACACGACCAGCAGGGCCGTGGCATTGGCCGCCAGATGATGGCCCATGCGATGCAGCAGGCGCGCGATGCGGGCTGCTACAAGCTCGCGCTTTCGTCCAACGCCCGCCGCAAGGGCGCGCATGCCTTCTATGAATCCTTGGGCTTTGCGCAGCATGGCCTGAGCTTTGTTGTCGAGACCCTCACATGAATCACCCCGAACCTTCTGCGCCGCTGCTGAGTGTGCGCAATGTCAGCAAGCGCTATGGCGACCGCGTGGCGCTGCACGGCGCGTCCTTTGACCTGTGGCCTGGCGAGGTGCTCGCCGTGGTGGGCGAGTCGGGCTCCGGCAAGTCCACCCTGCTCAACGCGATTGCAGCGCGCAGCGCCCCGGACGAAGGCACGGTGCAGTTCCGCGAGCGCAGCGGAGAGCTGCAGGACATCTACGCCATGACCGAAGCGCAGCAGCGCCTGCTGGCCCGCACCGATTGGGGCTTTGTGCACCAGAACGCGGCCGACGGCCTGCGTATGGATGTATCTGCCGGTGCCAACGTGGGCGAGCGCCTCATGGGCCTGGGCGAGCGCCACTATGGCCGCCTGCGCGCCACGGCCATGGAATGGCTGCAGCGTGTGGAGATCGACGCTGCGCGCATCGACGACGCGCCGCGCACGTTTTCGGGCGGCATGCGCCAGCGCCTGCAGATTGCGCGCAACCTCGTCACCCAGCCCCGCCTGGTGTTCATGGACGAGCCCACCTCGGGCCTCGATGTATCGGTACAGGCGCGCCTGCTGGACCTGCTGCGCCAGCTCACGCGGCAGATGCAGCTGGCCGCCATTGTGGTCACGCATGACCTGGCCGTGGCGCGCCTGCTGGCCCACCGCATGGTGGTCATGCAACGCGGCCGCGTGGTCGAAGCGGGCCTGACCGACCAGGTGCTCGACGACCCGCAACACCCTTACACCCAGCTCCTCGTTTCTTCGGTACTGCAGCCATGAACCAGCCTTCCATTGCGCCCATTCTCCAGATGCAAGGGGTGGCCAAGCGCTTCACCCTGCACCACCAGAACGGCATCGAACTGCCCGTGCTCGCCCAGGTGGACTTGACCGTGCAGCCCGGTGAATGTGTGGTGCTGGACGGCCCCTCGGGCATGGGCAAAAGCACGCTGCTCAAAATGATCTACGCCAACTACCGGGTCAATGCGGGGAGCATCACCGTGCGCTCGGCCGATGGCGCCGTGGTGGATGTGACACAGGCCACGCCGCATGCGCTGGTGCAACTGCGGCGCGACACCGTGGGCTATGTGAGCCAGTTCCTGCGGGTCATCCCGCGCGTGTCGGCGCTGGACGTGGTGGCCGAGCCACTGGCGGAAGACGCTGGGGACGACCCTGCGGGCATCGAGGCCGCGCGCGAGGCCGCCCGCCAGTGGCTGACCCGCCTGCGCATTCCCGATCGGCTGTGGCACCTGCCGCCCGCCACGTTCTCGGGCGGGGAGCAGCAGCGCATCAACATTGCCCGCAACATGATCAAGCCCAAGCCGCTGTTGCTGCTGGACGAGCCCACCGCATCGCTTGACGCGGCCAACACCGAAACGGTGATCGCCATGATCCGCGAGGCCGTGGCGCGCGGCGCGGCCCTGGTGGGCATTTTTCATGACGCACAGGTCGGCGCTGCCGTGGCCACGCGCCGCGTGAACGTGGGCGACTTTCGGGGAGCATCGGCATGACCGCAACCGTGTTCAAGAACGCCCGCATGGTGCTGCCGGGCGAAGTGGTGTTGGGCAGCCTGCACGTGGATGGCGGGCGCATTGCGTCGCTGGACAGCGGGGCCACCTCAGCTTTGCAAGGTATCGACCTGGGGGGCGACTACCTGCTGCCCGGGCTGGTCGAAATCCACACCGACAACTTCGAGCGCCACCTGATGCCGCGACCCAAGGTGCAATGGGCCGAGATGCCCGCACTGCTGGCGCACGACGCCGAGATTGCGGCCGCAGGCATCACGACGGTGCTCGACGCGCTGGGCGTGGGCGAGGCCGACGTGGACAGCCTGCGCGGCAGCGCCTGGAACCGCGTGCTCGACACCATCGACACCTGCACCGAGCGCAACCTGCTGCGGGCCGACCACCACCTGCATGTGCGCTGCGAGCTGCCTGCGCCCAACACCATCGACCTGTTCGAGCCCTTCCACGGGCACCCGCGCCTGTCGCTGATTTCGCTGATGGACCACACCCCGGGCCAGCGCCAGTGGGAAAACATCGAGCAGGCGCGCACCTACTACACCGGTAAAAAGGGCTGGAGCGCCGAGAAGTTCGAGCGCCAGGTGGCGCACGCGGCCACGCTGCAGGCGCAGTATGCCGAGCCGCACCGTGCGTACTTCGTGGATTACTGCCGCACGCACGGCATCTCGCTGGCCAGCCACGACGACACCACGGTGGCCCATGTGGAGCAGGCCCATGCCGAAGGGGCCGCGATGTCGGAGTTCCCCACCACGCTGGCCGCAGCCCAGGCTGCGCACGAGCGGGGGCTGCTCACCGTGATGGGCGGGCCCAACGTGGTGCGCGGTGGTTCGCATTCTGGCAACGTGGCGGCGGCCGATCTGGCGCGCAGGGGGCTCTTGGACATTCTCTCGTCCGACTATGTGCCCGGCAGTCTGCTGAGCGCGGTGATGCGGCTGGTGCAGGAAGACATCCTGCCCCTGCCACAGGCTGTGGCCACCGTCACCTGCAACCCCGCCAAGGCCGCGGGCATGGCCGACCGGGGCGCGCTGGCGCGCGGCCTGCGCGCCGACCTGGTGCAGGTGCACATGGCCGAGCTGCCCGATGGCGGTCGTCAGGCCGTGGTGCGTGGGGTGTGGCGTGAAGGGCAGCGGGTGCTGTAGAGCGCGTGCAAGTCTTTCCTGACATCCAAACTTCTCCCAACTGTCAAAGCACTGTCACGCCCCACAACCAAACTCCGGTTGTCTAGACGACTTAACTCATCAGGAGGCTGCCATGACTGCCGCACTGCACATTCACCAACTGAACAAGCATTTCGCCAACGGCAAACACGCCCTGCGCGACATCAACCTCACCGTGCAGCGCGGCGAGATGGTGGCGCTGATTGGTGCCTCGGGCTCGGGCAAGTCCACCCTGCTGCGCCACGTGGCGGGCCTGGTGGTAGCCGATGCGGCCAGCGATTCGCTGATCGAGGTGGATGGTCGCTGCGTGCAGCAGGGCGGGCGCATCCACAGCGAAATCCGCAAGGTGCGTTCGCAGGTGGGCTTTGTGTTCCAGCAGTTCAACCTGGTGGACCGCTTGCCGGTGTTGATGAACGTGCTGGTGGGTCTTCTGCACCGCACGCCCTGGTGGCGCGGCTGGCTGCGCATGTTCAAGCCGCAGGAGCGCGCACTGGCGCTGGAAGCGCTGCACCGTGTGGGGATTGCCGAGTGCCATGCACAGCGTGCGTCCACCCTGTCCGGCGGGCAGCAGCAGCGCGCGGCCATTGCTCGCACGCTGGTGCAGGGCGCCAAGGTGGTGTTGGCCGACGAGCCCATTGCCTCGCTCGACCCCGAGTCCTCGCGCAAGGTCATGGACATCCTGGCCCGCATCAACCGCGAAGACCGCTGCACCGTCATCGTGTCGCTGCACCAGGTGGATGTGGCCATCAAATACTGCCCCCGCGTGGTGGCCTTGCACCACGGTCAGGTGGTGTATGACGGCCCTTCGTCCGCACTCACGCCCGCGTTGCTGCGCAGCCTCTATGGCGTGCACGCCGACGAAATTCTGTCGGATGCAGCGGGTGCTCCCCCAGCACCCGTGCATGCCCCAACACCCGTCTCGCAGTGGGCGCCCGCCATGGTCCAGGCCGCCTGAACGGCCTTTTGTTTCTTTTCAATTCCTTTCTCTGGAGCTTTCAACATGTTCAAGAAACTGTGTGCTGCCCTGACACTCGGGCTGGGATTGACCACGGGCGCGTGGGCTCAGGACATCAATTTCGGCATGATCTCGACCGAGGCCACGCAAAACCTCAAGGCCGACTGGCAGCCGCTGCTGGACGACATGGCCAAGCAGACGGGCCTCAAGATCAACGCCTTCTTTGCATCCGACTACGCAGGCCTGATCGAAGCCATGCGCTTCAACAAGATGCAGGTGGCTTGGTTGGGCAATAAGTCGGCCATGGAAGCCGTGGACCGCGCCAACGGCGAAGTCTTTGCGCAGATGGTGAATGCAGACGGAACCCAGGGCTACTACTCGCACCTCATCGTGCACAAGGACAGCCCCCTGGCCAGCCTGGACGACGTGCTCAAGAACGGCAAGTCGCTGAGCTTTGGCAATGGCGACCCCAACTCCACCTCGGGTTTCCTGGTGCCCGGCTACTACGCCTTTGCGCAGAACAAGATCGATGCGAAGACGCACTTCAAGATCACCCGCAGTGCCAACCACGAGACCAATGCGCTGGCCGTGGCCAACAAGCAGGTCGATGTAGCCACCAACAACAGCGAGAACCTGGAGAAGATCAAGGAGCGCCAGCCCGAGAAGTTCAAGGACATCAAGATCGTCTGGACCTCGCCCCTGATTCCGCTGGACCCGCTGGTGATGCGCAAGGACTTGCCCGAGGCCACCAAGACCAAGATCCGCGACTTCTTCTACAACTACGCCAAGACCGATGCGCGCGAGAAGGAGATCGTGATGAAGATCTCCAAGCTGTCGGGCTTCAAGCCCTCGACCAACGCGCAGCTCATGCCCATCCGCCAACTCGAGCTGTTCGGCAAGCGCAACAAGATCGAGGCCGACGCCACCCTGGCCGACGGCGACAAGAAGACCCGTCTGGCCGAGATTGACCAGCAACTGGCATCCCTGAAGTAAGCAATCAAGCAAGCAACGCATCCGGCCAGCTCCCACTATGTCCTCTGCACTGACCCCTTCGCTCGCAACCCTGGCGAGCACCACTGCGCCCAAGCGCAGCCTCGCCTGGTACTTGTCCTGGGGCATCCTGCTGGTG
>CAXIRU010000096.1:0-73041 GCA_964031875.1 Acidovorax facilis
CGTTGGCGCGCAGGCCACTGTGGCAGCGGGCGCGACCTCCAATGGCGTAGCGGCCGGCACCATTGCCATCAGCGGCTACCTGGGCACCAACAGCATTGCAGCGGGCTCGAACGCTACGGCCAAGGCAACAGCCGACCAGATCAATGGTATGAAGGCCACCACGGGTGTGACGGCGACGGCCCGCACCGAAGTGCGGTTGAGCGGTATGTCTGCCGCCGGTTCCTATTCGTTGACTTTGCAGGGCGACAATGCCGGGTCTGGCGCCGCTGTGGCCGTGTCGTTCACGTTGACCTCCGCCACGGGCACCGACCGCCTGTCGGCAGCGGTGTCTGCCATCAACGACCAGGCTGCCAAGACGGGCATCAATGCTTCGCTGAGCCCAGACAGTACACAAATCATCCTGACCAATGCCACCGGCAATGACATCGTCATCGGTGACACCGCCATCCAAAACGCCGCCGATGTGACGATCACCGGCTACGATGCTGCGGGAGCCTCCAACGGTACGGCACGGACGCTCGGTACCAACACGGTTGCGGAAATGGTGAATACAGGCGGCTACATCGTCCTGGACTCGGAAAAGTCGTTCGCGGTGGACTCTACCAATGCAACCCAGCTGGATGACGGCGGCTCTGCACTGCAAGCGGTGGCCAATCTGGATGTGACCACCTTCAGCAACGCTACCAACGCGCTCAAGACGGTGGATTCGGCCCTGGCCTTCATCAACGGCGAACGCGCCAAGCTCGGTGCTCTGCAATCGCGCTTTGAGACCAGCATTGCCAGCCTGCAGATCACGTCCGAAAACCTGTCCGCATCGCGCTCGCGCATCCAGGACGCCGACTTTGCGGCTGAAACCGCCAACCTCTCGCGCGCCCAGATCCTGCAGCAAGCCGGCACGGCCATGGTGGCCCAGGCTAACCAGATCCCGCAGGGCGTGCTGTCGCTGCTCAAGTGATTGACCCGGCCCGCATGCTGCGCAGTGGACCAGCAACGCAACACAAGGGGCCCCATCGGGCCCCTTTTTCACATGGCACACTGTGCAGTGCCCCCCGCTCCTTAGCTTGTAGATCGGCAGTCACGTGCAATCCAAACACACCGCCCAGGACGATCCCCGCCTCCATGCGGCACTCTCCGCTGCAGACTGGCCCTTGCTGACGCGGCTGTGCCGCCAAATTCTGCGCAAAAATGGCCGCCACCTCGGTGCACACCGGCTGTTGGGCTTCTCGCTCCACAAGCAGCGTGCATTTGACGAGGCCCTCAAGGCCTACCGGCAAGCCTATGCGTACTGGCCCGGAGATGCCGAGCTGCTCATCAACTACGCCAATGTCTTGATTGAGCAAGCACGCAACTACGACGCGCTTCCGCACCTTGAGAAAGTCTGCGAACTGCGCCCCCAGCAAGCCGTCACCTGGATCAAGCTGGCCGAGTGTTGCTATCTGATCAACTTGCACAGCAAGGGATTTGATGCCAGCCAAAAGGCACTCGCACTGTCTGACTCCGTGCCACTGACGGTCGGTGCGTTGATGCAAAGTGCCATTCACCGCCGAGAGCTGGGCCAGGTGCGCGAGGCGGTGCAGGATTGCGAGCGGGCTATCGCGCTCAACCCGAACGACCCTGGCAACTACACCAACAGGCTGCTGTTCATGCTGGCGGACCCGCAGGTAAGCGCTACGCAACTGTCGGAGGCCGCCCGTCAGTTTGGCAAGGTGTTTGAGCCCCCGCTGCGCCCCGATTGGCCCAGCTTTGAGGGCCACCGCGGCGCCCCCTGGCGCCGCTTGAAGATCGGGTTTCTGTCGCCCGACTTCCGCATGCACGCCGTCATGTACTCGGTCGAGGGGCTGCTGGCGCAGCTGGACCGGCGGCAGTTCGAGGTGTATGCGTTCTACCTGTTCCCCAAGGGCGACCATGTTACCGAGCGGGTGGAGTGCCATGTTGACCACTTCGTGCGCCTGGCCGGCTTCAGCCCCCAGGAACAGGCGGAGGCCATCCGCGCCCAGAACATCGACATTCTGGTGGACTTGGCGGGCCACACGGGCAACAACGGCCTGCTCATCCTCGCGCACAAGGCTGCGCCGCTGCAGGTGTCCTGGCTGGGCTTCCCGGCAACGACTGGCCTGCAAGCCGTGGACTACAAGTTCACGGACGAAATCACCGACCCCCCGGACGCCGACGACCAATACACAGAGCAGCTGTACCGACTGCCCACGCTGTTTGCCTGTTACCGGCCCATGAGCCGCAACCCCCTGTGGCGTTACCAGCCACGCTACCAGGTGCGCCCCTCGCCAGTGATGGACAACGGGTTCATTACCTTCGGCTCCTGCAACAACCTGGGCAAACTGACCGATGAGGTGCTGGCGCTGTGGGGGCGGGTTCTGGCCGCCGTGCCCCATTCGCGGCTGCTGATCGAGGGAAAAAACTTCGACAAACCCGAGTTTGCACAGGCCTACCGCGATCGTTGCGAGGGCCTGGGACTCCCGCCTTCGCGGCTGGATCTGGTGCCGCTCAACCAGGACAACCAGTACCTGACCTACCACCGCATCGATATCGCGCTGGACCCATTCCCACTGACCGGCGGCACCACCACCTTCGATGTGCTGTGGATGGCGGTGCCCATCGTCTCGATGATGGGCGATAGTTTCAAAAGCCGCATGGGCGTGGGCATGCTCAACTACCTGGGGCGCACAGAGTGGCTGGCAGAAGGGCCTGACGACTACGTGCGCATCGCGTCGGGCCTGGCAGCGGATGCCCAGGCGCTCAATGCGCTCCGGCTGAGCCTGCGCAGCGAGGTGGAAAACTCGGCGCTCATGCGTGAAGACCTTTACTGTCGGCACTTCGGCGAAGGCCTGCGGGTCATGTGGTTGAAGTGGCTGGCGCAGGCGGAGCATCCCTCTGATCTGCAAGCGCAGGAGCAGGCCCTCCAGGAATGGATATCCCAGTTCCCGCAAGAGTGGGAACAGCCCCCGGTCCCGGGCGTCGGATTGAAACCCGGCCAGCGGATCAGCCTGCAAGCGGCACACCAAAGCCTGCAGAACCTGGTAGAAAAAGCACGGTCGGCCGCCCCGCCCCGACCGACGGGCGAATCAGCCCCCCGGATCACAGACCGCCACTGGGTGGCAGTGACCGAGCTGGCAGAGAAAGTGCTCAACGCCGTGCCACACGATCCCGTCGCCCTTGCATGCCTTGCCGAAGTGGAGCACGCGCATGGGCACACCGAGTTCGCGGTCACTTACCTTCAATATGCAACGCAGGCCATGGGAATGGGCCTTGAAGGCGCCTGAAGTAAAGATCAGAAAGTCAGGAAGTCAGAGAGTCAGAGACGGAAGATGTCGTGCAGGGCGTTGTGCCGGGTGGGCTTGAACACCGCCCGGCCAGCGTCGCCACGGTACACGGTGCAATGCCCCGGTGAGTCCGTATTGACCAAGCTGGCCCCCTGCGCCAGCACCGTGCCATCGCCCACCTGGCACCGCCCGATGATGGCGGTGCCCGGGTACAGGATGACTCCCTCTCCCAGCACCGGGGCCACGCCGTGGTTCTTGCCGACGGTGGAGTTCTGGTAGATCACCAGAAAGTTGCCATAGGTGGCCTTGGCGAAGACGATGCCGACGGAATGTCCGATGAAGAACACCGGTGGCATCTCGATTTCGTAGAAGAGATCGATGCCATTCAAGGCCTTGTTCAGCAAAAACAGGCGCGTGGGGGTGTCGGTGCTGGCCGTGCGGCGCCAGATGGTGTTGGCCAGAAAGTAGAGAAAGCTGCAGTACTGCGTGGAATGCAGCGGGTCAAAGCAGTCCTGCCGCCAAGGCCGCACGGCATTGATGCAGCCGCGCAGGCGAGCCAGCGCTTCGTCCAGGTGTGCGTCAATGTCCGCTTGGGGATCGAAGTCGTCGGGCAGCGTATGGCGCAGCTGCTGCACCACGTAGCGCAGCAACCGAGCGCGGTCCATTCGCAAGATTTCCATGCAGAGCCTCCTCCCCTTCCCTGCGCCCTCGGCCAGCTCAGGCCCGGGGCAGATGCAATTGCATGTACACCAGGCTGGCCGGTGCATCGACGGCCTGCGGATCCTCCGTCCAGTCCACCCCGCCAGGGACGGTGTTGGCCACAATCGGCACCCGCTGAAACTCCTGAAAACCCACCTTGCGGTAAAACTCCACCGCCGGGTTGTCCGACCGTACCCGCACGGCCAGCGTCTGCAGCCCGAGCGCGTCGCGCGCCCAGCGCATCAGCACCAGCAACGACGCCTTCATCAGACCCGGAGGGGAAGCCCCGCCGCTGACGATGGCATCCGCCTCGCCATAGCCGCGCTGCCAGTCGATAAAGCCGAGCCCCACATGCCCCACGCGCTCGCCGTCCAGCGTTTCCACCATGAACAGCATCTTGCCCGGGTTCTGGTGCACCGCGCCTGCCAGCCAGGCTGCAGTGCGCTCAGGGGTCGAGACGAATTCGGTCAGGAAGGATTTGACGTGGCGGTTGCGCCAGTCGGTCAGCAGCTGCGCATCGACGGCATCGATATGGCCGGGAACGGTGGCGATCGGACGGACCACCGCTGCGAGCGGCTGCCCCACGGGCAGCACCAACCCGGTCTCGCCCGCACGGGCCGTCTGCTTGATGGCAGCCAGAAGCTGCTGTCCAGGCGTTGGCGAAGTCATGGCAACCTCTTCACACCTGGGCAAAGTAGCGGCGCACCTGCTCAGCCACGGTGTCCACGTTTTCCAGCGGCATGCGCGAGTGCAACGGCAGCGAAAGAATGCCCTTGCCCACTGCATCGGTCACGGACAGGTCTCCGGCCCGGCAGTCCTTCCACAGCGAGAACCAGTGCCCTGGCTGCCAGTGGATGCCCGTGTCCACGCCGTTGGCCTTCAGAAAGTCGCGCAGCGCATCACGGTGCTCTGCGGGCACCCGGATGTAGTACAGGAACGGGTTGACGTCCGCAAAGTCCGTGGGGGGCGTGCGAACCTGGGCAATGCCCTGCAGCTTCTCGTTGTACCGGCGCGATGCCGCCTGGCGGCTCGACTTGATCACATCCAGTTTGCCCAGCTGCGCCAGCCCGATCGCGGCATGCATGTTGAGCATGTGGTAGCGAAAGCCCACGCGTTCGACGTCGAAAGTCCAGGCGCGCTTGTTCTGGTACATCACCTCGGCAGGCTGCTGCATGCCCAGCAGACGCAGCTCGTGCACACGGCGCAACTCCTCTTCAGTGCGCACAACGACAGTGCCGCCATCCAGGCAGGTCACGGTCTTGACCGGGTCGTGGCTGAACACGCAGATGTCCGAGAAGCTGCCCACCATCCGCCCCTTGTAGCTGGAGCCAAACGAGTGCGCGGCGTCGTGAATCACGCGCAGCTTGTGGCGCTCGGCAAAGGCGGCAATGGCGTCGTGGTCGCTGATGATGCAGTCGTAGTCCATCACGATGATGGCCTTGGTGCGCGGCCCCACCAGGGACTCGGCCTTGGCAAGATCCAGCTCCAGCGTGTCGTCAGCGCAGTCGCAGAACACGATGTCGGCCCCCACCCAGGTGATGGCCTGGTAGTCGGCCGAGCAGTTGAAGGCCGACACGATCACCTCGTCGCCCGGCCCCACGCCCGCGAGCAGCAGCGCGATGTGCAGGCCCGCAGTGCCGGTGCTGACCGCCGCCACATGCCTGTCGGGCGCCTGCAGGATCTCCTTGACCTTCTTTTCAAAGCCGGACACGTAGCTGCCCATGCCGAGCCAGCCCAGCTCCAGCGATTCGCGGCTGGCATCGATTTCTTCTTGCTCGATCAAGGGTTTGAACATTGGGATCATGGTGGTCTCCTTCGTGGGTGTCTGATGGAAATGGGGGTAGCGACGGGTGTGCGGCTACCAGACGTCAAGACGGGGAACGGCGGTGACGAACCGCCCTCCCCAATCACGGATGTCGCTGAGCTGGGCGCTGACTTCTTGCCGCAGGTTCCACGGCAGGATCAGGATGCGCTGGGGCTGGTGGGCACGCAGGTGCGCCTCGCTCACCACCGGGATGCGGCTGCCGGGCAGGTACTGGCCTTGTTTGGCCGGGTTCTTGTCCACCACATAGGGCAGCAGGTCGGGCCGCACGCCCGCAAAGTTGAGCAGGGTGTTGCCCTTGGCGGCCGCGCCGTAGGCGCCCACGGTGGTGCCGTCGGCCTGGCATTGCAACAAAAATGTGAGCAGCTCGCGCTTTACCCGTATGGCCTGGGCTTGAAAATCGCTGTAAAAACCAGCCCCCAGCATGCCCGCCGCCGCCTCGGTGGACAGGAGTTGCTGCACACGGGCGGCGCCTTCGGTCGTGGCCTGAGGGTGGCCGGGAGCGTCGGCTCGGGCAGCAAACACGCGCAGGCTGCCGCCGTGGGTGGGCAGCTCTTGCACATCGATCACCACCAGGCCATTGGCCGCAAAGATGCGTTGGACCGCTGTGAGCGACAGATAGGAATAGTGCTCGTGGTACGCCGTGTCGAACTGACACCCCTCCACCATGCGCAGCAGGTGCGGAAACTCGAAGGTGGCCACGCCGTGGGGCTTGAGCAGCCGCGTGAAGCCGCTCACAAAGTCGTTGATGTCGGGCACATGGGCCAGCACATTGTTGGCGGCGATCAGGTCGGCCTGGCGGCCCGCCTGGGCCAGCTCGTTGGCCAGGGCGACGCCAAAGAAGCGCTCCACCACCTCAATGCCCTTGGCGCGGGCGGCCGCCGCCGTGCTGGCGGTGGGCTCCACGCCATAGCAGGGGATACCAGCCGCCTGCACGTATTGCAGCAGGTAGCCATCGTTGGACGCGACCTCGACCACGCGGCTGGCGGGGGTCAGGCCCAGGCGCTCGCGCATCGCCTCGACATAGGCCTGGGCGTGGGCCAGCCACGAGGAGGAGAACGAGCTGAAGTAGGCGTAGTCGTCGGTGAACAGCGCCTCGCGCCCGGCGTGGTCTTCGGTCTGCACCAGCCAGCAGGTTTCGCAGACCAGGACGCGCAGCGGGAACCAGGTTTCGGGCGCGCGCAGGGCGGCCTCGGCCAGGTAGGCGTTGGACGGGGGCGCGCTGCCCAGGTCCAGGAACGGCAGTTGCAGCGGGCTGCCGCAGTGTCGGCACTTCACAGGCGCACTCCTTCGAATTCTTCGGTCATCCCGGGCTGGCCCGCGTCGCGGGGCGACAGGGGGTCCACCGGCAGCGGCCACGCGATGGCCAGGCGCGGGTCTGCCGGGTGCAAACCCGCTTCGGCCCCAGGTGCATGGGCGGCTGAGTGGCAATACAGCAGCTCGGCATGGTCGGTCAGCGCCTGGAAGCCGTGGGCAAAACCAGGGGGGATGAGCAGCGCGTGGCCGTTGTCGGCCGAGAGGTGCTCGGCATGCCAGTGCAAAAAGGTGGGCGAGCCGTGGCGCAGGTCCACGGCCACGTCCCAGACCTCGCCACGCAGGCAGCTCACGAGCTTCATCTCGGCGTGTGGCGGCTTTTGGTAGTGCATGCCGCGCACGGTGCCTTGGAGCGCGGTGTAGCTGTGGTTGATCTGGGCGATGGGCGCCGTCCAGCCCGCGCCCGCCAGTTCATTGGCGCAGAACAGGCGCGCAAAAAAGCCGCGCTCATCCACCAGTGGCTGGCGTTGCACGCGAAAGAGCCCCGCCAGCGGGAGCGGCGCCAGAGCCAGGCGGCTCATGGGCGGGCCTCCCAGGCGTCGATGTCGGCCAAGCACAGCGCGCGGGCATCGGCGCCGCCGTGTTGCTGGCGGTACCAGTTCATGGTGCGGGCCACGGCCGTGCTCAGGGACCAGTGCGGGGCCACGCCCAGCACTTGGCGGGCGTGGGCGGTTTCCAGCGCGAGCCAGCCGGCTTCGTGCGGGCCTTCGCTATTATTTTCATAGCTAGTAGCGCTTGATGGATAAGCGCCAGAGGCCAATTCGACCACATTTTTAACCGTGGCTGCCTCGTGCGGAAGCGGGCCAAAGTTGTAGGCCCCGGCCAGCGTGGGCGATTCCCACAGGCGCTGGGCCAGGCGCAGGTAGGCGGCCAGCGGCTCCAGCACATGCTGCCAGGGGCGCGTGGCCTGGGGGCGGCGGATGTTCAGGGTTTCGCCCTTTTCCCAGGCGCGCACGGCGTCGGGCAGCAGCCGGTCTTGCGCCCAGTCGCCGCCGCCAATCACATTGCCCGCGCGGGCGGTGGCCACGGCCACACCCTGCGCGGCCAGGAAGGCATCGCGGTAGCTGGCAGTGACGAGTTCTGCAGCCGCCTTGCTGGCACTGTAGGGGTCGTGCCCGCCCAAGGGGTCGTCCTCACGGTAGGGGTAGGCCCATTCGCGGTTGCGGTAGACCTTGTCGGTGGCGACCACCACGGCAACGCGCACGCCAGCCAGCCCGCGCAGGGCATCGAGCAAGTGCGCCGTGCCCATGACGTTGGTGGCAAATGTGTCCAGCGGCGCTGCATAGCCAGGCCGCACCAGCGCTTGCGCGGCTAGGTGCAGCACCACCTCGGGCCGGGCGGCGCGCACGCGCAGGGCCAGGGCCTGGGCACTGCGGATGTCGCAAAAGTGGCTCTCCATGCCCGGTGCGGCCTGCCCTAGCTGCGCCAGGGTGAACAAGTTGGGCTCGGTGGCGGGCGGCAGCGCCACGCCGGTCACCTGGGCGCCCAGGCGCTGCAGCCACAGGGCGAGCCACGCACCCTTGAAGCCAGTGTGGCCGGTGAGCAACACGCGCTTGCCGCGCCAGAAGTCGGGATCAGGACGCATCGTGGTTCACCAGCATTTCCAGGGCGCGCGGCCCGATTGCCACAGGTCTTCGAGCAGGTTTTTCTCGCGCAGCGTGTCCATCGGCTGCCAAAAGCCCGTGTGTTCAAAGGCGCGCAACTGGTCGCTCGTGGCCAGGCGGGCCATGGGCTCCAGCTCCCAGCTGGTGGCATCGCCGTCGATCAGATCGATCACCTCGGGCTGCAGCACAAAAAAGCCGCCGTTGATCCAGCCGCCATCGCCCCGCGGTTTTTCCTCGAACCCGGCCACCGTGTCGCCGTCACGCACCAGGGCGCCATAGCGGCCCGGCGGCTGCACGGCGGTGACTGTGGCCTGGCGGCCGTGGGCGCGGTGGAAGGCGAACTGGGCCGTCATGTCCAGGTCGGCCACGCCGTCGCCATAGGTAAAGCAAAAGGGCTCGCCCGCAGGCAGGTATTCCTGCACCCGGCGCAGGCGCCCGCCGGTCATGGTGCTTTCGCCGGTGTCCACCAGGGTCACGCGCCAGGGCTCGGCGTGGCGGTGGTGCACTTCCATGCGGTTGTTGGCCATGTCAAAGGTCACATCCGACATGTGCAGGAAGTAGTTGGCGAAGTACTCCTTGATCACATAGCCCCGGTAGCCCAGGCAGATGATGAAGTCGTTGACGCCATGGGCGGCATACATCTTCATGATGTGCCAAAGGATGGGCCGCCCACCGATCTCGATCATGGGCTTGGGACGCAGGTGCGACTCTTCCGAGATGCGGGTGCCCAGGCCCCCCGCGAGCAGTACGGCTTTCATGCCCGCAGCATAGTGCAGCCCCTGCACCGCCAAAAGGCCCTGTCACTGCACAAATACGGGCCAAATGCGGCGATTGGCGCAGCGCGCGGGTGTGTGCCACCGCCTTCCACGCCCGCGAAGCTACTATTTGTATAGCAAACTCCGCAGAACTATCCGGCGGTAGCGGCATTTTTCGTGGCGCCTCCACTTCCAAGCTACCGCCAACACCTCAAGGCCAGGTGTGGCAAACGCGCCATATCCGAGAGAAGCACCGTGTTGATGACGCTCTTGAGTGCATTCCATACCCTTCAATCCGATACATTTGCAGTAACCTTCGGTAAGCCGCGCTGCCAGCGGCACTGCCCGCCCACCGCATTAGCCCCGGCTGCTGCCCAACACGTCTAAAGCATGTTTGTCATCATTGGTTATGTTGTCTGCCTAGGCTGCATCTTCGGCGTGTACATCGTGCACGGCGGGAACATCCAGGTGATCCTGAAGGCCCTGCCCTTTGAGACCATCACCATCCTGGGGGGTGCCCTGGGCGCCTTTGTGGTGAACAACCAACCCAAGGTGATCAAGGCCACCGTGGCCGCGCTGCCCATGGCGCTCAAGGGCTCCAAATACACCAAAGCCCGCTACATGGAGCTGATGGCCATGCTCTATGACATCTTGCAAAAGGCGCGCAAGGAAGGGCTGATGGCAATCGAAAAGGATGTCGAGGCGCCCCACGAATCGGAAATCTTCAAGAAATACCCCACGGTGGGCAGCGACCACCACGTGATCGAGTTCACCACCGACTACCTGCGCATGATGGTGTCGGGCAACCTCAACTCCCACGAGATCGAGGCGCTGATGGACAGCGAAATCGACACCCACCACCAGGAGGCCCACGCCCCCGTGGCGGCCCTGGCCCGCCTGGCGGGCGCCCTGCCCGCCTTCGGCATCGTGGCTGCCGTGCTGGGCGTGGTGAACACCATGGGCTCGGTGGGCCAGCCGCCTGCGGTGCTGGGCGGCATGATCGGCTCGGCGCTGGTGGGTACGTTCCTGGGCATCTTGCTGGCCTACGGTGTGGTGGAGCCCCTGGGCGGCCTCGTCGAGCAAAAGACCGAAGACGCGTCCAAGGAATTGCTGTGCATCAAATCCACCCTGCTGGCCAGCATGCAGGGCTACAACCCGGCCACCGCCATTGAGTTTGGCCGCAAAGTCCTCTTCTCCGATGTCCGCCCCAGCTTCTCCGAGCTGGAAGGGCATGTGAAGGGCAAGAAATAGTTGTTTCCGCAGTGACCAGGAGCCACAAGCACCCCACCTGATCTCCGAGCGCCATGGCAGAAAAGAAACTCCAGCCCATCATAATCAAGCGCATCAAGAAAGGCGGCCACGCAGCCCATGGCGGCGCCTGGAAGATCGCCTATGCCGACTTCGTGACGGCGATGATGGCGTTTTTCCTGCTCATGTGGCTGCTGGGCTCCACGGCCAAGGGCGAGCTGCAGGGGATTGCCGCGTATTTCTCGTCGCCGCTCAAGGTGGCGATGAGCGGTGGCGACGGCGCGGGCAACAGTTCCAGCCTCATCCCCGGCGGAGGTAACGACCTGTCGAAAGTGCATGGGCAGGTACGGCGCTCAGATGCGGAGGAGGCCAAGCAGCGCCGCATGAGCATTGACGCCGCCCGTGCCGAGCGCGCCAAGCAGGACCTGGAACGCATCAAGGCGCTGGAAGCCAAGATCGATGCACTCATCACTGAAAACCCGCGCCTGGCGGAATACAAGTCGCAGATCCGCATCGACATCACGCCCGACGGCCTGCAAATACAGATCGTCGACGACCAGAACCGCCCCATGTTCGACAGCGGCAGTGCGTTGGTGAAACCCTACATGCGCGACATCCTGCGCGAAATCGGCGCCGCGCTCGGTGGGGTGGAAAACCGCATCAGCCTGGCCGGGCACACCGATGCCGTCCCCTACGGCAACAGCGAGCGTGGCTACAGCAACTGGGAGCTGTCGGCCGATCGCGCCAATGCCTCGCGCCGTGAGCTGGTCGCGGCCGGCATGCCAGACGCTAAACTGGGACGCGTGGTGGGCTTGGCGGCCAGCGATTTGCTGGAGCCGAGCGCGCCGCGCTCCCCCTCCAACCGGCGCATCACCATCACGGTGCTCACCCGCGAAGCCGAAGAACGACTCATGGGCAAAGGGATTCCCGAAATCACTTCTACAGAACTGCTGAATGAAAAGCGGGAAAATCCCCCCCCAAGCAGGTAACAGTTACGACTTGTCACCGAACCTGCCACCCATGACAATGCCCTCAGTAATTCTCGACCGAAAGGGTCCCAAGTGACCACAGAACTTCGTTTTTTGATCGTTGACGACTTCTCCACCATGCGGCGCATCGTGCGCAATCTGCTCAAGGAAAGCGGTTTCTCCGATGCAGATGAGGCCGAGGATGGCGTGGCTGCATTGAACAAGCTGCGCAACAGCAAGTTCGATTTCGTGGTGACCGACATCAACATGCCCAACATGAACGGGTTTCAGCTTCTGGCTGAAATCAAGAAGGACGACAAGCTCAAGCACTTGCCCGTCCTCATGGTGACGGCGGAGGCCCGCAAGGAAGACATCGTTGCAGCCGCGCAAGGCGGCGCTGCTGGCTACATCGTCAAACCCTTCACCAAGGCCACGCTGGAAGAAAAAGTGACCTTGATCCTGAAAAAGATGGGGCTATGACACCATGGACGACACTCCGGACACCAGCCAACCGCCAGCCGATGTACACCAGAAGATCGGCATACTGACCCGCCAGCTCCACGATTCGCTGAACGAGTTGGGCTACGCCGAAAAATTGCGTGGCTCCATGGGTGAGTTGCCCGACGCGCAAAGCCGCCTCTCCTACATCGCCCGCCTGACCGGTGAAGCGGCAGAGAAGGTGCTCAACCGCGTCGAACAGGCCAAAGCCCAGCATGACTACATCGCCGCAGAAACGCGACGGGTCGTCAATTCGCTGGTGGCCGATCCGGTGGCAGCCGTAGCCAGGGGCGAGATCTTCAACTTCCTGACCGACGTGGAGCGCGTGACCAAGGAAGCGGACACGCACCTCACCGAGATCATGATGGCGCAGGATTTCCACGACCTCACCGGCCAGGTGATTGCGCGCGTGGTGAACCTGGCCGCCACCATCGAGGAGCAGCTGGTGCAGTTGCTCATCCAGACCGCCCCCCCCAGTGCCCAGGTGCCCGTCGTCGAGGCCAAGCCCGTGCACCTGCAAGGCCCCGTGGTGGATCCGGAGAACACGCCCGACGTGGTCACCGACCAGTCCCAGGTGGACGACCTGCTGGCCAGCCTCGGGTTCTGACCCTGCCCCCTTTCGCAGTCAAAATAGCTGCCAGCGCTTATTCAACAAGCACTGGCAGCTATTATTTTTATAGCAATCAACATCGCACCTGACGCAGGCTGGCGGCGCACCCCAGGGGGCGGGTGTGGTGGTTGCGTACCGATGGGCGCCCATCCGGCGAACCTTTCATGCTGATGCAGCATGCCCCTCACAGGGCGTGTTCGCGCGGATAGGGCCAAGGCGGGCCGCATGGAAAAGAGGGGGCGGCAGCCCCCTTATCCAGCTTTAGATTTCCGGGTCGCTCACGACAATGGCATGACACCAGCCGTCATGCCACCATGGAATCCAGCCAAGAAAAAAGCCTACCCGCGTCAGAGCGCAAGCTGCAGAAAACGCGCGAAGACGGCCAGGGAGCACGCTCGCGCGATCTCTCCCACCTGGCGATCCTGGGTGCCGGAGCCGCCTGCCTGCTGGTGCTGATGCCACAGCTGATGGACCATATGCAGCGGGCCATGAGCCAGCAGCTGGCGTTTGACGCCGCCACCGTCATGGCGCCGGGCACCATGCTCAAGCGCCTGCAGGACATGGTGGGGGTTGGCTTGGTGGCCAGTGGCGTGTTTGCCGTGCTCACCAGCGCTGCCGCCCTGATCAGCGCGATCGGTGCCGGCGGATGGATCATGAGCCTCAAGCCCATCACACCGCAGTTCAACCGGCTCGACCCGATCTCAGGCCTGACCAACCTTTTTTCCAAGCAGCAGATGGCCAATGTGGCCAAGATGGTGCTGATGACCGCGATCCTGAGCTATGTGGCCTGGAAGTTCATGGGCAACAGCTTCGACACCGTGGCCATGCTGGTGCTGCAACCCTCCCCCATGGCCATCCGCCAGTTGGCCGACTGGCTGACTTCAGGCATGAGCCTGTTGCTGCTGGTTGTCTTTCTTTCAGCGCTGGTGGACGTACCGCTGCAAGCCTACTTCTTCAAGTCGCGCCTGAAGATGTCACACGAGGAAGTCAAGCAGGAGCACAAGGAATCCGACGGCGATCCCCACACCAAAGGCCGCATCCGCCAAAAGCAGCGCGAGATTGCCGACCGCGCCAGCGTGAGCGCCGTGCCCAAGGCCGACTTTGTGGTGATGAACCCCACCCACTACGCGGTGGCGCTCAAGTACGACGAAAAGACCATGAACGCGCCCCAGGTGATCTCGCGCGGGACCGATCTGGTGGCCATGAAGATCCGCGATGTGGCCAAGGCGCACAACGTGCCCGTGCTGCAGTCGCCCATGCTGGCCCGCGCGCTCTACGCGCACGCCGAACTGGACCAGGCCATTCCCGCCACGCTCTATACCGCCGTGGCCCAGGTGCTGGCCTATGTCTACCGCCTCAAGGCCGCGCTGCGTGGCGAAGGCCGCATGCCCGACAGCCTGGTAGAGCCCTATGTGCCGCCTGAACTCGATCCGCTGAACCGCACTCCCGTGCCAGGAGCTGCCGCATGAACACCTCCGTAAAGTCTTTGCAACAATGGGCGGGCAGCAATGCCAGCGTCCTGCAGGGCCTGTCGGCCCCGCTGCTGGTGGTCGCCATCCTGGCGCTCATGGTGCTGCCCATCCCGCCCTGGATGCTGGACGCATTCTTCACCCTCAACATCGCCGTGGCGCTGATGGTGATGATGGTCGCGGCCTACATGCTGCGCCCGCTGGATTTCGCGGCGTTCCCGTCGGTGCTGCTGCTGACCACCCTCATGCGCTTGTCGCTGAACGTGGCCTCCACCCGCGTGGTGCTGCTGGAGGGCCACACCGGCCCAGGCGCTGCAGGTGCAGTGATCGAGGCCTTTGGTCACTTCCTGATCGGCGGCAACTTTGCCGTGGGTCTGATCGTGTTCGCCATCCTGGTGGTGATCAACTTTGTGGTGATCACCAAGGGCGCCGAGCGCATTGCCGAGGTGTCGGCCCGCTTTACGCTGGATGCCATGCCAGGCAAGCAGATGGCTGTGGATGCCGACCTGAACGCCGGCCTGATCGACGAAAAGGAAGCCAAGCGCCGCCGCGCCGAGGTGGCCGAAGAAGCCAACTTCTTCGGGTCCATGGACGGCGCCTCCAAGTTCGTGCGCGGCGACGCGATCGCGGGCATTCTGATTCTGTTCATCAACATCATCGGCGGCTTTGCCATCGGGGTTTTGCAGCACGACCTTTCGGCCAAGCAAGCGGCCGACACCTACATCCTGCTGGCCATTGGTGATGCGCTGGTGGCACAGATTCCCGGCCTCTTGATTTCGGTGGCCGCCGCCATGGTGATCTCGCGCGTGGGCAAGGACCACGACATGGGCCGCCAAATCGTGCAGCAGCTGTTCATGTCGCCCCGCGTGCTGGGTGTGACCGGCGGCATCCTGCTGCTGCTGGGCGTGATCCCTGGCATGCCCCACCTGGTGTTCCTGATCATGGGGGGCCTGCTGTGCTACGCCGCCTGGGTGCTGCACGAGCGCCAGAAAGTGCCGCCCGAAGTCGAGGCACCGCCCGCGCCGGTGGGCGATGGCGAAGCCACCTGGGACGACCTGCAGCCCGTGGACCTGCTGGGTCTGGAACTGGGCTACCGCCTCATCAGCCTGGTGGACAAGAGCCGCCAGGGCGACCTGCTCACCCGCATCAAGGGCGTGCGCCGCAAGTTTGCGCAGGAGGTGGGCTTTCTGCCCCCTGCCGTGCATGTGCGCGACAACCTCGAACTCAAGCCCAGCGGCTACCGCATCACGCTGCGTGGCGTGGTGGTGGGCGAAGGCGAGGCTTTCCCCGGCATGTTTCTGGCCATCAACCCCGGCGGCATCACCACACCCCTGATCGGCACGCCCACCACCGACCCCGCCTTTGGCCTGCCAGCACACTGGATCGACGACCGGCAGAAGGAAGCCGCACAAATGGCGGGTTTTACGGTCGTTGATTCCGAAACCGTGATGGCCACCCATTTGTCACACTTGATGCAAGTGCAAGCCGCCAAACTTCTGAGTCGCACAGAGACCCAGCAACTGGTGGAACACGTGGCCAAGCTGGCCCCCAAGCTCATCGAAGAAGTGGTCCCGAAAATGGTCTCCATCGCAACGTTCCAGAAGGTCCTTCAGCTGCTGCTGGAAGAGTCTGTGCACATCCGCGATATCCGCACCATCATCGAGACGCTGGCCGAGCATGCCGGTGGCATCTCGGACCCGGTCGAGCTGGCCCGCCGCGTGCGCATTGCCTTGTCGCCCGCCATCGTGCAGCAGATCTACGGCCCCACCCGCGAACTCAACGTGATTGCCATCGAGCCCGGCCTGGAGCGCCTGCTGGTGCAAGCCCTGGGCAACGCCGCAGGGCCTGCGCTGGACCCCGGCGTGGCCGACATCCTGACGCAAAAGGCTGCCGAGGTGGCCCTGAAGCAGGAAGAGATGGGCCTGCCCGCCTGCCTGCTGGTTCCCGACCAGATCCGCAATGCCATCTCCCGCCTGGTGCGCCGCGTCGCGCCCCGCCTGCAGGTGCTTGCGCACAGTGAAATCCCAGAGACCCACACCATCCGCATTGGGCCGATCCTTAGAGGTGCATCAGCATGAACATCAAACGCTTTACCGCCCCCACCTCTCGCGAGGCACTGGCCAAGGCGCGCATGGCCTTTGGCGAGGGCACCCTCATCCTGTCCAACCGCCCGACGGCTAACGGGGTCGAAGTTGTGGCCACGGCCGAGGACACGCTGTCGGCCCTGGACGGCAGTGCGGGCGCCTCCAACAGTGCGCCCTTGCTGTCCCCCACACCGGCGCGCAGCGCACCCCAGCGCGCCAGCCAGGCCGCCGCCAGCACTCTGCGCAACCCGGTCGAGGAAGACACCGAGAAGCTGGCGATGAGCACGCTGTCGTTCCAGGACTATGTGCGCGAGCGCATGCTGCGCCGCCGCCATGAGGCACTCAACGGCCCTGCAGAACCGCAAACCCTGTCAGAGCGCAGCCGCGACCAGGAACCCGAGCGCGAACGCCTGCCCGCACCTGCCGTAGCGCGCCACAACCCGCTGCGCACCATTCCGATGGACATCCCGCCAGAGCCGCCCCGCCGCCGGCAGGAGTCCGCCAGCAACCACCTGGCCCAAGCGAGCAACCAGCAAAGCGTGATGAACGAACTCCATGCCATGAAGGAGTTGATCGAAGACCGCTTCAACACCCTGGCCTGGCTGGGGCAGGCGCGCCAGAACCCGATCCAGTCCAACCTCATGCTCAAGATGATCCGCGCAGGCTACTCGCCCTCTCTGGCACGCGCCGTGCTGGAGCGCATGCCGGAAGACCTGTCGGCCGCCGAGTCCGTGCGCTGGCTGATGGAAGTGCTGGAGCGCAACCTCAAGACCGACCAGGCCGAACCACCGCTCTACGAGCAAGGCGGCATCTTCGCCATGGTGGGCTCCACCGGCGTGGGCAAGACCACGACCACAGCCAAGCTGGCCGCCCTGTGCGCGCGCATCCATGGCCCGGGCAGCGTGGGGCTGATCACGCTGGACACCTACCGCGTGGGCGCCCACGAGCAACTGCGCAGCTACGGTCGCATGCTGGGCATCGTGGCCCACCTGGCGCACGACCGTGCTGCGCTGCAAGACCTGCTGGGCCTGCTCAGCGGCAAGAAGATGGTGCTGATCGACACCACCGGCGTGGCCCCGCGCGACCCGCGCAAGCGCGACATGCTGGATGTGCTGGACCTGCCGCATGTCAACCGCCTGCTGGTGCTCAATGCGGGCTGCCATGGCGACACGCTCGACGACGTGCTTACCGCATTCAAGACCGAGGGATCCCAGCAGGCCATTCTTTCCAAGGTGGACGAAGCCGTGAAGCTGGGCCCTGCCATCGACGCACTGATCCGCCACCAGATGGTGCTGCGCGGCGTCACCAACGGCCAGCGCGTGCCCGAAGACTGGGAGCGCGCCGATGCGCAAAAGCTCATCAATACCTCCATGCGAGCCCCTGCCAAGTCGGCCTTCGACCCCAAGGCAACCGACCTGAATTTCTTCTTCTCGCATGCTTCCGACACGCTGAACGAACGGGGGCTGGTAGATGCTTGATATCGGCTTTCACCAGGCGGCAAGCCTGCACAGTGTCACTCCGCAGTCAGAACTGCGCGTGGTGGCGGTGGCCAGCCAGGACAACGCGGGCACCGGGCTGGAGACACTCTGGCAAATTTGCGCCAGTCTGCAGCGGCTGGGCTACCCGGTCGTGGTGCTCGACGGCACCGCCCAAGAGACGGACAGGTGCCCCGGGCTGCTGCACCTGCTGCAACAGGCACCGTGGAACGAGGGTGTCAACCTCAACATGGGGGCGATGGCCTCGTCGCTGGCCGTGATTCCCGCAGCCAAGGGCCTGCTTCGCATCAGCCGGGAGGCCAGCCGCAATGAAACGCCTCCCTTGCACTGCCTGCTACCCTATTTCCGGACCTACGGACTGATCGTGCTGCATGCCCCTGCGGCCACGCTCGGGCAGTTGCTCACGCACACAGCCACCATACCGCTGGTGGTGATGGGCGAGGGCTCGGCCGGTGTGCTCACCAGCTACAAGAGCCTCAAACAGATTGCTGTAGATACAGGACTGCCCTGCATGGTGGCGGCTTTGCTGCGCGGCACCACACCTTCAGAGCGGCGCAAGACCCAGCACGCGCTGATGACCTTGCAAGACTGCGCAGAGCGCCATCTGGGAGGTCCGGTCCGCACGACCACCATCGCCACGCAGAACCCCCAGGACCTCCAGCGCCTGGCCTTGCAACTGCTGGAAAATGCGGGCACTATCAGCGAGTCGCTGAGTGCGCTGCCACCCAGCAACTTGACAGGCATGCCTGCGCATTTTGTCCGGAGCCATTGATCTGATTTGCCCGGAGAAGTTGATCTGATGTACACCGCCAAAGGCCAGCTCGATCGCGATGCCATGATCCGCCAGCATGTCCCGCTGGTCCGGAGAATTGCGCACCACATGATCGCCAAGCTGCCCCCCAATGTGGAGCTGGACGATTTGATCCAGGTCGGCATGATGGGCTTGGCCGACGCGCTGTCGCGCTATGAAGTCGCACAGGGCGTGCAATTTGAAACCTTCGCCACCCAACGCATCCGGGGCGCCATGCTCGACGAACTGCGCGAGGGCGACTGGATGAGCCGCAGCTCGCGCAAGAGCCAGAAAGACATCGAGCACGCCGTGCACCGGCTGGAGCAAAAGCTGGGCCGCAGCCCGCTCGAATCAGAAATTGCGAGCGAGATGGGCATGAGCCTGGCCGAATACCAAAGCCTGCTGGGCAAGGTGCGGGGCACACAGCTCGTGTACCTCGAAGACATGACCCACGGCAACGAGGACGATGACGGCTTTCTGGACCGCCATGTGGCAGACGCCGACGCCGACCCTCTGGAATTGCTGCGCGACCAGCGGCTCAAGATGTCGCTGGTGAATGCCATCAAGACCCTGCCTGAGCGCGAGCAGCACATCATGGGCATGTACTACGAGCACGACATGAATCTCAAGGAGATCGCGGCCGTGCTGGGAGTTACCGAATCCCGTGTGTGCCAGCTTCACAGCCAGTCCATCGCGCGCCTGCGGGCCAAGATGCGGGCGCACTAGGGCTCCCCCTGAGGGGCTGCGCGCCTTCCCCTGAGGGGGCCGCCACCCCTGGACTGGCAGAGCCAGATCCACGGTGGCACTGGCTTGGGGCAGCGGCCGTTTCAAGGGCCATGCTCGCTAGTGCAGTGTTTCACGCTATCTGGCACATAAAAAGGCGTCTTTTCGCCTCTGGCAGCGTTGCAAATCCTCGCGATACACACGGTATCGCTCCGGTTTGCGCCTTGCCAGTGCCAACAATCCATCCTTTTTATTGGTGTCTTCAAGCATGAAACACCGCACTAGGTGGAACCTCGGTCTCCACCAATTCACTTCAAAACAATAGCTGCTTACGCTTGCTCTTCAAGGGTTTGAGATAGTTTTCATCTCAAACTCACCATTAAAAAGCGCAAGCAGCTATCTTTTTTGAGTTCCGACTCAACCAGCCGATTTGTAGATACGGGCCACGCCGGGCTTGCCGGCCTGTGCACCCCGACCGTCGCCGTAGGTGGAGGGCGTACCCGCCTGCGGCACCAGGTTCGCCACCTGGCGATCCACATTGACGGACAGACGCGCCAGGCTTTCGCGGTGCACGGCCAGCATGTCATCGATGGCCCGGGCGCGCTTTTGCAGCTGTGCCGGCACGGGCAGGCCGCGGGCCGTCGTCTGCTCGAGCAGGCGCGCAAATTGGGCCGCTGCATCCCGCAGGGCCACACTGTTCTTTTCCAGGGATTGGGGGTCGGCCGCGAGAAGGGCGGCAGAGACTTTTTCGATCAGCTGTTCAACAGCCGAGAGGGATTCTTCCAGGGACATGGCGCATTGTGGGGTGGATAGCGCCTGCCTGCCAAGTCTGTTGATCGGGGTGAATGCAGAACGTCGAGGGATCAACCGCGCGAGCGGGCCAGAATTTCCTGAGCGTTGGAGAGCATCTTGTCGGCAATCGCATCGGCATCGACCGAGAAGGTGCCTCTTTCGATGGCGGAGCGCACGGCCTTGACCTTGCTCGCATCAAAATCCCCGGTGGCGCGGGTGGTCTGGTCCAGCGCACGGGCAGCGGTGGAGACGGTGACGGGCACACCGGCGGTTGACACAGCCGCAGCGTCTTTGGCGGCTCCTTCAGCAGCGCTGGCAGGACTTTTGGCTTGCTTGGCAAGCCCCGTCTGCGCCAAGGCGCCCGGGAGTTCCGGTTTTTGACCAATCTTCATCGCTCTCTCCACCACCCCGCTTGATGTGGGGCACAGTAGCAATGTTTTCGACCCATTTGGCCCGGACTTTAGCCATTTATCGCTGAGGCGTCATCAAAGACCGATGACCACCGTTCCGTTTTCACTTACAGTTCCGCTGACTATCCGGCCATTATCCATGCGGATGCGAACAATCTGCCCCACAGCACCTGCCGACATGGCCTGCCCTGCCGAGGTGACGGCATAGCCGGGGCCCTGGGCAATCACCTTGACCTGGGCACCTGCACGGAATAGCTGAGGGGGTCGCACCATGGTCTGGCGCAAGGCTTGGCCCGCCACCAATTGGCGCGCAGCTATCTGCCCGACCCACATCTCCGGGTTGGCCATGACTGCCGCCGATTCTTCGGCCCAGTCCACTTCCGCCTCGGTGGCGTCGCTGGCGGTCAGCACCGTACCTGGGGCCACCGGGCCGGTCAACACCCAGGCCGGCCCAAACGCCTTGACCGTCACCGGCAAGAACACATTCCACGCGGTGGGCCCCTCGACACACCGCAGCCCCAGGCGGGTGCGACCCCAGAGGCGCGCGCCCGCCGGCAGGTAGGGTTCGACCCGCGCACACGGTGCCAGCCGCAGCCGCGAGTCGAGTGAGCCAATGCTTACTTCCATGCGTAGCGGCAAGCCGGAGGCCTGGTTGCGCGACATGGCCTCGTCCAGCCAGCGTTGGGTCAACGGCCCCAGGTCGGCACTCGGGTCAGCAGCTGCCTGGGCCAGTGCGCTCCCGCAGCCGCCCGCCAGGGCGGCCACCCCCAGCCACACCGCGAGCGCGCGGGCGCGCAGCAGACGGGACATCATGGGGACAACAGAGATCGATGGCATGGGGCCTCCTGGGTATCGCAGTGGTGCAGCGTCACAGGTCTGTCCCTGCGGGCGACGAAGACCACGGGGACTTGTACACACGGGGAAGCAACGGACGCTCCGCACCGGGGTGAAACCGCTTGCCGCAGCCTGCAATGCGCAATGCGCGTCGTGACTATTTCACGACTGGAACTATAGGCAGACCCGCCCCATACAAAACCCGAAACTGCGCACCCATTTCCGCGTTCTTCGCGCTTTAGAAAAAAACGGCGGCTTCCACAATCGAACCACGCCGGAACCCCCCGACCGGCTCCTATTGCAACCCAGGGTGTGAGGCAACCATGCTTGACAAGATGACCAACCGGCTGGACTTTCTCGGCAACGCGCTTGTGCTGCGTGCAGAGCGCCAGCGTGCCATCGCCAGCAACATCGCCAACGCAGACACCCCTGGGTACGTAGCCCGGGACTTCAAATTCAGTGAGGCACTGAGCGAAGCCACCAACACCCGCAGTTCAGCCACCGGCTCTGGCGTCACCAGCAAGCTCATGGCAGGCACCGTCGGCACGGCGGGCACCACGGCACCGGGCCACATTCCCCTGCCAGCCTCCGGCATGAGCTCCGAGCTGGGGGCCAAGAGCACCATGGGCTACGCAGTACAGACCCAGCCCAGCCTGGACAACAACTCCGTCGACCTGGACCGGGAGCGGGCCAACTTTGTCGACAACTCGGTGCGCTACGAGGCCACGCTGCGCTTCATCAATGGCAATGCCAAGACCATGCTCAGCGCCATCCAGGGCCAGTAAAGCAGCCGCGCCCCCCCCCCCGCAATGAGCACAGAAAGCGAGTGACCTCATGTCCATGTTCTCCATCTTCAACGTGTCGGGCAGCGCCGTCAGCGCGCAGTCGCAGCGGCTCAATGTGGTGGCCAGCAACCTGGCCAACGTCGATGCCGTGGCCGGACCCGACGGCAAGGCCTACAAAGCCCGCCAGGTCGTCTTCCAAACGGAACCCATGGGGGCCGAAAGCTCGGCCGGAGTGCGCGTCACCGGCATCAGCGAGAGCAATACCCCCGGCCGCCGCGTGCACGACCCCAGCCACCCGTCGGCCGACGAGCAGGGTTATGTGACGCACTCCAACGTCAACGCCGTGGAAGAGATGGTCAACATGATCTCTGCATCCCGCTCGTACCAGAACAACGTCGAGGTCATGAACACGGCCAAGTCGCTGCTCCTCAAGACCCTGCAGATGGGCCAGTAAACCCAGGACTCACCATGATCCTCAACTCCGTCTCCAGCACGTCCTCCACCACGGACGCGACCAACACCAAGGCGAACGCCTCCACCGACCCCGCTGCGGCGCAGGACCGTTTCCTGAAGCTGCTGGTTGCGCAGCTGAACAACCAGGACCCGATGAACCCGCTGGACAACGCCCAGATGACCTCGCAGATCGCGCAGATCAACACGGTCACCGGCATTCAGCAGCTCAACCAGACGATGCAGAGCATGTCGGCGCAGTTCAACTCGTTGCAGGTGATGCAGGGCACATCGCTGATCGGCCGCAACGTGATGACCGACGGATCGACCCTGGCCGTGGCAGACAAGGTAGGCAAGGGCGGACTGGAGCTGAGTTCGGCTGCGACCAAGGTGAAGGTCGAGGTGATGACCGCAGGCGGCCAGGTGATCGAAACCCTGGACCTGGGCGCCAAGGCCGCAGGGCGCCACACCTTCGAGTGGGATGCCAGCAAGTACACCGGCTCCACCGAAGGGCTGCAGTTCCGCGTCAGTGCCGTCAACGGCTCCACCAAGATCGACAGCACATCGCTGGCCCTGTCCAAGGTCACAGCCGCAGGCGCCGAAGACGGCCAGCTGGTGCTGACCCTGGCCAACGGCAAAACCATCAACTACAGCCAGATCAAGGCCCTGGTCTAACCCGGCCGATTCCGCGACAGCCCCCATCAGGAGAACACCATGAGTTTTCAGCAAGGCCTCTCTGGCTTGAATGCCGCCAGCAAGAACCTCGACGTCATCGGGCACAACATTGCCAACTCCAGCACCGTCGGGTTCAAGGCCTCGCGGGCGGAGTTCGCAGAAATGGTGGCCTCGGCCATCGGCTCGGCGGGCGGCTCCAATGCCGGGATCGGCGTCGAAGTGGGCGCAGTCTCGCAACAGTTCACCCAGGGCAACCTCACGATCACGGGCAACAGCCTCGACGTTGCCATCAACGGCAATGGCTTTTTCACGCTCACGCTGCCCGATGGCACGCCTGCCTACACCCGCTCCGGCAACTTCAAGCTGGACAAGGAGGGCAACATGATCACCAACGACAACGCCAACGTGATGGGCTACCCCGTGGACCCGGTCACCGGTCTGCGTTCGGGCACCGACCCGATCCCCATGGTGTTCCCCACCTCCGAGCCCATCCCCGCCAAGCAGACCACGACGATCACCGCCGCGTTCAACCTGCCTGCCACCGCCACCGATGCGGCGGGCGACCCGGCCGCCACGCCCCCCATCCCGGCCACGCCACGCGCCACCTATGGCACTTCGATCAACGTGTTCGACAGCCAAGGGGTGGCCAAGCCCGTGAGCCTGTATTTCCAGAAAACGGCCACCGACAACACCTGGGATGTGTACGACCAGCTCGACGACCCGACCGCGACACCTCCTGTGGTGGCCACGCCCATCGGCCAGATCACGTTTGACAACAACGGCGCCATCACCGGCCCGGTGGCCACGCCACCCGCCACCGGCTTCTCCCTCACGCTGAACGTGAACCCGACGCCGCCCAACCCCAACAACCTGCCGGCCTTCGACGTGGCAGTGAACCTGGACAAGGTGTCCCAGAGCGGCAGCAAGTTCGCGGTCTCGACCCTGAGCCAGGACGGCTACACCACGGGCGAGCTCACGGGCATCAACATCGAGAACAACGGGATGATCATGACCCGCTACTCGAACGGCGTGACCCGCGCAGAAGGCCAGCTGGCGCTGTCCAGCTTCCGCAACACGCAAGGGCTGGCCTCCATCGGCGGCAACAACTGGGTCTCCACGTTTGAATCCGGCCAGCCCGTGGCCGGCACGGCCACCGACGGCAACTTTGGTTCGCTGCGCTCTGGCGCGCTCGAAGACTCCAACGTGGATCTGACCGCCGAACTGGTGAACATGATGACCGCGCAACGCGCCTACCAGGCCAACGCCCAGACCATCAAGACGCAAGACCAGGTGATGTCCACCCTCGTGAACTTGCGCTGATCGCAGACACATTGATTTCAAGCAAAAGGAGCACCTAGCGCTTATCCAGAAAGCGCTAGCAGCTATCAAAAAAGAAGCACACGGAGAAACCTGCCATGGACCGCATCATTTACACCGCGATGACGGGTGCCAACGCGGCCGCCCACCGGCAGGCCGTGTTGTCCAACAACCTCGCCAACGCCTCCACCCAGGGGTTTCGCGCGGAGATGTCCACCTTCCGCTCCGTGCCCATCCAGGGCGATGGCTCCAAGACCCGTGTTTTTGCACTGGAGGCCACTTCGGGCCACGTGAACACGCCCGGCCCCGTGCAACGTACGGGCCGCAACCTGGACGCCATGGCTGTGGGCAATGCCTGGTTTGCCGTGCAGGGGCTGGATGGCACCGAGGCCTACACCCGTGCGGGCAGCTTCGAGGTGTCGGCTGCGGGCCAGCTGCTCACCCCCACCGGGCTACCGGTGTTGTCCGATGGCGGTGCGCCCATTGATGTGCCGCCGGGCGCCGAGGTCACGCTGGGCTCGGACGGCACCGTCACCGCCAAGGCGGCGGGCCAGCCCGCGCAGGCCATCGGCCGCCTCAAGCTCGCCACCCCCACTCCGGAAGACCCGCTCAAGCGCGGCGACGACGGGCTGTTTCGCACCACCTCGGGCGACCCGATCCCGAACGATGCCAACGCCCGCATGCTGGCTGGCGCCGTGGAAGGCTCGAACGTGAACCCGGTCGAGAGCATGGTCGGAATGATTGCTGCATCGCGCCAGTTCGAGCAGCAGATGCGCCTGCTGCAGTCTGCCGAGACCAATGACAAAACCGCCAGCCAGCTGCTGAGCATGAACGGCTGAAGATGAAAACGACATCCCCCCGAGCGGCTTCGCCGCTCCCCCCTTCTCTACTCGCGAATACGAGGGAAGGGGGGCGACGCCCGCGCGGCGGGGCGGCCCTTGCGCGGCGTCCGCTGGCTTCGGCCGCGCCAGCCCCGCAGGCAACGACCCATTGATACGACCGAGGAACCCATCATGATCAACTCCCTCTGGATCGCCAAGACCGGCATGTCTGCCCAGCAGACCCAGCTCGACGTCATCTCGCACAACCTGGCCAACGTCTCCACCACCGGCTACAAGCGCAACAACGCGGTGTTCGAGGATCTGATCTACCAGAACCTGCGCCAGGTGGGCGCCAACACCACCGAGCAGAACCAGCTGCCCACCGGCCTGCACCTGGGCTTGGGGGTGCGCACCGTGGCCACCAGCCGCAACTTCGTGCAGGGCAGTCTGCAGGAGTCGAAAAACAGCCTGGACGTGGCCATCAACGGCAACGGCTTTTTCGAAGTGACCATGCCCGACGGAACGCTGGGCTACACGCGCGATGGTTCGTTCCAGGTCGATTCGCAGGGCCGCCTGGTCAACTCCAGCGGCCTGCCCGTGGCCAACGGCATCACCGTGCCCGCCAACGCCACGAGCGTGACGATCAGCGCCGACGGGGTCGTGTCTGCCACGGTGCAGGGCAATACCCAGCCCCAGCCCCTGGGCAACCTGGCGATGTCGGCCTTCATCAACCCAGCCGGTCTGGAGCCCATCGGCCAGAACCTGTTCAAGGAATCGGCCGCCTCGGGCCAGCCCCAGCAGGGCACGCCCGGCACCAACGGGCTGGGCATCCTCAAGCAGGGGTTTCTGGAGGCCTCCAACGTCAACGTGGTGGAAGAGCTGGTCACCATGATCCAGGCGCAGCGCGCCTACGAAATGAATTCCAAGGCCATCCAAACTTCGGACCAGATGCTGGCCAAGCTCAGCCAGCTGTGATCCCGATGCCGACACCAGGAGCTTTTGCCATGCTGCCGTTCACACGCCTTTTTGCCCTGCCCGCCGCCGTGGGCGCGCTGCTGCTCACGGGCTGCGCTGCCACTCTGTCGCCCCCGCCCCCGGTGGACATCCTGCCGACCACCCCACCACCCCTGGCCGCCGTGCAGCGCACGCCGCCGCCTGTGACAGGCAGCCTGTTCCACAACGCCAGCTACCGCCCTTCTTTCGAAGACCGCCGCGCACGCCTGGTGGGCGACACCGTGATGATCATGATCGTGGAGAACGTGACGGCCAGCCAGACGTCTTCGTCCACGGTGGACCGCACCTCCGAGGCCTCGGCCGGCATCACCAACCTGCCTTTCGTGAAGCGGTCGCTGGCCGACAGCACCAAGCTCGGTGCAGCGTCGGAGAACACCTTCTCTGGCAAGGGCGGCACCCAGAGCGCCAACACCTTCACCGGCTCGATCACCGCCACCGTGGTGGACGTGCTGCCCAATGGCCACCTCGTCGTGACGGGCGAGAAGCAGATCGGCGTGAACCAGAACGTGGATGTACTGCGCTTCTCGGGCACCATCGACCCGCGCTCGCTGCAGCCGGGCAGCATCGTCAACTCGACCCAGGTGGCCAATGTGCGGGTGGAATCCCGGGGCCGTGGCGCGCAGAACGAAGCCCAGGCCCTGGGCTGGATGAACCGGGTGTTCAACACGATCACGCCGTTCTAGACTCCCCCCTGAGTCGCTGCGCGCCTTCCCCCCTGAGGGGGACGCCGCCAGCGCGGCGGGGCGGCCCTTGCGCGGCGGCCCGCGCCTGGGCCGCGCCAGTTTTGACAAGCAATGGGCTATGCGATGTCCCTTGGCCCAAAGCAGCCAACCCAAAAAAGCTATTATATTTATAGCTATTAGCGCTTATCCACAAAGCGCTAGCGGCCATTTTTATTCATATTTCACCTTGCAGCCTGACCCGGACCAACTGCCTGGGCACACGGTACGCCACCGCCGTTTTCCACCCGCTTGGGAACCCATGCAATAGGCCGGTGAACCCGCTTCTTTTTGGGTTTTAGTTCCTGGCGGGGCCGCCCACAATCGGTGCCATGAAAGCCTTGTCCCACTCCCTTCTGTCGCGCCCCGCGCGCGTGCTGTGGCTGTTGATGGCCCTGGTGACCGCTGGTATGGCGGTGCCTGCCCATGCCGTGCGCATCAAGGAAGTGGCGGCGGTACAAGGCGTGCGCAGCAACCAATTGACGGGCTATGGCCTGGTGGTGGGACTGGATGGAACGGGCGACCAGACCACGCAGATGCCCTACACCACGCAGGCCATGACCAACTACCTGCAGCAGATGGGCATCAGCCTGCCACCCAGTGCGGCGGGCCAGTTGCAGCTCAAGAACGTGGCGGCCGTGATCGTCACGGCGCAGCTGCCTGCCTTTGCCCAGCCGGGGCAGATGATCGACATCAACGTCTCTTCCATGGGCAATGCCAAGTCGCTCAAGGGCGGTACGCTGATCGTCACTCCGCTGCGCGGCGCCGATGGCGAGATCTACGCACTGGCACAGGGCAACGTGGTGGTGGGCGGCGCAGGCGCGTCGGCCGGTGGCAGCAAGGTGCAGATCAACCACCTGAGCGCAGGCCGCATTCCGCAAGGCGCACAGGTGGAACGCGCCGTGCCCACGCCGCTCAACGAGGGTGACACCATCAACCTGGGGCTCAACGCCTCGGACTTCCAGACCGCGCGCCGCGTGGCGCAGGCCATCAACACCAAGCTAGGCAGCGGCCTGGCCACCGCCCTCGACGGACGCACGGTGCAGGTGCGCGCACCGCAGGACCCCGGTGCCCGCGTGGGCTTCATCGCCGACCTGGAAGAGCTGCCGCTGGAGTCGTCCACGCCCTCGGCCAAGGTCGTCATCAATGCACGCACCGGCTCGGTGGTGCTCAACCAGGCGGTCACGCTGGGCCCCTGCGCAATTGCGCACGGCAACCTGTCGATCACCATCAGCTCCACGCCCGTCATCAGCCAGCCCGCTCCGCTCTCGCAAGGGCAAACCGTGGTGGCCCAGCAAAGCGATATCCGCATCAACCAGGAGCCGGGCAACATCATCCAGATGCCGGCCTCGCCCCAACTGGCAGACGTGGTCAAGGCGCTTAACACGCTGGGGGCCACGCCGGGCGACCTGCTGGCCATCCTGCAGGCCATCAAGGC
The DNA here is from genome assembly GCA_964031875.1 of Acidovorax facilis. Lineage (GTDB taxonomy): Bacteria > Pseudomonadota > Gammaproteobacteria > Burkholderiales > Burkholderiaceae_C > Acidovorax > Acidovorax facilis_A. Next base: position 28,614 of record CAXIRU010000096.1, read on the forward strand.
CGCCGGCGCCCTCAACGCCGAGCTGGAAGTGATCTGATGAAGCACCCCCTGAGTCGCTTCGCGCCTTCCCCCAAAGGGGGACGCACCCGGTGGCCTGGCAAAGCCAGTTCCACGGGTGCACTGGCCTGGGCCGCGCCGAATTCACTGTCTGTGGGTAGCCCAGCGCAGGAGGTTTGACCATGGCCCTCACTCTCCCTTCGTCCAGCACCACCAGCAGCACGTCCAATGCGCTGGCGGTGGACATCCGCTCGCTCAATGCGCTCAAGTACGACGCGGGCACGGCCAACAGCGCCCAGACCACGCGCGAAGTGGCCAAGCAGTTCGAGTCGCTGTTCATGCGCGAGCTGATCAAGAGCATGCGCGACGCCACGATGAAATCCGGCCTCATGGAAGGCGAGCAGGCCAACCTGGGCCAGGACATGCTGGACCAGCAGCTGTCGGTCAGCATGTCGGGCCAGCAGGGCGGGCTCTCCGAAGCGATTGCACGCCAGCTCTCGCGCCAGATGGGCGGGGCCGACGCGAATTTCTCCGTGCCCTCCACACTGAGCCTGCCGCAGGCGCTGCCGCGTGCAGCGGCAAGCTCTGCGCCTGTCGAGGCCACCATGCAAGCGCCCAAGGGCCGCGAGGGCTTTGTACAGCACCTGTCTGGCACCGCCGAACGCGTAGCCCAGGAAAGCGGCATTCCGGCCAGCTTCATGCTGGGCCAGGCCGGCCATGAAACCGGCTGGGGCAAGAGCGAGATCAAGCACAAGGACGGCTCCAACTCGTTCAACCTGTTCGGCATCAAGGCCGGCAAGGGCTGGACGGGCAAGGTGGCCGAGATCACCACCACCGAATACATCAATGGCAAGGCCCAGAAGGTGACGGCCAAGTTCCGCGCGTATGACTCCTACGAGGAATCGTTCCGCGACTACGCAAAGCTCATCAAGGACAGCCCGCGCTACGAGAAGGCCGAATCCGTCGCACAGTCCGGCTCGGCCATGGCCTATGCCTCGGCGCTGCAAAAGGCGGGCTATGCCACCGACCCCGAGTACGCCAAAAAGCTCGGCGGTGCCATCAACAGCGTGCTGCGCACGCTGCGCGCGCAAGCATGATGCCCCCCCTGAGTCGCTTTCGCGCCTTCCCCCCAAAGGGGGGACGCACCCTGTGGCCTGGCAAAGCCAGTTCCACGGGTGCGCTGGTAGGGGACGCGCCCTTCGCGAAGGTCGGCATCCACAAAATGCGAGGTGAGTCATGAGCTTGCTCAACGTCGGCGCCCGCGCCCTGTTGGCCAACCAGGTGGCGCTGCAAACGGCCGGCCACAACATTGCCAACGTCAACACGCCCGGTTATTCGCGCCAGACCGTGGTGCTGCAGACCGTGCAGGGGCAGTTCACGGGTGGTGGTTACATCGGCCAGGGCGTGGATGTACAGACCATTCTGCGCAACCAGAGCGAGCTGCTCACACGCCAGTCGGCCGCCGCGGGCTCCGTGCAGTCGTCTGACATTGTGCGGGCCGAACGCCTGCGCCAGTTGCAGGAAGTCTTCAGCGGCGGCACAGCGGGTCTGGGTGCGGCCATCAATGACATGATGAACGCGTTCTCGGATGTGGTGAGCGCCCCCACCGACATCACCGCGCGCACCGTGGTGCTCACGCGCATGGACGAGACCGCTTCGCGCATGCGTGCGGCGGCCGACCGGATCAACGAAATCCAGTACACCGTGACCGAACAGCTGCAAAGCAGCATCACCGCCGTCAACAGCCTGGCCGGGCAAATGGCCAGCGTGAACGAACAGATTGCACGCGCCAAGGGCAATGGTCAGACCCCGAACGACCTGCTGGACCAACGCGATCAGATCATCCGCGAGATCAATCAGTACGTGCAGACCACGCAGATCCCGGCCGACGACGGCACCGTGGGACTGTTCGTGGCAGGCAGCCAGCCGCTGGTGCTGGGCACTACCGCAACCAGCCTGTCCGTCGATGACGCGACGGCGTTCCCCGGCAGCGGCCAGATCAAGCTGTTCTTCAACCGGCCCGGCGCACCCGCCGTGGAGATGGACGAGAACGTCCTCGGTGGTGGCTCGATGTCTGGCCTGCTGCGCTTTCACAACAATGACCTGACCGAAGGGCGCAATCTGCTGGGCCGCATGGCCCTGGCCATCGGCATGACGATGAATGACCAGCACAACCTGGGCCTGACGCTCGACGGTGCGCTGGGCAAAGACCTGTTTGCGCTGCCCACGAGCATGCCGGGTTCCACCAACGGCGCGGGCGTGGGCACGGTGTCGTTCACCGGCCCCACACAGTTTGCTGCGTCGGACTATGAAATCCGCTTCACCACAGGCACGGCGGGGCAGGTGGTGCGGTTGTCAGACGGCAAGTCCACCCCCTTCACCAGCGCAGCCAACCTGGCCACGCTGCAGATCGACGGACTCAACTTCAACCTGACCACGCCCGGCAACCCTGGCGAGCGCATGTTGTTCAAACCGTTCAGCACCGCAGCTTCGACCATCCAGTCGCTGGTGTATTCGCCGCGCGATCTGGCGGTGGCCAACCCCATCAATGCAGCGATGGGCACGTCCAACGGCGGCACGATGCAGCTGGCGAGCCTGAAGGCCACGGGCTTGCCCAACCCGCCAGGGCTGGTGCTGCCAGCCAATGCCAACCCAGCAGCGGTGCCCCCCATCCTGGGTGGCATCCAGCTGCGGTTCACCGCAGGTTCACCGACCACGTACGACGTGCTGGACCGTGGCACTGCGCCACCCACCACGCTGGCCACGGCACAGCCCTACACGCCAGGCGCGCCCATTTCGATCAACGGCTGGGAGATCAAGCTGCAGGGCAGCCCCAACACCGGCGATACCGTGGTCATCGGCAACGCATCGGACCCGCAGTATGGCGATGCCTTCACACGCAACTCCGGCAACGCCAGTGCCTTGATGGGCCTGCGGGATGTGAAGATGTTCGACGAATCCACGCTCTCCGACGGCTACGCAGGTGCCATTGCCCAGGTGGGTACCCGCACGCAGAGCGCGCTGTATGCGGCCGAGCTGTCCACCACCATCGCCGCCAATCTGGAACGTGACCGTACGGCGGTGTCGGGCGTCAACCTGGACGAAGAGGCCGCAAGGCTGATCCAATACCAACAGGCGTACCAGGCATCCTCCAAAATGATCCAGATTGCGCAAAACATCTTTGACTCGCTGCTGCAGGGCATGGGCCGCTGACGCGGGGACAGGAGTTAGGAGTTCGACATGAGCAGCAACATCTACCGCCTTGGCACGGCCAACATGTATGACAACGCGTTGCGCAACCTGGGCACGCGCCAGACCAACCTGTCGAACCTGCAGGAGAACCTGACTTCGGGCAAACGCGTGGTGCGGGCCAGCGACGACCCGGTGTCGGCGGCGCAGGCCGAGCGGGCCATCAACCGGCTCGCGCGCATCCAGACCGAGCAGCGTGCGCTGGAGACGCAGCGCAACGCCATTGCGCAGGCAGAGTCCGCCCTGGGTGACGCCGTGGACCTGGTGCAAAACTTCCGCGAACTGGTGGTGAACGCCGGCAGTGCAGCCCTGACACCCAACGACCGCACCACCATCGCCAACCAGTTGCAGGGCCTGCGTGAACAGCTGCTCGAAGTGGCCAACCGCAAGGACACCAATGGCGTTCCGCTGCTCAGCGCCCTCGGGAGTGCTCTCACCCCGTTCCTCGGCCCCCTGACCAGCAGCCCCGACTACAGCTTTGTCGGACTGCCCGGCCAGAGCGCCAGCAGCGGCGTGGCCATCCCCAACGCCCTGGACGGAGAGGCCACCTTCATGTTCGACCCGCAGCGCGATGGCGTCTACACCGCGGGTGTCAGCACCATTCCGTCCAGCCGCGCCCTCAACACCACAGCGGTCACCCCCGTGGACCCCAGCCTGGTGACCGGCGACAACTACACCATCACCTTCAGCGCAGTGGGCCCAGGTGCCACGCCCGGCACCACCACCGCCACATATACGCTCACCAACACCACCACCGGTGCCGTGTCACCGGCCGTGGTGGTGCCCGACTATCCCACCGACAAGCCGGTCACCATCTCCATCACCAGCATCCCGGGCCTGAGCTTCGACATCAAGGGCAACCCGGCCTCCGGGGACACCATCACCCTGCAGCCCAGCCCGAGCATGTTCAGCACCATGGACAACGCGATCCGCGACATCCGTAACGCCCCGGACAGCAATGCCGCGGCGCAGGCCGTGGGGCAAGCCCTGGGTAACATGGACATCGGGCTGGAACGCATGCACAACATGCGCGGCTACGCGGGCGAGTTGCTCAACCGCGCGGACCGCATCACGGGCGACCAGGAAAAGCGCTCCATCCAGCTCGAAGGAGACCGATCGCGCGCTGAGGATCTCGATATGATCCAGGGCATTTCAGACTTCCAGAACCAGCAGGTGGGCTACGAGGCAGCGCTCAAGTCCTATGCCCAGGTTCAGAAGCTGTCCCTGTTCAATTTCATCAGCTAAAGCGGGCCCGCCCACGCCGCACAACCCCAGGGTGGGGGACAGGCCCCAACGACGAGGCAACCGCCTGAGAGCACATGGTCCAATCTGTCCTTGGCAGCCTGATTCTGGGTTATCGCCCCCTGTGGAACCGCGCGCGCAAGCTCGCAGCCATCCAGCTTTATGTGCACAGCGAGTCCTCGGCCATGGTCGATACCGGCCACCTGCTGCGCACGCTGCAAGAGTTGTGGTCCGCCAGCTCTCCTCCGATCCTGCTGGCCCCCCAGAATCACGAGCTGTTGTGCAACATGCTGGAGAACGCGCCACGTGGCGCGCCGTGGATCGAGGTGCGCGACGGCTGGTTGTCTGACTCCACCGTCTATGCCCGCGTCAAGGCAGCCCACCAGCGGGGCCTGAAGCTCGTTTGGCGCGGCGATCTGGGCCAGCTGCCAGAACCCGACACCGCCCGGTGCTTTGACAACAGCTTGCTCAGCCTTCGCCCAGAAACTGCTGCAGCGGCCCTGAAGGCCGCGCGCGATGCCAGCCCCGTGCTGGCCGGGCAGATGTACGAGGGCATTGCCAGCCGCGCACTGATGGAACACTGCCTGGACCATCACAACGCTCTGGCGCTGGCTGGCTGGCCCACGGAGGACGTTCTCTACAGCCTGCGCCACCATCCCCAGCAGCCATCCCACGCGGTGATCTCCAGGCTCATGAAAGCCATCGACGCCGAGCAGTCGCTAGAAACCTTCGAAGACATCATGGGCCAGGACCCGCTGCTGGCGTACCGCTTCATGGTGTACACCAACTCGGCGGCGCTGGGCCTGCGCACCGGCATCGACTCGCTGCGCCGGGGTCTGGTGATGATGGGCTACAGCTCCATCAAGCGCTGGCTCTCCGACCAGCTGCCCCACGCCAGCACCGATCTGAACCTGCAGCCGGTGCGCGAGACCATGGTAATGCGCGCCCGACTCACCGCACAGCTGCTCGACGCCGGGATCGAGAACGACTTGCGCCGCGAGATCTACCTGTGCGGCCTGCTGTCGCAGATCGACGACCTGCTCGGCGAACCCTTGGGCACCATCCTGCGCCGCCTCCCCTTGTCCGAGCGCATCTACGACGCCACGGTGATGCGAACCGGCCCCTACGCCAGCGGCCTGCAGATGGCGTGTGCACTGGAGACGGACGACGCCAGTGCAATCCGCCAGCTGTGCGAAACCTACGAACTGGACCAGGAAGAGGTCAACCGCGCCCTGCTGCGTGTGCTGGCCGACCTGGTCGTGGAACGCAAGGCCTAGGCCACCACCGGTTCACCAAGAGGGCCGGGCGAAGCGTCCGCCCCCGGACAAGGCGATGGCAGCGTCCCGAGGTGCACCAACCCAAAGAGTTGGGGTCTTTTGGGCACCCAGCGCTTGTCCAGAAAGCGCTAATAGCTATATTTTTTATAGCAAACACCCTCCACCTTGCCTGGGTCAGCGCCCCTGCTCGGCCCGAACACGCACGAAAGTCTTCCAGAACGCAGCCTCCTGCGTGGTCGCAAAGTTGATGCGCATGAGCGTGCTGGGTTTGCGCTCTGCATGGAACAACGCGCCCGGCGCCAGCAGGTAGCCTTCATCGAGCATGCGCTGCGACAGCGTGTCGGTGTCCACCCCCGTCTCCACCCAGCCGAACAGGCCTACAGGCTCGGCCGCAAAGGTGCAGCCCGCGCCCAGGGCGAGCTTCACACTGCGCGCACGCGCAGCATCGAGCCGCGTGCGGATGCGCTCGGCGTGGCGGCGCAGCTGGCCCTGTTCGATGCACAGAGCCAGGGCCTTCTCCAGCAGCGCGGGCGTGGTCAGCGTGGCCAGCAGCTTGGTGTCCAGCAGCTGCTCTACCAGCGCAGGCGGTGCGGCCATGAAGCCGATGCGCCAGTTGGGCGCCAGGATCTTGGCAAAGCCGCTCACGTAGATGGTGCGCTGCAGCCCATCGAGCGCCGTGAGGCGCGTGGCGTGCTCGGGTGCAATGTGGCTGTAGGTATCGTCCTCCACCACGTGGAAGTTGTACTGGTTGGCCAGCTGCAGGATGCGGTGCGCGCTGCCCGGCGACAGGCAGTAGCCCGTGGGGTTGTGAAACACGCTCACGCTCACATAGAGCTTGGGCTGGTGCACCTCGCAGTACTTCGCCATGACCTCCAGGTCCGGCCCGTCCGCACGGCGCGGCACCGGCAGGATGTGCATGCCCAAGGCGGCCAGGCGTGCAAACTCCACCGCCCAGCCGGGCTCCTCCACCATCACCGGGTCGCCCGGGCGCAGCAAGGTGCGGCTCACGATGTCGAGCGCGTGCGTGGCGCCCACGGTGGTGATGATGTTTTCAGGGGCTGCATGCACGTTCAACGTGGCCAGCTTCTTGGACAGCACCCGGCGCAACCCCGTGTCGCCCAGCGGCTCGCCATACTGCAGCGAAAAATCGTTCAACGCGCGTGTGCTGGTCACCTTGCGCACAGCGGCAGGCATGAAGGTGGATTCCAGCCAGGCCGGCGGAAACACCCCCATGCCGGGCTGCGGCTTGTCGCTGATCTTGTGGAACATGCCCCGGATCAGGGCCGTGGCGTTGACGGGGGGCGCACCGCGCGCCGCGCCGCGCCCAGCGCCCCGTGCTGCAAACCAGTGCGCGGTGCTCCAGTTGCCCATGGCGCGCTCGACCTCCTGGGCGCCCGCCTCGTCCTCCTCCGGCACACGCCCAACCAGCCCACTGGCCATCTCGCGCACAAAGAAGCCACGGTTCTTGCGTGCTTCCACCAGCCCTTGCGCCAGCAATTGGTCATAGGCTGCCACCACGGTAGAGGGGCTCACGCCATGCTGTTGGGCACACTGCCGCACCGAAGGCAGGCGTGCGCCAGGTGCCAGCAGCCGGTTGCGGATGCGCTCGCCAAAACGCGCCGACAGCTGCTCGGTCAGCGATTGGGTGGTGGTTTTCATCAGCATGGACATTTCCTTGCAACGTGAATGTGTACTGTTATCGCGGCCAATACAGATCACGAACTGCGCTGCTTAACTGTATTGGTTGTGTACTGACATCGAAGATTACATTGAAGCCCAGGCACTGACAAGCCACCCGCCAAAAAGTCCGGACACACATGCCCATGACCGCCCCCGAACTGACTGCCCTGCTGCTGTTCTGCACCGCGATGAGCTTTTCGCCGGGGCCCAACACCACCTTGTCGACTGCGCTGGCTGCGAACCTGGGCCTCAAACGCGCGCTGCGCTTTTGCCTGGCCGTGCCCACGGGCTGGACGCTGCTCATGCTGGGCAGCGGCCTGGGCCTGGGTGCCCTCATCACCGGCGTGCCCGCGCTGCGCTGGGCTGTGACGCTGCTGGGCGTGGCCTACATGCTGTGGCTGGCCTACCAACTGAGCCGCGCAGGCACGATGACCGAGATCGACACCACGCGCCTGAACGTGACCTTCTGGCAAGGCGTGGGCCTGCAGTTCGTGAACATCAAGGCCTGGATGCTGGCGCTCACGCTCAGCGCAGGCTGGGTGGTCAACGCCGCAGGCCAGCCCTCGATCAATCCGGGCGAGCGCCTGGCCATCATCTGCGGGGTGATGATGGTGTTTGCCTTCACCAGCAACTTTGCCTACGCGCTCATCGGCTCGCTGCTGCGGCAGTGGCTGGCACAAGGCCAGCGCCTGCTGTGGTTCAACCGCTTACTGGCATTGGTGCTCGTCGCCACCGCACTTTGGATGCTGACTTTATGACCATGAACCCCACACAAGAACGCGAAGCATGGGTCTGGGGACTGGTGGGCGTGGCCCTGTTTGCGGCCACGCTGCCGATGACCCGGCTTGCCGTGGGCCCCACCGAGGCGCCGCAGCTGTCCCCCTGGTTCGTCACGTTCGGCCGCGCTGCCGTGGCCGGGCTGCTGTCCATCGCCTACCTGGGGCTGATGCAGGCACGTGGCCGCCTCAACGTGCCCCGCAAGGATGAATGGCCTCTGTTGGCCATCACAGCCTTTGGCGTGATCGTGGGGTTTCCGCTGTTTCTGGCGCTGGCCCTGCGCCATGTGCCCAGCACCCACGGGGCCGTGGTCACCGCGTTGTTGCCACTGTCCACCGCCCTGCTCGGTGCGCTGTGGTTCCGGCAGCGGCCGTCAGCAGGCTTCTGGGCCTGCGCATTGCTGGGCAGCAGCCTGGTGCTGGGTTTCATGGTGTGGCGCGCGGGTGGTATCTACCTGGGCGCAGCCAACATCTACCTGCTGATTGCCATGACCACGGGCGCCTTCGGCTACATCGGCGGTGCCCGCCTCACGCCCCGCTTGGGGGCGGAGCAGGTCATCTGCTGGGTCTTGGTGTGCTCCCTGCCACTGACCATTCCGGTGGCGTGGTGGTTTGCACCGGCCACGCCCTCGGCCATCGGCGGCATGAGCTGGCTGGGCTTTGTTTATGTGGCGCTGTTTTCAATGTGGATCGGCTTTTTTGCCTGGTACCGGGCGCTGGCACTGGGTGCTGTGCGGGTGAGCCAGATCCAACTGATCCAGCCCTTCCTGAGCCTGCTCTTCGCGGTGCCGCTGCTCGGAGAGCGGCTGGATACCGTGACGCTGGTGTTTGCACTGGCGGTGATTGCGACCGTTTTTGTGGGCAAACGCATGCCCGTTCACCAAGGAGCCCCCGCATGACCCCCATCACCCCGGAAGAACGCCTGCAGCAGCTGGGCCTGGTGTTGCCCGCCGTGACCGCACCCCGTGGCAACTTCGACGCCTATGTGCTCGACGGCAACATGCTGTACCTGTCGGGCAAGGGCGCTCCCGCCCGCGAAGACATGGCCACGGTGCCCAAGGTGGGGCGCGAAATCAGCGCAGCGGAAGCCAGCGCCCGTGCCCGCGAGGTGGGGCTGCACCTGATCGCAACCATGAAAGCCGCCCTGGGAGACCTGTCGCGCGTGCGCCGTGTCGTGAAGGTGCTGGGCATGGTCAACGCCACCCCTGACTTCATGCAGCACACCGAGGTCATCAACGGCTGCTCGGACCTGCTGGTCGAGGTGTTCGGCGACGCGGGGCGGCATGCGCGCTCGGCCGTGGGCGTGGGATCGCTGCCGCGCGGCTTCGCCGTGGAGATCGAAGCGGTGGTGTGCGTGAAGGACTGACAGCCATGCAGATGCACAACATTCCGTTTGCCACCACCGACTGGTCGGGCATTGCCCGCGAAGAAAAACCCGCACTGGCGGGCCGGGCCTTCTGGCGCACGCAGCAGCTCGGGGACCTGCGCGTGCGCATGGTGGAGTACACGTCGGGGTATGTATCGGACCACTGGTGCACCAAAGGCCATGTACTGCTGTGCCTGAGCGGCGAATTGCACACCGAGCTGGCCGATGGCCGCCGGTTCACCCTGATGCCGGGCATGAGCTACCAGGTGGCCGACAACGCGGAGCCCCACCGTTCCACCGCGCCGCAGGGGGCAACCTTGTTTGTTGTGGACTGACCGGAGCAGTGGGCATGCCTGTGAAATACTCCGTAGACCAAGCCTTGCGGCAGCTGCCTGGCCCGGCCGGCGAGCGGTACGTGGAACTCCTGCGCCACGGCAGCATGCGCACCGAGCTGTATGCACCGCGCGGCCACGATCCGCAGCAGCCACACGCGCAGGATGAGCTGTATTTCATCCAACGCGGCCATGGTGAGTTTGTGCAAGGTGATGCACGCCACCACTTTGCAGCCGGAGACGCCTTTTTTGTATCTGCGGGACAGCACCACCGCTTTGAGAATTTTTCTGACGACTTTGCAACATGGGTAGTCTTTTGGGGACCGCCCGGAGGAGAACGAGAGTGAAACTGAACGACCTTCCACAGACCAGCACCTGGACCCTGGCGCGCCGCGCCGAGCGCATGAACCCCTCGGTCATCCGCGAAATCCTGAAGGTCACGGAAAAGCCCGGCATCATCAGCCTGGCCGGTGGCCTGCCCTCGCCCAAGACCTTCCCGGTGTCGGCCTTTGCCGAAGCCTCGGCCGCCGTGCTGGCCAACGATGGCGCGGCCGCGCTGCAATACGCCGCCAGCGAGGGCTACGGCCCGCTGCGCCAGGCGATTGCCGACTTTTTGCCCTGGGACGTGAACCCCGACCAGATCCTCATCACCACCGGCTCGCAGCAGGCGCTGGACCTGATCGCCAAGGTGCTGATCGACACCGACAGCCGCGTGCTGGTTGAAACCCCCACCTACCTGGGCGCGCTGCAGGCCTTCACCCCCATGGAGCCCGCCGTGGTGGCCGTGGCCAGCGATGACGAAGGCGTGCTCATCGACGACCTCAAGGCCAAGGTGGGCACGGGTGCCGACAAGGCGCGATTCCTGTACGTGCTGCCCAACTTCCAGAACCCCACGGGCCGCACCATGACCGAAGCCCGCCGCGCCGCGCTGGTGCAGGCTGCCGCCGAACTGAACCTGCCCCTGGTGGAAGACAACCCTTACGGCGACCTGTGGTTTGACAACCCACCGCCCGCGCCGCTCACAGCCCGCAACCCCGAGGGCTGCATCTACATGGGCTCGTTCTCCAAGGTGCTGGCCCCCGGTCTGCGCCTGGGCTTCATCGTGGCGCCCAAGGCCGTCTACCCCAAGCTCCTGCAGGCCAAGCAGGCGGCCGACCTGCACACGCCCGGCTACAACCAGCGCCTGGTGGCCGAGGTGATGAAGGGCAACTTCCTGGACCGCCATGTGCCCACCATCCGCGCGCTGTACAAGCAGCAGTGCGAGGCCATGCTGGCCGCGCTGGACAAGGAGATGCAAGGGCTGAACGTGCACTGGAACCGCCCCGACGGTGGCATGTTCCTGTGGGTGCGCCTGCCTGAAGGCATGAATGCCACAGCGCTGCTGCCCAAGGCGGTGGAGCGCAATGTAGCCTTTGTGCCTGGCGCGGCTTTCTATGCCGACAACGCCGATCCGCGCACGCTGCGCCTGTCGTTCGTCACCTCCACGGTCGAGCAGATCGCCACGGGCATTGCAGCGCTGGGTGCAGCCATCCGCGAATACCACCGGTGAGCAACCCCCTGTGGCACTTCGGGCCTTCTCCTTCTCTGGCATCGCTGCGCGATGCGGAAGGGGGACGCCTCCAGCGCAGCGGGACGGCCCTTGCGCGGCAGCAGCTGGCAGGGCTGCGCCTGTTCCATGCGACGCAGGTTTTTCAACGCACCATGAAAGCTGATCAAACATGCTGAGACTCTGGGGTCGCCTGTCGTCCATCAACGTGCGCAAGGTCGTGTGGGCCGTGCAGGAGCTCGGCCTGCCATCGGTGCAGCGCACCGACGCGGGCGGCCAGTACGGCATCGTGCGCGAAGCCCGCTTTCTGGGTCTCAACCCCAATGGCCTGGTACCGCTGATCGAAGACGACGACACAGGCGTGACACTGTGGGAGTCCAACCCCATCGTGCGCTACCTGTGTGCCCGGCATTCCCTGGGCGATCTGTACCCCGAAACACTGCGCGAGCGCTTTGTGGCAGAGCAGTGGATGGACTGGCAGCAGACCACGCTGAACCCCGCCGGGCGCGATGCCTTTATCCAGTGGATTCGCACCCCCGCCGGTGAGCGCAACAGTGCATTGATCGCCGCTTCGGTGGCTGCCACCGAGCCTCTGTTGACGCTGCTGGACGCCCACCTGGCGCGCCAGCCCTTCATGGCAGGCGAGCGCTTCACCATGGCCGACATCCCGGTGGCCTGCGAGATCCACCGCTGGTGGGGCCTGCCGCAAGACCGCGTTGCGCGGCCGCACCTGGAGCGGTGGTACAACGCGGTCAGCACCCGCCCCGGCGCCCGGGGCGTGTTGGACCAGCCCCTGTCCTGATCCAGAACCCGCCATGTACCAGCGCCGCTTCAAGCAAATTGATGTGTTCAGCGACCGCCCCGGCTACGGCAACCCCGTGGCCGTAGTGCTCGATACCGACGGCCTGAACGACAACGACATGCGCCGCTTTGCCGCATGGACCAACCTGTCGGAAACCACCTTTCTGGTACCCGCCACCGAGGCTGGGCGCGCTGCAGGTGCCGACTACCGCCTGCGCATCTTCAGCCCCAGTGGCGAGCTGCCCTTTGCGGGCCACCCCACACTGGGCACCTGCCACGCCTGGCTGCAGGCAGGCCACCGCCCACAAAAAGACGACATGGTGATCCAGGAATGCGCGCTGGGCCTGGTACGTATTGCACTGAGCGGCGACACCCTGGCGTTTGCGGCTCCCCCGCTCAAGCGCAGCGCCCCCAGCCCCGCCCTGGTGCCGCTGATCGCCAGCGCACTGGGGCTGCGCCCGCCCCAAATTCTGGGCGCGCAGATGCTGGACAACGGCCCCTTATGGCTGGGTCTGCTGCTCAACAGCGCCGATACCGTGCTGGGTCTGCGCCCAGACCATGCCAGGCTGAAAGACCTGGGCCAGGATGTGGGCGTGATCCATATCGGCCCGACCGCCAGCGACACCACCCAGCCCGGCGTGGTGGTGCGCGCTTTTGCCGCCCCGATGGGCAACCCCGAAGACCCGGTCACCGGCACCCTCAACGCCAGCCTGGCCGAATGGCTCATCGCTGATGGCCTGGCTCCGCGCAGCTACCTGGTGGCCCAGGGCGAATGCCGGGGCCGCGCGGGCCGCGTGCACATTCGCCAGGACGACGACCGCCAGATCTGGGTGGGCGGGCGTGCCGTCACCTGCATTGAAGGATCGGTGCTGCTATGACCTGGCCCCGTGCCCCGCGCCCCAGCGGCTGATCCATCCTCGAAGGGCGCCCCTTCCAGGCGCCCCACCCAACACACTCCAAAGAACCCTGGTTCGCACCCCGGTAAGCCCCCGGCGTGCCCAGCCCAACCGCGCCATCGCCTGTTTCACTTTTTTTCAAGGACCTTCACCACCATGCACCAGCGCCCCTTCCAACAAGTCGATGTCTTCACCGCCACCGCCTACCGTGGCAACCCTCTGGCCGTGGTGCTCGACGGCACGGGTCTCACCACCGAGGCCATGCAGCAGTTCACCAACTGGACCAAGCTCTCCGAAGCCACGTTTGTGCTGCCCCCGACACCGGAGGGCCACGCAGCCGGTGCCGACTACCGTGTGCGCATCTTCTGCCCCGGCCGCGAACTGCCGTTTGCCGGACACCCCACGCTGGGCACCTGCCATGCGTGGCTCACAGCGGGTGGCCAGCCCCAGGTGGCAGGCAAGGTGGTGCAGGAGTGCGGAGTCGGCCTGGTCACGCTGCGCCAGGATGGCGAGCGCCTGGCCTTTGCAGCACCCCCGCTGATCCAAAGTGGGCCCCTGGCTGAAGAGGACGTTGCATTGATCGCGCGCGGCCTGGGTGTAGCGCGCAGCGACATCCTGCACCACGCATGGTGCGACAACGGCCCGAACTGGCGTGGTGTGATGCTGGCCAGCAGCGAGCAGGTACTGGCGCTCAAGCCCGACGCCCACCTCCTGGGACAGCTCGATGTGGGGGTGGTTGGACCGCGTGGAAAAGTAGGTGTGATCGGCAGCGCCGATGCCGAAGGTGTGGCCTTTGAAGTGCGCGCCTTTTTCCCCGGCAACAACGGCCTGGCCGAAGACCCGGTCACAGGCAGCCTCAACGCTGCGCTCGCGCAATGGCTGATTGGCGCGGGACTGGCCCCCACGCAGTACGTGGCCAGCCAGGGCACCTGCCTGGGCCGTGCCGGGCGCGTATTTGTGGAACAAGACGGCGACATCATCTGGGTGGGCGGCAGCAGTGTGACCTGCATGTCGGGCGAGGTGCTGCTATGACTACCGCAACCATCACCGCAACCGTCGCAGACCTTGCCAGCCAGCACTCGCCTTGCGTGGACCACCTGGTCGTATGGGCCGCCGATCTGGCCAGCGGCGTGGCCTGGTGCGAGCGCACTCTGGGCATCACACCCACGGCGGGTGGCGAACACCCTTTGATGGGCACGCACAACCGCATCTTCAACATCAGCAGCCCCACCCACCCGCGCGCCTACCTGGAAATAATTGCTATTAATTCAGGAGCTATTTACGCACGACCAGCGGGCGCCAGACGATGGTTTGACATGGACGACACCACCCTGCAATCTCAGGTGGCAGCTCATGGCCCGCAACTGATCCACTGGGTGGCCAGCGTGCCTGACGTGGCCGAGCGCTGCGCCGCGCTTTCAGCCCTCGACATCGATCGCGGCACCATCCTCACCGCCAGCCGCCCCACGCCCCGCGGCCTGCTGCAATGGCAGATCACCGTGCGCGACGACGGCCTGCGCCTGATGGACGGCTGTCTGCCCACCCTCATCCAGTGGGGCGACGCGCACCCCTGCGACAGCTTGCCCGCCAGCGGTGTGCAATTGCAGCAACTCACGCTGCAGCACCCCCAGGCGGCCACGCTGCAGGCCGCGTGTGAAGCGACAGGTGTAGCGCGCCTGGTTGCCTCGGTGGCGGGCGAAGCGCCCCAGATTGCCGCACGGCTCTCCACGCCACGGGGTTTCATCACCCTATCGTCACTCACCAACAAGAAAGCCGCCCCATGAACACCCGCCTCGACCCCACCGCACTCTTGCCCACCCTGGCCGACATCGAAGCCGCCGCCCAGGTTGTGTACCGCGACTTCGCCGCCACACCCCAGTACCGCTGGGGTCTGCTGAGTGCGCGCCTGGGCACCGACTGCTGGCTCAAGCACGAGAACCACACGCCCGTGGGCGCGTTCAAGATCCGGGGTGGCCTCACCTACTTTGACCAGCTCGCGCAGCGTGGCAAGTTGCCCCAAGAGGTGATCAGCGCCACACGCGGCAACCACGGCCAGAGCATGGGCTGGGCCGCGCGCCGCCACGGCGTGGCCTGCACCATCGTCGTGCCGCGCGGCAACTCGCTGGAGAAGAACGCGGCCATGCGCGCCCTGGGCGTCACGCTCATCGAACACGGCAACGACTTTCAGGAAGCACGCGAACACGCGATCCAGCTCGCGGCCCAGCGCGGCGCCCACATGGTGCCCAGCTTCCACACCGACCTGCTGCGCGGCGTGAGCACCTACTGGTGGGAATTTTTGCGCGCTGTGCCACAGCTCGATGTGGTGTATGTGCCCATCGGCCAAGGCTCGGGCGCGTGCTCGGCCATCGCCGCCAAGCTGGCACTGCAGCACCCCGTGCGCGTGGTGGGCGTGGTCAGCAGCCACGCCACCACCTATGCCGATTCGCTGGCGGCAGGCCACGTGGTCGAGGCGCCCGCCACCACCCAGCTGGCCGACGGCATGGCCTGCCGAGTGGCCGATGCCGAAGCCCTGGCCGTGATGGCCCCGCACATCGACCACATCGTGCAGGTGAGCGACACCGAAGTGGCCGCCGCCATGCACGCCCTGTTCACCGACACGCACAACGTGGCCGAGGGCGCTGGCGCAGCCTCGCTGGCGGCGGCGCTGCAAGAGCGTGACCAGCTCCAAGGCCAGAACGTGGGACTGGCGTTGACGGGTGGCAACGTGGATGCACCAGTGTTTGCGCAAGCGCTGCACGCCAGCTAACCAGAGTCAGAACCAGCCAGCCCTGGCCACCAGGTGTTGGACAATGTCCCGCACGGCAGCAGCCATGGCCTGCCGTTTCACACAAAAAGAGGGAGTGTCCATGCCATCCAACCCACCATCGGTCTACCGCTGGGGTCTGCGCGCCGTCATTGCATTGCAGTGCCTGCTGATTTGCGCATTTGTCTATCGATACATTGCTGCACCTGCCCCCCAAGGGCCACGCCTGCCTGCGGTGCAAGGGGCAACGCTTTGGTTGGAGAGCCACGGAGCCTTGCACCAGTTCAACGCACAGGGACAGCGGCTGCAGCACGTGGATCTTTCGGCACTGCAACTGTCTCCCAACCCCACCAGCCTGCAGTTCACGCAAGTTCAAATCTTCTGGGTACACGACGCCAGCCGCGTTCACCGCTGCGACCTGTCACAAAAGCGGTGCACGCCGCTGGACTTACCCGAGCTGTCCGGCCGGACAGACTACCGGTGGGTGCGCGTCAGCAGCGATGAGTCGGAGGTCGTGGTGTCCGATGCCTCGGGGCACCGGGTGCTGGTGTACCAGCGCAGCGCCGCCGCTGGGAAATACCTTCTGCAGCGCACCTACGCTGACGGCATGCGTTTTCCCAACCAGTCCCTGCAGACCCCAGACGGGATGTGGGTAGCCAACACCAACCAGCACCAGATCGTGCGACTGCGCAGTGGGCCTTCTGGCACACAACCGGCACGCAGCGAACACCCTATCGCCCACCCCGACCTGCGGCCTACACGGCGGTTTCCGTTTGCCATGGCCCGCGACCCGCAGGAGCGTCTGTGGGTGCTGGTGGCGGACGGCGGCATGCGCAACGCCGACCTGCTGCGGATGAACCCGCAGCTTCAGCCAGAACGGGTGATTCCCATCGCACAGCAGCAAGACCCGAACGCCATCGCTCTCTTCGACCAACATCTGCTGCTGACCGACATGCGCAACTTTGTCGTGCATCGGCTGGACTTACAGGGGCAGGTGCTGGCACCGTTCGGCGACGCACCCTTTCGCGCCGAACTGGCTGCTGCCCACCAGCGATCCCAGGCGCTCGGGCGCCTGCCCACGCTGCTGATCTCCAGCGTCTGCGTCTTGATGCTGGTGGCCCTGTGGTTGGCCTGGAAATCCGGCGAACTGGGCCAGCTGCGGGGTGCTGCGTGGCGAACACCTGCCCCCCAACCCAGCGCCACGGATACCACGCATCCTCCCGCCGCCAGCGCCAATCCACCCCCACCCGGGCGCATCACCACCGTGAAGGCACTTCCCGACAGCACGCGCTCCACCCGGCGCGCAGTGGTGATCGGGGGCGTCTTGATGTGCGCTGTCATGGCGACGATCTCCTATGAGTTGTGGCCCTACGCCACGCAGTTTTCATGGATGTCCGGCAAGTCCGGCGTTCTCTTCGGCACGGCGCTGCTGCTCCCCTTGGTCGCGCTGCCGCCCCTTGTGATGGCCCAGGGCTGGAGACAGCTCAAGGCACTGGAGTCGATCCGCATCGGCACCGATGGGGTGCGCATCCAGGCGCAAGTCGGCAAACGGCGCCACCAGGCACCGGCGGACAAGGTCACCTGCACACGCCAGCACCTGTTGATCGGCATGGCCATGGTGCCGTTGCGGCACCGTGGCACCCCGCTGTTTGACGAAACTGCTCTGCGCCAGAACATCATCGACCGGCTCCCGCAGATGGCCATGCACGACAGCCTGTGGCACAACGGACTGATACCTCACTACTGGCGGCACGGCGGCTGGCGCGGGCGCTGCATCTTGGTCGGCATGGCGTGCCTGCTGGGCCTGACCCTCTGGATGCCGTTCGCATTGCGCTAAGAGCGCTGGTGCAGCGCAACATAAACACTATCAATTAAATAGCATACGTCGCCCTAGCGACAAGCAGCAGCCACGCTCTTCAGCACAATCCGCCGCATGGGAACCCTCTACCTCGTGCGCCATGGCCAGGCCTCGTTTGGCGCTGCAGACTACGATCAGCTCAGCCCTCTGGGCCGCCAGCAGGCGGTGCGTCTGGGCGAGCACTGGCGAGCACGCGGGCAGGGGTTCGATGCCGTCATCACCGGCACCCTGCGCCGCCACACGCAAACATTGGAGGGCATTGCCGAGGGTTTGCAGACGACCCCCGAGGTGCTGCAGTTGCCAGGCCTCAACGAGTACGACAGCCATGCGCTGATCTCCGCCATCCACCCCCAGCCGCTGGGCCCGGCCGACACGCCTGAGCGCTACCGTGCGCACTTTCGTGTTCTGTGCGACGCACTGGCCCAGTGGATGGCGGGTGTCATCAGCCCACAAGGCATGCCCAGCTGGAACGAGTTTTCAGCCGGCGTGCGCAGCGCGCTGGACCACGTGCGCCACCACCATGCGGGCCAGAATGTGCTGCTGGTGAGCAGCGGCGGCCCCATCTCCACCGCCGTGGGCGAGGTGCTGGGCACAGCGCCCGAAGTGACGATTGCGCTGAACATGCGCATCCGCAACAGCGCGGTGACGGAGTTTTCGATTGCGCCCAAGCGACTGATGCTGCAAACCTTCAATGCCCTGCCCCACCTCAACGGAGTGGAAGACGCGGGATTGATCACACACGCCTGAGCCACGACACGCTCACCCGTACCGGGCCAGTGCCCCCCGGTGGGGCCGCCTGCAGCGCCCTCATGCCTCTCTTGAGGGTGTGCGGCGGTACGGTGGTGCAAGTACACAGAAGGCTTGCGCCAGCAACGCCAGCACCGCTTGCACGGTGCTGCGAAATGCTTGCCCACCCCCCAAAAACCCGATCCAGGTTCGCGTCACTTTAAATCTTGCCAATTTCTGACCGAACGCTAGAGTCGCAGGCCTTTTGCGGGTACCCATTCGCACGACACTTTTTGGCATCACAACCCATGTTCAAACCTTTCCTACCGAGCATTTCTTCCGTGCTTTTCGCGGCGATGGCCTTGTCTATCAACCCAGCCCATGCAGCCACCATTGCGGGCAATGCGGGCGAACCAACGAACAATGGCTACAACACCGGCGTTGGCTCTGCGCAGGATCAGGCAACTGCAGCCAGCTTTACGCTGGGCAATGCCCCCGCCACGGCCTTCAGCATCCGAGCCTTGCTGATGGAGCCCACCCCGTCTGCGGGTCCAGACGGCACCCCGCCCTTGTCGCAACCCGTTGTCAAGATCTGCGCCAACTCCACATCGGATCTTCCAGACGAAAGCCTTTGCAGCGACGCCTTCAGCCAAGTGGGCGCCTTGCCCACCAGCCCGGATTGGGTGATGTTCAATGGCAACCATCGCCTGGAGGCCAACACCAAGTACTGGGTCGTGATCTCCAATGCCAATACGGGCAAGTTCACGTGGGCAGTGCCCAATAGCGAGCCGCCCCATGGGGCGGTGCGCTCTAACGGCGTGCCCTGGCATGCCGACTTGCAGCCCTCCTTCAGCGTGATCGGCACCATCGCCACCCAACCCATCCCCACGGCCACCAATACCGGCATGGTGTCTGCCCAGATCGCATCGGCCACCAGCAACTGTGCCTTTGACCCCGACAGCGTCAGCACCTTTGTGCCGCCCGCCTACCAGGGCGTAGCGCCCTTGCATGGCGCGCTGCGCTTCAAACTGGTCGGCTGTGCATTGGGCGAAACCGTGCGCGTTGCTGTCACATGGCCCAGCACTGCGGGCCTGCGGGTCATGAAGTACGGAAAGAACCCTACCTCCCCGTCGACCGACGTGTACTACGCACCCCACAACGCCAGCATCAGCGGCAACACCGTGACCTACGACGTGACCGACAACGGCCTGGGCGACGACGTTTTTACCGGGGCCGATGGCGTGATCAACGACCCCGTGGCACTGGTCACCGCTCCCGCCTTGGCCGCCACGGGCATTCCCACCCTGTCGCAGTGGGGCCAGCTGATCTTGCTGGCGGCACTGGCGCTGCTGGGCGTGCGCCACGTTCGGCGACGTACCCAGCGGCATTGATCCAGTCGCGGCCCAACCACGCCGTGCATGCAGAGCGGGGCCGAACGGGGCACAGTGCGCCCGCCCCAGCCCACCACCGGACCATCTGCTCAGCCAGTGGCAGCGGGCTGGTCCACAATCACCAGCGTGCCCTGGCTGCCTGGGGCCACACCGTGGGCCGTGCCTGCAGGCACGATGACCATCTGGCCGCTGTGCACCGACACCTTGGCGCCATCCACCACCAAGTGCATGGCCCCATCCAGCACCAGCAGCGCCTCATCATAGGAATGCACTTCGTCGGGGTAGGCCTGCCCATCCATGCGCAGCACCTTGAGGCTGGCACCGGCGGCCTGGCCGAGGAGGGTGGAACGCCAGGCCCGGGGAAGCTGACTGGCTGTGAGGAAAAGGTCGTGAACTTGCATGTGGTCAAAGGCTTCCAGAATCCGTTGAAACAGCCACTGAACGCGGTCGAATGCGCAGCGCCAGCACCACGCCACCCACCAGCAGCAGCACTCCCGCCAGCGTGAGCCATTGCACCCGCTCCCCCCGCAGCAGAAAGGCATAGAGCAGCGCGGCCAGGGTTTCAAACACGATGAGCTGGCCCGCCAGCGCGGTGGGCAGGCGCTGGCTGGCCTCGTTCCAGCAATGGGTGGCGAGCCAGGAGGTGAGCAGGCCCATGGCCAGCATCAGGCCCGCAAACTCCATGGCGCGCGGCCCCAGGGGCATGGGGGTTGGATGGCTGGCCGTGGCATTCCAGGCCCAGAAGGCGGCGTAGCCCAGCAAGGCCATGGGCAGCGTGACCAGCCCCTGGGCTGTGGCCCAGGCCCGGGGAGAACGGTCGGGGTGCTGCCGCAACCACTGCGCGTTGCGCAGCGGGTACCAGGTCCAGCACACCACGGCCGCCACCGCCAGGGCCACGCCGCTGGCATAGCGCGCCAGATCGGCCTGCGACTGATGGGCCAGGGCCCGCATTTCCACATGGTTGACGCAGGCGATGCCCGCCAGGATCAGCACCAGGCAGGGCAGCAGGCGGTGCCAGGGCAACAGCCCATCACGCTGGCGGTGCAGCATATTGGCGCTGATCGCGATCACCACCGGCAAGGTGCCAATCACCATGGTAGGCACCGGCCCGCCTGCGCGCTGGATGGCGCTGGCCAGCAGCAGGTAGTACAGCAGGTTGCCCACGGCAGAGAGCTTGAGCGCCTCCACCCAGTCGGCACGGGACAGCGCACGCAGCCCGGCCCGGTCCCACCACGCAAGCGGCAGGGCCACCAGACCAAACGCGAGGTAGCGGCCCGCCACCAGCAAGGCGGCAGGGTAGTCGGGCAACAGCAAGGGCCCCACAAACGCCAGGCCCCACATCAGGCCCGCCACCAACGCAAACAACACACCGATTGCCATGCACACTCCCAAGACTAATTCCATTTCCAAATCATTCGGGTCTAGGCGCGAAGCCGCAGACAGTGCTGTAGCACGGCAAGGCGAAGCAACAACGACACGGATGATTTAGAAATGGAATAAGGGAAGTGTCACGCACACCGGTGCGGCTGTCTTGTACGAGATTGCTGCGGTTCAGGCCGCAGGGCGCAAAGATGCGCCGCTCAGGCGCGCACCTGCCGCTGGTAGCGTGCGGGAGACACCCCATAGCGCTGCACAAACGCACGGCTGAGGTGGGCCTGGTCTGCTAAGCCCGCCATGGCGGCCACTTCGGCCGCTGGCACGCCCTGGGCCAGCCAGCGCTTGGCGGCATGCAGGCGCAGCGCCATCAGCATCTTGTGCGGCGTGACGTGGTACTGCGCCTGAAACTGCCGCAAAAAGTGAAAGCGGCTCAAGCCCGCCACGGCAGCCAGATCGTCCAGCCCCCAAGGCTCGGCC
This sequence comes from Acidovorax facilis, assembly GCA_964031875.1. Taxonomy (GTDB): domain Bacteria; phylum Pseudomonadota; class Gammaproteobacteria; order Burkholderiales; family Burkholderiaceae_C; genus Acidovorax; species Acidovorax facilis_A. The sequence continues at coordinate 50,369 of CAXIRU010000096.1, forward strand.
AGCGCGGCGCGCATGCAGTCCAGCACCCGGTCAAAGCGGCCTGCAGCCGCCTCGGTGCCAGAGCCCGCCCCTCGGGCATAAGGGCGCAAGGCCGCCACCAGCTGCACCAGCAGGCCATCCATCTCCAGCGCATCGTCCGACTCCCACAGCGCCCTGAGCAGTGCAGACAGGGCGCGGGATCGCTGCAGGTCACCATCCACCACGGCGCGGTCAAACCACCAGCCGCTCTCGCCAGCAATCTCCGTAAGCACGTCGGGGTCCAGATACAGCATGCGGTAGCCCCAGCCCTCGGGGCACTCCGCCTGGCCGGTGTGCAGCACATCCGGGTTCATCAGCACGATGGAGCCCGGTGCCGCCAGGTGGTCTGCGCCCCGGTAGCGAAAACGCTCCACACCCTCTTCGATCACGCCAAAGCCGAAGGCCTGGTGCGTGTGCGGCTCAAACGCATGGTGCACGATGCGGGCCTGGAACAGCTCCACCCCCGGCCGGTGCGCAGGCATGCGGAACTCGGCCCGGTCGGTGGGGGCTTCGAGGGTGTGGCGGTGGATGGGGGCGAGGGAGGGCATGAGGGGCAAGACTTGCTGCGCAGGTGCCCCCGCAAAACGAGGCCCATACGCAGGGGCGCTGGGATTATCGGGCTTCGCTTCAGGGTGTGGTTGCGGGCTTTGCGGGGTGTGGGCAAATCCGGGGCATCCCCCACCCGTTCGGGCTGAGCCCGTCGAAGCCAGGGCTTGTGCGTGGATCAGGCCGCATGCCTGCGCTGAGGGCGGGAGCCGGGGAGTGCGCCCGGCGGCGCAGTAACTTTCTCTTGTCTCGCCAAGAGAAAGTCACCAAAGAGAAAGCGACCCCGCTGTCTGCGTCCCCTGCGCTGCGCTACGGGGCAACCTGCGGTGCTCGCGGGCGGGGTGCGCCGCAGAACTCGCTGCGCGCTCTCGCGCTCCGCTCAAACAACTGCGGCGAGTCAGTTCACGAAGCGCGTGTGTCCTGCGGCACACGCGCCACCCCGCCCGCTGCGCTCCTCGGCGCATACAGAGGGGATGGGGAGCCAAACAGCCACTCGGGCCATTGCTTCGCTCGGCCCCGTCTCGCGGGCGCAAGCGCCGCGCGCTGGGCGCGGCACTGACAGGGTCGAGCGCAGCGACGACCCGAGTGGCTGTTTGGCTGTTTGGCTGTTTGGCTGTTTGGCTGTTTGGCTCCCCAACCCCCTGCTGGCTGCGCCTGCGGCGGGGCGGTTGCGGGGTGGCATGGGCGTCGGAGCGCCCATGTCTCGTTAACTGACTCGCCGTGGTTGTCCGAGCGGCGCTGCGCAGCAGCAAAGCGAGTTCCACGGCGCACCCCGCAACCGCCCCGACGCAGGTTTGCCCCTTCGTACCGCGAAGGGGCCGCAGACTGGGGGTCGCCTTTTCTTTGGTGACTTTCTTTTGGCGAAGCAAAAGAAAGTTACTGCGCCGCCGGGCGCACTCCCCGGCTCCCGCCCTCAGCACAGGCATGCGGCCAAATCAACGAGCAAGCCCAGGCTTCGACAGGCTCAACCCGAACGGGCGGGGTATGAATGGATCGTGGCAGCGCCCCAGCTTCGACAGGCCAAGCCCGAACAGTTAGCGCAAGCGCAGGAAAACACTACAAATTCCATAGCTGCCCACGCTTATTCCACAAGCGCCAGAACCCAAAAACACCTCACCCTCTGCGCCCCCACCACACCACGCCAGCATCCACCACTGCAAACACCACCATCGACACCCCTACCAACGGAAACACCACCCCACCCACCACCAGTATTGCGGTCACTGCCCACAAAGCACGGCGCTGCACAGGCAACGGCGGCACCCCCACACCGCCCGCAGGCCGGCGCTTGAACCACATCACCGCGCCCGACACACACAGCAGCACAATGCCCGCGCACACCGCCACCAGCAACAACTGATTGGCCACGCCCCACTCTTGCCCCAGATGGATGTTGATGCCCCACTCCAGCCAACGCCCCAGCGGACCATAGTCGGCATAGGACATATCGAGCAGCGGCTGGCCGGTGAACTGGTCCAGGTGCACCACGCGCTGGCGGGCCAGGTCGTGCGGGTAGACAGAGGCGGTGAACACACCCTGCGCACCCTGGGGCGGGTTGACGGTGTAGCCGGGGGCCAGTTGCAGGCGCTGCACCTGGGCCATCACGGTGTCGATGTCCAGCACAGCGCGTGCAGGGCCAGCAGTTGCGGATGCAGGCGGCACCGCGGCCCCCTCGCCATGCAAGGCGTGCGGGTTGTCTTCTGCCTTGGCCTGGGCATGCGCGGCGTGGCCTTGATGACCCTCATGGCCCGCACTGCCCGGCTGCTGCGTCTGCTGCAGCGTCCACGGCAGGTGTGCGGCATCGGCCAGGGGTTGGCCGGACAGAGGCAACTGCACGCGCACGCCTGCCGGGTAACCAAAGTTGTGGCCGTTGGCCCATTGATTGGCCTTCGCGCCCCACAGCACCGACCACGGCATGCCGGTGATGGCCAGGAACAGCAGGCCCACGCCCACCACCAGCCCGGTGACGGCATGCAGATCGCGCCAGTACACGCGCTGGCGCGGCGTGCCGCGCACGCTGACCACGCCGCCCAACCCCGCTTTGCCTTGCCCACGCGGCCACCACAGGTACAGGCCGGTGAGCACCAGCAGAATCGCCCAGCCCGCCGCCATCTCGATAAAGCCACGCTGCACGGGGCCAAAGTACTTCAGGCTGTGCAGCTTGCGGATCGTCCAGCCCAGCGTGCCCCGGTCGCTCAGGGTGCCCAGCACCTGGGCGTTGGCGGGGTTCAGGTAGACGGCCACCTTGGCACCGTCGGCGGTGCGCACACCCACCTCGGCAGAGCGGCCCGGTGCAGCCGGGGGTGTGTACTTGAACCACGCCCCCGGCTGCGCCGCCAGGGCGGCGGCCAGCACGGCGCTGTGCGGCGCGGGCTCGGCGCCTGGCGATGCGGGCACCGGCACCGTGAGCAGGTCCGCATGCACACGCTGGTCGATGGCGTCGTGATAGACAAACAGCGCGCCCGTCACCGCCAGCCAGATCAGCAGGGGCAACACCAGCAGCCCGGCATAGAAGTGCCAGCGCCACACGGCGCGGTACAGGCTGCTGCGGGTGAGCGCAGTGCCCGGCTCTGCCTGCCCATCGGGCGCGGAAGTGAGAGCGCGCGCCATGGTCAGAACTTCCAGTTCAGGCTGGCGTAGGCGCTGCGGCCATCACCGGGCGAGTAACCAGACGAGCCACTGTCGTACCACGCATAAACGTACTTGCGGTTCGTCACGTTCTTGAGCTGCACGCCCACATCCAGCGTGGGCGACAAGCGCCAGGTGGCCCCCAGGTTGAGCAGCGCGTAGCCCCCGGTGCGGCCCAGGGTGTTGGTGCGCTCCAGGTAATAGTTGCCCTGGGCATTGGCCCAGGCACTGAGCTTGAGCTGCGTGCTGGCCTGGTAGTCCACGCCCAGCGTGGCCAGGTAGTGCGGCACGTTTTCAATCTCTTTGCCGCGCGTAGCGGGGGCGCTGGGGTCGGGCTCCACAATGCGCGCAATTTGCGACGAGTAGCCCACCCAGCCGCTCCACTGCGCATTCAGGCGGGCGTTGAGCTGCAGGTCCACGCCCTTGCGCAGGGTGCGGCCCACATTGCCCTGGCCGCCGGGGTCTGGCAGGCCGTTCACGCCCAGCACGCGGGCCACTTCGCCGCTGGCGCGCTGCTCCCAATAGGCCACGCGGGTTTCGATGCCTGCGGTGGGTTGCCACTTCACACCCGCTTCCCAACCGTCGTTGAGCGACGGGTCCAGGTTGCGGCTTTGCGATGCGGTGCGATAGCTGTCGATGCCCGTGCCGATCTGGAACGTGCGGCCCCAGTTGGCGTACACGCTGGTGTCGGGCCGCACGGCGTAGGCCACACTGATCTTGGGCTGGGTGATGGTGCCGTAGTCGTGCACGGGCGAGGTCACCTTGGTGAGCCCATCGGTAAAACTGCCGCTCACGCGATCCACCCGCAGCGCGGGAATGATCTTGAGCGCCTGCACCGGCTGCACCACGGCCTGCACGTAGGCACCTCGGGTGTTCAGGTCAAAGTCCCAGTCGCGAATCTGTGAGGTGCGCGCCTGCTGTACCGTGCGATAGCGCTCTGCGCTGTTGTCCTGCCACTGCGCATCCATCCCGCCTTCGAGCGTGAAGGCATAGGCCCACGCCACCTTAGGCCGCCAGGTCAGCGTGGTGATCAGGCCCTTGTGGGTTTCGTCGTTGCCGCGCTCTTGCTGCACGCCCGCTTCAGAAAACCGCACAAAGCGCTGGTTTTCGTAGTGCTGGGTGTAGGCCTTGGCGGTCCAACTCAGGTCGTTGGCGAGCTGCCCGTCCAGGTGCGCGCTCAGTTGCGTGGTCTCGCGCTCGCTGCGGTCCCACGCGGCGTAGGCGGGCGAGCTGCGCGGTGCGCTGGCAGCCTGCGCTGCCGTGAGGTAGCCGGATTCGAGCGCCTTGTTTTTGTAATAGCGGGCAATGATGCCTGCGCGCCACTGGCCGCCATCACTGGTGTAGAACCACTTGCCCGCCAGCGCCTTCTTGTCGGCCTCGGCATGGTCGCGGTAGCCGTCCGATTCACGCGTGGCCACAAAGTAGTTCTGGCTCCAGTTGCCGCTTTCAAAGCCCTTGGCCAGTTGCAGCTCGCGCGTGCCAAAGCTGCCCAGCGTCACGCTAGCCTGGCCGTCGTTGCCGCCCTGGCGGGTGATGACATTGGCATTGCCCGCGATGTTGTTCAGGCCGTAGCGCGGGTCGTTGGTGCCGCGCACGATCTCGATGGCTTCGATGTCGAGCGGAAACACCGCATCCAGAAACGGCATGCCGCCCGCGTTGTCGTTGCTGGGGATGCCGTCGATCAGCAGCTTGACGGCGTTGACCCGGCCTTCGCCGTTGAAGCCGCGCATAGAGAACCGCCCAGCGTCCGTGCCCTGCTTGAACTGCGTGACCTGCACACCGGGGGCGCGGATGAGCAGCTCCCAACTGTAGTCCACATGCTGGTCTTGCAGCACGCTGGCGCCCAGGATGTCGACCGAGCTGAACACGTTGCGCACATTGAGCGCGCCCGAGGGGGCGGACTGCACGGTGATGGTGCCGAGCGTGAGGGCTGCGTCTGTGGGCGCCTCAGCGGCAGAAGCGGCCGACGCAGCCGACGCAGCCGATTGGGCCCACACGGGGGCAGAGAGGGTGGCGATGGCAGCCGAAGCGGCCAGGGCCAGCGCATGGCGCACTGGCAGAAAAGGAGTGGAGCGGGTATGGCTTGTCATAGGGTTCACACGGCGCACCCTCGTCTGCGGCACCGCAGCGGCCATGGGCTGCGGGCGCCAGCAGCCCCACCAGGACAACCACCGGCGCGCAACGGCCTGGCCCGCAGCGGGGCGTGCAGCAAGGGAAGCGCAAAAATCACGGATCAGCCAGTGCCCAGGACCACCGCGTGATGGTGCCCATGCACAGGCCAACAAAAAGGGAAGATCAGACCGTGATGAACCGGGGCGGCCCGCGCGCAGGCAAGGCCGTGCCATCCCATTGCGGCCGGTGCACCAGCGCGAGAACGGGCACCCCGTCCTGCAGTGCCGCAGGGGGTGCCACGGTGGGATGCACCTGGGGCGGTGGTGCCTGCAGTTGCAGGCACAAGGAGCAATCGAGCCCATGCGGGCCGAGAGCCTGCGGGCGGGATGCATCGTCATCGCCCGCCTGGCCTACCACGACCAATTTGACGGCGCCAGAAGCACCACAGACCAACTCCAGCGACTGGGGATGGATCAGCGGCGCCGCGCCCGCAATTCCCACCACGCAGAGAAACCACGCCAGAACCAGGCGTGCAATCAGTGGGGAGGAGCGCAGGCGATGCATAGGGTTGGGATTATCGCCGCAGTTTCAAACACTTCGTTACTCATTTGCTATATTTTATATAGCAACCTTTGTTGTAAACAAAGCGCAAGCAACCCAAAAGACCTCTACTCAAAGGTGCTCTCCGGCCACCGCCGGGCGCACGGCGGCGGTTCACAACCGGGGCTGCAGGACCAGGGTGGACAGCGGGAGTGCGTACAGCTCCTGCAGCAGTGCCACCAGAGACTGGGCCGCAGCCTCCACCACAGCCCTGCCCTTTTCTGCGGTGGCCGCTGCGGCGTTGCCCACCGCGCCTTCGGGGTGGTAGTCCTGCATGTGCCAGCCCAGCTTGGCACTCTTGCCGTTGCCCAGAATGGCGTAGCGTTCTGACCGGTCCTGCGAGGTGGAGCGGAAGTCCCGCGCATGCTCCATGTGCACCACGCCCGGTGCGAGGTGCTGCATCATCGACGTCTCTATTTCGCCCGCGTGGATGCCAAAGCGGTGCTCCTGGCCGCTGAACTGCCCCGCCACCGCATCGGGTAGCGGCAGGCTGAACCAGCTGGCGCTGTACACAAGCAGGTCGCAGCGCGTGCGCAATTCGCGCGCCACGATGTCCATCACGCTCACCTGGCCGCCGTGGCCGTTGAACAGCAGCAGCTTCTTGACGCCCGCACGGGCCACACACTCGCCGATCTCGGTCCACAGCGCAATCACCGTGGCGGGCGACAGCGTGAGCGTGCCCGGAAAGCGGATGTGCTCAGGGCTTAGGCCCACGTTCTGCGGCGGCAAGAACAGCACGGGCAGGTCGGCGGGTAGATGCGGCAACGCCGCGTCGATCACGCCCTGCAACAGCGTGGCATCCACCGACAGCGGCAGGTGCGGGCCATGCTGCTCGACGGCGGCCACGGGCAGGACGGCCACCACTTGGTCGGCCTGACCGCTGTGCTGCAGCGCGGCGAAGTCGCGGGTGGAGAGGTCGGCCCAGAAGCGCGAGGGCAGCTTAGTCGGAGGGGGAAGAGGCACGGCAGCAGTCATGCCCTGCATGGTAGCGGCGCGGCGTGGCCCTGCAACGCTGGGTATCCGTTGGACAGCGCCCGCTAACATCCCTCCCCATGACCCAAGACCTCTTCCGCCAAGACGCCTACTTGCGCGAATGCAGCGCCCACATCACCGCCATCACCGATGCTGGCATCGTGCTGGACCAGACCGTGTTCTACCCCCTGGGCGGCGGCCAGGCCGGTGACAGCGGCGTGCTGGTGCTGGCCGATGGCACCGAAATTGCCATTGCCGATACCCGCAAGGGCAAGGACGCCGAGGGCAACCCCACCAGCGACATCGTGCACATCCCTGCCCCCGGGCAGGAAGAGCGTGTGGCGCACCTCACGCCCGGCACCGCCGTCACGGCCCGCATCGACTGGGAGCGCCGCCACCGCATGATGCGGCTGCACACCACCAGCCACCTGCTGTGCCATGTGGTGCCGCAGCTGGTCAACGGCTGCTCCATCACGCCCGACTATGCACGGCTGGACTTTGCCATGACCGACCCGCTGGACAAGGAATCCCTCACCACCGCCATCGCCGCCCTGGTGGCCGCTGCGCACCCGCTCACCGTGGCCTCGATCAGCGATGAGGAACTGGACGCCAACCCCGCCCTGGTCAAAAGCATGAGCGTGCAGCCGCCACGCGGAACCGGTCGCATCCGCACCATCCGTATCGGTGGCGAGGGCGACGCGCCATTGATCGACCTGCAGCCCTGTGGCGGCACGCATGTGGCCAACACGTCGGAAATCGGCGCCATCGCCGTCACCAAGATTGAAAAGAAAAGCGCCACCACCCGCAGGGTGGTGCTGGGCTTTGCCCAGTGAGCGAAGCGAAGAGCGCTTTTCTTTGGGGTGCACTCATTTGTGCGCAGCACAAGTGAGTGCGCGCCAAAAGACGCCAGTTCAAGCCACCACCCGCAGGGTGGTGCTGGGCTTTGCCCAGTGAGCGCAGCGAAGACCTCCGTACCTCACTGTCAACAATCTTGAACCACCGTTCCCCACCTGTTGCAATGGCTTTCCTCGGCTGACGCACAACGGGGACAATAGCGGCTCGCGCGCGACCCCTCTGTTTTTTCGCCAGCCCTCCCGGGGACGCGGCGCCCACCCCTTGCCTGCCGCCATGCCGATCTCCCTGCGCTCCGTTTCTTTTGCCACCCTGCGCCAGCACCGCTGGTTCCGTCCCGCTGTCCGCGCTCTGGTGGCTGTGATCGCCCTGTGGCTGGTCACCTGGCTTGCCATCCCGCCGCTGGCCAAGGGCCCACTGGAGCGCATGGCGTCCGAACAGCTGGGCCGCACGGTCACCGTGGGGGGCATCGACTTTCGGCCCTGGAGCCTGGAATTCGCCCTGCGCGATGTGGCCGTGGCGGGCGCCGACGGCGCGCCTGCGCAGCTGACCATTGGCCGCATCTACGCCGATGGCGAGCTGCAATCCCTGCTGCGGCTGGCCCCCGTGGTGGACGCCTTCACCCTCGAAAACCCCGTACTGCGCATCACCCACCTGGGTGACGGCCGCTATGACGTGGACGACATCATTGCCAAGGTCACCGCCCCCGCCACCGAACCCGAGCCTGACACGGGCCCAGCGCGGCTGGCGCTGTACAACCTCGCGCTGACGAACGGCAGCGTCGATTTCACGGACACCACCGTGAGCAAAACCCACGAAGTGCGTGCGCTGGCCTTGACGGTGCCCTTCATCAGCACCCTGCCGTCGCAACGCGAGGTGAAGGTAGAGCCGCGCCTGGCATTCACGCTCAATGGCAGCAGGTTCGACTCGTCTGCCCAGGGAACCCCGTTCGCACAGACGGGCAAGGCGGATGCGCAGATCAAGCTCCAAGGCCTGAACCTTGCACCCTACCTGGGCTATCTGCCCGCCAACCTGCCCGTCAAGGTGCAAAGCGCCACGGTGGAAGCGGATGTGAAGCTGGCCTTTGAACAGCACCCGCGCATGGCCGTGAAGCTGAGCGGCACCGTGCAAGCCAGCGGAGTGCGCATTGCAGACCGCCAGGGCGCCGACCTGCTGAGCTACGAGCACCTGAAAATCGACATGGCCGATGTGCGCCCGCTGGAACAGGTGGTGCGCCTGCAACATGTGGAGCTGGCGGCGCCCGTGGTCACGGCCACACGCAATGCAGCAGGCCAGATCAACCTCGCGCAGCTGGCAGCGCCTGCGCAGCCTGCAACGCCGCCCGCCAATGGCAAGACCACCGCGTCTGCAGCGCCCGCATCTGCCGACGCTGCATCTTCGCCGCTGACCAGCGCCAGCACAGCCTCCGCCCCAGCGTCCTCCGCCTCTGCAGGCAAAGCCAAAGCCAAGGCAGCCGCATCCGCCTGGTCGGTCGAAGTGGCCTCGGTCGCCGTGCGCGGCGGCACCTTGCGCTGGGCCGACCAGACCACGCGCCCCGCCGCAGCCCTGCAGGCCACGGACATCACGCTGGATGCGGCCGAGCTCGCCGTGCCCTTCGCCAAAGACAACGCCAAGCCCTTCACCTTCAAGGGCGGGCTGAACCTGCAAGGCAGCACACTCCGATTTACCGGTGAGGCCACCGACCAGAAGGCCCAGGTCAACGCCACCCTGAACGCCCTGGCCCTGCAACTGGCCGCCCCCTACCTGGCCCAGGCGCTGGAACCCACGGTGATCGGTCAGCTCAGCGGCGATGTGGGTGTGACATGGCAAGCGCCCCCGGCAGCAGCGGCGCAGGCAGGCGCCACGGGGGTCACGATCAAGGCGGGCCCCCTGGCGCTGGAACAGCTGGCCGTCAAACAGGGCAAGACCACCTTGGCCAGCCTGGGCAAGCTGGAGATTGTGGGCGCTGAAGTGCCCCTGGACGCACGCACCGCCACGCTGGAGCGCCTGGCCCTCAGCCAACCGCAACTGGCCGTGGAACGGGGTGCGGACGGGCGCTGGATGTTCGAGCGCTGGCAGAAAGTCGCACCCGCCGCACCCGCTGCACAAGACAGCGCCGCAGCGACGGCCGAGACTACTGCGGCCAGCACCCCGGCCCCCTGGAAGCTGCGCGTGGCCGATTTCTCGCTGCAGGGCGGCACCGTCTCGCTGGCCGACAACGCCCAGCCGCGCCCCGTGGCGCTGGACGTGACGGCCCTGGGCATCACCGCCCGCAACCTGGCCAGCGACGGCAGCAAGCCCGAAGCCTTCACACTCACCGCCCGCGCCGCCGCACCGGGCAAGGGCAGCAAGACCGCGCCTGGCAAGCTCGACTACCAAGGCACGCTGGCCCTGCAGCCACTGGCCACCCAGGGCAAGCTCGACGCCACCCGCCTGCCGCTGCACGCGCTGGACGGCTACCTGGCCAGCCAGCTGTCGGTAGAACTGCTGCGGGCCGACGTGGGCTACAGGGGCCAGGTGGCCGTGGCGCAGACCGACAAAGGAGTCAGCCTGCGTCTGATCGGTGATGCCGTGGTGGAAGACCTGCAGGCCAACAGCACGGCCGCCTTCACCCCCAAGACCGAGGCCCAGGTGGGCGAAGAACTGCTGGCCTGGAAGAGCCTGAACCTGCGCGGCCTGGCCGTGGCCACAGCCCCCGGCACTGCGCCGCGCGTGGAGGTCAAGGAAACCAGCCTGGTGGACTTTTTTGCCCGGGTCACCATCAACGAGGCAGGCCGCATCAACCTGAGCGACATTGCCAAGACCCCGGCCGAGGCACGGGCGGCCAATGCGGCCAGCGCTGCAGCCAGCACGGCCGCCCCCACGGCATCGGCATCGGCATCGGCCCCCGCCTCAGCCGCATCGGCTACGTCCACCGCCCCTGCCGCAGTGGCCCAGGCCGACCCGTTGGCCCCCGTGGTGGTCTTTGGCCCGGTGAGCCTGGTCAACGGCCGGGTGGCGTTCTCGGACTTTTTCATCAAGCCCAACTACGCGGCCAACCTCTCGGAGCTGACCGGCAAGCTCAGCGCGTTCTCCTCGCAGGCGCCCGGCGGCGATCCCGTGCTGGCCGACCTGGAATTGCGGGGCCGTGCCGAGGGCTCGGCCTCGCTCGAAATCACCGGCAAGCTCAACCCGCTGGCCCAGCCGCTCGCGCTCGACATCACCGGCAAGGTGCGCGACCTGGAGCTGCCCCCGCTCACGCCCTACGCCGTCAAGTACGCCGGGCATGGCATTGAGCGCGGCAAGCTCAGCGTGGATGTGAACTACAAGGTGCTGCCCAATGGCCAGCTCACCGCCAGCAACCGCCTGGTGCTGCACCAACTGACCTTTGGCGAGGCCGTGGAGGGCGCGCCCAACAGCCTGCCGGTGAAGCTGGCCGTGGCCCTGCTGGCCGACCGCAATGGCGTGATCGACCTGGACCTGCCCATCAGCGGCTCGCTCAACGACCCGCAGTTCCGCATCGGCCCCGTGATCTTCAAGATCATCGTCAACCTCATCGGCAAGGCGCTGACCTCGCCCTTCAGCTTGCTGGCCAGCGCCTTTGGCGGTGGCGACGAGATGAGCCATGTACCCTTTGCCCCCGGCAGCGCCGCCCTCACGCCCGAGGCGCAGCAAAACCTGGACAAGGTGGCCAAGGCCCTGGCCGACCGCCCCACGCTCAAGATCACCGTGACCGGCACGGCCAGCCTGCCGGAAGAGCGCGAAGGCCTGCAGCGCGAAAGCCTGCAGCAACGGGTGCTGGCCGAAAAACGCCGCGCCAACCCGGCAGACACCAGCCCCGTGTCGGCCGCCGAATACCCCGCCCTGCTCAAAGAGGTGTACCGCCGCGCCGACATGCCCAAGCCGCGCAACCTCGTCGGCCTGGCCAAGGAACTCACCGTGCCCGAAATGGAAGCCCTGCTGCTGGCCCACCAGACCGCCACCGAGGCCATGGCCGCCGAGCTGGCCACGCAGCGCGGCCAGGCGATCCGTGCGTACCTGGTCGCGCAGAAGCTGCCGGTGGAACGCCTCTTTGTAGCGGCCCCCAAGTCAGGCAAACCGCCCGAAAAGTGGACCCCGCGTGCGGATTTGAGCCTGGCGACACAGTGAGCAACACCCCCTGAGTCGCCTACGGCGCCTTCCCCCTCTCTCGCTACGCGGGAGGGGGACGCCCCCAGCGCAAAGGCTGGATACGCCGCCTTCGCGGCGAGGCGGCCCTTGCGCGGGGGCCCTGGTACTGGCCGCGCCAGTTTCCACGGACACGGACGGCTCCAAGCACAATGGTGGATCGAGAATCGAAACGGCGGCAGCGCCGGAACCAATCCCGCCCCGCCCGCTCCCACACTGCACCATGCCCTCACGCCTGTTCCACCGCCTTGCAGCCACTCTCTTTTTTATAGCTGCCAGCGCTTTATGGACGGGCGCTAATGCCCAATTTAGCCAAAAAACCAGCGGCCAGGGCTCCAGCGTGGTCACCACCCCGTACGTACGCGCCGAGCTGCTGGCCCATGCGCCGCAGGGCGTGGCACCCGGTCAACCGCTGTGGCTGGGCCTGCAGATCACCCACCAGCCCGAGTGGCACACCTACTGGAAAAACCCCGGCGACTCCGGCCTGCCCACCGACCTGGCCTGGACGCTGCCCGCCGGGCTGGACGCGGGCGAGATCGCCTGGCCCCTGCCCAAGAAAATCCCCATCGGCACGCTGGCCAACTACGGCTACGAGGGCACGGTGCTGCTGCCCGTGCCCGTCACCGTGGCCAGCAGTTTTGCGCCCGGCCCGCTGGCCAAGGACGCCACCATCCAGCTGCGCGCATCGTGGCTGGTGTGCCGCAAGGAGTGCATCCCCGAAGAAGGCGAATTCACGCTGCAATTGCCCATCCAGAGCACCACGGCGCTGAACGGTGCCGCCTTCGAGGCTGCCGCCAAGGCCCACCCCCGCCCCGTGATGGCAGGCACCAACGGCATCGTGCCCGATAGTCAAGCGAGCCAGGCGCAGATTGCGGACGGCAATGTTCTCAACGTCAGCGTTCACGGCCTGCCCGTGGCGCTGCGTGGCAAGGCGCTGGACCTGTTCCCCGAAACCGCCGAGGTCATCGACAATGCCGCCAGCTGGAAGCAGAGCTGGAACGGCAGTGTGTGGACCGCGCAGATCCCCCTGTCGGCCCAGCGCAGCGCCAGCCCCAGCCTGATGCCCGTGGTGCTGGCCGAGCAGTCGCCCGCGCATGCCACCGGCCCCGACACCCGCACCGGCTACCGGGCCGAGCTGAAGGTGCTGGGCACCTGGCCGCCGGTTGCGTCGATGACGGCGGTGTCGCCCGCGCTGGAGGCCGCGCTCAAGGCCAACGCGGCGCAGGCGGGCGGCGCGGCAACGTCGGCTGCGGGCTCCGGCGCCTCGTCCCTCACCCTCACCGCCGCGCTGCTGGGTGCCTTGCTTGGCGGGCTCATCCTCAACCTCATGCCCTGCGTGTTTCCGGTGCTGGCGATCAAGGTGGTGGGCTTTACCCAGCATGCGCAAGACCGGCGCGCGCACCGCGTGAGCGGCATTGCCTACACAGCGGGTGTGGTGCTGTCGTTCATTGCCCTCGGCGCGCTCATGCTGGGCCTGCGTGCGGCGGGCGAAGCCGTGGGATGGGGCTTTCAGCTGCAGTCCCCCGCCGTAGTGGCATCGCTGGCGGCGCTGTTCACGCTGATCGCGCTGAACCTGGCGGGTATGTTCGAGTTCGGGCATTTCTTGCCGTCTTCGGTGGCCAGCCTGCAGGCGCGCCACCCGGTGGCCGACAGTTTTCTCACCGGCGTGCTGGCCGTGGCCGTGGCCTCGCCGTGCACGGCGCCGTTCATGGGCGCGTCGCTGGGCCTTACCGCCACGCTGCCTGCACCGCAGGCGCTGGCCGTGTTTGCGGCGCTGGGCCTGGGGCTGGCGCTGCCGTATCTGGCGGCCAGCTTTGTGCCCGCCGTGGCGCGCGCCCTGCCGCGCCCCGGCGCGTGGATGGACACCTTCCGCAAGCTCATGGCCTTCCCCATGCTGGCCACCGTGGTCTGGCTGGTGTGGGTGCTGGGCCAGCAAAGCGGCATTGATGGCGCGGGTGCGCTGCTGATCCTGCTGGTGGGGCTGTCGCTGGTGGTGTGGGCCCTGTCGCTGGCCGGCCGCGCGCGGGTGTGGATGGCCACGGTGTCCATCGCGGCGATGGCGCTGCTGTTCTGGTCCTTTGCGCCGCACATCACCCACATTCCCACCGCGCAGGCAGCCACGCCGTCCACGCAGGCTTCAGCCACCGGTTGGCAGCCCTGGGCGCCCGGCGCGGCCGAGCAGATGGTGGCCACGGGCCGCCCTGTGTTTGTGGATTTCACCGCCGCCTGGTGCGTGACCTGCCAGTACAACAAGAAGACCACGCTGGCCAACGCCGATGTACTGGCCGACCTGCAAACCAAGAACGTGGCCCTGCTGCGCGCTGACTGGACGCGCCGCGACCCTGCGATCACCGCCGCCCTGGCCGCGCTGGGCCGCAGCGGTGTGCCCGTGTACGTGTTCTACCGCCCCGGCAAACCGCCGGTGGTGCTGACCGAAGTGCTCCGCGTGGACGAGGTGCGCGCCACCATCGCCCAGCTGTAACTTGATCTGTCTTCATCAACCCGCCAACCCTTCAGGAGAACCCGCCATGAAGCTGCTTCGCCGTACGTTGATTGCCACCGCCGCCCTGGTCGCCCTGGGCGCCCAGGCCGCCGCCTCTGTGGGCCAGCCCGCGCCCGATTTCACGCTCAAGGACACATCGGGCAAAACCGTGCGCCTGTCGGACTTCAAAGGCAAACACGTGGTGCTGGAGTGGACCAACCCCGGCTGCCCCTTTGTGCGCAAACACTACGACAGCGGCAACATGCCCGCCACGCAAAAAGACGCCACCGGCAAAGGCGTGGTGTGGCTGTCCATCAACTCCACCGAAAAAGCCAGCAGCGACTACCTGGAGCCCGCCAAACTCGCGGCCTGGAAGACCGAGCGCAAAGCCGCCCCCACCGCCGTGCTGATGGACGAGGAAGGCACCGTGGGCAAGAGCTACGGCGCGCGCACCACGCCCCACCTGTACATCGTCAACCCGCAGGGCATGCTGGTGTATGCAGGCGGCATCGACAGCATCCCCTCGGCCCGACCGGCCGACATCGAGAAGGCCACCAACTATGTGAAGGTGGGGCTGGCCGAGGCGCTGGCGGGCAAGCCCATTTCAGCGGCCACAACGCAGCCGTATGGGTGCAGCATCAAGTACAAGTCGGCCAGCTGAGAAGGAGCGCGGATCGCGCAGAACGGGGCGCCGCCCAACAACCGGGCTGCGCCCCGTTGTGCATGGGCCCACCGCATCGGAGAAATCAGCGCGCTACGCAATTGAGCCGCAGGGCGCGCGGCGTGTGCATGTACATGGTGTTGCCCTTGCCACGGATGTACGTGCCGCCATCACCGTATCCAAAACCCGACGCCACGCGCTCGGGCTGCAGCGGCACGGTGCGGCCGTTCATCTCCAGCAGCGCGGGGCCATCGGGCTGGGCGGGCCAGTGCACCACGAGCATGGGGCCACGGTCACAGGCATAGGTGGTGACGCGCTGCACCTTGGGCACATCGGGGGCGCGGGGCGGCGTGCAAGCACTCAGGGCCAGGGTAGACAGGACAACGGCGGTGGCGACAAGGCCGGTGGTGCGACGGGCGCGTGGGGGGTTCTGCACGGGATCTCCTCGGATTCTGGGTCGGTGCCACCGTGTGGATGGCAGTGGGGGTGGACAACGCGGGGGCTGGCGCTGCAGCGGTTGCCCCCCATACACTGCCCCGTATGAAACGCACGCCCGACACCATCAGCACCCTGCGCGATATTCTGACGCACTGCCGCACCCTTGCGGTGGTGGGACTGTCGCCCCAATGGCACAGGCCCAGCTATTTCGCGGCCAAGTACATGCAGGCGCACGGCTACCGCATCGTGCCGGTGAATCCGCTGGTGGCGCGGGAGGGCGGGCAGATTCTGGGTGAGACAGCCTACGCCAGCGTGACCGAGGCCGCCGCCGCGCTAGCGGCGCAGGGCCGCAAGATCGACATGGTCGACTGCTTTCGCAAGAGCGAGGACATCCCACCGCTGGCCGACGAAGCCATTGCCATCGGCGCACGGTGCCTGTGGCTGCAGCTCGGGGTGTTCAACGAAGCGGCCCGGGAAGGTGCCGAGGCCGCCGGGCTGCAAGTGATCGAAAACCGCTGCGTGAAGATCGAGCACGCACGGCTGTTTGGCGGCCTGGGCTGGATGGGCGTGAACACACGGGTCATCAGCGCCAAGCGCCTGCGGCAGCTGCCTTACTAGCAAATTCATAGCTGGTAGCGCTTATCCAGAAAGCGCTAGCGGCCAATTTCATTCAAAACCATGTCCTCCAACCACCCCTCCGGCGCCGACCGCGCCTTTGGCTTTGGCACCCGCGCCATCCACGCCGGTGCCCAGCCCGACCCCGTGACCGGCGCACGTGCCACGCCGATCCACCAGACGACGAGCTTTGTGTTCGACAACGCCGAGCACGCCAGCAGCCTGTTCAACCTGCAGACCTTTGGCAACGTCTACAGCCGCATCAGCAACCCCACGGTGGCCGTGTTCGAGGAGCGCATCGCCAGCCTCGAAAACGGCCGCGCCGCGCTGGCCTGCGCCAGCGGCATGGCGGCACAGATGGCGGCGCTGCTGGCCATCCTCAAAACCGGCGACCACATCGTGGCGGCCAGCACGCTCTACGGCGGCACGGTGGGGCAGCTGGGCGTGGGCTTCAGTCGCTTGGGGATAGAGACCACCTTTGTGGACCCGGCCGACCCCGAGAACTTTGCGCGCGCCATGCGCCCCAACACCCGCGCTGTGTACGGCGAGACCATCGGCAACCCGCTGGTCAACGTGCTCGACATCGCCGCCGTGGCAGATGTGGCCCACGCCCACGGCGTGCCGCTCGTCATCGACAACACCGTGGCCAGCCCCTACCTGTGCAACCCCTTGCAGCTCGGCGCCGACATCGTGGTGCACAGCGCCACCAAATACATCGGCGGCCACGGCACCACCATGGGCGGCGTGGTGGTGGAAGGCGGCAAGTTCCCGTGGGACAACGGCAACTTCCCCGAAATGGTGGAGCCCAGCCGCGCCTACCACGGCGTGAAGTTCTACGAGACCTTTGGCGACTTCGGCTACACGATGAAGGCACGCATGGAGGTCAACCGCACCTTTGGCGGCGTGCTGTCGCCCATGAACGCGTGGCAGCTGCTGCAGGGCGCCGAAACGCTGCACCTGCGCATGCGCGAGCACTGCCGCAATGCGCTGGCCGTGGCGAAGTTTCTGCAGGGCCATCCGCAGGTGGCGTGGGTCAACTATCCAGGGCTGTCGGATTCGCCGTATTTCGACCTGGCGCAAAAGCAGTTCCGCGCGGTGGATGGCACACCGGGGGCCTCAGGCATCCTCACGTTTGGTGTGAAGGGGGGCGCAGCAGCCGGTGAGAAGTTCATCGACGCCTGCGAATTTTTGAGCCACCTGGCCAACATCGGCGACGCCAAGACACTGGTGATCCACCCTGCATCGACCACGCACCGCCAGCTCAATGAGGACGAGCTGGCCCGCGCAGGCGTGAGCGCGGACATGGTGCGGCTGTCGGTGGGGATTGAGGACCTTGAAGATATCCTGTGGGACATCGACCAGGCGCTGGGGCGCAGGTGACTCTGTGGCAGCAGTCCAGCCTCACTGCGCCCCAAGCAGCTCGGAGGCCCGCTTCAACACGGGGGCATCCACCATGCGCCCTTCGAACTCGAACGCCCCGCTGTAGCGCGCGGCGGCTTCAGTGACCTGTCGGGCCCATTCCAGCCGCCGCGCGTCGGGCGCGAATCCGCGATGCACCGCAGCGATCTGCGAGGGGTGGATGCACAACTTTCCGCCAAAGCCCGTGCGGAATGCGCGTTGCGCATCCTGCAAGCTGCGCTGCGCATCCCGGATGTCCAGCGTCACGCCATCCACGGGGGGCGCCAGGCCGGCAGCGCATGAGGCCAACACGATCTGGGCGCGGTAAGGCGCCAGCACGTTTTCCAGGTCCCCATCAGGCATGTCGTGATCGATGCGCAGGTCCAGGCAGAAGTCCACTGTGCCGAACAGCAGTCTGACAACCCCAGGACATTGCGCCAGAAGTTGTACGTTTTGCAAGCCAGCCGCTGTTTCCACCAGCGCAAGCAGCGGCACGGGGCGGCCAACGGACTTGCGCACAAGGTCTAGCTGCCCAGGCGTTTCTGCCTTGGGGACCACCACAGCGGCCACGCCAGGATGGCCACACAAGGCCAAATCTTCGTCGATCCATGGCGTATCCGTGGCGTTCACGCGAACCAGGCCAGTACCACCCCGCTCCAGGTAGGCATGGCACGCAGCACGCGCGCGGGCCTTGTCATCCACACGCACGGCATCCTCCAGATCGAGAATCACCGCGTGCGCGCCACTGTCGGCAGCCTTGGCAAAACGCTCAGGACGATCGCCCGGAACAAACAGCAGCGACCGGGCTGCAGTCAGCTTGGAGGTCCACATCGGTTCAATCCAGGCTGACTTTGGCATTGCGGATGATGGTGCGCCAGCTGCTGATATCTTCATTCAGCAATCGGGCCAGTTGGGCCGCGCTCGAGGGCATGGGCTGTGCACCTTGCTCCTCCATTCTTTTGGCGTATTCGGGGTTGGTCAGCACCTTGTGTATGGCCTGATTCAGCCGGGTGCGCAGCCCCTCGGGCACACCGCCAGGCGCGAAAACTGCGAACCATGAATCCACAATCATCGGAGGGTAGCCACTTTCGAGGGCTGTGGGCAGCTCGGGGAACAGCGGCGAACGCTGCCCGCCAGTGACGGCGATGGCGCGCAGCTTGCCCGAACGGATGTGGGGAAGCGCAGCGGGAATGGTGGAGATCATGAACTGCGTCTGCCCGGCCATCAGATCGACCAGAGCGGGGGCCGCGCCCTTATAAGGTACATGCGTGATCTTCAGGTCTGCCAGTTGGGCATACATCTCACCGGCCAGGTGAAAAATACTGCCCGCCCCCGCCGAGCCGTAGCTGACTTGACCAGGATGGGCTTTGGCGTAGCTGCTCAGTTCCTGCAGCGTCTTCACTGGCAATGCAGGATTCACAACGACGACGTTGTTGACACGCGCCACCAGGGAAATCGGCGCAAAACTGGTGACCGGGTCCCACGGGATTTTCTTGTACAGGGACGGGTTGATGGCATTGGTGCCGTTGTACCCCAGGAGCAACGTGTATCCGTCGGGCGCGGCCTGCGCCACCATAGAGGCGCCGATATTGCCGCCCGCACCACCACGGTTGTCTACCACCACGGGCTGCCCCAACTCTTTGCCCAGCCCGTCGGCCAGGATGCGCCCCACGATATCGGTGGTGCCGCCAGCCACGAAAGGCACGATCAAGGTGATAGGTTTGGCAGGGTAGCTGTTCGCAAACGCTGGTGCGGCGCAAAAGGCTGCCGCCAAGGCGAGCAGAGCGCGGCGGCCCACTGGGCGAAGGGAGTTGCGAGGCGTGGTCATGGGTTGTCTCCTGTTGGTGCTCGTTGTATTGCCAGGTTGCGTAAGCCCTGGTTTCTTGAAAGGCGCTACCAGGTCTGGCGCGCCTAAAACATGGCCTCGGCTTGCATGGAAACAGCGCCGCTCTCCAGCGTGACCCACACCATGGCTGTACCGGCGCTCTCGCCCCAGTGCAGGGTCAGCGTCTGGCCCAGCAGCGCAGGGCGCAGGCCCCTGTAGCGGAATTCACGCAGCGGACGCCCGGCGACTTCTTGCGCCCAGGCCGCCAAAAGGGTTGCATTGAGCGGGCCGTGGATAACCAGGTTGTCGTAGCCTTCCACCCCACGGCAGTAATCCAGGTCATAGTGAATGCGATGGCCATTGAAAGTGAGCGCGGAGTAGCGGAACAACTGCGTGGCGTCGGGCCGGTAGGTGCGCGTACGGGTGGAAACGGGCAGGCCCGTATCGGTGGGCACCACAGCGCCAACGGAAACAGCGTGATTGGCCGGTGTGGCGGACTTGTAGACGATGTCGTGAAGCTCCCGGAGCGCCAGTTGCCCTTCGTGCCAGATCTCATGCGCCACCGTCACGAAGACCAGATCGCCGCTGCGCCCCGTCTTGTGCTGCACCGACGCAATGCGCGAGCGCTTCTCCACCGCAGCCCCCAGCGGCAGGGGAGCATCAAAACTCACTGTGCCGCCAGCCCACATGCGGTTGGGCAGTGGCACGGGGGGAAGGAAGCCGCCGCGTGCCGGATGGCCGTCGCGCCCCAGCTCAGTGGGCGGCAAGCCCTCCAGAAAGTAGGTCCAGTGCCACAGGGGAGGCAAAGGGGCGCCCACGCCCAGAGCATCGCGGGGCAGTCCGAGCGTGGCTGCCATCAGACCGGCATGGCGCGGCGCCAACAGGTCATGGGTAGTGGTTTCACGGCCCACCCAGTTCTGCAAGTAGGCAAGATTGATCTCATTCATGGCAAGGACGCTCCGATGGCAAAGTGGTGCAAGGGGCTAGTGGTGAACAGCCGACGATTTCCGGGTCAGACAGACTCCGGGGCAGAACGCGCTTCGTCGAGGTGCGTTGGCCGTGCAGCAAACTCCCTGCGCAGCACCTCCGTGTGCTGTCCCAGCTCGGGGGCCGGGGCAAAGCGGCCAAGATCCCAAGGGCCACGCACGGGCGGGGCCACCATGTCCACCGCCTGCCCCTGCACCGGCATGGACCAGGTGCGCAGCGCCGGGTGCCGCGCCATATCTCCCACCGATCGCACCTGGCCATAGGCAGTGTTGGACTGATTGAGCCGTGCAAGCGCCGCTTGCAGTGGAAGCGCGGTGAATGCCTGGACGATGATGGCATCCAGCTGTGCCCTGTGGCGCACCCGATCGGAGTTGCTGGCAAATCGTTCATCTGCCGCCAGTTCCGGCTGCAGCAGGAACCTGCTGCAGAACATGCCCCACTCGCGCTCGTTCTGGATGCTGATCACCACATCCTTGCCATCCTGCGTGGTGTACACACCATAGGGTGCAATCGAGGGATGCCTCAGCCCTTGGCGGCCTGGCGCCCCATCGCCCTGGGTCTCGTGCAGATAGGGAACGGTCATCCAGTCGGCGGCACCGTCAAACAGCGATACAGATACCCCACAGCCCTTGCCAGTTCGCTCGCGCAGTGCCAGCGCGGAAAGAACGGCAATGGTGGCATTCATACCGGCGCCGATATCGCAGATCGACACGCCAATGCGCCCGCACGCCTCCGGAGCGCCGCTGACTGCGGCCAGACCGCTTTCACACTGCACCAGCAGGTCATACGCCTTGAGCCCGCTGGCAGGACCATCGGCACCATAGCCCGTGATGTCGCAAGTAATCAGGCGCGGATACCGTGCGCGCAAGCCCGCACTGTCAAAGCCAGCGCGCTCCAGGGCGCCTGGCGCCAGGTTCTGCACAAAAACATCGGCCTGGGCGAGCAAACCATGCAGGAACTCGGCATCTGCGCTTTGCTTGAAATCCAGCACCAGCGACTCCTTGCCGCGATTGGTCCACAGAAAGTAAGAGGAACTGCCATGGACAGCATGGTCGTAACCTCTTGCGAAGTCGCCTTCTGTGCGCTCGACCTTAATGACCCGTGCACCCATTTCAGCCAGTCGGCCCGTGCACAGTGGCGCGGCCAGCGCCTGCTCAATGGAGACGACCAAGAGGCCGTCCAGAGGGCGAACAGAAGTCTCTGAGACGAAGGAACTGTTACGGGCAGAGGAGTTTTTTGCTTGCATGGCGCAAGTTTCTCCAGGCAGCCCCGGCACGAAAAGCGAGTTCTTGCAAAACCATCGTTCGCGTAAAACGAACAAGCGACATCAAGGAGCCTCCCATGGCCCTGCTACCGTTCGGTTCCAATCGACACGTTCCAACAGTGAAAGCGGAGACAGCGAAGCATGCGCTATGAACTCACCGACCTGAAGGTTTTCCTCGCCGTGGCGCAGGAGGGACATCTGTCACGCGGCGCGCGGCGCTGTCACCTGGCGCCGTCCTCTGCGAGCCTGCGCCTGAAGGGATTGGAGGAGGCTGTCGGCACGCCGCTTTTTGTACGCCATGCGCGGGGAGTCACTTTGACCCAGGCAGGCAACGTGATGCTGGAGCACGCTCGGCGCTGCATTGCTCAGTTGGAGCAGATGCACGCCGACCTGCAGCCTTTCTCGAAGGGGCTGGCAGGACATATCACCCTGTTCGCAAACAACAATGCCATCAGTTCGTTCCTGCCCGATGATCTCGCCCAGTTCTTCACGGCCTACCCGGCTGTGCGCATCACCATGGAGGAACGGCTGAGCCTGGACATCGTCTCCGCTGTGGCCGCTGGACGCGCGGATGTGGGGGTTGTTGCCTTTGAGGAGGAACACATCGGCCTCGCGTTCCTTCCCTACCGCGATGACCAGCTTGTACTGCTGGCCCCATTGCAAAGCGCACTGGGGAGCCGTCGTTCAGTGCGGTTCGCAGACTGCCTGGACCAGCCGTTTATCAGCCTGCAATCAGGCGCCGCTCTGCACACCTATCTCATGAACCATGCAGCGGCGCTAGGTGCACGCCTGGATGTGCGAGTGCAGGTATCAGGCTACCGGGCGATAGCGCGCTTGGTGGCGTCCGGGGCAGGTGTCGGTGTGGTGCCTCGGTCAGCGATGGAGCGGGGAGATCACGGCAAATTGGCCTGCCTTGCTATCGAAGAGCCATGGGCCCAACGACGACTCAAGGTCTGCTTTAAGGAAGGCATAGAGCAAATCAACCCCTTTGTGGCACAGCTTGTAAGCATCCTGCGCAAACAAAAATGAAGAGACAGCGCCCCAAGGGATGTCCTGCACAACCCTCGCGAGTCGGTGGTAGTGCGGATCGGGACAGGCCGCAAGGCGTCTTTTGGCAGCCAATAGCCCG
>CAXIRU010000097.1:0-74035 GCA_964031875.1 Acidovorax facilis
ACATCGGCCAGCGCCATGGGCAACTGGTTCTCCTGAGCGGGCTGGTAGCCCGGCACCAGGCTGGCCAGGGGCAGGAAGGCACTGGCCGCCGCGCTGGCGCCGGACAGCCCCGCCGCCAGCGTGAAGGGCCCTTGCCCGCTGGCCAGGAACACCAGCTGCGCAGGCTCGAACTGCAGCGCCAAAGCGGGCGCGGCGGCAAAGTCGGGGGTCTTGGGGTCGGCTTCGATCTTGATCTCGCGCACCGAGGCGCCGCCCAGCTCGACGGGGCCGCTGGCCTGCTCCTTGCCTCCCAGGGTCATCTTGTAGACCACCGCGCTCGCCAGCGGCGACCAGGGCTGCTCGCGGTGGTTGCGGCCCAGCACGCGCACAGGGACCAGCACATTGCTGCCGGGCGGGGTGATGGCGAGCGCGGCAACCGGCGTGGCAAACGGCAGCGCAAACACCAGCTCGCGCGGGTTGGCCAGGGCGGGCGTGGCCATGCTGGCGCTGACGCGCTCGCGCGGGCCCGTGCTGCGCGAGGTGGCCAGCGTGGCGCCGCGCAGGGTCACGGCGGCGTCGCCCCAGGTCACGCGCAGGTAGTGGCCCTTCAGGTCGGCGCGCTGCAGGTCGATCTGCTCGTTGCCCAGGCGGCCCGGTGCAGTAGGCGCCGCTGCGGCGTCGGCGCGGTACAGCACGGTCTCGGCCAGCGGCTGCCATTGCTTCAGGTCTTTGCTGGCGTGCACCTGGAACGTCACGGGTTGGCCCGCTGGCAGGTCCACGTCCAGGGCCATGCGGGCCACGGGCAGTTGCACATTGCGCGCGTCGAGCAGCGCGCCCCGCACGGTTTGCGTGGCTGCAGGACCTGCTGTGCCGGCCGTATCAATCTGCACCACGCGCTGGCCCTGGCGCTCCTCGATGCGCAGCGACAGGCCTTCCAGCCCTGCCGCCCCCGCGCTGGCAGCACCCAGGATGGGATACGCGGGCAGGGTCACCGATTCCTCGGGCGCGCTGGCCGCGGCCACACCGGCCAGTGCCATGGGCACGGGCTGGCCCGCGCCGTTGAAGAGGCGCACATCGGCATAGCCCGGGCTTTGCAGGCGCACCAGCGCCTCGGCAGGCAGCACCACGCGCTGCAGCGGCGCATCGGCCGCGAGCGTCACGGGGATGCGGATGGCGTAGGCAGAAGGGCTGTTGGCATCCGCCGCAGCCAGGGCCACACCGGCGCACAGGGACAAGGCGGCAGCGGCCAGCACCAGGGGCAGGTTCAGGGCGACAGGCTTGTTCATGGCAGTGTTTCTGGTTGCGATGGCGCCAGCGGTGGCGCAGCAGGCTCCGCAGGGGCGTCCGCCTTGGGTGGCGCCTTGGGTGGCGACTTCGGAGGTAGAGGCGCAAAGTAGCCCACCACCAGCATCAGCACGCCCACGGCGATGAAGGCAATGATGCGTTCAGCGCCACCCGCGTTAGACAAATCGATCAGCAGCAGCTTGACCACCACCACGCCCAGCAGGCCCGCGCCCACCAGCCACAGCGGCCGCTGCACGCGGCGGTGTGCCAGCACCATCAGGCTGAGCGCCAGCAGCGTCCACAGGATGGCGTAGCCGGTCTGCACCACAAAGCTGTTGAACAGCGCCGAGGCGTCCCAGCGCACGCCAAAGAAGTGGTGGGCCACGCGCAGCCACACGGTGTTGATCACGATAAACGCGAGCAGCGCCAAGGCCACCAGCGCATGGCGCCCGGTGACCCCGCCCGAGCGGGCCGGGGGCGGCAGCGCCGCGAGCAACACGCGCCGCCAGAACACCAGGCTGCCCAGCGCGAGCGCAAGCGTGAGGTCGGTGGGGTTGAGCAGTGGGATGTAAGGCAGCGGCGCCGTGTGGCCGGACGAATGCACGGCGGCCAGCAGCGCGCCCCCGAACGCCAGCACCGCAAGGGGCAGGGCGGCCAGCCAGTAGTAGGCCTCGGCATGCGGGTTCAGCGGCCAGGGCAGCGCCGCGCGTGCCGCAGGCTGGTTGCCACGGCCCGCCCACAGCGCGAGCAACATCAGCACCGCAATCGCGCTGACCAGCAGGACCACACCGGCCCACGAGGTGCGCCACAACTCGGCCTTGCCGATGCCGGACCAGAGGCAGTCGGCCAGCAACAAGGTGACCAGCCAGGCGGTGGCGGCGTGGAACCAGCCGAAGCGCGAGGGACTCTGGTCGGACGGGCCCTCCGCAGCCGCCGCCTGCCAGCGATCGGCCTGCCGCAGCATCCACACATGCAGCGCCAGCACGATGGGCCACACGGCCCAGGCGGGCGTAGCCAACACGCGGTGGCCATCCACCACCTGCGCCACCCACCCCAGCGCCAGCACGCCGATGGTGGCGCGCGCGGGCCAGGTGGCCACGGCCCAGCGCGTGCGCAGGCCCAGCACCATCGACAGGGCAGCGCTCAGCACCACGGCCAGCATGACCAGCAATTCGGCAACGCGGCCCGAGAACACCGGCACGGGCCACTGGCCCTGCTCCAGGCCGGGCACACGCCGCGTGATGTCCAGCCACCAGGCCAGGCACCAGAACACAAACCCGTAGAGGTAGGCCGGGCTGGACAGCCGCGCCTCTACCCCCGCATAACCCTTCGCCCAGGCCGAGCCGCTGTGTGGAAGCGGTTTGCGCAGCCACCAGGCCAGCAGCAGTGCGGGCAGCGCGATCAGCAGCGCGCCCAGGAAGGCAGGGTTGACCAGCGGCAGGGGCGAGATGCTGGAGGTGCTGCCCAGGAAAGCCAGCATGGCCACGACCTGCAGCACCAGCCCGAAGGCGCGCGGCATCCAGCGGGCCTGGCGCATGCCGACCCAGAAAGCGCCTGCGCCTTCCAGCGCCCAGACCGCAGACGTCCACTGCGCATCCAGTGCCAGCGGCACGGCCAGCGTGGCAAAGCCCACGCCAACAGCAATGAAACATTCGACGAGCAGGCGCCAGCTGTCCAGCGCGCGGCGCGCCAACACGGTCGCAGTCACCAGATACAGCGCGGCAAAGGCCAGTGCAGAGAAGGCGGCGCCCAGCTCGAATGGCTGTACCAGCCCGGCCTGCAGACCAAAACCCACCAGCGGCGTGCCGAAGACCAGCATGGTGTCGACGGCATTGCCCAGCTGGGTGGGCGTGTTGCGGGCATAGAGGATGGCAGCGCACAGGTAGATCAGCACAAAGCCCGCCAGAAAGGGCTGCGTGCTGGCGTAGTGCTCGGGCTGGTACTTGAGCGCACCCCACGCCGTGGCGACGCCAAAGGTGGCCACAAAACCCACCACGTTGAGCACGCGCCACGAGCGCTGGTAGGCGATGAACAATATCGCCAGGTTGAGCAGGGTGTAGTAACTGAACAGGCCCACATGGCTGCCCTGGCCGGTGGACAGCAGGATGGGTGCCGCAAAGCCACCGGCGAACGCCGCCACGGCCAGTGCGCGCGAGTCCTGCAGCAGCGCCAGAGCGCAGCTGGCCGCGCAGACCGCGATCATCAGACCGAAGGCATAGAGCGGTGGCAGCAGCCCGTAAAGCCGGAAGGCGGCGAACACGGTGAGGTACATCACCGCCACGCCGCCGCCCTGCAGGGCCAGCGCAAAGCCGGGCTTGTCAGCGCGCTTGCGAAAGCCCACCACCAGCAGCGCAATGCCCACCGCCGCGACGGCCGCCAGGCGGAATTCGACCGGCAACAGTCCGGCCGATGCGGCATAGCGCGCCAGGAAGGACAAGCCAATGAACAAAATCACCAGTCCCACGCGCACGATGGTGTTGCCGCCCAGGAGCCAGTTTTTGGCAGCCAGCACGGCCAGCTCCACCGGGTTGGGTGGGGCGGGCTGGCGTGGTGCATCGGGCCGGGGAGGCACCGGAGCCGAGGTTGAAGCCGCAGCCGGGACACGCGGCAGGCCTTGCGGCGTGAGCTCGCCAGTCCAGAACGCATCGTCCGCGTCCTGGGGTGCTTCGCGGGCGGCGGGCGCAGAAGCGGGCACAGGCGCAGGTGCGGACGGCACCGGCATCTGCACTGCGGGCGGGGCCGTCTGTTCCCGGTCTTCGGCAGCGGGCGCTACCTGGGCAGGTGCAGCGGGCGGGACGAGCGCCTTGGCGGCCTGCGCCTGCAGCTCGGTGCGGATGGCGGAACGCACCCCCCAGCGCAGCGACAGCCCGGCGAAAAAGCCCAGGATGCCGCCGACCACCGGCCCGAAGTCGCCATAGCCGCCAAACCACGACCCCAGCACCGCGCCCCAAAAAATGCCCCAGATGATCATGCAGCTCGCTCCCTCGTTGGGGCCGCTTTCGACAGGGCGCTTGCGCACGTGCGAAAGAAGCCATCGTATTGTTCGCTCCACCGGCAACCGCGCACGCCCCCAGGCAGATTGCGGCAATGCGCCCCGGTGATGAAACAAGGGGCGTACGGCAGTGCTGCAGCTGGGAGGTGTTGCCGTGGTTGTGCGGTGGTTCCGCTGGCTTATACAGCACGCCCTGCGGTGAATCCACACCCGAACGCCTTGTTACCTTGCAGGGGCGGGCAGCGTCCCGGCCACATGCGCGAGGGAGAACAACGCCGATTCCTGGCAAAAACAGGCTCTAGCGCTTTTCCATCAAGCGCTAACCGCTATTAATTTAATAGCAGTCATCATTTCATCCGGGCCAGGTGCGTAAGCGGCAGCGCTCCGCTGGCCTTGACCTCGCCCAGCGAAAAGCTGGTGTGCATGTCTTTCACATTGGGCAGGTTCAGCAGCACATCGCGCGCAAACTGCGAAAAGCTGTCCAGGTCGCGCGCCACCACCTGCAGCTCAAAGGTGCCGGTGCCGCTGATGTAGTGGCAGGACACGACCTCGGGGATCTGGCGAATCGCCTCCTCCATCTTGCGCGTGAGGTTGCCGGTGCTGCGGTCGGCATCGAGCCGCACAAAGGCCAGCACGCCCAGGCCAATCCTGTGCCGGTCGATTTCAGCGCGGTAGCCCTTGATGAAACCGGCCTCTTCCAGCGCCCGTACGCGCCGCCAGCAGGGCGCGGCCGACAGGCCCACGCGCTGGGCCAACTCGGCGTTCGTCAGGCGGGCGTCAGCCTGCAGCTCACCCAGGATGGCGATGTCAAATTTATCTAAATTGTCCATTGAATGCCGATTCTAAGAAAGATCCTTTCAAAAACAAGGGTAAACCTAGCATGAAAACGAAAGGACATATCCCGACAGAGTGCATAAACTGCTCTGCAAACCATTGAACATGCGGCGGCCGCTGCCCACAAGGCGGTGGCTGCGCGCCCTCCCCACAGGAACCTGCCCATGAATGCCCCCCTCCCCGAATCCGTCCGCAAGGCGCTGGAAACCGTCACGCTCGACGACAAATATTCCCTGGACCACGGCCGGGCCTTCATGAGCGGGGTGCAAGCCCTCGTCCGCCTTCCCATGCTGCAGCGCCAGCGCGATGCGGTGGCCGGGCTGAACACGGCGGGTTTCATCAGCGGCTACCGGGGCTCGCCTCTGGGCACCTATGACCAGGCCCTGTGGGCGGCCAAGAAGCACCTGGCGGCCAACCACATCGTCTTTCAGCCCGGCGTGAACGAAGAGCTGGGCGCCACCGCCGTGTGGGGCACGCAGCAACTCGATCTGTACCCGCAAAGCAAGAAGTTCGACGGCGTGTTTGGCATCTGGTACGGCAAGGGCCCGGGGGTGGACCGCTGCTCGGACGTGTTCAAGCACGCCAACATGGCGGGCACGGCCAAACACGGCGGCGTGATCGCCATTGCGGGCGACGACCACATCAGCAAGAGCAGCACGGCTGCGCACCAGAGCGATCACATCTTCAAGGCCTGCGGCACGCCGGTGTTCTTCCCCAGCAGCGTGCAAGAGATTCTGGACATGGGCCTGCATGCCTTTGCCATGAGCCGTTTCTCGGGCGTGTGGTCGGGCATGAAGACCATTCAGGAGGTGGTGGAGTCGTCCAGCAGCATCAGCGTGGACCCGGACCGCGTGAAGATCATCCTGCCCGAGGACTTCGCCATGCCGCCCGGCGGCCTGCACATCCGCTGGCCCGACGCGCCGCTGGAGCAGGAAGCGCGCCTGATGGATTACAAGTGGTATGCAGCGCTGGCGTACATCCGCGCCAACCAGCTCAACTACAACGTGATCGAAGGCAAGCAAGACCGCTTCGGCATCATCGCCAGCGGCAAGGCCTACAACGACACGCGCCAGGCCCTGGTGGACCTGGGGCTGGATGACGATACCTGCCGCAGCCTGGGCATCCGCGTGCACAAGGTCAACGTGGTGTGGCCGCTCGAAGCCACCATCACCCGCGACTTCGCCCAGGGCCTGCAAGAGATTTTGGTGGTGGAAGAAAAGCGTCAGGTCATCGAGTACCAGCTCAAGGAAGAGCTGTACAACTGGCGCCCCGATGTGCGCCCCAACGTGCTGGGCAAGTTCGACGAGCCCGAGGGCGATGCCACCGGCGGCGAGTGGAGCATGCCCAACCCCAGCCAGAACTGGCTGCTGCGCGCCAAGGCCGACCTGACGCCCGCCATCATCGCCAAGGCCATTGCCAAGCGCCTGAAGAAGCTGGGCGTGTCCAGCGACATCGTGGCCCGCATGGAAGCCCGCCTGGCCATCGTCGAGGCCAGCGAACGCGCGATGACCGAGCTGAAAGTGGACACCGGCGAGCGCGCCCCGTGGTTTTGCAGCGGCTGCCCGCACAACACCAGCACCCGCGTGCCCGAGGGCTCGCGCGCCGTGGCGGGCATTGGCTGCCACTACATGGTCAACTGGATGCCCGACCGCCGCACCAGCACCTTCACGCAAATGGGCGGTGAGGGCGTGACCTGGGTGGGCCAGCAGCCCTTCTCCACCGACGCACACATCTTTGCCAACCTGGGCGACGGCACGTACTTCCACAGCGGCCTGCTGGCCATCCGCCAGAGCATTGCGGCGGGGGTGAACATCACCTACAAGGTGCTCTACAACGACGCCGTGGCCATGACTGGCGGGCAGACGGTGGGCGAGCGGCCCGAGGGCCACAGCGTGCTGCAGATCATGCACAGCCTGAAGGCCGAAGGCGTGGCCAAGCTGGTCATCGTGACCGACGAGCCGCACAAGTACGACGGTGTACCGCTGGCCGAAGGCGTGACGGTGCACCACCGCGACGAGCTGGACACCATCCAGCGCCAGTTCCGCGAGATCAAGGGCTGCACCACCATCATTTACGACCAGACCTGCGCCACCGAAAAACGCCGCCGCCGCAAACGCGGCAAGCTGGCCATGCCGGACAAGACCGTGGTCATCAACGACCTGGTGTGCGAGGGCTGCGGCGACTGCTCGACCAAGTCGAACTGCCTGAGCGTGGAGCCCGTGGAGACCGAGTTCGGTCGCAAGCGCCGCATCAACCAGAGCACCTGCAACAAGGACTATTCCTGCGTCAACGGCTTTTGCCCCAGCTTTGTGACGGTGGAAGGCGGCCAGCTGAAAAAGCCGAAGAAGGAAAAGAAGGGCGACCTGTCTGCACTGCCCGGCATCCCTGAGCCCGTGCTGCCCGTGGCCGAAAGCGCCTGGGGCATTGTGGTGGGCGGCGTGGGCGGCACCGGGGTCATCACCATCGGCTCGCTGCTGGGCATGGCCGCGCACCTCGACGGCAAGGGCGTGATCACGCAGGACGCCGGCGGCTTGGCGCAAAAGGGCGGCGCCACCTGGAGCCATATCCAGATCGCCAATCGCCCCGACGCCATCTACACCACCAAGGTCGATACGGCCAAGGCCGACTTGGTGATCGGCTGCGACTCCATCGTGGCCGCGCACAAGTACACCCTGGCTGTCATGCAGCCGGGCCGCACCTTTGTGGCGCTCAACACGCACGGCACGCCCACGGCGGCGTTTGTGAACAACCCGGACTGGCAGTTCCCCGGTGGCAACTGCGACGCGGCCATTGCCGCTGCCGTGGGCGCGGCCGGTGTGGGCAGCTTTGACGCCGAGCAGGTGGCCACGCAACTGCTGGGCGACAGCATCTACACCAACCCGCTGATGCTGGGCTACGCCTGGCAAAAGGGCCGCGTGCCGCTGACGTTCGCATCGCTGATGCGCGCCATGGAATTGAACGGCGTTCAGGTGGACAACAACAAGGCGGCGTTTGAATGGGGCCGCCGCTGCGCGCATGATCTGGCGTCGGTGCAGGCACTCTTCCAGGCCGCGCAGGTGATCCAGTTCGTGAAGAAGCCCTCGCTGGCCGAGATGATTGCCAAGCGCGTGGACTTTCTCACGGGCTATCAGAACGCGGCCTACGCAGCGGACTACCACGCGTTTGTCGAGAAGGTGAAGGCCGCCGAGTCCCGCTTGGACGTCGGCACCCGTCTGAGCGAAGCCGTGGCCCGCTACCTCTTCAAGCTCATGGCCTACAAGGACGAGTACGAGGTCGCGCGCCTGCACACCGACAAGGCCTTCACCGACAAGATCGCCAACATGTTCGAAGGCGACTACAAGCTGGTGCACCACTTGGCGCCCCCCATCACCGCCAGGAAGAACGACAAGGGCGAGCTGGTCAAGCAACCCTTCGGCCCCTGGATGCGTACCGCCTTCGGCCTGCTGGCCAAGATGAAAGGCCTGCGGGGGACGGCGCTGGACGTGTTCGGCAAAACCGAGGAACGCCGCATGGAGCGTGCGCTGATCGTGGAATACCGCGCCTGCATCGACGAGTTGCTGACCACGCTGACGGCGGACAACCTGGCCCTGGCGGTGGAGATTGCCCGCATCCCCGAAGAGATTCGCGGCTACGGCCATGTCAAGGAGCGCCACCTGGCCGCAGCCCGCCCCAAGTGGGACGGCCTCATGGCCCAGTGGCGCAGCGGCGGGGCAGCGCCCGCCCAGCGCCAGGCGGCTTGAAGTTCTGCAAACCCGCAGCACCTGGTGAAAGAAGCCCGCGCAAGTGCGGGCTTTTTGCTATAAATAATATAGCTATTAGCGCTTTCCAGATAAGCGCTAGAGCCCGTTTTTAATGGAAATTCACTGCCTGCCGCGAGCACGCTGGCGCCCTGTGCAAACACCCGGCACGAGTCCGGGTCTTACCCCTTGGGGGGCGGGCAGAGCGCCGCATACAATGTCCTGTTCCGCCCTGGCGGGCGCGTTGGCGCTGGCTGTTGGCGGTTTTTGTGCATTTTGACCATCCGTTGTGGAGTCCCGTCCGTGTTTATTTCTTCCGCTTTTGCCCAAACCGCACCTGCCGCAGCCGCTGGTGGTGGCGACATGATGTCCACGCTCACGGGCATGCTGCCCCTGGTGCTCATGTTCGTGGTGCTGTACTTCGTCATGATCCGCCCCCAGATGAAGCGCCAGAAGGAACACCGCGCCATGATCGACGCCATCGCCAAGGGCGACGAGGTGGCCACCGCCGGGGGTATTCTGGGCAAGGTCACGCGCCTGTCCGAAGGCTTCCTGCACATCGAGATCGCCAGCAACGTGGAAGTGCAGATCCAGCGCAGCGCCGTGGTGCAGGTTCTGCCCAAGGGCTCCGTCAAGTAATCAATGAACAGCCCCTGCGGGCGCTGCATGCCGCTTCCCGCCACCTGCGCAGTGCGCAGATCGGGTGACGGTGACAGCGCCGCAGGGCGGCCCTTGCATGGCTTTGGCTGGCAGGGTGTGGAAAAGGCGTAAACATGAACCGTTATCCGGTCTGGAAGTACGCGATCCTGGTGATCGTGCTGCTGGTGGGGGTGTTGTATACCCTGCCCAATTTCTTCGGCGAAGCCCCTGCGGTGCAGGTGTCGTCGGCCAAGGCCACCGTCAAGGTGGACACCGCCGTGCAGCAGCGGGTGGAAGAGGCGCTCAAGGCGGCTGGCGTCACGCCCGACTTTGTTGCGCTGGAAGGTAACTCGGTGCGTGCACGTTTTGACACGACCGACACCCAGCTCAAGGCCAAGGACGCGATCCAGAAGGCCCTGGTGCCTGACGCCAATGACCCCTCGTACATCGTGGCGCTGAACCTGGTGTCCCGCTCACCCGTCTGGCTCAAGTCGCTGCATGCCAACCCCATGTACCTGGGGCTGGACCTGCGCGGTGGCGTGCACTTCATGCTGCAGGTGGACATGCAGGCGGCCTTGACCAAGAAGGCCGAGTCCTACGCTGGCGACATCCGCACCGCACTGCGCGACAAGAGCATCCGCCACGGCGGCATCAGCCGCGAAGGTCAAAACATTGACATCAAGGTGCGCGACGAGGCCACGCTCACGGCAACCCGCAACCTGATCACAGACCAGTTCCCCGACCTGCAGGTGACCAGCACCCCTGAGGGCGCCGAATTCAAGCTGCGCGTCGCCATCAAACCCGAAGCCACGCGCAAGGTGCAGGAGCAGGCACTCAAGCAGAACATGGTGACGCTGCACAACCGGATCAATGAACTCGGCGTGGCCGAACCGGTGATCCAGCAACAGGGCCTGGACCGCATCGTGGTACAGCTGCCCGGCGTGCAGGACACCGCCAAGGCCAAGGACATCCTGGGCCGCACCGCCACGCTGGAAGTGCGCCTGGTCGACGAAGGCACCGAAGCCCGCGCCGCCGAAACGGGCCGTGGCCCCGTGCCTTTCGGCTCTGAACGCTACCTGGAACGCAACGGCCAGCCTGTCATCGTCAAGAAGCAGGTCATCCTGACCGGCGAAAACCTGACCGATGCCCAGCCCGGCTTTGACGGCCAGACGCAGGAACCCACGGTGAACCTGACGCTGGACGCCAAGGGCTCGCGCATCTTCAAGGACATCACACGCGAGAACGTGGGCAAGCGCATGGCCATCGTGCTGTTCGAAAAGGGCAAGGGCGAAGTGGTGACCGCTCCCGTGATCCGCACCGAGATCGGCGGCGGCCGCGTGCAGATTTCTGGCCGCATGACCACGGTGGAGGCCAACGACACTGCGCTGCTGCTGCGCGCCGGTTCGCTGGCGGCGCCCATGGAAATCATCGAGGAATTCACCATTGGCCCCAACCTCGGTGCTGACAACATTGAGCGTGGCGTCAACAGCGTGGTCTGGGGCTTGATCGCGATTGCCGTCTTTATGTGCATCTACTACACGCTGTTTGGCGTGTTCTCCAGCATTGCGCTGGGCGTGAACGTGCTGCTGCTGGTGGCCATACTTTCGATGCTGCAGGCCACGCTGACCTTGCCGGGCATTGCCGCCATGGCCCTCGCGATTGGTGTGGCCATCGACTCGAACGTGCTGATCAATGAACGCATCCGCGAGGAGCTGCGCTCGGGCGTCTCGCCTCAAGCAGCCATCCACGCGGGCTACGAACGCGCCTGGGCGACGATTCTTGACTCCAACGTGACGACCCTGATCGCGGGCGTGGCTCTGCTGGCCTTTGGCTCTGGTCCGGTGCGCGGTTTTGCCGTGGTGCACTGCATCGGCATCCTGACCAGCATGTTCTCCGCCGTGTTCTTCTCGCGCGGCCTCGTGAACCTGTGGTACGGCCGCCAGAAGAAGCTCAAGAGCGTGTCGATCGGTACGGTCTGGAAGCCAGACGCCGACTCCGCCGTGGCCAAGACGAACTAAAGGACAACGGCCATGGAATTCTTCCGCATCAAAAAAGATATCCCGTTCATGAAGCACGCGTTGATCTTCAACGCGATCTCCTTCATCACCTTTGCCCTCGCAGTGTTCTTCCTGCTGACCCGTGGCCTGCACCTGTCGGTGGAGTTCACTGGCGGTACGGTCATGGAAGTAGCCTACAGCCAGCCCGCCGAACTGAGCAAGGTTCGCGAGACCGTTGCCGCCCTGGGCTACCCCGAAGTGCAGGTGCAGAACTTTGGCACTGCCCGCGATGTGATGATCCGGCTGCCCGTGCAAAAGGGCGTCACATCAGCACAACAAAGCGAGCAGGTGTTGGGTGCCCTCAAGGCCACCGATCCCGAGGTCACACTGCGCCGCACCGAGTTCGTTGGCCCGCAGGTGGGCGAAGAACTCGTGCACGGCGGGCTCATGGCGCTGGCCATGGTGGTCGTGGGCATCGTGATCTACCTGGCGTTCCGCTTCGAGTGGAAGTTTGGGGTTGCGGCCATCATCGCCAACCTGCACGACGTGGTGATCATCCTGGGCTTCTTCGCGTTCTTCCAGTGGGAGTTCTCGCTGTCGGTGCTGGCCGCTGTACTGGCCGTGTTGGGCTACTCGGTCAACGAGTCGGTCGTGATCTTCGACCGGATCCGTGAAGCCTTCCGCAAGTACCGCAAGATGTCCACGCACGAAGTGATCGACCACGCCATCACGAGCACGATGAGCCGCACGATCATCACCCACGGATCGACCGAGGCCATGGTGCTGTCGATGCTGCTTTTCGGTGGCCCCAGCCTGCATTACTTTGCCATTGCGCTGACCATCGGCATCCTGTTTGGCATCTATTCATCCGTGTTCGTGGCTGCTGCCATTGCCATGTGGCTGGGCGTGAAGCGGGAAGACCTTGTCAAACCCGTCAGAAAAGATGGGGATCCCAACGATCCCCATGCCGGAGCCACCGTCTGACCCGCTAATATCTGCCCATGCAGTCCATGCCCTCTTCCGTTCCACAGCGCCGCTTGGCTCGCCAGGCGCGCCAGCGGTTCGTAGAGGGCATCTGTACTGGGCTCCCGGACCTGGACAAGACGGTCCTGGACTTCCTGACGACGCTGATGACCCAGACGGGTACAGCGCGCGAAATGCAGGCGCACCGCGACGCCTGGATGCAGTTCCAGCAACGCCATGCTGCCTGGACCGATCGCACCGCCAAGGCCTGGCGCGATGCGCTGGCACCCCACAGCAGCACCAGCCGAGGTGCCCTGGCTGCCCACGGGGCTGGTCCGCAGTTTGAACTGCTGAGCGATGATGTGGTGGAGAACAAGATTCTGGCTTCGCGCATGGCCCTGACGGTCAGTGAACAAGTCAGCCAGCAATTTGACATGCTGCGCCAACGCACCCAGTCGCTGGAAGGCCAGGAACTCGACAGCACCGACATCCTCCGTCCGGAAGCCGTGTGCCTGCTGCTGGTCGAACAATGGGTCGAAGCCGGACTGCCCCGCACCGACCTGCAAACCGTGGTGGACCCGCTGCAGCGGGAACTCGCCAACCTTCTCCAGAAGCAATACCAGGCCGTCAACGTGTTCTATGTGGAACAGGGTGTAACGCCCCAGGCGGACCTCAAGTCGCGCGTGCGGCGCACAGCCGGCGGAGCAATCACCGGCAGCGGAGGCAGCAGTGATTCCGGCGCTGGCGGCCTGGCCTCCCAGGCACTGGCACAGACACGGGATGCCATGGCGGCAGCTCGCGGGAGCATGCCCCCCCAGGGCGGCCGACCCATGCCCCAGAACCCAGCCCGCATGCCGCCACCGGGCTACCTGCAGCACGGCATGCCCACGGGGTTTGCCACCGGCATGACCCCGCTGGCAAGGGCCCGACAGCGCGCCCAAGGTGTGATGGGCCAACTGCGCAGGTTGCTGACGCAGCCCGCCACCGGCTTCGACATGGTCAATGCGCCACCAGCATCTGCGGCGCTGGCCCATGCGCTGACAGCCCATCGCGTGCATGCCGACACGTACTACAGCGGTGTTGCAACCCTGATGGAAGACTACAGTCCTGCGGCCGTCGTTCAACTGGCGGGCACCGTGCGCGAACGCTCGACCGAGCTCAAGAAAAAAGCCTCCACGGCGGGCGAAAAAGCGATCATCGAAGTGGTGGCCCTGATGTTTCAGAGCATCCTGGCCGAAGACCGCATCCCGCCCGCCGTGCGCGTGTGGTTTGCGCGCCTGCAGGTGCCCGTGTTGCGCGTGGCGTTGGCCGAGCCCGAGTTTTTCAGCAACCTCAACCACCCTGCGCGCCAGTTGATCGACCGCATGGGCGCGTGTGTGATGGGCTTTGATGCCACCAGCATCAACGGCAGTGCCCTGGAAGCGGAAATTCGGCGTGTGGTGCAGGTGATCGAGCAGTATCCTGAAACCGGCCGAAGGGTTTTTCAGCTCGTCTACGACGAGTTTGAGAAATTCCTGTCCAAGTTCCTCACCGAGAAGCAGGCGACATCGCGCCTGGTGACGGTTGCGCAGCAGGTCGAGCAGAAAGAAACGCTGGCCATCCAGTACACCATCGAGCTGCGCACCATGCTGCGCGACATGCCGGTGCGCGATGAGATCCGCGAGTTCCTCTTCAAGACCTGGGCCGAAGTCCTTGCCCTGTCGGCTGTGCGCGACGGCCCGCAACACGCAGACACCATTGCGCTCAAGCGCACCGCAGCAGACCTTGTGTGGGCCGCTAGCGCCAAGCCTAACCGTAGCGACCGCGCGCAAGTGATCCAGAACCTTCCTGGCCTGCTGCAGCGACTGCGCCAGGGGCTGGCCCTCATGGGCGTGAATGGCGCACCGCAGGACGCCCAGATCAAGGTTCTCACGGACACTTTGGCCGATGCCTTCCTGTCCAAGACGGCCTCCATTCCCCAGGCCCACATTGACGCCATGGCCAAACGCCTTGCGAATTTGGAGGACTTCATTGGCGACGCCACGCTGGGCGACATGCCACTCAATGCCGACAACATCGAGATGATGCTCGGTATTGACGCTTCGTCCATTCACGTGGTGGCCGACAACGGAGCCCCCGTGGACGAGGCCATGGTGGCATGGGCCCAGGAACTGCAACCTGGCACTTGGTACACGCTGGACCACAACGGTGCATCGGCCCAGGTTCAGTACGCATGGCAAAGCCAGCGCAAGCAACTGCACTTGTTCGCTGCGGTGGACGGCAGCAGCTATTTGATCCAGCTGCGCCGACTGGCTGCGTACCTACAGGCGGGGTTGCTCGTGGCCCAGGACGAAGAAGGTCTGACCTTGCGCGCCACCCGCGACGCATTGGCCAAACTGGACGCCAACCCAGAGCGCCTGCTGGACTGAATGGGTCACCGGAGGCCGCCAACAGCCTCAGCAGACGAAAGATCGCCCGCTAGCTTCAGGCACTGCCAAGCCGCTGGTACAGACCACCAGGCAAACGTGCCACCCGTCCATCCAGCTCCAGCTCCAGCAGTTCCACCTGCAATGATGCAGCGTCCAGGCCCGTTCGGGCCACCAGGGCATCCACCCCCATGGGGTCGAAGCCCAGTGCCTGAAGCAGGGGACTTTCTGTTGGTTGGGTTTCCAGGACCGCACTGCTCTCAGTGTCAGCCTCTGCAGTGCCGAAAACTGTCGTGCCTGCCCGCTTGGGGTCCACAGGCATACGCAGTTCCTCCAACACATCTTGTGCGGATTCCACCAGTTTGGCGCCCTGGCGTATGAGCGCATGGCAGCCCCGCGATTGCGGGGCGTGAATGGAGCCGGGGATGGCGAAGACCTCGCGGCCCTGTTCAACAGCCATTCTGGCGGTAATCAGCGAACCCGACGCCAGTGCGGCCTCGACGACCAGCGTACCTTGGGAGAGGCCAGAGATGATGCGGTTGCGCTTGGGAAAATTGGGGGCCAGCGGCGGTGTGCCCAGGGGGTATTCGCTGACCAGCAAACCTTGGGCAGCTATACGGTGGGCCAGGTCCAGGTTCTTGCGGGGGTAAACACGGTCCAACCCCGTTCCCACCACCGCGATGGTGGCAGGGGTTGCCTCTGCGAGAGGGTCAGAGGACACATCCAGCGCCCCTTCATGGGCTGCTGCATCCACGCCCAGCGCGAGCCCCGAGACAATCGTGAAACCCGCTCCACGCAGTGCGCGCGAAAAGAGCCGCGCATTGTCCGTACCCTGCGCCGTGGGGTTGCGGCTTCCGACGACGGCCAGGCAGCGGCCGACAGGGAAGGGGGTTTGTGCAATCAGCCGACTCGCCCCCATCAGGTACAAGAGCAGGGGTGGGTCTTCGGTGTCCAGCAGTGACTGTGGATACCGGGTATCCCCCAGGGTGACCATGGCACGCGCAGGCGCCTGGGGGTCTGCGCCGTTCAACCATTGCCAGGTAGCGTCCAGCAAGGCCTCCCATCCTTCGGGCACCGTGCACAGCGCCTTGGCCTGGGCCGGGGTCACACAACACTGCAAAGCAGACTCGGGCTGGCGGAAGACATCCTGCGGGAGCCCGAAGCGGGACAGCAGGCGCCGCGCGGTCCCATTGCCAACGCCCGGGGATAGCGAGAGGCGCAACCAAGCGCCCAGCTCATCACGGTCCATGGATGCAGTGATAGGAGAAAAGCGGCATCGCCAGCCGAACCGCCCCTGCGCCAGCATGCGACGGCGCGGCAGCAGCCTGTGCGCCGCTATTCCTGAGGATTGATCAGGCGGTCGCCAACACGCACGCCACTTCGAATTTCCAGCAGCAGGGCATATGACACGCGGTCAAAGGTGCGGAACACCATGGCCGTTCCGTTGCTCTCGCTGGGAAGCTTGATCACTGTTTTCGCATCGCCGGTCGCATCCTTGATGCGGTCGCCCTTGGTCAGCAGCGACAGAACATGGCCTGGCTCGATGCCATCCTGCGAACCCATGTTGATCGCAACCACCTGGTTCTGGGCAGCGTAGGCCGCCGAGAAGCTGCCGTAGATGGAGACGATGCGCGCATCCACATCAATGTGGGGGGCACGCGGCGTGTAGCTGGTGAAGACCCGTGCAGGCGCAGGCAGGATGCGGTCCCCGGCGCGGATCTCTTCCTTGGTGCCGGTCAGGTCCACGGTGGCGGGTACATATTCAGAGACGTAGCCGCCCTTGCCGTTCGGAATCTCCTCAAAAGACTCACCTCGCACCAACTCGGCCTTGCCCAGGTACTGTGCTTCATACCCCAGGATTTCACCGGTCACCGGGTCCTTGAGAGCCACGGCATCGCGGAATACGCGGTAGAAGCGGGGCTCACCGGGCTCCGCCCGCACAGGCGCGGAGGCATCGCCCCGGACGTAGGCGCG
The DNA here is from genome assembly GCA_964031875.1 of Acidovorax facilis. GTDB lineage: Bacteria > Pseudomonadota > Gammaproteobacteria > Burkholderiales > Burkholderiaceae_C > Acidovorax > Acidovorax facilis_A. Next base: position 16,805 of record CAXIRU010000097.1, read on the forward strand.
GTCGCCGCTGGCCATGAGGACGCGGTCTTCAGTGGTGGCCACGATGCGGGGAGCCCGCTGCAGCACATCGGCATCCACCACCAGCGGCTCCACAAGGAAGGGCTCGATCAGGTTGGACTTGAGGGTGGGAAGCGCCGTGCTGGCCAGACTGTCGCTGCGGGTGCGGGGCGAAACACGCACGGTCTGAGGCTCTGAATCCGACACACCGGGAGGCGTTGTCCGCAGACGGGCATAGCTGCCGTCTTTGTCCAGATAAAGCGTTTGACCGGGGTAAATCAGGTGCGGGTTTGCAATGGCCTTGAGGTTCATGCCCCACAGTTCGGGCCAGCGCCAGGGCCGCTTGAGGTACAGGCCCGATATCCCCCACAACGTGTCGCCGCGCTGCACGGTGTAGGTGTCCGGGGCGTTGGGGGCCAGCTCTGACAGAGGAATACCACGCTCCGATACCTGCTGCGCGGTGGCGCGCTGGCCGCTCGAGACAGGGTGATTCTGGGCCTGAGCCGGTGCGACCAGCAACGCGCCAGCGACGATGGTGAGCGCGCCCAGGGCGGTTCGCCGCACGCCGGTGAATGCTGTCATATTGTTCCTTTTCTCATGCATTGGGAAACGCCCCCTCGCTGGCACCTCAGCGCACGGAGCAACCGCGCAGCCGGGCAAATACGTTACAAAGCTTCTTAGATTCTCTGCTCAAGCCCTTGATTCGGCAACGATTATTGGCTGGCAGGACTGCAGCAGGCCTTAAAAGTGGCGAAAATAGCGACATCTCTTGGCAGCTTCCATGGCAATCCTCCCCATTCTCTGTTACCCAGACCCCCGGCTCCACAAGGTTGCACGCCAGATCCCGGCGGTAGACGACCGTATCCGGACGCTGGTCTCCGACATGCTGGCCACCATGTACGACGCCCATGGCATCGGTCTGGCCGCTACCCAGGTGGATGTGCATGAGCGCCTGGTGGTGATCGACGTCTCTGAAGAGCGCAACCAGCCACTGGTGCTCATCAACCCCGAACTTGTCTGGACCAGCGCCGAAAAGCACCTCAACGAAGAAGGTTGCCTGTCGGTGCCCGGCATCTACGACGGTGTCGAGCGTTTCGATGCCGTGCATGTGCGGGCGCTGGATGCCCAGGGCCAGTCCCGCGTCATCGAGGCCGATGGCCTGCTGGCGGTGTGCATCCAGCACGAGATGGACCACCTCATGGGCAAGGTGTTTGTGGAATACCTCTCCCCGCTCAAGCGTAATCGCATCAAGACCAAGATGGTCAAGCAGCAGCGGGGGGCGCGCGAGTGACCGGTCCGGCGCTCTGCACCCGCAGGGGTGGCGGAGTGCTGGCGCGCCTGGCGCTTCTTGTGCTGGCGGTGCAAATTTCGGGCTGTGCGCTGCCGGCCCGCGAAAAAGCCGGGGCGTTGCGCGCAGAGGTTGTTGCCCGTCTGGGGCCACCTACGGCGGTGTTTGCACTTCCAGCTGGCGAGCGGCTCCTGTACTCCGAACTGCCCGCAGGGTTTGCAGCCTACAACCTGGATTTCGACGCCATCGGTCGACTGGTGCGCAATGAGCAGGTGCTGACGCAGGCGCGCTTCGAGAACATTCCCGTTGGTATATGGACCGCCTCTGATGTTCAACGCACCTTCGGCACGCCCTTGCGCGTGGAGCGTGTAGCACGGTTCGAGGGCGACATCTGGACCTACCGCTTCCGCCAAAACTCCGACCCGCGCCTCGCCCATATGCACCTGGACCCGCAGGGCGTAGTACGGCTGGTGATGTTCACGGACGAGCTCCCCCATTTTGACAACACGCGCGACTGAGTGCGTACTTACCTCCCCACTGTTTTTTCATGAGAGTCATCTTTGCCGGCACGCCCGAATTTGCCCGCGTAGCGCTGGAGCGGCTGCTGGCCGCAGGGTTCGCAGTGCCCCTGGTACTGACCCAGCCCGACCGCCCCGCAGGGCGCGGCATGAAGCTGCAAGCATCCCCCGTCAAGCAATGCGCGCTGGAGCACGGTATCCCCGTCGCGCAGCCCCGCAGCCTGCGCATGGACGGCAAATACCCCGATGACGCAGCCGCCGCCCGCGATGCCTTGCTGGCCGCACGGGCCGATGTGATGGTGGTGGCAGCCTATGGCCTGATCCTGCCGCAGTGGGTGCTGGATTCCATGAGCGCCGCACACCCGCCCGAAGGCGCGAAGGCCCCCTCGGGGGGCAGCGAACCACGCGCAGCGGGAAGCGTGGGGGCACGTTTGGGTTGCCTCAACATCCACGCCAGCCTGCTGCCGCGCTGGCGGGGCGCAGCCCCCATCCACCGTGCCATCGAGGCGGGAGATGCCGAAACCGGAGTCACCATCATGCAGATGGACGCGGGTCTGGACACCGGAGCCATGCTGCTGATGGAGCGGCTGGCCATCACCCCCACCGACACCACAGCCACCCTGCACGATCGGCTGGCCACCCTCGGGGGCCGCATGGTCGTCGAGGCACTGGAGCTGGCCGCCTGCGGGGGGCTGAAGGCGGTGCCCCAACCGGCCGAAGGCATCACTTACGCCCACAAGATCGAGAAGGCCGAGAGCAGCATCGACTGGTCGCTGCCCGCCACTGTGATTGACCAACGCGTCCGCGCGTTCGACCCATTCCCCGGTGCCAGCACCGAATGCAGCGGTGAGACGATCAAGGTGTGGCGCTGCGAAATTGATAGCAAACAATCAATAACAGGAAAGCGTCAGGGTCAAATTTTATCGATAGACAGTGGGGGGGTATGGGTCGCCTGCGGCGACGGTGCGCTGCGCCTGACCACCTTGCAACGGGCAGGCGGCAAGCGGCTCGCGGCCGCCGAGTTTTTGCGGGGCTTTGACCTGCAGCCTGGCATGGTTCTGGGCGCTGCCCCCTCCGCCGCAGTCACATCGGCATGAGCGACACGAGCGGCACGGGCCGCTGGGCCGCCATCCGCAGCACGTTGCGCCACCCCTCCTATCGCATGGCCGTCATCGACATGGCCGGTACCTCCGTGGGCATCGGAGCCTGGGGCCTGGTCACGGGCGTGGTCATGGTCAAGAGCGGGATGCCTGTCAGCATGGCCATCTTCATGTCGCTGGTGGTGTATGCCGGCAGCGCGCAGCTGGCCGTCATTCCGCTGATGGCCGTGGGCGCACCACTGTGGGTTGTCTGGCTCACGGCCAGCTGCGTCAACCTGCGCTTCGTCATCTTCAGCAGCATGTGGCGCAGCTACTTCGCGCACCTGCCGCTGCGCCAGCGCCTGGCGGTGGGCTATTTCAGCGGCGACGTGATCTACGTGGCCTTCATGAAGCGCTTTCCCGAGCCACGCCCCCAACCCGAGCAGGTCCCCTATTTCTGGGGCGCGGCCAGCACCAACTGGCTGGCGTGGCAGGTCCCGTCCATCGCGGGCATTTTGCTGGCCAACGCCGTGCCGCTGTCGTGGGGGCTGGGCTTTGCCGGTGTTTTGGCGCTGTTGGGGGTGCTGCTGTCCCTGCTGTTCGATCGTGCCACCTGGCTGGCGACCGGGGTCGCCGCCACGGCTGCTGTTGCCGCCTTTGCGCTGCCGCTCAAGCTCAACATCCTGGTGGCCATTGCGGCGGCGGTGGCTGCGGGCCTGTTGATGGAGGCGGTAGACCGCCGCCGTCACAAGCCCGAACTGGTTCTGCTGCCCGCCGACAGCGTACTGCCGCCCGAAGAGCGCGCGCAAGTCGAGGCGGGCGACGTGGTGCCGCTGCGCGAGGAGCGCCACCCATGAACAGCTGGCCCTGGATCGAAACCGCTATCGCCATCTTCGGCCTGGCCGTGATCACCGTGGTGTCGCGCTCGTTCTTCATGATTCCGGAGCGCGAACTCCCACTGCCAGACTGGCTCAAGCGCGGGCTCAAGTACGCGCCGCTGGCAGCGCTGACGGCCGTGATCGCGCCCGAGATCCTGATGACCCGGGGCGAACTCATCGGTACGTTCATGGACGCCCGGATTCCTGCGGTCCTGAGCGCCACCGCTTACTACTTCTGGCAACGCGGCATTCTGGGCACCATCGTGGTTGGCATGGCGGTGTACCTGCCGCTGCACATCGGCTGGGGCTGGTAGACGAGACAACCCCCCCGAGGGGGACGCACCCGGTGGCCTGGCAACGCCAGTTCCACGGGTGCACCGGCATGGGTGCGGGAGCCGCATGGGCTTCGCTCACTAAAATGGCAGCCCTCAAGAGCCCCATTCACTCCACCCCTCCCGCCATGAACATCCTCCGTTTTTCCGATCTGTGCGCCCAAGGCAAGGCCCAAGGCCAGCGCGTCTTCATTCGTGCCGACCTGAATGTTCCCCAGGACGACGCAGGCCGCATCACTGAAGACACCCGCATCCGCGCATCGATCCCGTGCATTCGCATGGCGCTGGACGCGGGAGCCGCCGTCATGGTGACCAGCCACCTGGGCCGCCCCACCGAGGGTGAGTTCAAGCCCGAAGACTCGCTGGCCCCCGTGGCCACACGCCTTGCTGAGCTGCTGGGCCGCGAGGTGCCGCTGGTCTCAAACTGGGTGGACGGCGTCACCGTGGCCCCTGGCCAGGTCGTGCTGCTGGAAAACTGCCGCCTGAACGTCGGCGAGAAGAAAAACAAGGAAGCGCTGGCCCGCAAACTTGCCGCGCTGTGCGACATTTTCGTGAACGACGCCTTTGGCACCGCCCACCGTGCAGAAGGCACAACCTACGGCATCGCGCAGTATGCGCCCATTGCCTGTGCAGGCCCGCTGCTGTCGGCTGAAATCGACGCCCTGACCAAAGCACTTGCCCATCCCCAGCGCCCGCTGGCCGCTATCGTGGCGGGCTCCAAGGTCTCGACCAAGCTCACCATCTTGAAAAGCCTCGCAGACAAGGTGGACCAGCTCATCGTAGGTGGTGGGATTGCCAATACTTTCATGCTGGCAGCCGGCCTGCCCATCGGCAAGAGCCTGGCCGAACCCGACCTGCTGGACGAAGCGCGCGCCGTGATCGCTGCCATGAAGGCGCGCGGCGCCGAAGTGCCGATTCCCACCGATGTGGTCACCGCAAAGGCCTTCGCAGCCGACGCGCCCGCCACCGTCAAGGCGGCCACCGAGGTGGCTGCTGACGATCTGATCCTGGACATCGGCCCCGAAACCGCCGCGCGGCTCGCCGCCCAGCTCAAATCCGCCGGCACCATTGTGTGGAACGGCCCGGTGGGCGTGTTTGAGTTCGCAGCTTTTGAAAACGGTACCCGCGAGATTGCCAAGGCCATCGCCGAATCGCCCGCTTTCAGCATTGCAGGCGGTGGCGACACCCTGGCTGCCATCGCCAAATACGGTATCGAGGACCAGGTGGGCTACATCTCCACCGGCGGCGGCGCCTTTCTGGAGGTGCTGGAAGGCAAGACGCTGCCTGCGTTTGAAATTCTCGAAAAACGCTTCGTTACTGCCGATTGAAATTTGTTACATGCGCAGGCGCGGACAAAACCAGCTGCGCGTAAGCAAGCACGCCAATCTGTGACCAAAAACAACGAATTGCGTGTGTCTGGGCGCAGTTACCTCAATTTTTTCTTGTTTTTGTTGAGTATCGCGCCCAGAATTATTTTTCAATCGCGTGGGATGTATCTGTTCATGTCCCCGCCTCTCAAAGTCCGTAGGAGGGAATCATGAAATTTTCAAAGGCAGTCAGCTTGGCGGTATTGGCCGGCGCTGTGGCTACTTTGGCGGGATGTGCTTATCGTTCGCCCATTCCCCTGGCGGAGAACTTTGAGCTCACGGTACAACCCAAGGTCCGCTCGGCAGGCCATTGGGAACTGGTCTCGAACGACGTGGTGGCGCAAACGCTCAGCACACTCGACAAGAGCGGTATGGCCCCCGGCACGCAACTGCATGTTGCCCTGCCTCAGAACCCCAGCGCGTTCGATCTGGCATTCCGCGATTTCCTGATCACCAAGTTCGTGCAAAGCGGCGCACCCGTTTTGCAAGACCCGGGCCAGGCACTCAACGTGACGTACAACACGCAAGTGGTACGCCACAACAGCCCCCGCCCCCACTTCATTCCCGGCCAGTTCACGATGATCGCTGCGGGCCTGATGGCAGCCTACGGTCTTCGCAACGAGCACCTGGACCTGCAGCTGCTGGCAACGCTGGGTGCCACCTCACTGGCTGACTACGGCGCCAGCATCAACTCGGGCGGCCCCACCAACACCGAATTGATTCTGACCACCACCGTCACCCGCGGTGGCCAGTATGTGGCCCGCAAGACCGATGTGTACTACCTGGAGAACGCAGACACACCGTTGTTCCTGCGTCCGTCGTACTACAAGAACGTCAATATGAAGGTAGTTTCGCAATGAAATCCGCAGCACTCCTGACCGCGCTGGCCGCAGCAGCTTTGCTGGCCGGCTGTGCCAACAACGGCGCACCCACACGCACCGATCCCACCTACCAGGAAGCTGCCAACAACCAGTTCCTGACCAGCAGCCGCGATGCCGTGGCCAAGCTGACCGCCGGTTTCGACCTGAGCGCTGCAGGCAGCGGCCCCGTCCTGGTGGCTACCGTGGTCAACGTGAACGACCTGAGCCGCTCGGCGCCTCTGGGCCGTACGCTGTCCGAGCAATACGCCTCGCACATGGCAGCCAGCGGCTTCAACGTGAAGGAAATCAAGCTGCGCGGCGACGTGTTCGTGCGCGAAGGTGCTGGCGAGTTGCTGCTGTCGCGCGAAATCAAGGACATCGCCCGCAGCCACAACGCCTCGCTGGTGCTCGTGGGCACTTACTCGGCGGCTGCCAATTTCACCTATGTGAGCCTGAAGCTGGTGCGCACGGAAGACAGCCGCATCATCCGTGGCTACGACTACGCCCTGCCCAACGACCGCGACGTGCAGCGCCTGCTGGCGGTACCGCGCTGAGGCATTGCAGAATATTTGATGGGTGCACCGGCGCCGCTTACCGGACTCCCAACCCACCCAAAAAGGCCGTCTCGACGGCCTTTTTTGTTGCCTGCTGCGGCGTCGTCACCGTGCCCAGGCGTCCTCTGCGCCACCGTGGCGGGCAGAAAACCCTGCGGCGGCGTTTGCCACCCCACCTAAAATCACGCCCCATGACCTTCACCGACATGCTGCGCGACGCCACGGCGCAAAACAACTCCCTGCTGTGCGTTGGCCTGGACCCAGAACCCACGCGGTTTCCTTCGGGAATGCAGGGCGATGCGCACAAGATCTATGACTTCTGCGCCGCCATTGTGGACGCCACGGCCGACCTGGTGTGTGCCTTCAAGCCGCAAATCGCCTACTTTGCCGCCCACGGCGCCGAAGACCAGCTCGAACGCCTGATGCAGCACCTGCGCGCCAACGCACCGCATGTGCCGGTGATCCTGGATGCCAAGCGCGGCGACATTGGCTCCACGGCCGAGCAGTACGCCAAAGAGGCCTTCGAGCGCTACGGTGCCGATGCGGTCACGCTGTCGCCTTTCATGGGCTTCGACTCCATCGAGCCCTACCTGGCCTACCACGGCAAGGGCGCCTTTTTGCTGTGCCGCACCTCCAACCCCGGCGGCGACGACCTGCAGACCCAGCGCCTGGCCAGCGTGGAAGGCCAGCCGCTGATGTACGAGCACGTGGCGCGCCTGGCCCAGGGGCCGTGGAACAAGAACGGCCAGCTCGGCCTGGTGGTGGGCGCCACCTACCCGCAGGAGATCGAGCGCGTGCGCGCCATTGCGCCCACGCTGCCGCTGCTGATCCCCGGTGTGGGTGCCCAGGGTGGCGACGCTGCCGCTACCGTGCGCGCCGGGCTGCGCGATGGCGGGCCAATCATCGTGAACTCGTCGCGCTCCATCCTGTACGCCTCCAAGGGCGAAGACTTTGCAGCGGCGGCGCGCACCGAGGCCCAGCGCACCCGCGCAGTGCTCGAAGCGGCCCGCGCGCGCTAAGAACCTGTTCAAAATCCTTTCGGGGATCGCATTGGAGTGCCATCGGGATGGGTGGATGCTTCAGATGCGCCGCATGGCGAAGGCCCCCAACAGGTACGCCGTGGGACGCAGTGGTCCGCATGGGGTGCACTGCAGGAGGTCGGTGGCAAGCGCACCGCACCCGACGCTGACTGATAGCTACCAAATCAATAGCTGTTAGCGCTTATCCATCAAGCGCTAGAGCCCATTCTGGCTTGTATTTTTGGCCCGAGCACCACACAGGCCAGCGCTGCCACCACCAGCACAATGCCCGCCCACTGCCAGGGCGCCGCGCCCTCATCCAGCAGCAGCCAGCCTGCGGTGAGCCCCACGACCGGCACCGCCAGGCTGAACGGGGCCACGCGGTTGGCAGGGTAGCGCTGTAGCAGGTTGGTCCACAGCGCATAGCCAACAATGGTGGCCGCCCAGCCCAAGTAGGCGACAGCGGCCCACGACAGCAGGGGCACGTCAACCAGCGTTTGCCACTGCAGCCAGCGCGCGACGTCAGGGTCGAACATGGCAGACAGCGCCACAAAAGGCAACACCGGTACCAGGCTGCTCCAGATCACAAACGCCAACGGGTCAAACCCCGGGCTTTGCTGCTGCGCCAGGCGCGCCACGATGTTGGACGACGCCCACATGGCAGCACCGCACAGCGTCAGCAGCAAACCGGCCAGCGTGGTGGCCGCTGCCACACCCACGCCAGAGCCCGGGCCCACGTAGTTCATCGCAAAACACACCAGCCCCAGCGCGGCCAGCACCATGCCCCACCGCAAGGGCAACCCCGGCCGCTCGCGCAGCAAGGCGAAGCCAAACAGCGCGGTGAAGAACACCTGCGTCTGCAGCAGCACACTGGCCAGTCCGGCCGTCATGCCCACCTTGAGCCCCACGAACAAAAAGCCAAACTGCCCTACGCCCTGGAACAACCCGAACAACAGCACCCAACGCCAGTGCATGCGCGGCGGGCGCACCAGCAGCACCAGCGGCAGCGCCGCACACAGGTAGCGCGCAGCGCCCAGCTGAAACGGGCTGAAGCTGCGCAGCCCCCACTTCATCGCGACAAAATTCAGGCCCCACAGAACGACCACCACCAGCGCGGCCAGCAGGTCGCGCGCCCGCAGGGGGCCGCCCATGGGGACTGATGCAATTGAAAGACCTGAAGGCCCCGGCGTAGGCGCGGTCACTGGGCAGCCCGCGCAGCGCCGATGTGTGCCTCCACCCGCTGGGCCAGGGCGATGTCGCCAGGGGTTTCGGGCACCCATTTATCGATGGTGCGCGGCAGCTCGTCCGCATCCACCGCCAGGTAGACCGCCACACAGTGCAGCACCTCTTGCAGCGGCTCGCCATGTATACCGCCGCTGCGCACCTCTACCGCAAGATGCATGGCCGTGTCGGAAGTGGACGCCAGGCGTGCATGAACCTCCACCAGGTCCCCCGGGCGAATGGGGTGCACAAAATGCGCGCCCCCCAGAAATTCGGCGATGCACGGCCCCTTGGCCCAGGCGCTGGCGCACGCAAACCCGGCCTCATCCACCCAGCGCAACACGGTGCCTGCTGGCACGCGCGTGGCGTGCGGCCGGGTGCTTTGGTACGCCAGGAACCGCAGGGTGATCGATTGCATGCCGGGTGCTCCAGAGAACGGGGTAGGTAGGGTTCATTATTCTCCAGCGCGCTCTCCGTGTGGCCCCGGTGCCGCAGCCGCGCACGGCACGCAACGGGACATGCAGCACACGCAGGTGAGGCCAGGGGCGTGCAGGGCACAGGTGGTGAGGGTCGCCCGGCCAGTGGGCTGCCCGACCGGGGGATCAAGGCGCGGGGCATCGCAAGGCGCGGCGCCAGCTATTTTGCTATTGTTTTTATAGCATATAGCGCTTTTCCATCAAGCGTTAGATGCCATTTTTCTTCAACCGGGCATCTCTCGCCACCGATCGGTGCTGGGCGTGGCGGCGAAAGCATCCGACCGCCCCTTGGCCCGATCGTTCACGCATTCGCAGCCGCACCTGCCGGCCCCGCCAGCGGCAGCAGCAGCCGTGCGCGCAGGCCTTGGCCGGGCGCACTGTGCAGCTCCAGCACACCCCCGTGGGCGCGTACCACGCGCTCGGCAATGGCCAGCCCCAGCCCGGCCCCGGGCGTGCCTGCACGCGCCGCGCCGCCGCCGCGCGCAAATGGCTGGCGCATCTGGTGCAGCTCTTGGGCGTCCATGCCCATGCCATGGTCGGCCACCTCGATCCATACCTGCTGTGCACCACCACCCGTGCGCAGCACCACGGGGGCGGCACCGTGGCGCCAGGCGTTCTCCACCAGGTTGTCGAGTGCGCGGCGCAGGGCCTGGGGGCGCACGGGCACATCGGGCAGGGTTGCCAGCTCCAGCACCAAGGCACGGCCATGGTCAGCTTGCGCCTCGGCCACAGCCTGTGCCAGGTCGTTGAGCGATGCGCGGGTGGGCGCCTCGGCCTCGCCGCTGCGTGCGAACTGGAGGAACTGGCCCACGATGCCATCCATCTCGTCGATGCTGCGCGCCATGCTGGCCGCCAGCGGCGCATCGACCCGCGCACCGGCGATCTCCACCCCCAGGCGCAGCTTGGTCAGCGGGGTGCGCAGGTCGTGCGACACACCCGCCAGCATCAACGCGCGCTCGTGGTCGGCGGCAGCCAGGCTCTGCGCCATGTGGTTGAAGCTGCGGGCCACGGTGGCGATCTCTTCGGGCCCGTCATCGGGCAGGGCGGCAGGGGGCTTGCCTTGGGCCAGTTGCTGCGCTGCACCCACGACCTGTGCCAGCGGGCGATGGATGTGTCGCTGCAACCACCATGCACCCAGCAGCGCCAGCAGCATGCTGGTGAGCGTGGCCAGCAGCCAGGCGCCGGTGAATTCGCGGGTGGGGAACACACTGGGCAGGTTGAGCCAGTAGTCTGTGCCCTCATGGACCACGCGCAGGGCCAGAACGCCTGTGCTGTCGCGGCGCCACAGAGGCTGCTGGGGCTGCGTGCTGTGCGCGGATGCCTCCCCCGCACCCAGCCTGCGGGAGACAGCCTGCACAAACTGCCGCTCCAGCGGCGACAGCAGCGCACGCCGCGCCGGGCCTGCCTGCGCACCGACTGGTGGGGCGGTCTGCGCAGCCTGCTGGTTGAACGCTGCGACAAACGCCACACGCTGTGCCGGAGGCAGCGTCTGCAGCCCCGCCCTCAGCGCCGTCACATTGCGCGCCACGCCATCAGCCACTTGCGCCACGCGGGGCTGGAAGATCAGCTGCCGCACCAGCATCGCCGCCACCAGCTGGCCCAGCACGATGAGCATGGCCATCAGCAACAGGTTGCGCCCGAGCAAGCTGCGCGGCCACAGACCCCAGCGGCGGGGGGCTGTTGCGGGCTGCAGCATCATGGCTCGCCCCCCCCGCCCGGCGCAGCGCCGTCGGGCACAAACACATAGCCCACGCCCCACACGGTGCGGATGTGGCGGGGCTGGGCCGGGTCGGCTTCGATGAGCTTGCGCAGCCGCATGATCTGCACGTCAATGCTGCGGTCGGTGGCCGTGTGGTCGGGGCCGTAGGCCAGGGCCATGAGCCGGTCGCGGCCCAGCGGGCGCTGCGGGTTTTGCGCCAGCGCCAGCAGCAGCGCAAATTCGCCCGTGGTGAGGGGGATGTCCGCCCCCGCCTTTTCCAGCCGCCGCTCGGTGGGCAGCAGCACCAAGTCGCCAAACGCGATTCGTTCGTGCACACCCTGCGGCCCGGTGTGCGCGCCCAGCATGCGCTGGCGGCGCACCATAGCCTGGATGCGGGCCAGCAGCTCACGCGGATTGAAGGGCTTGGGCAGGTAGTCGTCCGCGCCCATCTCCAGGCCGACGATGCGGTCCACCGGGTCGCCCCGCGCGGTGAGCATCAGGATGGGAATGGTCTCGCCCTGCGCACGCAGGCGGCGGCAGATGGACAGGCCGTCTTCGCCCGGCATCATCACGTCGAGCACCAGCACGTCAAAACGCTCGCGCTGCAGCAGCGTATCGAGCGGCCCCGCGCCCTCCACCGTGCGCACGGTGTAGCCCTGGTCGCTCAGGTAGCGCTGCAGCAGGGCGCGCAGGTCGGGCTCGTCATCGGCGACCAGGATCTTGGCCAGGGTGTCGGTCATGGGCTGGGACAGCGTTGGAAGGGGAATGGTGGCAATGGTAGGCGTTGGCGCGGCTTGCGCCTGTGTCGCCATGACAAGGCATGACCGGGCCGCAGGCGTTTGTCATGGTTTGTCATACATCGGCCGTTTTCTGCCATCAATGGCTCACACCTGGGGGGCACAGTACAGCCATGCCACACCCCAAGGCAAACCCCAAGGAGTTGACCGCCATGCCTTTGCTGCCCCGCCCCGCTGACCCTGACCTGCTGCAACGCCCTGCGCTGGCTGCCGGTGTGTTTGTGATTTCAGCCCTCGCCGCCCTGGGCCTGAGCGCCGTGCTGGCACTGGCTGCCCCCGCCGAAGTGCACGCCCGCACCCGCCACAGCGTGGAGCGCAACGCTGATGGCAGCACCGCCACCCACACCGGCGTGGCCCGCAGTGGCCCCAACGGGGCGGTGCTGCGCAGCCGCACTGCCACCGCCGATGGGCAGGGCAATGCGAGCGTGACAAGCCGTGGCGTTGCCGCAGGTGCGCAAGGCGGAGTCGCCACGCGCCAGGGCAGCACCACACGCAGTGCAGACGGCAGCGCCAGCCACAGCGGCACCGTGTCGGCCCAGAACGCCCAGGGCAGCCTGCACAGCAGCGGCGGTGCCACCCGCAACGCCGACGGCACCGTGACGCAGGCCCGCAGCACCACCGCCACCAGTGCAGCCACCGGCAACAGCGTGCAGGCGCAAAGCAGCTACAGCAAGGACAGCGGCTTGAGTCGCAGCGCCACCTGCTACGACGCCAGCGGCACGGCCATGGCTTGTCCCACCCGGCCTTGAAGCCTGACCCCACCCGTTCGGGCTGAGCCCGTCGAAGCCTTGCGCTGCGCTTCGACAAGCTCAGCGTGAACGGCCTGGGTGGGGGCTGGGCCACATGACTTCACGTTCGTCCCTGTGCTTTCCCTTCTTCAAATTCCAGGAGCCTTCCCATGTCCTTGCGCCATCTCCTCACTGTGACCGCCATCGCCGCTCTCACGCTAGCCACCGCCAGCGCGCAAGCACAAACCACCCCACAGAACGGTGGCCGCCTGCGCGCCCTGATCGCACAAAAGCAAGCGGCGGCTACCGAGGCCGCCCTGCCCACAGGCGTGCAGCGCATTGCCGATGTGCCCTACGGTACAGACCCTGCACAGCGCATGGACGTGTATGTACCCACCAGCCCCACAGGTTCCGGTACAGGCACCAACAGCCTGGTGGCCAGCGCTGTGCGCGCACCCGTCATCTTCATGGTGCACGGCGGTGGCTGGCGGCATGGCGACAAGGCCATGGGCCGGGTGGTGCAGGAGAAGGTGAACCGCTGGGTGCCCAAGGGCTTCATCCTCATCTCCATCAATTACCGCATGCTGCCGGACGCTCCCGTGGCCGTGCAAGAGCGCGATGTGCAGGCCGCCCTCATGGCCGCGCAGCAGCGCGCAGGCACCTGGGGTGGAGACCCGAGCCGCTTCATCCTCATGGGCCACTCGGCCGGAGCCCACCTGGTGGCCTTGCTCAACGCCCGCGCCCCGCAGGCCCTGCGCGAAGGGGCCTGGCCCTGGCTGGGCGCGGTGGCGCTCGACAGCGCCGTGATGAACGTGCCCGCCTACATGCGTGCGCCGCACATGCCGCTGTACGACGATGCCTTTGGCAGCGACCCGGCCTACTGGCTGGCGCTATCGCCCTTTCACCAATGGACGGCGGGCGCGCCGCCGATGCAGATGGTGTGCTCCACCGAACGGGCCGACCAGCCCTGCACCCAGGCCGACGCCATGGCCCGCCACGTGCGCAACCAGGGCGACCGTGCCGAGGTGCTGCCGCAGGACCTGACCCACGGCGAAATCAACGCCCAACTGGGCCTGGACAGCGACTACACCCGGGCTGTGGAGACCTTCATGGGATCGCTGGACGCCGAGGTGGCGCGGCGGTTGCGGTGTGGTGCTGTGATTTGCTATTAATTTAATAGCTGCTTGCGCTTGATGAATAAGCGCTGGCAGCCATTTTTATTCAGACTTTGACTGAAGGTAAGGCGCCAGATACCGCCCCGTATGGCTGGCCGGGTTGGCCGCCAGTTCCTCCGGCGTGCCCACACCCACCACGGTGCCGCCGCCCGCACCGCCCTCGGGGCCCATGTCGATGAGCCAGTCGGCGGTTTTGATCACGTCGAGGTTGTGCTCGATGATGACGATGGTGTTGCCCGCATCGCGCAGCTGGTGCAGCACCTTCAGCAGCAGGTCGATGTCGGCAAAGTGCAGGCCGGTGGTGGGCTCGTCCAGGATGTAGAGCGTGCGGCCGGTGTCGCGCTTGGAAAGCTCCTGCGCCAGCTTCACGCGCTGCGCCTCGCCGCCTGAGAGGGTGGTCGCCGCCTGGCCCAGGCGGATGTAGGACAGGCCCACATCCAGCAGCGTCTGCAGCTTGCGAGCAATGGTGGGCACGTCCTTGAAGAAGGCCGCAGCATCCTCCACCGTCAGCTCCAAAATTTGGGCAATGTTCTTGCCCTTCCACAGCACTTCCAGCGTCTCGCGGTTGTAGCGCTGGCCATGGCAGATGTCGCAGGGCACGTACACGTCGGGCAAAAAGTGCATCTCCACCTTCACCACGCCGTCGCCCTGGCAGGCCTCGCAGCGGCCTCCGGCCACGTTGAAGCTGAAGCGCCCAGGGCCGTAGCCACGCTCTTTGGCGGTGTTCACCTCGGCCATCAGCTCGCGGATGGGCGTGAACAGGCCGGTGTAGGTCGCGGGGTTGCTGCGTGGCGTGCGGCCAATGGGGCTTTGGTCCACGTTGATGACCTTGTCGAAATACTCGATGCCCACGATCTCGTCGTGCGCGGCCGGTTCTTCGTGCGCGCGGTACAGCTGGCGGGCCACGGCGGCATACAGCGTGTCATTGACCAGCGTGCTTTTGCCCGAGCCCGACACGCCCGTCACGCAGGTGAGCAGCCCCACGGGGAAGTCCACTGTGACGCCCTTGAGGTTGTTGCCCGTGGCGCCTACCACGCGCAGCGCCTGCAGCGCGCCCTGGCGGGCATGGTGTTCGGCCATGCGCTCGGCGCGGCGCTTGCTGGCCTCGGTCTGTGGAAAGCGCGATTTGGCCTTGGCCTCCACCACGGGCGCAGGTTGGTCCAGCACCGGCAGCCAGGGCGTGCGGCGCTTTGGCACGGCAATGGTGCGCGCGCCCGACAGGTACTGGCCGGTGAGCGACTGCGCATTGCCACGTACTTCGTCGTACGTGCCCTGCGCCATCACGCGCCCGCCATGCACGCCTGCGCCGGGGCCCATGTCGATCACATGGTCGGCGGCGCGCATCATGTCTTCGTCGTGCTCGACCACGATCACGCTGTTGCCAATGTCACGCAGGTGTTTGAGCGTGGCGATCAGGCGGTCGTTGTCGCGCTGGTGCAGGCCGATGCTGGGCTCGTCCAGCACGTACATCACGCCCGTCAGGCCCGAGCCGATTTGTGACGCAAGGCGGATGCGTTGCGCCTCGCCGCCCGAGAGTGTCTCGGCGCTGCGGTCCAGGCTCAGATAGCTCAGGCCCACATCGTTCAAAAACTGCAAGCGCGTGGCGATCTCGCGCACCACCTTGTCGGCAATCTCGGCCTTGGCGCCGGTGAGCTTGAGGTCGTTGAACCAGGTGTGGGCGGTGTTCAGCGTGGCGTGGCTTACCTCGTAAATGGCGCGGGCCTGATCGCCCTCGCCCAGCCGCACGTGGCGGGCCTCGCGGCGCAGGCGGGTGCCGTGGCATTCGGGGCAGGGCTGGGTGCTGCGAAAGCGCGCCAGGTCCTCGCGCACCACCACCGAATCGGTCTCGCGGTAGCGGCGGGCCATGTTGGGGATGATGCCCTCGAACGGGTGCTTCTTGGTGTGCACTTTGCCTTTGGAGGCACCGCTGTCCATGATGTAGCTGAAGGCAATTTCTTCCTCGCCCGAGCCATGCAGGATGGCGTGCTGCACCGGTGCGGGCAGCGACTCGAACGGCGCCTCGATGTCAAATGCGTAGTGCTTGGCCAGGCTCTCCAGCATCGCAAAGTAGTAACCGTTGCGCCGGTCCCATCCCTTGATGGCGCCGCTGGCCAGGCTGAGCGTGGGGAAGGCCACCACACGCGCCGGGTCGAACACGTCGCGCTGGCCAATGCCATCGCACGCCGGGCAGGCGCCCATGGGCGAGTTGAACGAGAACAGGCGCGGCTCCAGCTCGGGCAGCGAGTAGCTGCAGACGGGGCAGGCGAACTTGCTGCTGAACAGATGCTCTTGCCCCGTGTCCATCTCCAGCGCCAGCACGCGGCCATTGCCCTCGTGCCCGCCCACGCGCAGCACGGCCTCGATGCTCTCGGCCAGGCGCTGTTGCAGGTCTGCGCGCACTTTCACGCGGTCGATCACCACGTCAATGTCGTGCTTCTCGGTCTTCTTGAGCGCAGGCAGGTTCTCGTGCTCGTAGATCTGGCCATCCACCCGAAAGCGGACGTAGCCCAGTGCCTGCATCTGCGCAAACAGCTCGGTGAACTCGCCCTTCTTCTCGCGCGCCACGGGCGCCAGCAGCATGAGCTTGGTGTCCTCGGGCAGGGCCAGCACGGCGTCCACCATCTGGCTCACCGTCTGCGCGGCCAGGGGCAGGCCATGGTCTGGGCAAAACGGCGTGCCCGCGCGGGCGTACAGCAGACGCAGGTAGTCGTGGATTTCGGTCACCGTGCCCACGGTGGAGCGCGGGTTGTGGCTGGTGGCTTTCTGCTCGATGCTGATCGCGGGCGACAGCCCCTCGATCAGGTCCACATCGGGCTTGTCGAGCCGCCCCAGAAACTGCCGCGCATACGCCGACAAACTCTCCACATACCGCCGCTGCCCCTCGGCATACAGCGTGTCAAACGCCAGGCTGGACTTGCCCGAGCCCGACAGCCCCGTGATCACCACCAGCTGGTTGCGCGGAATGTCCAGGTCGATGTTCTTGAGGTTGTGCGTGCGCGCCCCCCGGATGCTGATGCGCTGCTCGCGCAGGGCGCGGGCGAGGTAGAGGCCGCTGCTGTCGCGAGCGTGGGCACCGGTGGGGGAATGGGAGTCGGTCACAGAGTGGGAAACAACAGGGAAACCGATCATGATAGGTCAAGCCCGCGTCCGGCGCGGGGGGTGGGCGGTCATGCCAGTACCATTGCACGCCATATTCATTCGCCAGCACCCTGTGAACGACACCACCCCGCCCAAAGCCCTCCATGTCCATGCCCAGGCGCTGACCGTGACCCGTGCAGAGCGCGAGCAGCTGGGTGGGCACCCCGGCCGGGTGGTCTGGCTCACCGGCCTGTCGGGTGCAGGTAAATCAACCATTGCCAATGCGCTGGAGCGGGAGCTGAACCGCCAGGGCAAACGCACCTACATCCTGGACGGCGACAACATCCGCCAAGGGCTGAATCGGGACCTGGGCTTCTCGGACGCTGACCGGGCAGAAAACATCCGGCGTGTTGCGCAAGTAGCCCGCCTGTTCGTAGACGCGGGCGTGATCGTGGTGGTGGCCTTTATCTCGCCCTTCCGCAAAGAACGCCAGGCAGCCCGGGATTTGTTTGCGCCTGGCGACTTCCTGGAGGTGTTCGTTGATGTGCCACTGGCACTCGCCGAAAAGCGCGACCCCAAAGGCCTGTACCGCAAGGCTCGCGCGGGCGAATTGCGCCAGTTCACGGGCATTGATTCGCCCTACGAGCCCCCCCTGGCCGCCGAGTTGGTGCTGCCCACAGCCCAGCTCACGCCCCCGGAATGCGTGCAGCGGATCTGCGGTTTGCTCTGAGCCTTGGAAGTGCGCGTGCGGACCTCGCATGCCCATGCAGATCGCAACCCGCGCTCAATGGGCGAAAATCTCAGCTTTACCTGCCCCATAGGGCACCACTGTGCCGGAATCTCCCTCTTCACTTTCGGGCGCTGCTCCATCGCCCCTGTCGACTTCGCCTTCCGGCAACGCCATGACCCCGCAGGAGCGCCGCTCCAGCTTCAGCCTGGCGCTGATCTTTGCGCTGCGCATGCTGGGCCTGTTCCTGGTGTTGCCCGTGTTTGCACTGGAGGCCCGCAAATACCCCGGAGGGGATGACCCCGCCCTGGTGGGGCTTGCCATGGGCATCTATGGCCTGACCCAGGCGGTGCTGCAGTTGCCGCTGGGCATGGCGTCCGACCGGTTCGGGCGCAAGCGCGTGATCGTGCTGGGCCTTTTGGTGTTTGCCGCTGGCAGCCTGCTGGCCGCGCTGGCAGATTCGCTGACCGGTCTGCTGGTGGGCCGCGCCTTCCAGGGCGCAGGTGCCGTGTCAGCTGCAGTCACCGCGCTGCTGGCAGACCAGACCCGTGACGCCGTGCGCACCAAGGCCATGGCCCTGGTGGGTGGCAGCATCGGGCTGATGTTTGCTGTTGCGCTGGTGGCTGCGCCGGTGCTGGCAGCCCACATCGGGCTGGCGGGCTTGTTTGGGCTGACCTGCGCGCTGGCGCTGGCAGGCGTGGCGGTGGTGATCTGGTGGGTGCCCGCAGAAACCGCGCAGCACCAGAATGCGCGCCGGGGCCGCCTGGCCGATGTGTGGACCCACCCGGATCTGTTGCGCCTGAACCTGGGGGTGTTTGTGCTGCACACCGTGCAGCTGTCCATGTGGGTGGCCGTGCCTGCCATGCTGGTGCAGGCAGGCCTCGCCAAAGACCACCACTGGCAGGTCTACCTGCCCGCCGTGGTGCTGTCGTTTGCCGCCATGGGCGGGCTCTTTGCGCTGGAGCGCGCGGGCAGGCTGCGCGCCGCGCTGCTGGGCGCCATCGCACTGGTCCTGGCGGTGCAGGCCGGCCTGGGCCTGCTGGCGGGCAGCGACAGCACACCCACACTGTGGGTGCTGGGGCCGTTGCTGTTTGTCTTTTTCTGCGGCTTCAATGCGCTGGAGGCCAGCCAGCCCAGCCTGGTGTCGCGCATGGCGCCTGCCTACCTGCGGGGCGCCGCGCTGGGCAGCTACAACACCCTGCAGTCGCTGGGCCTGTTTGCGGGCGGCGCGCTGGGCGGCGCGCTGGTGAAATGGGCCGGCACTCCGGGCCTGTTTGCCGTGACCACGGCGCTCACGGCACTGTGGCTGGTGCTGACCTGGCCGCTGCGGCCCGTGGGGCGCGGCGGGCACTGAGCGGCGAGCCATGCCATCCCGCCAGGGCTTCCCTTGCCCCTGGGTTGCGGCACAATGATGCGTTTGGCGCCTGGAATCTCTCCCCAAATCCGGCGCTTTTATCCCTTAAAGGCAAAGACAGCACCATGGCATCCGTAAACAAAGTCATCATCGTCGGCAACCTGGGCCGCGACCCTGAAATGCGCACTTTCCCCAGTGGCGACCAGGTGGCCAATGTGACGATTGCCACCACCGACAAGTGGAAAGACAAGCAGACCGGCGAAATGAAGGAAGCCACCGAGTGGCACCGCGTGGTCTTCAACGGCCGTCTGGCAGAAATCGCCGGCCAGTACCTGCGCAAAGGCTCGCAGGTGTACGTGGAAGGCAGCTTGCGCACCCGCAAGTGGACCGACCAGAGCGGCGTCGAAAAGTACAGCACCGAGATCCGTGCGGACCAGATGCAAATGCTGGGCAGCCGCCAGGGCATGGGCGGTGGCGGCCAAGGTGGCGGTGGCCAGCAGGGCGGCGGCTATGACGACGGCTATGGTGGCGATCAGGGCGGTTACGACCAGGCCCCACGCCGTGCAGCCCCAGCGCCCCGGCCCATGGCCGCACCTGCACCGCGCCCGGCACCAGCGCCCATGGCGCAGGCGCCCCGCGCAGCATCTGGTTTTGACGATATGGACGACGATATTCCGTTCTGACGCATTCCGGCACCGGAATCCATCCCAGGCCCGCACCCGCAAGGTGCGGGCCTTTTTTTGTCCCTGCATGGTGTGCTTAGCCCTGAAAAGCGCATCCTGGAAACGTCAAAACGTAGCAACTCGCAACAGGAAGTTCGGCCTCCCAACGTAGGCAGTTGGGGGCTCTTGCGCTGCAGGCACGCGCCTTCTACAACGGCAGGCAGGCGAGCCTATTCTCCATTTTGTCCAGTGCTGCAAGGCCGCGACGAATCAACAACTTTTTACATCCGATACGGAAATTTCAAAGATCATCGCGGCCTTAGAGCTTGTTCAAAGTCGCAGCAAGGCGCAAAGCCTGGCGACAAGCAGCTACCAAAAATCAATATTCCTGCAACTTGCCCCCACCGGGATGCGCGCACCACCGTTGCCTTGGGGCGTGCCGCTTGCTTGGGCCGCTTGGGCCTGTTGTGTGCAAGTCAGGATTCCAACTGAAGAGGGGGGGCTGTGATGCCTGGGTTCATCCGCAAGATTCTGATTTTCGTGACCGGCTATGCGTGGCTGCTTCTGCTGGCAGGGCCCGGCCTGATCGGGCTATCGCTGTACAGCGGCTGGAAGGCGGAGGGCGACCACGCCTACGCCGCGCGCGAGAGCTTGCAAACCGTGTCTGGCAGCGTGACGCAGGCTTCTGAAGTGACCGTCAAGCGCAAACGCCGCACCACCAAGAACTACTACGAGATCAGTGTCCAGCCCGACACCGCCGGTGCCGAGGTGCGCAAGCTGCGCATTGACTACAGCACACCGCAGCAGCTGGTAGGCAACCTGGTCGGTGAAAAGGTGACCGCCCTGGCGGACAGCGGCGACCACGACCTCGTCTACGAAATCTCGGCAGGCGGCGCGCCTGTCATCAACTACGAAACCACCAAGCAGCGCCTGCAGGCCGAAGCCAAGTCGTCGGCCCAGTCTTTCAGCGGTGCAGGCCTGTGGATCTTTGCGATCGCGCTGACGCTGGTGGGCGCTGCTGGCGTGTGGTCCAACCGCAAGCTGCGCGCTGCACACGAAGCGCAGCAACTGGCCGCCGCCTGACGGCCAGACCCCATAAAGAAGAGAGGGAGGGAGGGGCGCTCCAACGGCGCTCCTCCTGTTTTTTTACCAACAGACCGCAGAGAGGAAGACCTCCATGACACCCAACGCATTGACCCCGTCCACGCCGGAAGGCGCTCCGTTTGAACGGCGCGATTTCATCGTCTCGACCTACAAGCACCTCGGTGTGGCCATGCTGGCCTTTGTGGTGCTTTCCGCCATCCTGATGGCAACGGGCTTTTCCGGCACTGCCGCCAAGATGCTGCTGGCCAGCGGCAACAAGTTTTTGTGGCTGGGCGTGATGGGCGCGTTCATGCTGGTGGGCTGGCTGGCCTCGTACCTGGCCGACAACGCCGAGAACCCGCAGACACAGTTGATGGGCCTGGGCCTTTACGTGCTGGCCGAAGGGCTGATCTTCGCGCCGATGTTTGGCATCGCTCAGATCGTGGCGCCGGGTGCCATCGGCGCTGCGGCCTTCATCACGTTGCTGCTGGTCGGCGCGCTCACCTGGACGGCGTTCACCACCAAGACCGACTTCTCGTTTCTGGGTGGCATCCTGAAGGTGGGTGGCCTCGTGGCCCTGGGCACCATCATCGCTGGTGCCATTTTTGGCTTCAAGCTGGGCATCTGGTTCTCGGGAATCATGGTGCTGTTTGCCGGGGCCTGTGTGCTGTATGACACCTCGCGCATCATCCGTGACTACCCCGCTGACCGCCCCGCAGGCGCGGCGCTGCACCTGTTTGCCTCCATCGCACTGATGCTCTGGTACGTGCTGCGCATCCTGATCAGCCTGGCGGGCAGCGACGACTGATTCGCCATCCCCCATGCCAAACACGGCGGCAAGGGCCGGGTCCTGCAAAGGGCCCGGCCCTTGTTCATTGCAAACGTCTGAATTTCAAGAAAAATACGGCCCTAGCGCTTTGCAGACAAGCGCAAGCAGCTATATTATTTATAGCAATCAAAACATCCCTCTCTGGTGGGTCCCGGCAAACTCGGTCCCGCCGCCATCCGAAGTCATGTGCCGCGCGGGCACGCGGTAGCCCCACAGTCTGCGACGCCGTTGCAGCGTGCCATTTTCCTGTCGTCCCTTGCGCAAGCTGCTGGCACAATTGGACACAGCAAGACAGCCAGCCTGTGTCCTTACGCCCTCGCTGGCCTGCCGACAGCGCCTCGCGCACCACGGCGGCATCTCGACGAATCCCCATTACCCACTGATCTTCTTTCTGTCCATCATGCGCAAATACTTCTGGCTTTCCTTGACCTGTGCGGCGCTGCTCGCCAGTTGCGGCGGCGGCTCGTCCGACGGCGAAGACGTGGGCCCCACACCGGGCGTACAACAATACCCGGGCGGCGTGTGGGAGGGCACGGTGGGCACCGGTGCCGCGCAGCGCCAGGTGGTGGGCTACATCGATCCCGGCCCACTGGGCACCGGAGGCGAGTTCTATTTGGCACGCGAAGCCCCAGGCGCTGCGGGCTTCGATGCAATTTACGGACGCTTGAATGTCAACGTGACCGCCGTGCTGGCGACCGGCGTGACCTACTTCTCCGTCCAGGATGGCAAATTTGCCTCGGGCCTGACGCTGCGCGGCACGGCATCGAACAGCGGAAAGATCGGCCGCACAGACGGCATCAGCGGTAACTACAGCGATCCGGTGCAGACGGCCGCTGCGTCCGGCGCCGTGGTGCCGATCAAGCTCTCGTACAGCAGCCTGAACTTCCACCCCGCGCGCGCAAGCCTGGTCGAGGGTACGTACCGCGGCACCGGCCTGTTTGGTGGGGGCTGGGTGCTCACGGTCACACCGCAGGGCCAGCTCTCGGGCCGCATCGGCGGCTGCCTGGTCACGGGCACGGCCACGCCACGCGCGGCAGATTCGCCGCTGTACTCGATGACGCTCAACCTGTCGGGCGACACCACGTCCTGCGAAGCCACTGGCACCCAGCAGTCCGGCATCGCCATACTTCGGTTTGATGCAGCGGGTGTGCCCAACGGCATCTGGGTATTTACACGCAACGCCACGGGCCCGGACAACACCTTCACGCTCAACGGTATTGCCGACCCCCGCACCACGGTGCCGCCCTCGGCCACACCGCTGTCTGTGGCGGGCAACTGGCAAGGCTCCTTCACGCTACCTGCGGGCGTGATTGGCGACACCACCGTCTGGGGCAGTGTGTTGCCTGACGGCGGTCTGTTCTTCTACACCAACAGCAGCCTGGACCACAACGCACTGTATGGCCGCCTGATCCGCTACGAGAACAACGTTACGAACAACCGTTTTGTGACAGCCAACGACGGCGTGTTCTTCAACCGCCTGCTGGCCAACACCGGCGCTTACAACGAATCTGTGCTGATCGACGGCACACTCCAAAGCGGCAATGGCACCAGCACGGCGGGCCTGTTCAGCGGCAGTTTCAGCTACCCCACGCAGCCGGGCGGCGCGCCCACCCGCTTCAGCGTGACGCCCGACCCGCTGTACGCCCTGCCTTCTGGCAAGGTGCCCAACGCGGCCCTGATCGTCGGTACCTACAAGATGGCTGGCACGGGCTTTGGTGGCGACACCACGACGCTGAAGGTGTTTGCAGATGGCGCCATCACGGGCCTGACCACCAGCGGCTGTGAAGTGGCGGGCAAGCTGCTGGGCGAACTGGGCAGTGGGCTGAACCTGTACCGTGTCGAGGCGTTCGGCTACCTCAACAGCCCCAACGCACCCATCACCTGCGGTCTGTCTTCGGGCCCACCACAGTCTGGCTCGGCATCAGCCCAGTTTGATGCGAATGGCCGGGTGATCGGCCTGCGCATCCTGACCGCCGGTTTGTCGGTGGCAGGTACGCGTGCCCACACGGTGTTTGTGGGCGCCAAGCAGACCACGCCATAACGACTGGGGGAGCCGTCCGCTCCCCCAATGTTGGCAGGACGTGCGCTGAACGAAGGGAGTGGCGGCCCCGAGTGACCGCCGCGAACTGCCGCCTCGCGTCCGGGCAGTTCTGTACAAATGGCGCGCTGCGTCTGCGTCTGATGAATCTAGGTCACCTGATCCACCTCATCGGACTGCCGCGTTGTGAGGTGCAGGCTCCAGTCAAAAGGCCCGTCACACATGCAGTGTGACGGGCCTTTTTGCGTTGGCAGAGAGCCCAGGAAAGCGCCCTGGGCGGCGCGGTCATGGTCTTAGTAGCTGTATGGTGACCGCAAAGGATTGACCGGGAAGGCCTGCAGGCCGTTGTAGGGCTGGAAGGCGTAGCGCACATACAGGCCACCGGCAAACTCGCGGTAGTTGCGTGCGTTGTTGAGCGACAGGTGCCCACCCACAAACACCTGTGGGTGCATCTGGTACTCCATGGCCGCGCCCAGGTTGTAGCCCAGGCCCGTGCGGGACTGACCGGGATAGGTGGCCGTGGCGCCGGTTTCGCCAAAGGCCAGAGCGTCGGCGGCCGCCTGGACGGCAGACACCTGCCGCGAGGGGCTGTTGGGGAAGTACGGCGCCGCATCTTCCTTGAAATACTGCACACCCACCGAGCCCTTGAGCTGGTAGGACAGGCGGCCATTGCGCTGCGCCCATTCCACAGGAATGCCAAAGGACACAAACTGCTGCGGGCTGAAGTAGCCACCGTGGCCCACCGTGAAGTAGCGCAGATTGCGCTGATAAGACAGGCCGGTAAAGCTCAGACCGGCCGTGAGGTCGGCGTTCGATGTGCGGTGCACATGCCAGTACATCCCACCGCCCAGCTCCGCCCGCGCGTTGCTGCGCACGCGGGTACCGGTCAGCCCATGCAGGGAGCCGTAGCCGTAGATCCCCAGTTCACCATCGTCCCAGGTCAGATCAACGCGCCCCCCGGAGGCGGACACGCCGCCCCAGCGGTCGCCAGTCCGGGCATCACGGACACCGGCAAACGACAGCAGGCTGTCGGTCACCGGGCGGCGCGAGAGGTCCACGGCCACGGTCAGATCATCGGTGAGGGCCGTGCGGTATCGCACGCCTGCCGTCACGTCAGACTGGCCAAAGCCCAGCGGCGTGCTGCCGATGTCTGCCCGGAAGCCGCCGCTTTCATAGCCTACGCTCAACCCAATGCCGCTGTCGCTCTGCGAGCCAGCGCCACGTTCAGGCATGGCCAGCGCTGTGACCGGCCCTCCCCCGAAGCGGCTGATGGTGCCGTAGGACGAGCCGGGCGAACCGGCGCTGGCGCCCGTGGGCGTCACGCCCAGCAGGAGATGGCCATCACCCACGCTCATCTTGAGCTGCACGGGCGCTTCGATCTCCGAAAGCTGACTCATGCCTGCCTCGCCCTGCCGCGCGCGCGCAACCGCACCCACAGAGAACGAAGAAATCTGGCTTTGCTGGACTTCACGCAGTTCGTCGCGGGCAGTGCGGGGCCGGGTGGGGTCGGGCACGCTGTTGCCCAGACCCGCCGTGGCCCAGGCCGACGGGGCTGCCGGGGCAGGCATTGCGCGCTGCTGCGACAGAGGCTGCACACCGCCGGTGTACCCCCCGCCATAGGCCTGCGCAGGCGTGAAGTAGCCCGATGCTGCGGGCGCTGTCTGTGCACCCATGGGCTGCTGGGGCTGCGCGGGTGGCACATAGGCAGACGCCATGGCCGATGTTGCCGACGAGGTACCCACCGAACGGGGTGCCATGGGGGATGGCGCCGCTGCATTGCTACGTCGCGCCGCAGTGTTCGCTGCCCCGGCTTCGGCCGCCGCCGGGCTGGCGGCCTCGGGGTAGTAGCTGGCAGGCGTCATGGGCGCAGCCTGCGCGAAGGCCTGCGGTGCCGTACCAAAGCGGCTGGCACCGGCCGGGTCTGGGATGTAGAGGCTCGCCGGTGCATTGTTGCTGCGCGCCATCGGCTGGGCCGCGTACTGCTGCGGGGTGTAGCCCACTGGCGAACGTGCGACGGCAGCGGTGGGCACCGAGAGCCCGCCCCCACCTGTGCGCTGCTGCAGCGCGGCGCGCTGGGCAAAGGGATTGCCGGATCGCGCAGGCCCTGCGGCCACACCGCTGGCGGCCAGGACCGCATCACGCTGTGCGTTTTCGGCGGCCACGGCTGCGGTAAAGAATTCGGTGGCCTTGGAGTTCTTGCCCTGGGCGCGGTAGAGGCGTCCGGCAGCGGTCAGCACTTCGGGATCGCGCGGCGCCCGCGCCAGCGCCACGGACAGCAGCGACTCGGCATAGCCGTAGTCCTTGGCACCTGTGGCCATGGCCGCCGTCTGCAGGATCAGCGGCACATCGTTCGGAGACTTTTCCAGCAGCCGTGCATACAGCGCCTGCGCCTGGGCGTAGTCGTTGTTGGCCGCATACATGCGCGCCAGAGCCGCCATGGCCTGAGGCTCGTCGGGCTGCTCCGCCAACAGGGGCGCCAGGGTGTCGTACGCCGCGACCAGATCGCCCGCCTCGCGCAGGCCATCGGCCTGGCGCACGATGTAGGCACGGCGGATGTCGCTGAAGCTCTTGCGCTCGCGGTCGTTCATCGGGGCCGTCTGCAGCTGCCGCAGGATGCCCGCCAGTTCCACATCCTGCTGGGTCTTGAGCAGGGTTGCCGCGTACTGCAGACGCAGGCCCACGTCGGGCCGTGGTGTGCGAGCCAACACCTGCCGCACCAAGCCCAGGGCGCGCTGTGGATCGCCCGCATCCGCATAGGCCAGGGCCATGGCGCCGAGCAATTCGGGGTCTTGGGTGGCAAAGGACTCCGCCTGGGCCAGGGTGGCCAGGGCTTCCGTCTGGCGACCTTCGGCGGCCAACGCGGATGCGGCCGATGCCTGGACCTGCACCCACACCCGCCGTTGCAACGCGGCAATGTCACGGGTGCGGTGTTTTTCAGGGATGCGGTCCAGCAGCGCCAACGCGCCGGGCCAGTCCCCGGCCTCCGAGGCCAGCAGGGCGCTGGCGTACAAAGCCTCGGGCATGTTGGGGTTGGACAGCAGCAGACCGTCCATCACGCCCCGCGCCTCGGCCACCGCGCCCATGCGCAGGTACAGGCGGGCCAAGTCCAAGCGCACCCAAGGGCTCGCCGGGTCATTCAGCAGGGCGTCTTCCAGGGCCGCACGCGCAGCGGCGGTGTCGCCACGCTCCGTTGCGGCACGGGCCTGGCCCAAAGCCTGCGCGGCACGCAGGCGCCCCAGGGCTCCCACCTTTTCTTGCTGCGAGGGTGACAGCTTCTCGACCAAGGCCAGTGCCTCGGCCGCCTTGTTGTTCTGCGCGAGCACGCCCACCAGGCCCCGCACGGCGTCGGGGTTGTCGGCCTGGCGCGCCAGCACACGGCGGTAGGCCGCCTCGGCCGCGTCGTACTGACCATCTTCGACCAGCAGGTCTGCCAGGTCGGTTTCGGCGGTCACCTCCGCCGGGTTCAGCCGCACGGCCTGCTCCAGAGAGCGCCGTGCTGCGGCGGCTTCGCCGCGTTCGCGTTCGGAGGTGGCCTGCTCCACCAGGCTCCAGTAGGTGGCGCTGTCGAGCGCCTGCTTCCAGCGGCTGGCCGAGCCCGCACGCGAAGCCCGCTCGAGCAAGCCGCGCGCGTCGGCAAAGCGCTCCTGTCGCAGACGCAAGATACCCAGCCCCCCCAGTGCATCGCCGTCGGCGGGACGGGATTCGAGCACATTCAGAAATGCGGCCTCTGCCGCATCCAGCTCGCCGTCGTCCAGGGCCTGAAAGCCTGCGGTCGTGCGCTGACGCAGCGGGTCGGCGGTCCGAACGGCAGCCGTCTGGGACTGCTTTTGCAGGTTCTGGGCTTGTACCAGGCGCGTTTGTACGGCAGTGTCTCCGGGGTTGGCGCGCAGGAATTCCTGGTACAGCGGGATATCAGCCGAACGATTGCCCGTCCAGGCCAGCGCCTTGCGCCAGCTTTCCGTTGCTGCCTTGCCCACATCCGAGCGCCCGGCCAGCCGCGACAGCTGGGCAATGCCCTCCCGGCGCGTGGATTCGCGGTAGGTCAGATGTTGCGCCAAGGCCAGTGCAATCTGCGGGTCTTCAGGCGACTCCTGCGCCAGACGGTTCAGACCCCGGCGGGCCTCGTCCCAGCCACCGGCTGTGGCGCCCAGCGTCTGGTAGTACTCCAGCGCCAGGGGCCCGGTGGGGGGACGGTCTCCCAGTGCCGCCTGGTAGGTGCTCAAGGCCTGGCTGGCCTGCCCGCTGCGGGCCTGCTGGCGCGCGGTTTCGATCTGGGGTGCGCTGCGGCCCGTTCGGATGGATTCCTGCAATCGGCTGACCAGCGGGCTGCGCGGATGGGCAGCCTGCAACTGGTTCAGATAGCGTTGGGCGCCCTCGGGACGGCTGGCGTTGAGCTCCACCAGCGCCATTCCATAGAGGGCTTGGGCGTTCTGGGGGTTGATGCGCAGCAGCTTCTGCCACGCCTCGCCAGCGCGCTCTGTATCGCCGCGCTCCTGCCAGTACTGGCCCTGGTCCAAAAGGGTCTGCTCTGCCCCGGTCTGCGCCCAGGCAGCGGGAGCCATCAGCGAGGCCAGCAGCCCCATGGCAAGTGTGTGATGACGACGACGTTTGGAGGACATGCCTTCCTTCTCCCTGCGAGGCTCCCGGCCACCGAAGTGCCGGGAATGTGTTGCGTGATTCAGAAACAGCCGGGCGTGCGCTTGTGCACCGCTTCAGCCTTTTTGCTTCAGCCGGGCCCGTGCGCGGGCTCTCAGCGACAGGTACATGATGATCGCTATCAACACCGCCGCCGACACGCCCAGCACAATCAGCAACAGCGGATTGCGCGAAAGAAACCACTGGGTGTACAGCAAGGGGCCCAACTGTCCCACATAGTAGTTTTTCTCGGCCACCAGGCTGTCCACCTGCTTGCCCCGGATGACCGTGGTGCTGCCCTGCACGTTTTTCAGCATCTCGGCATCCAGCAGTGCATCCATCACTTGCGACAGGCCAGCAGGCTGGTTGCTGGCCACCAGCACCACGCTGCGACCGCTGCGCAAAGGCGATTCAAAACCGGCCACCAGTGCATCGGTACTGCTGCTGGAGAACGCTACCTGACTGCGCCGGGTGTGCACGCTGGAGTCCTCCCCAAAACCCCACCAGCGCAGCAGGCGGTTGGCGAAGTCCGACATCTGGAAACTCTTGGCTTCGCCCTGCAGGAGGGCTGGGATGGAACTGGCCCATTGCTTGAGCAAGGGCTGGTTGCCGCCGCCAGAGGCAATGACCAGCAGGTCCTTGTCAGCGAGCCGGTCCACCTGCTGGGCCTGCGCCACGGTCACGCCCAGTGCGGGGTATCCCGTCACACGCCCCATGACACCCATCAGGCCCAGATAG
Source organism: Acidovorax facilis (assembly GCA_964031875.1). Lineage (GTDB taxonomy): Bacteria > Pseudomonadota > Gammaproteobacteria > Burkholderiales > Burkholderiaceae_C > Acidovorax > Acidovorax facilis_A. The sequence goes on from CAXIRU010000097.1 coordinate 45,937, forward strand.
GCCGCGTACTCCTGCGAACCGGGTTTGTCCGGCATCACCACCGCAGATTCTGAAAGGTCTGCCATGCGTGTGAACGGAAACCCTGCATTGCCAAAAGCGGCCAGGTCCGGCATGGCGATGAAATGTGAAAATCCGGAGATATCGATGGTCGAATCGGCCTCCACGGAGCCCCGGACGTTGTCGAGCGGCACATCCTTGCAGGCGCCCTGCTTGACCACGTCATAGTAGTAATGCATTTGCAGCTGCGACTGGGCCGGCAGCTTGAAAAGCGGGATATGGAAGGTCTCGCGCTCGGGTGCTGCTTCGCCCTTGGGCAACACCTTGGTCAGCAGGCGGTCCAAAGCGTTGGGGGCTTCATGGTCCTCTGCGTGCAAGGGCAGTGAACGCAGGAACTGCTGGTTCACATTGATATTGAGGGTGGACTTGTCGGGGTTGGGGCGCGGGGTGTAGCGGTAGCGCAAATCCACCGGGATGCCCTTCTGGCGCCACGCAAACAGGTCGGGAGGCAGGAAGAAGTTCAGGCGAATCAGGTCTGGCGAGTAGCCAGACACGTTAAGCGCATCGGCCTCGACCAGTTCACCAAATTTCACGGGCCGGTCGTTGGACAGCCAGTTGGGCGCGTCGTACGGTTTGCGGGGCTTGAGTTCCGTGACCTCGGTGATCCGGGCCAGCGGGCCGGACAGGGCCGACGAACCGATGGCCAGTGCCTTGGCGGCAACACCCAGCTCGGCCTCGTCGCGCCCCATGACCAGGAGCAGCTTGCCATGGCGGTCTGCAGGGTGGCTCACCACCGCCACGGTGGGGCCCTGAATGTCGGGCAAGGTCAATCCGGCAGGCGCCTGTGCCTTGCCCGCGATCATCACCACCGCATTGCCGCGCGCAGGGAGTTCGCCCACCAGCGAGGGGAAGCGCGCTCCCCGGAAGCCCGCCAGTGCGCCAAACCATGACGACATCGTGCCGGCGGCCTGCAACGTCCCCGTGCTGGGGGCGGTGCTGAACACCATGGGCAACTCCAGCGGCCGCACGTCCCGCCGATCGAAGAAAGGCTGCGGCAGCGGCGCCAGATCGTTCGCCTGGGCCACGGGTGCCAGTGTCAACTCCAGCACGCTGTCGTTGCCGACGTTGGCCCACAAGCTGGAGTGCAGTGGATCCTCGCACTCCGTCGTGTAGTGGCCGATCAGCTGAAGGTTCAGCCGATTGAACTCGGTGATGAGACGCGGAGGGATGACGATCTCGCGCTGCAGGTTTTCGCCTGCCTGTTGCGTGGTCACCGGAATGGTGGCGGCCACCTGCTCGTTCACCAGCACCTTGATGTGGGACAGGTTGGGAAGCAACGCAGGCGAATAGGAGTAGTTCAGCTTCAGCCGCGCGCCCGTGACCACTTCGTCGTTGCGCACACTGAACGCCACGCCGCTGGTGCCTTCGACGCCCCTCAACTGCAGCGGAAACAGGGCTCCCAGATCCTTGAAGCTGGTGCGGTGGACGCGCACGCCGCTCTCGCTGGGCTGCACCGCCGCCGACATCTCCGACCCGGCTGACGCACCTGGTGCGGGGGCTGCAGAGAGTTGGGACACGGGCACAGCCGTCCCTGCCAGTACCAAGGCCAGCATGGCAGGCAGCATGCGCTTGCGCGGCAGCCGCGCTGTCGGATGTCTTTTGGAAATCATGGTGTGGAGTCTTTGGAAACAGAGAAAGGCTTAGCGGGGCTTGAGAGACTTGACGGCGGAGACGGTCAATTGCCCCATACCGCGCACTCCGATCACGATCACGCTCCAGAGCGAGCTCAGCGGCTTGTCGCGCTGCCCTGTCCCCCAGGTCGCAAGCCAGGCGTCGGCACGGGCAAAGGTCAACGATGCCAGTTCGGCCTGCTGGCGCAGGCTGAGGTTGTCGAACTTCACGCCCACACGCCCCTTGGCGCTGAACGTGACAATGGCCGGGAAAACACCTTCTTCGTCGGACCGGAACAGCGACACGGAAAGGCGGCTGCCCATGGGGATGTCGCTGTCCTCAGGGACCGCCAGACCCAGCCCGTGTTGCGAGAAATCCTCGGTCTTGCAGACCAGCGTACGGCCGTTGTCAAAACGGATGACCGCCGGCAGGGCTGCCGCCACGCGCGGTGTGCCGCGAATCTGGCGCGTCTCGCTGGCCACCGCCACACTGGCACCCAGGAGGATGACGTTATAGGTCGTCCACACCATATTGATGACCAGCGTGGTGGTTTCGTCACCTGCAGAGGAGAACAGCTTCCAGATCCCTACCGCGAAGCCCACCAGATTGATCAACAGCAGCACTACATAAGGGCGTGCGATCGTCCAGTCAAAGTAGGCCTTTTCAATCACGCCGCCCTTGGCAGTCACGTTGAACTTGCCCAGCTTGGGGTTGATGAAGGCCACCAGCACCGGGCGCATGATGTACCAGGCCAGCACCGACTCGTAGACCTCGTTCCAGAACGAGTGGCGAAATCGGCCCTGGATACGGGAGTTGGTGACACTGGCGTGGGCCAGGTGGGGCAGCGCATAGGCGGTGATCATCAGCGCGGTGGCCTGGAACACATGCGCTCCGAAGAACAGGTAGGCCAGCGGTGCTGTCAGAAACACGAGGCGCGGCAGCCCGTAGAAGAAGTGCAGCATGGCATTCAGGTAGCACAGGCGCTGACCGAACTTGAGGCCCTTGCCAAAGAGTGGGTTGTCGGTGCGCGCAATCTGCGCCATGCCCCGTGCCCAGCGAATGCGCTGGCCGACATGGCCGGACAGACTCTCAGTGGCCAGGCCCGCAGCCTGGGGGACTTCAAGGTAGGCGGTGTTGTAGCCCAGGCGGCTGAGCTTGAGCGCTGTGTGCGCGTCCTCGGTGACGGTTTCCACGGCAATGCCGCCCACTTCCAGCAGTTCCTTGCGACGGATGATGGCGCACGACCCACAGAAGAACGAGGCATTCCAGAGATCGTTGCCGTCCTGGACGATGCCATAGAACAGCTCGCCTTCGTTGGGCATGCGGTGGAAGGTGTCCAGATTGCGCTCGAACGGGTCTGGCGAGAAGAACACATGCGGCGTCTGCAGCATGACCAGGTTGGTGTCCTTGAAGAACCAACCCATGCACACCTGCAGGAAGGAGCGCGTGGGAATGTGGTCGCAGTCAAAGATGGCGATGTACTCGGAGCTTGTGACCTGGAGTGCAGCGTTGATATTGCCGGCCTTGGCGTGGTGGTTGTTGTCGCGGATCAGGTAGCCCACGCCCAGCTCTTCGCAGAACGCGCGAAACTCGGGGCGGCGGCCGTCGTCGAGCACATACACATGCAGGCGGTCGGCGGGCCAGTCCAGGCTCATGGCCGAGAACACCGTTTGCCGCACCACTTCCAGCGGCTCGTTGTAGGTGGGAATGAACACATCCACACTGGGCCAACTGGTGATATCCGATGGCATGGGCACCGGGCGCCGTTGCAAAGGCCACGCTGTCTGGAAGTACCCAATGAGCAGCACCGCAAAGGCATACAGCTCTGCCAACACCAGGCCATAGCCGAATGCCGCGTCCAGCCAGTTGGTAAAGCCGATGGTGTCGGTAAAACGCCAATAGATATAGCGCGACGACGCCGAGATCGACAGCACAATCATCGCCAGCGTAGACAGTCGCCCGGGGGTCCTGCTCAGCAACAAGGCCGCGCCAAATGACCCCAGGGAAAAGAGGATCTGCCCCTGAAGATCCAGCGGCACGCTGATGACCAGCCCCATCAACAGGGCACTGAACACCACCGCCGCCACGCGCGCCACAGGGTGCTGCCACAGCGCCCACCCGGTGATGGCGTGCACCACGGTTCGCCAGTGTGCCTGGGGACTGTGGGAATCGGCGTCGGCCACCTCGTCGGCCCGTGGGCGTTGGTCGATACTCATTGCACAGCTCCAGCCAGTGGCAAACGCAAGCGCCGTGCCAGAGCACGCGCACATGTCCGCAGGTCATCGGACGCCTGGCCGTGGGGGTCGTATTCCAGCAGGCTACGGTCGTAGGCAAGCGCCTCGCGCACTGCCTGGTCCTCATGGACAACGCCCACCAGACGCTCACCCAGGCTGTCCTGCATCACACGCGTGATGTCTTTGGACAGCTGGCGCGCGCCGTCGACCTGGTTGAGCACATACAGCGCTTCGGAAAAATCAGGGCGTGGTGTGCAGTAGGTGTGCACCAGCCGCTGCATCATCGCCAGCGCCGCATACGATGCGGCGTCCGGCAGGCTCACCACAACCACCGCCTGCGCTGCCGAGAGCGCCTGCTGCATATAGACAGAGGGACCGGGCGGCGTGTCAATCAGCACCACCGCATCCTCGGGCAGCGCCAGACCCTGCAATTGCTGCACCAGCCAGTCAGGGTGTGCGTCCAGGTGCCGCTCGAAAGCCACGCGGTCCGACTCGTTCACCACGCCGTAGGGCAGCACATGCACACCCGACGGACCCTGTACGCAGACCGAGCTCCAGTCTGCGCCTGCCAGGCTGGCGCGGGATACACCGGCCAGAGAACGCGGATCGGCGCCAAAGTGCAAGCCCAGCGCGTTCTGGGGGTCCATGTCCACCACCAGCAAAGTAGGGACACCTTCGCGCTGCAGGGCGCTCGCCAGATTGGCGGTGAGGGTCGTCTTGCCCACTCCACCCTTGGCAGAAACGATAGCTATCGCTTTCATGGATGACCCTTGCGAGGCTGCCAGGCGGGTGCCGGCGCGGCGCTGCGCGGAGCGGGAGCACCCGCCAGACGCGCAAAAACCGATGGCAGATCCGCCGGAAAAGACTCGTGGCGCACAGCTTGCTCCTCAGCAGCCGTTGGCGCAGCCTGGCCGCGCAGGCCCGCAAGGCTCGCCAGCGGCGAGGTCGAGGCCTGTAGAGCCGCTGGTGGCACACGCTCTACCGCTGAAGCCGCCACGGGAGCGTGCATCGGACGGGGCATTTCGGCAGCGGCTGGGGTCACACGCTGCACCGCCACAGCAGGCTCGGGCAGCGCCGCCCGAGAGGCCGGGCCCTGTTGTGAAACTGGAGCCACGGAGGCGCCTGCGCCACGGTCTACCGACGGCACGTCATCGGCCACGGCATTTCGCACTGCGGAAACCAAGGGCCAGCGCTCGTTGGAAAGTTTGTGATCCTGTTTGCGGGCCAGCTCGTGGTAGGGGTCTGCCTTGGCCCCGAACTGCTGAAAGAGGTTCACGATGTCATCTGATTGTTTCATGGGTCACCGCCAATGCCGCAACATATAGATCCGAAACCAGGCCTCAGCGCGAGAGCTGAAGGGTTACACACCCCCAGGCGTCCGCAGGCGCGCACTGCACCACCCTGAGCTGACCGGCTCCTGCTTGCTCGAACCAGGTCTGGTAGACCCCCTCCAGGAAACCACCCGACCAAAGCACGTGGCTCGGCCCGAACGCAGCAGATACGGGCGACAGGCTGTGGTGGATGTTCAGCTGCGCAACTTCCTGTGTCACATCAACCCAACCCCAGCCGATGGCGGCCCACACAGCGGTCATGCTGCGCTGCAGGTCGTGCACCGTGGCACAGGCGGGCAAAGGATGGTCTGCCGCGAACCGCGCCCCCACCCGGGACATCAGCGCACGAAGATCTTCCGGCGGCAACGCTGCGACAAATTCAGCCGCCAATGCCTGGAAAAACCCTCTCCACTGCTCCGAACACTGCTGCCGGGCCAGATGCGCGGCGATGTCGGAGTTCATAGGCAAGGAAGCAAATTGGGACATGGTGCAAACACGAGCAAGCATCGGGCCCGGTTTTGGAGGCCGCCAGCAAGATGGACTAAGGGTTTACCACCAGTATTTCTTGATACAAGTGGTTTCAAACAGCGTTCTCTGGAATTCTAGGAGCCACGCCATGACAAATGACGCTTCTAGCGACGAACCAAAGGTCAACTTAGTTCAACTGACGGTATCTACGTAGAAGTTTGTGGGTGTCACGCCACAGGTATTAATTGTTTACTATTCAGATCTGACGATCCATAGTCCAAACTAATTAGAAAAACCCTGTATTGGAGGACCCACCGCAAGCGACAGCAAGCCTGTTGCGTGTCAGCTGTTTCAATTTGTTGCGCCAGAAATGACACCCCCACCAAGGCAGACCTCGCCGTCGTACAAAACCGCACTTTGTCCCGGGGTGACAGCCCATTGGGCCTGCGGGAACCGCAGCTGAAAACCAGCGCTTTCCGCGCTGACTACGCTGCACGCGGCGTCCTGCTGCCGGTAGCGGGTCTTGGCGGCATAGTCCCCTGGCACCGGGGGATGGCCCGACGTCCAGCTGGCATCTTGTGCCTCCAGCGCGGATGACAGCAACCAGGGGTGGTCATGCCCCTGCACCACCCGCAGCGTGTTCCTGGCCAAATCCTTGCGGGCGACGAACCAGGGCGCATGCTCACCGCCGCCACGCTGTACGCCTTTCTCCTTGACCCCTCCAATGCCCAGCCCCTGGCGCTGGCCCAGGGTGTAGAACGACAAGCCCACATGCTGGCCCAGCTTGCGCCCACGGTCGTCCAGGATGGGGCCGGGGGCGTGGCTGATGTAGCGGTTCAGAAACTCGCGGAATGGCCGCTCCCCGATAAAACAAATACCCGTAGAGTCCTTCTTCTTGGCATTCGGCAGGCCAATTGCTTCAGCAATGCGGCGCACCTCGGTCTTGTGCAGTTCGCCGACGGGAAACAGCGTCTTGGACAACTGTGCCTGATTCAAGCGGTGCAGGAAGTAGCTCTGGTCCTTGGAGGGATCGAGTCCCTTGAGCAGTTCGAACAAGCCGGTGGAGACGTTTTGGCGCACCCGCGCATAGTGCCCGGTGGCGATTTTCTCCGCGCCCAGGCGCATGGCGTGGTCCAAAAAGGCCTTGAACTTGATCTCGGCGTTGCAAAGCACGTCCGGGTTGGGTGTGCGACCGGCCTGGTACTCCCGCAGGAACTCGGCAAAGACACGGTCCTTGTAGTCGGTGGCGAAGTTCACATGCTCGATCTCGATGCCGATCACATCGGCCACGGCGGCCGCATCCACGAAGTCGATGTTGGACGAGCAATATTCGCTGTCGTCGTCATCTTCCCAATTCTTCATGAAGATGCCGACCACTTCATGGCCCTGTTGTTTGAGCAGATGGGCGGTCACGGCAGAATCCACGCCGCCCGAAAGGCCCACGACAACACGTTGTTTGGGCAGTTTGGTGTTCGAAGTCATTGCCCCGATTGTATTTTTTGCGCCATGGCAGCACTGCGCGGACGCACAGAACGCGTAGCCACCAGCAGGTCATAGAGCTGCTGCGCAGCGGGTGACAGCGATTTGCCGCGCCGTTTGATGAGCCCCATCTGGCGCGTCACCACGGGCTCCACCAGCGGAATACTCACCAGCGTCGGATGGTCCTTGCCCGGCATGGCCAGACTGGGCACGGCGGCAACGCCCAGGCCAGCTTCCACCAGGCCCAGCAAGGTGGTCACATGCTTGGCTTCGTAAAGGCACTGGGGACGATCAGGCACGTTGGCCAACGCCAGGTCCATCAGCAGGCGGTTGCCCGACGTCTTGCCCACTGACATGAAGTCGTGCTGACCTAGCTCGGCCCAGCTCACCTTCTTGCGCCGCGCCAGCACATGGTCGCGCCGGCAGGCGGCCACAAAGCGCTCGGCCAGCACAGGCTTGAACTCGATCTCGGCCTCCTGGCTGCCGATGAAGTTGAGGCCAAAGTCCGCGTCGCCCTGCGCCACGGCCACCAGCACCTCGTTGGCGCTGGCGTCATGCACCTTCACACGGATCTTGGGAAAACGCTCGTGATAGCGCTTGACCACTTGCGGCAAAAAGTAATAAACGGCCGACGGCACGCAGGCAATCGTGACCTCGCCCATGCGGCGCGCGGCCACATCGCCCAGGCCCATGAGCATGCCGTCGAGGTCATCCAGCCACACCCGGGTCTTGCGCGCAAAGTCGCGGCCCACGGCCGTGAGCGTCACGCGGCGCGTGGTGCGGTCGAGCAGCCGCACACCCAGAGCTTCTTCGAGCTTGTCGATGCGCCGACTGAACGCGGGCTGCGACAGGTGGATGGCCTCAGCTGCCGCACGAAAACTCTGCAGCTCGGCCACAGCCGCGAAGGCCTGGATGTCAGCAAGGTCGAATTTATTGTTCATGGGACGTCCCTCCAATGCGCTCAGGGGTAGTTTCAGCGTTGCAAGCCGTGCATCAAACGATCAGAACATTGCAATTCACGGCCGTGATTGGAGCATGTACAAGCGGTCTGAGCCTATTGCGCAGCATGCATCAATCATTGCCAACAATGCAATTCACAGATCATCGGCAGCGGCGCACCATGCCGACCCATGAGCACCAACCTTCCTTGCGTTCTGATGCGTGGCGGCACTTCCCGGGGGCCGTTCTTCCTGGCTGACTGGTTGCCGCAAGACCCCGATGCCCGCGACCGAACGCTGATAGCAGCCCTGGGCTCGCCGCATGAGCTGCAGATTGACGGCCTGGGCGGCGGCAACTCGCTCACCAGCAAGGTCGCCATCGTTTCGCGCTCCAAGCAGCCCGACTGTGATGTGGACTACCTGTTTGCCCAGGTCAGCGTACAAGAGGCTCGGGTGGACACGCGGCCCAACTGCGGCAACATGCTGGCGGGCGTGGGGCCATTTGCCATTGAGCAGGGCCTGGTGGCGCCTTCAGGTCAGCACACCACACGGGTGAGGATCTACAACGTGAACACCCGCTCGCGCATCGACGTGCAAGTGTGCACAGCGGGCGGCCAAGTGCACTATGACGGCGATGTGCGCATCGACGGCGTGCAGGGCACAGCCGCCCCCGTGCTCATGAATTTTCTGGACGCCTGGGGCGCCGTCACCGGGCAGATCTTTCCCACCGGACAGCGCATTGACCGCATCCAGGGCCTGGATGTCACCTGCATCGACGCGGCGCAGGTCATGGTGCTCGTACGGGCCGCCGACTTGAGCCTGCGCGGCGACGAGACACCCGCAGAACTGGACACCAACGCCGCCTTGCTCGCCCGCCTGGAGGCATTGCGCCTAGAAGCCGGCCAGCGCATGGGCATGGGCGATGTGACGCACAGCGTGCTGCCCAAGCCGGTGATCGTGTCCCCGGGCACACCACCGGGCAGCGTGATGTCGCGCTACTTCACCCCCCACCAATGCCACCGCTCGCATGCCGTGACGGGCGCCATTGGCGTGGCAGCGGCATCGGTACTGCCAGGCACGGTGGCAACCGACGAACGGAACGCCCCCAGCGCCGGGCTGCGCCGCGTGGAGGTGCAACACCCGGCAGGCCGCATCCAGGTAGACGTCGAACTCAGCCACGTGGAGGGCCAGTTCAAGCTGGTGCAGGCCGCGCTGGTACGCACCGCCCGAAAGATCCTGGAAGGCACGCTGTTCGTGTCCGAAGGCGCTGCAGCGCACTGATCTCTATCGCGGGGCAGGCTTCCCCGACAGCTTTCCCAACGATTCCAACCTTGACGACAGGAGACAAGCCTTGACCCGACCTATCCACTCCACAATGCGCCGCACGGCGCTGGCCACCGCCGCGCTAGCCCTGGCATCCACCGCCTTCTGGGCCGCTGAAGCCGCTCACGCAGCCTACCCCGACAAGCCCATCACGCTGGTCGTGCCCACCGCTGCGGGCGGCGGCAACGATGGCATGGCGCGCGTGATTGCCCTCAAGCTCTCCACACTGCTGGGTCAGCAGGTCATCGTGGAGAACAAGGCGGGGGCCAATGGCGCCATTGCGGCGGAATACGTGGCGCGCGCAGCGCCGGACGGGCACACCATCTTGTTCGGCTACATCGGCACCCACGGCATGAGCCCCGCGCTGCAGAAGCTGCGCTATGACCCGATCACGCAGTTCGAGCCTATCGGCATGGTGAGCTACTCGCCCACGCTGATGGTCGTGAGCCCCAAGGTGCCCGCCAAGACCGTGAGCGAGCTGGTGGCGCTGACCAAGTCCAAGCCCCATGACTTCAACTACGCATCGGCCGGCAACGGCACGGCCCCACACTTTTCGGCCGAGATCTTCAAGCTGGAAAGCGGTGCCCAGATGGCCCATGTGCCCTATCGGGGCGCGGCGCCCGCCATGAACGACACCATGGCAGGGCAAACACAGGTGATGTTCCCAAGCCTGTTCTCCGCCTACCCGCATGTCAAGAACGGCAAGCTGCGCGCGCTGGCGCTGGCCGGGCCCAAGCGCTCGTCGCTGCTGCCCGATGTACCCACGCTGGAAGAGGCAGGCGTCAAGGGCGTGGAGATCACTCAGTGGTACGCGCTGTTCGCGCCCGGCAAGACGCCGCGCCCAGTAGTCGAGTTACTGAACAAGACCCTGAACACCGCGCTGGCTGACAAGGATGTGGTGCGCCGCATCGAGGAGCAAGGTGCCGTGGTGGACACCAGCACGCCCGAGCAACTGGCCCTGACCGTGAAGCAGGAACTCGCCAAGTGGAAGGGCGTGGTGCTGAAGGCGCAACTCACACCGGACTGACCCGTCCGAGAAAGGCCCTGCCGGCCATGCAGGAGCCGCGCCGCCCGTAGGTATTTCAACAACAGGAGACATTGATGAAAAGAATCGTAGCCGCGGCTTGCGCTGCCTTCGCCGCACCATGCGCAATGGCGCAGAGCGGCGATGTGACGCTGTACGGCGTGGCGGACCTGGGCCTGCGCAGCGGCAGCGGTCTGTCTGCATCCAACGCGCCTGCGCCGGGCTCTAGCCACAGCCTGGGCAGCGGCATCCACACCACCAGCCGCTGGGGCCTGCGCGGCAGCGAAGACCTGGGCGGTGGCACCAAGGCACTGTTCAATCTGGAGAGCGGACTCAACGCTGACACAGGCGCACCCGCCAACGCCAGCAAGTACTTCGACCGAGCATCCTGGATCGGGCTGCAGGGCGGTTGGGGCACGCTGGCGCTGGGCCGGCAAACCACGGCACTGGCCGATGCCATATCGCCTGTGGACCCTTTGGCCATGCGATTTGCCAGTTTCAACCCCAACATCGGCGTAACAGCGCTGAGCCAGCACGGTCTGGGTATCGAGTACGGCAGCGCAGGGACCACCTCGGGCTCGTACCGGCTCGACAACGCCCTCAAGTACACGGGCCGCGTCGGCGGGTTGACCGCCCGCGCGATATGGGGCGTGGGCGAGGTGGCCGCGCAACAATCGGCACTGTCGTCGCGCGGCGTGGGCCTGGCCTGGGCGGCCGACGGGTGGGTGGTTTCAGGGGCGCACCAGAACTTCAAGGACGTGAACAAGCGCTCGCTGGAGGGCACCACGCTGGGCGCTGCCTACCAGTGGGGCAGCGTGCGCCTGGCCGCCAATGCAGGTCGCAACAAGGCCGAAACGGCTGCTGGCCGCTTCACCGAGCAGCGTGTGCTGTCGGCCGGTGCGACCTGGGCGGCTGCACCTTTGCTGGACCTCACGGCGGCCTACTACAAGGTGGACCGCTCGCGCACCGGCGCTGCCGATGACGGCTATGGCCGCCTGGTGGCCTTTGCCGAGTACATGCTCTCGCGCCGCACCAAGGTGTATGCCGAACTGGACAACACACGTTGGCGCAACGGCTTTCAAGGTGCTGCGAACAAGGCCACGGCCAACGGCATCGCGGCGGGTGTGGTGCACACGTTCTGAGCGCTGGGCGTCGAGCCGACAGGCCCTGCACCAGCCCACCGACGAAACCGCCGCCCAACCCCACTTGGTCCAGGTCACGTAGCAGCATCGCTGGCAAGGCAGACACAGGCGCGCGCCTCGGCAAAGAGGCCCTGCACGTCGGCCATGCCGCCCACCAGGGGTGACGGCCGTTACGCCCTCAACCCGTATCAGTGCCATCGTTTCCTCGGACGAGGCTCCAGCCCGGGCAGAGGGCCGAGGGCAGAGCGGGAGGATACTGCGAAGCCGCGTTCACACAGGGGCGGCCTTGCCGGACCCGCCGACGAACGGAATCGCGTGCTCCACCGTGTCCCAGATGAAGCGGCCCGACGGGCTGCTTTGCTCCTCCACGATGTGCGCCACCAAACCGGCCGCGCGCGAGATCACGGCAAAGCCGCGCATCACGGCCGTGGGCACGCCGATCTCGCCCAGCAGCGCGGCCACAGCGCCGGTGGCGTTGATGGTGATGGGGCGGCCTGCCACCTCATCCACGGCTTTGGACAGCGTCTCCAGCGCGCGGATCTTGTCGCCCTGCAACTCGGGCTCTGCGCGGCCCATCTCCAGCAGCTTGTAGGCGCGCGGGTCCACCGGCTTGTGCAGGTGGTGGCCAAAGCCGGGCACGGGGGATTTAAGGCCCTTGTAGTGGCGCGCAATAGCCAGAGCTTCCGCCCCAGGGTCTTGCGCCGCCGCAATGCGGTCGAGCAGACCCGAGCAGTTCTCCATGGTGCCCACGAAGGAGCTGCCCACGGCCAGCAGGCCCGCGCTCACGGCGCCCTGCAGGTTCTCGGGCGCGCTCATGTAAATCAGCCGCGTGGCAATGGCGCTGGGCGTGAGGCCATGCTCCATGAGCACGATGAGCACCACGTCGGTGATGCGCAGGTCCACGCCGCGCGGCGTGCGGCCCAGGATCTGCATCAGCATCACCTCGGTGAAGGTCTTCTTCCCCATCAGGTCCTCGACCAGGTCCGCATCGCGGTAATGCAGGCTGGTGAGGGTATGGGTGCACAGGCGGGTGACGGGGGTCTTGGAAGCAGGGTGGGTCATGACATGGGTTCCTTCATTCAGGCAGTGGCCGTATCGGCCAGGTGGGCCAGGGCCGCATCGCGCACGGCGGACTTGAGCACCTTGCCCACCGGCGAGCGCGGCAGGCTTTCGTGGAAATGGATGCGCTTGGGCGTCTGCACCGGGCCCAGGCGTTCGCGCACAAAGGCGATCAGCTCGGCCTCGCCCGCGTGCTCACCGTTGCGCAGCTGCACAGCGGCCTGCACGGTCTCACCCCACTTGTCGTCGGGCAGGCCGAACACGGTGCATTCGTGCACCGCCGGGTGCTGGCCCAGCGCGTTCTCTACGTCTACGGGGTAGACGTTGAAACCGCCAGTGATCACCATGTCCTTGAGCCGGTCCTTGAGGTAGAGGAAACCCCGCTCATCGATCAGGCCCCGGTCGCCGGTGTGCAGCCAGCCGTCCACCAGGGTCTCGGCGGTCTTCTCGGGCAGGCGCCAGTAGCCGGTCATCAGCAGGTCGCCGCGCGCCACCACCTCGCCCACCTCGCCCGGGGGCAGCAGGCGCCCATCGGGCGCCATGATGGCCACGTCGCTGAACCAGGTGGTGCGGCCCACCGAGGCCAGGTTGCGCTCGTCTTCAAAGTCCTCGGGGCACAGCACGGTGAGGATTTGCGGCGCCTCGGTCTGGCCGTAGGTGGTGCCCAGCACCGGGCCGAAGAAGTCGCGCACCTGGCGGATCTTGTCGGGTGGCATGGGCGCGCCGCCATAGATGAGCCGGCGCAGGCGCGGAAAGTCCGCGCGCGACGCGCCGGGCAGCGCCATCAGCATGTAGACCAGCGTGGGCGGCATGAAGCACACCGTGCCGCCGCGCTCGCGAAAGGCCGTGCGCACCGCCTCGGCGCCCGCGCCCGCCAGCACCACATGGCAGCCGCCCTGCGCCAGGATGGGCAGGATGTACGTGGAGGTGCCGTGCGTGATGGGCGCGGCCACGATGTAGCGCTCGTGCTCGTCAAAGCCCCAGGCATGGATCTGGTTGGTGATGTTGGCCATCCACGCGCGGTAGGGCTGCATCACGCCCTTGGGCGCGCCGGTGGTGCCGCCGGTGAACTTGATGGCCTGGGTGGCGTCGTCCGGCAGATCCAGCTGCGGGCGGGGTGCGCCAGCGTGCGCAGCGGCCAGGCCTGCCAGCGTGGTGGCGCCTTCGGCGGCCTGCGCACCGGTCAGCACGCGAGCGCCGGGTGCGCCATCGAGCAGGTCGGCGCACGCAGCATCCAGCACGAGCAGGGTGGGCTCGGTCGCATCGATGATGCGGCGGATCTCGGGCCGCGTGCTCTTGGGGTTGAGCGGCACCCACACCTTGCCGCAGGCCAGCACGGCCAGCAGCGCGGCGATGTGGTCAGCGCTGTTGCCCGCGCAGATGCCCACGCGGCTCTGCGGTGCGGGGTCGATGGCGGTGAAGCCCGCCGCGAGCGCGGCCACGCGGGCGGCCAGAGCGTCGTAGCGGATGGCGCCCTCGGGCGCGTCGATGGCAATGCGGTCAGGCCAGCGCTGGGCAGCCCGCCAGAAGAAGTCGATGGGGAACATGGTGAGGACTGGGTTTCCTGGGTTGCCTTCAAAAGGAGTGCAAACGGTGGGCAAAGCCCAGCGAAGCGGTCCTGGCTGGGCGTTCCGTCGCAGGCAGTACGGCCAGTACGACACGACGGGACGACGACGCCAGGAGGGCTTTTCCCGCCGTTTACTCGGCCGATGCGCCCGATTCCTTCACCACTTCGCGCCAGCGCTTGATCTCGGCGGCGGCAAACTGGCGCATCTTGTCGGGGGTGCCACCGTCGGGCGTGGCGGCCAGCTCCTGCAGGCGCGTGCGCACCTCGGGCAAGGCCAGCACCTTGTTCAGGGCCGCGTTGACCTGCTCGATCACGGCGCGCGGCGTGCCCGCAGGTGCGGCCAGGCCAAACCACGACTGCACGTCAAAGCCCGCGTAGCCCGACTCGGCCAGCGTGGGCACATCCGGCAGCAAGGGCGAGCGCTGCGCGCTGGTGATGGCAATGGCGCGCAGCTTGCCCGCCTGCACGTGCGGCAGGGCCGATGGCGTGTTGTCGAACATCGAATCCACCTGGCCGCCCAACAGGTCAGTGACAGCGGGCGCGCTGCCCCGGTAGGGCACGTGCAACATCTTGAGCTTGGACTGCATCTTGAACATCTCGCCCGAGAGGTGGATGGACGAGCCGCTGCCCGAGGACGCAAACGTGACGCCGTCCTTGGACTCCTTGGCGTAGCGCACGTAGTCGGCCAGGTTCTTGATGGGCAGCTTGGGGTTGACCACCAGGATGTTCGGGATCTTGGCGATCAGGCCAATGGGCTCGAAGTCCTTGACCGGGTCGTAGCCCAGCTTGGGGTACAGCGTGGCGTTGATGGTGTTGGCGATGGTGTAGACGTACAGCGTGTAGCCATCGGCCGGCGCACGCGCCACGACCTCGGCGCCCACGTTGCTGTTGGCGCCCGTGCGGTTGTCCACCACCACGGGCTGGCCCAGCTGGTCGCCCAGCTTGGCGGCCACCAGGCGCGCGATCACATCGGTAGCACCGCCCGCCGCGTAACCCACCACCAGTTTGACCGGCTTGGCGGGCCAGCCCGAGGCGTGGGGCTGGGCCTGCAATGGCATGGCCGCGCCGCAGGCCAGGGTGGCCGCCAGCGCCAGCAGCGCGCGGCGTGGCAGGGTCGACGAAGCCGTGCGCTGACCCAGCGCGGCGGGGGGGTGTGGGCTCATGGTGTCTGTCTCCGTTGGTTCTTGGAAAAATGCTGTCTTGGCGCCCTGCTGCGTGCTCTGCGGCACACTGCGCACTGGTGGCGTTGACGAACAAATTCTTTCCCATGCCTTCCCAATCTGCGAATTCAAACGTCCGCCAGCCGGACGAACGCACCCGCAAGCAACCGACGCCTGAACCGGCCGACGACCCCGGCAGCCGCACGCTGCGCCGGGGTTTGCAAGTGCTGGACGCCGTGCTGGCCCAGGGCCGCGATGGTGCGCGCGTGGTGGACCTGTGCCGCGCCACAGCGCTGGAGCGCGCCACGGTCTACCGCCTGCTGGCCACGCTGCTGGAGAGCGGCTATGTGGCCCAGCACGGGCGCTTTCGCTACGTGGCGGGCCCGCGCCTGGCAGCCCTGGCCGAGCCCCCGGGCCAGCCCAACCTGGCCGTGCGCCTGGCCCCCGTGCTGGAACGCGTGAGCCGCGCCTGTGGCGATGCGGCCTTTGCCATCGTGCGCGAGGGGCCTACCTCGCACTGCATTGCGCGCCATGTGGGCACACACCCGGTGCAGATGCTGGTGATCCAGGTGGGCACGCGCCAGCCGCTGGGCGTGGGCGCTGCGGGGCTGGCGCTGCTGGCTGCGCTGCCCGATGCCGAGATGCAGGCCTGCATCGCCGCCAACGCGCAGGAGCTACCGCGCTACGGCGGCATGACGCCCGAGCGCCTGCAGATCCTGGTGCGGGCCACGCGCGAGCGCGGCTGGTCGGTGGTAGGCAACCATGCCACGCAGGGCGTGTTGGCCGCCGGAATGGCCGTGCGCAGCGCGGCGGGTGAACCAGTGGCGGCAATCAGCGTGGCATCGACCGTGGACCGCATGCCCCGCGAGCGCCAGCAACTCATCGCGCGCTGGATGCGCGAAGCACTGGCAGCACAGCTGCCCCGCGGCATATGAGCAGGGCTGCACTGAGTTGTTTACTACAAAAATGATAGCTGCCTGCGCATTATGGACAAGCGCCAGGCTACATTTTTTGCCCAACCACGGATTGGCCATACGCTCCACCGCCATGTCGATGAGCTTGTATTCCGGCCAAGCCAATCGTGAAACCTGAGCCCCCCCGATGGAACTGAGACAACTGCGCTATTTCGTGCGTGTGGTGGAGCAAGGCTCCATGAGCCGCGCTGCGCTGGACCTGGACGTGGTGCAGTCCGCGCTCAGCCAGCAGATCACGCGGCTGGAGAGCGAGCTGGCCACACGCCTGCTGCAGCGCACGCCGCGCGGCGTGACGCCGACCGAGGCGGGGCTGGCGTTCTTCCGCGAGGCGCAGCTCACCCTGCGCCATGCCGACCAGGCCGTGCGCGCGGCGCAGCAGGCGCGGCTGTCGGGCACCGTCACCGTGGGGCTGGCGCCCACCACCTCGGGCGTGCTGGGCCTGCCGCTGATGCAGGTCATGCGCACGCGCTACCCCGACGTGCGGCTGCACATGGTGGAGAGCATGTCGGGCCACCTCACGGCCATGCTGCATGCGCGCGAGCTGGACCTGGCCGTGCTGTTCGACACCCGCCTGCACCAGGCGCAGCAGGCCACGGGCGCGCGCCGCTGGGACATGGCACCGCTGCTGGAGGAGGACCTGTTCCTCATCTGCGCCCGTGACCGAGGGGCGGGCTCAGGCAACCCCCGTGGCCGGCAGTTGCCGGAAACCATCACCGTCGCCGAGCTGGTGCAGGAGCCGCTGATCCTGCCCACCGGCCCACACGGCCTGCGCAGCACGCTGGACACCGCTTTTGCCCGCGACCGCGTGGCACCGCACGTGGTGCTGGAGGTGGACTCGCTCGCCATGGTGATGGCCGCCGTGGACGCGGGCCTGGGCTCCACCGTGCAGCCCTGGGCTGCCCTGGGCCGCTACCCGGATGCGGCCGAGCGCTTTCAGTGCGCACGCCTCACCGACGCGCCCGCGCGCCGCGTCAACCTGCTCTGCAGCCTGCCCGACGAAGAGCTCTCGCCCGCCGCGCTGGCCGCGCGCGTGGTGCTGACGGACTGCGTGCGCGAACTGGTGACGACTGGCCAGTGGTTTGGCACGACATGGATAGGCGGGCAGGACGCCAGCGTCTGAACCACCACCCCGCAGCCATCTCGATCCGTGATACCCCCGTGACCTGAACCCTCTGCACAGCGGGCCTGCGTCTCCCTACAGTCGCCATCACCCCGATGAACGACACGGCGACCGCGCCAGGAGACACCCCATGGGCCCCAGACCCCCTTCTTCATTCACCCGCGCGCAGCGTGCCGCCTGGCGCCACCGGCCATGAGCGGCGATGCTGTGGTCGATGTGCTGGTCACCGGCGGCGGCAACGCCGCCCTGTGCGCTGCGCTGATGGCCCGCGAGGCCGGAGCCAGCGTGCTGCTGCTGGAGGCCGCGCCCCGGGCCTGGCGCGGCGGCAACTCGGGCCACACCCGCAACCTGCGCTGCATGCACGATGCGCCGCAAGACGTGCTGGTCGATGCCTACCCCGAAGAAGAGTTCTGGCAAGACCTGCTCAAGGTGACAGGGGGGCTCACCAACGAGCACCTGGCGCGGCTGGTGATCCGCGAGTCCGGCACCTGCCGGGACTGGATGCGCAGCCACGGCGTGCACTTCCAGCCCTCGCTGGCGGGGGCGCTGCACACGGCGCGCACCAATGCGTTTTTCATGGGCGGCGGCAAGGCGCTGGTCAATGCCTACTACCGCAGCGCTGAACGGCTGGGCGTGCAGGTGCGCTACGAATCGCCGGTGGATCGCATCGAGGTGGAGAACGGCCGCTTTGTGGCCGCGCACTGCACCACCAACGGCCACAGCGAACGCATCACCGCCAAAAGCTGCGTGCTGGCCGCAGGCGGCTTTGAATCCAACCGCGAATGGCTGCGCGAAGCCTGGGGCCAGAACGAGCGCGGCGAGTGGCCTGCAGACAACTTCCTGATCCGCGGCACCGCCTACAACAAGGGCGTGTTGCTCAAACACCTGCTCGATGACCACGGCGCCGACCGCATTGGCGACCCCACGCAAGCCCACATGGTGGCGATTGATGCACGCGCGCCGCTGTACGACGGCGGCATCTGCACGCGCATCGACTGCGTGTCGCTGGGCGTGGTGGTCAACCGCAATGGCGAACGTTTCTACGACGAGGGCGAGGACTTCTGGCCCAAGCGCTACGCCATCTGGGGCCGCCTGGTGGCGCAGCAGCCGGGGCAGATGGGTTATTCGATCATCGACAGCAAGGCCATTGGCCGCTTCATGCCGCCGGTGTTTCCGGGTGTCAAGGCCGACACGCTGGCCGAGCTGGCACAAAAGCTAGGCTTGCCTGTGGATACGTTCACCCGCACGCTCGATGCCTACAACGCTGCCTGCCGCGTGGGCACGTTCGATCACACCGCGCTGGACGACTGCCACACCGAAGGCGTGGCGCCCGCCAAAACGCACTGGGCCCGCCCCATCGACACTGGCCCGTTCTACGGCTATGCGCTCAAGCCCGGCGTCACCTTCACGTACCTGGGCCTGCACACCGACGACACCGCCGCCGTGCGCTTCAACAACGTGCCCAGCCCCAACCTGTTTGTGGCGGGCGAAATGATGGCGGGCAACGTACTGGGCAAGGGCTACACCGCTGGTGTGGGCATGAGCATTGGCACCGCGTTTGGCCGCATTGCCGGTACGCAGGCTGCCCGTGCAGCTTTGAACTCAAACCAGCCCCCAGCGCTTATCCATCAAGCGCAAGCAGCTACAAAAACAGGAGTAACGAATGCAAGCGCTTGAAGCCCTGACCTGCGACGCCAAGGCGCTGGCCAATGGCGACATCGTGCTGTCGGCCCCCGAGTCTGAAGTGGCCCGCCAGCTGCAGATCTGCAACGCCTGCCGCTACTGCGAGGGCTTTTGCGCCGTGTTCCCGGCCATGACGCGGCGGCTGGAATTTGCCAAGGCCGACATCCACTTCATCGCCAACCTGTGCCACAACTGCGGTGCCTGCCTGCACGCCTGCCAGTACGCGCCGCCGCACGAGTTTGCGGTGAACATTCCGCAGGCCATGGCCCAGGTGCGCGGGCAAACCTATGCCGACTACGCCTGGCCCCCTGCGCTGGGCCAGCTCTACCAGCGCAACGGCCTGACCCTGGCGCTGGCCCTGGTGGCGGGGCTCACGCTGTTTCTGCTGCTGGCGGTGGGCCTGCATGGGCAGGGGCTGGCGGCGCTGTGGACGGTGCCCGTGGGCGGCTTCTACGGCATCTTCCCGCACAACCTGCTGGTGGGCCTGTTCGCGCCCGTGTTCCTGTTTGCCGTGCTGGCCCTGGGCCTGGGCGTGCGCCGCTTCTGGCGCGATGTGACGCCCGCCACCAGCGGCGCACCGCTGAGCGCGCCCGCCACGGCCGAGGCCACCGATGCGGTGCTGCGCCTCAAGTACCTGGACGGCGGCCACGGCGAGGGCTGCCACAACGAAGACGATGCCTACACCCTCTCGCGCAGGCGCTGCCACCACCTCACGTTCTATGGCTTCATGCTGTGTTTTGCCGCTACCAGCGTGGCCACGCTGTACCACTACCTGGTGGGCCTGCCTGCCCCGTATGACCTGCCCAGTGTGCCCAAGCTGCTGGGCGGCGTGGGCGGCATCAGCCTGGCGCTGGGCACCGCAGGCCTGTGGCGGCTGAACCTGCGCCGCCACCCGCTGCATGGAGATGCCGCGCAAAAGCCCATGGACTGCGCCTTCATTGCGCTGCTGTTCCTCACCGCCACCAGTGGCCTGGGCCTGTGGGCAGCACGCGGCAGCGCGGGCCTGCCGCTGCTGTTGTGCCTGCACCTGGGCGCAGTGATGGCGCTGTTTGCCACGCTGCCCTACGGCAAGTTTGCGCACGGCATCTTCCGCACCGCATCGCTGCTGCGCCACGCGGTGGAAAAGCGCCAGCCCAACCCCATCGGCTTGGGCGCTGATGGAGCCATTGGCACTGCACAACCCGGGTTGAACCCACGATGAGGGAGACTCTACGCCCCCAGGCTGGCCTGCTACCCCGCACGCCGAACTTGCGACGGAAGGATGCGATGACGCCCTGCGCCGCAATGCCCGCGCGGTGCTATTGCGCTGCGGGCTCGGTCACCGAGATGTCGGTGTGCACCAGCGTCAGCGGAAACCGCTGGCCCGCCAGATAGTCCTCCAGGCAGCGCAGCAGCAGCGGGCTGCGGTGGCGCTCGGGGCAGGCGCGGATCTCATCCGGCGTGAGCCACAGCGTGCGCACGATGCCGGTATCGAGCGTGCGCCAGTCATGGTGCGTGCCCAGCGTGCCGGCAAACGCAAAGCGCATGTAGGTCAGGTCATCGCCCGTGCGGGTTTTGGTAAATCGGTTGAGGTACACGCCGATCAGCGCCGTGGGCTCGAAGTCGTGCGCGGTTTCTTCCAGCACCTCGCGCGCGCAGGCCTGGATGGGCGACTCGCCCGGGTCCAGGTGGCCGGCGGGGTTGTTGAGCTTGAGGCCGTCGGTGGTTTCTTCCTCGACCAGCAGAAAGCGGCCATCGCGCTCGATGAGCGCGGCCACGGTGACGTTGGGTTTCCAGCGGTGGGGCATGGCGCGCATTATGACGAGGGGCGGTGACAGCAGCCCTACAGATCACGCGCCATGTACACGGCGCCTTCGCCATAGCTGGCCAGGCGGGCCTGCTGGGTGGCGTCTTGCAAAGGGCTCAGCACATAGCCCTGTCGCTCCCAGTACGCCTGCGAGCCTTGTACCGACACCAGTGCGCTGTGCGGCAGGCCTGCGGAACGGGCCTGCGCCCACAAGGGCAGCAGCAACGCATGGGCCAGGCCTTGCCCCGCATGGGCAGGCAACACAGCCATGTCGTGCAGGTACAGCGTATCGGGCTGGTCCACGGCCTCAAAGTCGCCATGCAGCGGTGTGACCTTGCCACGCACACTGCGGTAGGCCGCCAGGTAGGCGCACACCGCGCCGCCCTGCTCCAGCACCAGCGAGCAGTTGGCCGGGCTGGCCAGGCGGCGCGCAAACACCTCGCCACTTTCCACAAAGCCTTCGCCATAGCAGGCGAGCTGCACGGCCAGCAAATCAGACAGATCACGCAGCGCCAGCGGGCGCACCAACGGGGACATCAAAGAACTTCACTTCATCAGTGCGGTTGCACGGGCGCCTGCACAAAGTCGTCCAGCGACAGGCCCTTTTCCTTCAGCAGCGCCTCCAGCACGGGCTGCAGACGGCCCAGGCTTTCCTGTACGGCCTCGCGCACAGTGTCCACCATCACCTGGGTGCTGCGTTCGATCTCGATGTTCAGCCGCGCGCCCACCTGCTTGGCTTCAAACACCGTGGCACGGCGCGTTTCGGGAATCATCCAGATTTCGAACCAGCCCTCTTGCCGGTTCACCTCGGCCACCGTGAGGCTGGCGCCGTGGATGGCGATGTAGCCCTTGGCAAACACATAGCGGCGAAACGCCTCGGGCACGGCCACTCGCCACACCAGGTTGTTGTCAAACTCGCGCCGCTCGATGAGCGTGCCGGTGAAGTCCACATGGCCCGACAGCGGGTGGCCGCCGATCTCGGCACCGTCCTTGGCCGCGCGCTCCACGTTCACGCGGTCGCCCTGCGCGTAGCTGCCCAGCGTGGTGATGTTCAGGCTTTGCAGCATCACATCGAAGTTGGCTTGCGTGGGCGACAGAATCTCGGTGACCGTGAGGCAAACGCCATCGGTGGCCACACTGGCGCCAATGGCCAGGTCCTGGCAGAAGCCCTCGGGGAAGTCGAGCGTGAAGGTGCGCAGCCCTGCGCGGTCGTGGATGGCGGCAATGCCTGCCGTGGCTTGGACGATGCCTGTGAACATGGTGGCGCAGCTTGTGGAGCGTTGGAACGGGAGCCGGGGATTTTGCCACCCGCTGCATTCAAAGGTGTCTCAAGGGTTGGAGCCCCCACACACCGGTCCTTCCGGGGCATCGCCCCCGTCTGCAGCGCTCAAAACCGGCGCGACCCAGCCCGGGGCAGCCGAGCAGGGGCCGCCCCGCAGCGAGGGCTGCGTCCCCCTGCCCGCGCGCAGCGCGAGAGCGGGGGGAAGACGCGAAGCGTCTCAGGGGGGTGCCCCTTACCTTGCGCGCAGCAACTCGCCCACTTCCAGCAGCACCAGCTCGTTGTCATCCGCCTTGTTGGGCTCGCGGCTGCTGCTGAAGGGCAGGTTGTTGTCGTTGCCCACCACGATGTGCGTGGCATCAACGATGTCCACGTTCTCGATGGTGAAGAACGGGAAGGTGAGCACGCCGTTGTTCAACGGCTTACGAGCCAGGCGCTGCGGGTCCTGGATGTTCATGAGGTCGATGTAGCCCACCTTGCGGATTTCGCCGCCCACGTTCGCATCGCTCATCTCCACCTTGTAAACGCGCTTGAACTTGGCCAGGTCGTGGAAGCAGTCGGTGCGCTTTTGGCCTTCGGGGCAGGCCTTGTCGGCCGTGCCTTCGCCGTTGTCGCGCTCGATGATCAAACCTGTCGTGCCATCGATCATGTTGAAGTCGCCGATGGCGTGGTGGTTGGCCTCCAGCACGTACTTCCAGTGGCGGCCGGTCCATTGCTCGGTCTTCACGTCGAATTCAAGCACGCGCAGGTATTGCTTGCCGCCCACGTTTTCGTACGCCTTGGCGTCGTCGTTCCACAACGCGCCTTCCAGCAGCGCATAGAGCTTGCTGCCGTCCTTGCTGGAGGCCATGCCTTCGTAGCCCTTGGAGCGTTTGACCTCAAACGGCGTGGGCTTGGCGTCGGGTGCGCCGGGCATGAGCACACCGGGCGCGTCGGGCGAGCGCACGGTCTTGCCATCCACCTTGGTTTCGAACACCGCCAGCACCTTGCCGCTCAGGTCGGCCTTGATGAGGAAGGGGCCAAACTCGTCACCGATCCACAGCGCGCCACCGGCGAACTGGAAGCTCTCGGGGTCAAAGTCGGCGCCGGTCAGGTAGCGCGTGGCCGTGCCTTCGTGGGTGATGCGGAAGGGGATCTTCTTGTCGGGGTCGTGCAGGAAGATCGTCTTGAGACGGTTGAACTGGCCGCTTTGGAAGTCCACGGTGTAGTGGTTCAGGTGCAGCATGAAGTCGGGCGAGTTGGCCTTGGAGCCCGCACCGTTGTCGGTCAGGATCCAATACGAGCCATCGGCCATGCGCTTGATGCCTGAATGGCCCTGCACCGGCTGGCCCTGGAAGGGCAGCGACACGCCCGTGTTGCGGCCACCGGACTGGCCCATCACCGTGTCCACGGCGTCCACACGGCGCGGGGTGGTGAACTTGCCCGCTACCTGCAGGTCCTGCGGTGCGTCCTTGGGGGCGGGGATCAACGTCAGCGCGGGCAGCACGGCATGGCCGGCCAGGGTGGCGGGGTAGGCCTGCTGGGCCAGCGCGGCGGGGGACAACAGGGTGGCGCTGGCGCACACGAGGGCGCAGACAAGGGCGAGGGCAGTGGGTCGGGCCATGATGGTGAGGGGCTGAAAAAGAGAAGCCGACACAATGCCGTCGCTGCATGGCTGCGTGATGACAGCCCCGTGACCTGCGCGTGTCGCCGCCAGCGCTCCATGACAACGCGCCGCGAAATTTGCTCTCATTTTGATAGCTTTTAGCGCTTAACCAGTAAGCGCCAGGTGCCAATCGCATCTCAAGAATTTGCCCCACCACCCATGGGCCGCATCCACAGTACGGGCTGGCCCTCTGCGCCGATTGTTCTTAAAACTGAAATGGTTAGTTTGCGACTTAGTAGTTTTTCCGTGAACGCCATCGGCGTACAGTTCAACCCATCGATGAGCCGAACCCGCAAGGCGACTCACCGAACCCGGAAACACAGCGCATGTCGCGCAACGGTTTCCGGCTTTTTTGAGACGCAACTTTTGAAGGAATCCATCATGAACAAGACCGCTCGTATCCTCTCCGTCGCTGCTGTGGCTGCTTTCACCGCTTTCGGTGCACACGCTGATGAAGCCGACGCTTCGCAATTTGCCACCCAGTTCGAAACCAACCGCACCCGCGCTGAAGTGCAGGCCGAAGCCGCCACCGTGGCCCAGACCCGCAGCCAGGAACCCGCTGGCTCCCGCGTGGTGACCTACACATCCACCGCTGACCGCGCCGTGGTGCGCGCACAGGCTGCAGAAGCCCTGCGCACCGGCCAGATCCCTTCGGGCGAAATCGGCTCGCGCATGTAATTGGACGGGCGAAATCATCGCCCACTGTTTGCGGGACCTGCCCATGGGGGCGACACCCGTGGGTGGCCACCGTGCCGCTTCCATGGGCAGGGTTTTCTCGCGACGGCAGGCATGTCGCTTCAAAGCAAAGGCTCCCTCGGGAGCCTTTTGTGTTTTGGCGGGTGTTGGCGGCCCGCGATCACCGCCGCATCACCGCGGCTGTACGGCGCAGCGCCGCCATTGCCTCTTTCTCAGGCTCTCTGGATGGTGCGGCGGCGTGCTGCAAGAAGCCCGAAACCAACCATGAGCGCTGCAAGCAGGATGAGCCCCCACTCGGAGAGTGTCGGAATGGCTGCGGGGCCAGCACCCAATGCCAAGCCGCTCGGGTCCCGGATCGTGCCCATGGCTGCATCGGCATCGGCGGCTCCGTTGTCAGCCAAGGTAAAACGCACCGTGTTGCCGCTGATGGTCGCTGGCAATACGGAATAAACCCCGGCAAGTTCCTTGTAATAGGTGGCATCCGACGGGATCGCTTCCGAATAGGTGATCGTGACATCCGCCGACCCCACGCACCCTGTCAACGTGAAATCGATCAACCCATAGGGAAATGACTTGTCTGCCGGCTTGCCTGCAGCAGGCGCATCCACAAACGCAGCAGCGTCAACGGCAGTACAGCCGACAGCGCTGAGGGTAGCCGTTACGCCACCCTGGCGCGTCGGAATATTGGCCATGGAAGTCGTCGGCGTGAACGCTGCATTGACTGTGCAGGCGCCGGTGATCACGTTGGTGGTGTAGGTCGCGCCGGAGAGGTTTCCACCGCAGGTGCCAGTGACATTGGGCACAAAACCGCTGTCAGGTGTGACGGTGAACGTGGTGGAGCTGTTGTACCCAACGACCTGTACCGTGTTCGGTGTGATGGCACCATGGGCACCAGCCGAGGGCGTCACGTTGTAGCCACGCGGAACGCTGCAAGCCGCAGCAGCCGTGCTGGTCCCCCCACCGCTGCCCGCGCAGCCCCACGTAAACTGGCCTGCGGTTGCAGCCGGGGTCGTCACGGTGCCCGCAATGCACGCGGCAATGCCGACAGGCGCGGAAACAACGGCAACGCTACTGGTCGCGCATGCACCGTTGGTGGAAGTTGGGACCTGGGCCGTGGCAACCGAGCAGGTCAAGACCCCTGTCGTCGCACCCGCGCTCGCTACGGGCGTCACGCAGAAATACAGATACTGGCCTTGATCCCCAACCACCGGCGTGTAGCTCAGGGTCGTCGCAACATCACTGCCTCCGGTGATACCGGTATTGACGGAATTGCGCACCCAGCGGAAGGTTGATGTGCCCTCGGCATCATTTTCCGGGTCTGAGTACACATATGCCCCCGTCAATGACAGACCGACCTGCACGGTCCCTGTGACGGCCACGGAGCCCGCTGAGGGCACCTCGTTCACATTGTTGACGGTGATGGTGAACGCCTTCTCAAAGAACAAGCCTCCAGCGTCCGTGCTGCGCACCCGCACGGAATAACTGCTCTTGGTTTCAAAGTCCGGGATGGCCGAAATGCGCAGATTGCCGCCACTGATATTGAACGCAGCGTTGTCCGTGCTGCCGGTGCCCGCCACCAGCGCGTAGGTAAACGTGTCGCCAGCATCCGGGTCTGTGCTGCTCAGCACGCCCACGGTAGAGTTTGCCGCCACGTTCTCGTTCATGGCTGAGGCGGACAGGTTGATGTCGGTCGGTGCTTCGTTCACGTTGTTGACCGTGATGGTGAACGCCTTCTCAAAGAACAAGCCTCCAGCGTCCGTGCTGCGCACCCGCACCGAATAGCTGCTCTTGGTTTCGAAATCCGGGCTGGCAGATATGCGCAGATTGCTGCCGCTGATAGTGAACGCAGCGTTGTCCGTGCTGCCAGCGCCCGCCACCAGTGAGTAGGTAAAGGTGTCTCCAATGTCCGGGTCTGCGCTGCTCAGCACGCCCACGGTGGCATTTGCCGCCACGTTCTCATTGATGGCACTGGCAGACAGGTTGATGTCGGCCGGTGCTTCGTTCTCATTGTTGACGGTGATGGTGAACGCTTTTTCAAAGAACAAGCCCCCAGCGTCTGTGCTGCGCACCCGCACGGAATAACTGCTCTGGGTTTCGAAGTCTGGGCTGGCCGAAATGCGCAGATTGCTGCCATTGATATTGAACGCAGCGTTGTCCGTGTCGCCAGCACCCGCCACCAGTGAGTAGGTAAACGTGTCTCCAGCGTCCGGGTCTGTGCTGCTCAGCGTGCCCACCGTCGAGTTTCCCGCCACGTTTTCATTGACGCTACTCAGAGAAATGCCGATGTCAGTGGGCGCACCATTGCCGCCAGTCGCGGATATTGTTGTCGGATCGCTCGCATTGGCCGAACTGCCCGCGTTACCCCCGGAAAGCGTCACGCTAGGCGTCAGGCTCGCCGCCGCGTTGGCGGCGACGTCCGCGCGCAAGGTCAGCGGATTGCCGCTGGCGCCGTTGGCGATCGTGTTCGAATAAATGCAGCGCGTGGACGTGCAGCTCCAGCCCGAGCCCGAGCCGGAGTTGTAGCTGAGGCCGGAGGGCAAGCTGAACGTCAGGGTCAGGTTCGAGCCGGTGGCGGCGCCGCTGGCGCTGGGCGTGATGGTGTAGTCGACCGTGCCGCCCTGGGCGGGCGTGCCGCTGTGCGACATCGAGACCCCGAGCGTGAGCCCGGCTTCCACAAAGGGCGTGCAGCTGACCGAGATCGAGACGCTCGACGTGCCCAACGACTGGTCCGCCGCCATGCCGATCGCCGAGATGCCGGCCGCGATCGTGTACGTCCCGCTATAGACCCCATTGGCGGTCGCATCCTTGCGCCCGCCGCTCGCGGTCGTCAGATAGAAGGGGCTGGTGCTGTTACGGAAGCGCAGCCGGATGGTGCCGGACGTGTAGTTGCTGACCGTCGCATTGAAATCCAGCCGGTCACCCGTCACGAAGCTGTAGGTCGTGCTGTCGTCCGCCACATAGCCCGACGCCCCGACGACGTTGTCGTTATAGCTCGTCGTCATCCGCATCATGGAGATAGCGACGATGCCGCTACTGACCCCGGATGTCGTTCCCGGCTGGGCCGTGCCGCTCGCGAAGTTGGCGTTGAAATTCAACAAGCCGTCGTTAACGGCGGCACAACCGGAGCTTTGAGCAAGCGCAGCCGCCGGCGCCAAGCCAGCGGCTATCAGCATGATGGCGGCGGCCGCACCATGAACACGACGGATCGACTTCGCGCACACCGCGCCAAGCTCGCGACTTATCTTAGTGAACATGCCTTCCCCCCCGAGTCACGCCGAAGAGCAAAACGCGCTCGCCGGCCACTTCAAAATGAACTGAATACTTCTGGCTTACGGGCGACAGACGCAGGAACTGCGAGAAAGCTCAAGAGGCTGCTTTCTCTAGCCTGGACGCCACCGTTCTACATATTGTGATCTGCGATGGACCACCCGAGTTCGACACCAACCGCTGCAAGTCCTTGATCTGTATAGGGCGAGCCTCGTGGCCTGCCACTACAACAAGGACATTTGAGCGTCGTGTGCGG
>CAXIRU010000098.1:0-58681 GCA_964031875.1 Acidovorax facilis
GCAGTGTGCAGCGTCAGCCTGAGCGCATTCGCAAATACTTCCAGCATGATCCCGTTCGCTATGCCGATTGATTCAACTTCATTGATGCCGGATCAATAACCCAAGCATCGCCGTCACCATCCAGCGCGGCCTTGCGGAACCAATGGAAAGCGCTGCGATAAACATGCCGCTCCTGGAACAGGATGGCCAAGTTGTTGGCGGCCACGAAGTCCCCTGCATGCCGGGCCTTGCAGTACCAGATTCCTGCCTGGTATTTGCTGGCCGGCGTGCCCATGCCTTCATCGTAGAAATACCCCACATCCAGCATGGCGCCTCTGGCCTCTTGGTGTGCACTGGCTAGGAACAACTCAAATGCGCGGGGCAGATCGCCCGCATCCCACGTCTCGTGGGCCTGTTATTCCGATGTATGCATGGCGGCTACTCCAAAAGCTCCTGCACATGCCGAATGTCCGTGCATTCGATCCGCAACGTCGTACCGCGCTCGAACACGATATCGTGCACCAGCATGCCTGAAGTATTCACCCAGACAGCGTGGGTCAGCAGGTCTCCATGGGCCGTGTGCAGGTAGCGAGGCTCGCCGTGCCGCGCGGGGCTCTGGAAAGCATATGCCTCCACACCGGAGTAGTGCAGGTGGATTCGCCGATCATGGTAAGGCCCCAAGAGGCACAACCGGATTTCTGTGCGCCGGATCTCCTGTCGATCACCCTGCGCGGTTTCGCCAACGGTCAGTGACTGCAGCCACGCATCGTGTAGCGAACTGCGGGACTGCAGATCGTAGTGCGCGGGATCGGTTGCGAATGCAAACACATGGGCGGATAGGCCTGCCTGGACCGAATCCAGGTAGCGCAGGTAGCCATTGAAATCGAGGTGGCCGGCTTCGGCGTTGAAGAGGTGTTCTATTGCCATAGGTGCTGGACAGTCGTGCGGCCATGGTATCGGACCCCATGGCGAAAACGGGTTCGAGTGCGCATGTGTCAGCCAGGATCTGCACTCCGGGGAACAGCCATCACCCGATCCCCCACCACCGCAAACCGCCGTGCCTGCTGTGTGATCGACTGGCTCGACGTCCCGGTGAACGCCCCGAATGCCGGCAGAACCAGCAGCCCCGGAGCGAATGCGAAGCAGGGCAGGCGCGCGGCATCGCGCGCCAGGCCGTAGAGGGTCACCGTGGGGTGCAGATGGCCCGCAAGCACGGTGCGGCCTTCAACAGCCTGCGGGTGGTGGCAGGCCACCGCCTCGGCGCCTTCCACCGGCTGCCACGGCTCATCGACCAGGTCGATGGAGAGCTCCGGCGGCGGGTCGCCCGCATGCAGGTCGTGGTTGCCGCGCACCAGGGTCATGCAGATGCCGGGGTGGCGTTCGCGCCAGGGCAGCAATTGGCTCCACAGGGCGTCGGCCGCGCCACTGCGCGCGTGCAAAAAATCGCCCAGGAAGACCAGGTGCCGCGCACCTGTGGCGTCCAGCACCGCGTCGAGCCGCGCCAGGTTGTCGGCCGTGGTGCCATGCGGCACGGGCTGGCCCGCGCGGCGGAACGTGGCGGCCTTGCCGAAGTGCACGTCTGCGACGAAGGCGGTGCGCGCGGCGGGCCACCACACGGCACGCTGGGGCAGAAGCCACAGGGTGGTGCCGCCGGGCAGGGTGATAGCCTGCGCGCCTGGGGGAGGGGCGCTTGGTGAAGGGGCGAAAGAAGGGTCTGCGTTCACGGGCAAGGTCGGTCGTCGTGGTGCTCAGAATCCGTGGCGCCTTCGCGGTCGGCGGGGCGTATCGCCGGCATCGCCTCGGCGCGCACGCCGGGGTGACGCGGTGGCGCCATCCGGCACATCCCAGGCCATGTCGGCCGGGTCCACGGGATGGTCGGCCAGGTGGGTGCCGGTGGTGTCGTCGGCGGCCTTCTCCAGTGCCTGCACCATGCGCGCCAAGCGGTCGGCCAGGGTCTCGGTGCTCAGGCGCTCGCGAAAGCGCTCCACCATCAAGGGCAGGGCGAACGGGGTGGGGCGCGTGAGCGCATGGATGGACAGGGTCTGCGCCTGCATGCCGCGCAGCGTGCGCGCCAGGCGCTCCATGTCCAGCTCGTTCGCCAGCAGTTCGGCGCGGGCCTGGGCCAGCAGCAAATTGTCGGGGTCGTATTGGGTGAACACGTCGTAGTACAGGGATGACGATGCCTGCAATTGGCGGCTGCTGCGCTGCTCGCCCGGGTGGCTCTGGAAGATCAGCCCCGCGATGCGCGCGATCTCGCGAAAGCGCCGGCGCGCCATCTCGGTGGCGTTCAGGCTGGCCAGCACCTCCTCTTCGAGTCCGAGGCCCAGGGCGGTGGGTGTGCCTTCGCCCAGGATGCGGGGCAGCATCGTCGCCCAGGCGATGGGCTTGGCCGACAAAAGCTCCAGCCCGTAGTCGTTGACGGCGATGGAGAAGGTGTTGGCGACCTGCTGCGACGCGCGCCAGGCCAGCAGGCCGGCCAGGCCCAGGTGTACCAGGCGGCCCGCCAGCGGGTACAGGTACAGGTGCCAGCCCTCGCGGGTGTGCAGTGTCTCGGCCACCAGGCGGCCGGGCGTGGGCAGGGCCGACCAGGCATCCTGAACGGCCAGCAGGGGCCGGGCGCACCGCATCTCTTGCGAAGCGTACACGCCGCGCTCGGCCTGTTCCAGCATCTCCAGCATGGCGTCGGCCAGCGTGTTCGATAGCGGCATGCGCCCGCCATTCCAGCGCGGCAGTGCAGCGCTGCCCTTGGGGGCAATGCGCACGTAGGCCGTCATCTGCTGCGTGCGCACCAGCTCCAGCAGGCGGCCGGCAAACATGAACACATCGCCCTTGCGCAGCCGGGCGATGAAGCTCTCTTCCACCGAGCCCAGGCGCGCGCCGCTCACGAACTGCACCTGCATGCTGGCATCGCTGACGATGGTGCCGATGTTGCTGCGGTGGCGGCGCGCCAGCCGCGCATCGGGCACGCGCCACACGCCTTGCTCGTCGGGCGCGGCGCGCTGGAAATCGGGATAGATGGCCAGTGAGGCCCCGCCCTGGTGCACGAACTGCAGCGCCCATTGCCAGTCGTTGTCGGCCAGCGCGGCATAGGCCGGGGCACGGCGCACCTCGGCCAGCAGCTCGTCGGGGACGAAGCCGCCGCCCAGCGCCACGGTGACCAGGTGCTGCACCAGCACATCGAGCGGCGCGCGCGGTGTGTGCCGGTCTTCGATGCGGCCCAGCGCCAGTGCGTGGCGCGCAGCCGCGGCCTCCACCAGCTCCAGGCTGTGCGTGGGGACCAAGGTGGTGCTCGACGTGCGCCCCGGCGCGTGGCCGGATCGGCCCGCGCGCTGCACCAGCCGCCCCACTCCCTTGGCCGAGCCGATCTGCAGCACCTGCTCCACGGGCAGAAAGTCCACGCCCAGGTCCAGGCTCGACGTGCACACCACCGCTTTGAGCAGGCCGGCCTTGAGCCCGTTCTCCACCCAGGCGCGCACTTCCTGGCCCAGCGACCCATGGTGCAGCGCCAGCGTGCCGGCCCAGTCGGGCCGCGCCTCCAGCAGGGCCTGGTACCAGCGCTCGGCCTGCGAGCGGGTGTTGGTGAACACCAGTGAGGATGCACAGGCCTCGATGGATTCCACCACCTGCGGCAGCAGCGCCAGGCCCATGTGGCCGGCCCAGGCAAAGCGGTCCACCTTGGCCGGCAGCATCACGTCCACCTGCGGGGCCTTGTCGATGCGGCCCTGCACCAGCACGGCGGACGGTGCGGCGGGGGCGCCCTGCACCGGGCGGGGCAACAGCGTGTCCAGCGCCTCCTGCAGGTTGCCCAGCGTGGCCGACATGCCCCAGACCTGCAGGGCGGGGTTCCAGCCCGACAGGCGCGCCAGCGCCAGCTGTGCCTGCACGCCGCGCTTGTTGCCCACCAGCTCGTGCCACTCGTCCACCACCACCAGCTGCACATGGCGCAGGCGCTCGTGGGCATCGGCCCGCGCCAGCAGCAGCGACACGCTTTCGGGCGTGGTCACCAGCAGCGTGGGCAGGCGGCGTTCCTGGGCGGCGCGCTCGCCGCTGGCCGTGTCGCCGGTGCGCAGGCCGCTGGTCCAGTCCGGCGCCAGGTCGGGCAGGGGCGCCACCAGCGCGCGCAGCGTATCGGCGGCCAACGCGCGCATGGGGGTGATCCACAGCACCGTGAGCGGCGGAGCTGCCGCCCGGCGTGTGCTCAGGGCCGTGCGCGCACTGGCGTACGTCGTAGCTGCACCATGATCGCCTGCCAGCGCTAGGTGTTGCAGCGCCCCCAGCCACACGGCATAGGTCTTGCCCGCCACCGGTGGTGGCGTGCAGCAGGCCCGAGCGGCCCTCGCCCATGGCGCGCCATACCTCCAGCTGAAAGCCGAAGGGCTGCCAGCCGCGCGCGGCCATCCAGCCCGCAGCCGCACTGGCGGCCACCGTGGGCAGCGGCTTGCGCGGCCGGCGTGCCGTGCTCATGCGGCGGTGTCCTGCCCGGGCAGCAGCGCCATCAGCGTTTGCAAGGTGTCGGCCTCGGCCACGGTCTTGTCCTGGCGCCAGCGCAGCATGCGCGGAAAGCGCACCGCGATGCCGCTCTTGTGGCGCGGGCTCTTGCCGATGCCCTCGAAGCCGAGTTCGAAGACCATGGTCGCATCCACGCTGCGCACCGGCCCGAAGCTCTCGCGCGTGGTCTTGCGGATGATGGCGTCCACCTGGCCGATCTCCACGTCCGTCAGGCCCGAATAGGCCTTGGCGAACGGCACCAGCTGGCGCTCGGGGTCTTCGGGCGGGCCGTTCCACACGGCAAAGGTGTAGTCGCTGTACAGGCTGGCGCGGCGACCGTGGCCGCGCTGGGCGTAGATCAGCACGGCGTCCACGCTCATGGGGTCGATCTTCCATTTCCACCACACGCCCACGTCCTTGGTGCGGCCCACGCCGTAGTGCGCCTGGCGGTGCTTGAGCATGAAGCCCTCGGTGCCCATGGCGCGCGCGGCCTCGCGCTGGCGCGCCAGGTCCTCCCAGTCGTCGCCATGCAGCAGCGTGCTCAGGCGCAGGGTGTGCCGCGGTGAGGGGGCGATGGCTGCGGCCGGGTCAGCTTGCAGCGTGGCCTCCAGCAGTGCGCGGCGTGCCTGCTGGGGCTGCTGGCGCAGGTCCTGGCCCGCATGTTCGAGCAGGTCGTAGGTCACCAGCACCACGGGCAACTCGCGCAGCAGCTTCGGGGTCCGGGTCTTGCGGCCCAGCCGCTTTTGCAGGTCGGCAAACGGGCGCGGCTGGGGCTCGTCGGGCAGCCACACGAGGATCTCGCCATCGACTACCGTGCCATCGGGCAGTGCCGCCATCGCGGCCTCGGCCAGTTCGGGGAAGCGGTCGGTCACCAGTTCCTCGCCGCGCGACCACACCCACACCGCGCCGCCTCGGCGCACGATCTGCGCGCGGATGCCGTCCCACTTCCATTCCACCAGCCAGTCTTCTGGCGCGCCCAGCAGCGTGGGCATGTCGGCTACCGGCTGGCTGAACGGGTGGGCCAAGAAGAAGGGGTAGGGCTGGCCTGCCATGCCGGCATCGCCCCCACTACCAGCGTCGCCATCCGCAGCTTCGTCCACGGGCGCCACCAGCGCGCTGTAGTCCCCCGCCTGGGGTTGCCGGCCGATCTGCGTGTAGCCCATCAGCCGGTGGGCGATGCGCTTGGGGTCTAGCGCGCTCACGGTGGCCAGCGCCTGCGTGACCTGCAGGCGCGACACGCCCACGCGGAAGTTGCCGGTGATGAGCTTGAAGTACACGAAGCGCTGCTCCGGCGCCAGCATGTCCCACTGCGTGCGCAGGCGTGCATCGGCCTCCTCGGGCGGCAGGGCGCGCAGGGGCAGCAGCTGGGCCATCCACTCTGCCAGCGGCAGGTCCACCGGCTGCACCGGGGGCGGCAACAGCAGGGCCAGCGTTTCGGCCAGGTCACCCACGGCCTGGTAGCTTTCCTCGAACAGCCATTCGGGCAGTCCCGCCGCTTCCTGCGCCAGCGCCTTCAACCGCTTGGTGGGCACCATCTGGCGTGGCTTGCCTCCGGCCAAAAAGTAGGTGGCCCAGGCCGCATCGGCGGGAGGTGCCAAGCGCAGGTAGGCCACCAGCGCCGCCAGCTTGGCCGACTGCCCGGTGGTGGCATCGAGCGCCTGGAACATATGGGCAAAGGCCTTCATGGAGCCGTAGCCTCGGGCTCTGGTGCACCGGCCTGCGCTGGCGGCGGCGCCCCAGCATCGTCCTCGCTGTCGTCGGCACCGTACTCGGTCGCGAAGACCTGGGCGTCCAGCCCCTGCTCGCACAGCCAGCGCACCATCACGTCGGTGCTGCCGTGGGTCACGATGATGCGTTCGGCCCCCGTGGCGCCGATGGCCTTCTGCAGGCTGGGCCAGTCCGCATGGTCGCTCATCACGAAGCCCCGGTCCACGCTGCGGCGGCGGCGCGCGCCGCGCACCAGCATCCAGCCGCTGGCAAAGGCATCGGAATGCTCGCCAAAGCGCTTGATCCAGGGCGTGCCTGCGGCCGAGGGCGGCGCCAGCACCAGCGCGGTGCGCAACTCGGCCTTGGTAACGCCCGGGTCCGTCACGCGCAGCGTGGGCGGCAGCGCCACCCCTGCTGCGCGGTACACCGCGTTGAGCGGATCCACCGCGCCATGAACGACGATGGGCCCGATGCCCGCGTCCACCCCGTGCAGCAGCCGCTGCGACTTGCCGAAGGCATACGCATACAGCACGCTGGCCTTGCCCGCCGCCGCATTCGCCGCCCACCAGGCATTGATGTCGGCGAACAGCACGGGCTGCGAAGGCCAGCGGTAGATCGGCAGGCCGAAGGTCGATTCGGTGATGAAGGTATGGCAGCGCACCGGTTCGAACGGCGGGCAGGTGCCATCGTCTTCGAGCTTGTAGTCGCCCGAGGCCACCCACACCTGTCCGCCGTGTTCCACCCGCACCTGGGCCGATCCCAGCACATGCCCCGCAGGGTGCAGCGACACGCGCACGCCGTGGTGGTCGATCTTGTCGCCATAGGCCAGCGTCTGCAGGTTGATGTCCGCCCCCAGCCGGTTGCGCAGCGTGCCCTCGCTGTGTCGGTGGGCCAGGTAATGGTGGGACCCCATGCGCGCATGGTCGGAGTGCGCATGCGTGATCACAGCCCGCTCCACCGGCCGCCAGGGGTCGATGTAGAAATTGCCGGCCGGGCAGTACAGGCCTTCGGGGCGGTGGACGATGAGGTCGCTGGGCATGGGTGAGGAGCAGCAGAGCGCGGGCAAACGGGCTGTTCATCCTAAGCGCTGAGAGGGTGGCAACTGCAGGGCGCCAGGCAATTTACAGCGCTGTCCTACGCGGTGTTGCCGGGAGGTGCATGGCTCGCGTTTGTTGGCTACCATGCATGCGACGCGTCTCTGGTTGTATACCCATGCTTTCAACGATGCCCTACGCCCACCACCGTGTACTGATCACCTTCGGGATGGCGGCATGCCTGGCGCAGGCGGCCTGGGGCCAAGCGCCCCGCACCAACGCCTTCAACGACCCTTTCGTGCAGGTCACCTCCGCCATCGCGGTCTGCCCCGTGCCCGAGGGCCCACTTTACACCGAGGCCGAGGTGCGCGAGCTGGCCCACACGCGCTCGCAGCACGGCGGCAGCTGCCACCGCGTGGGGCGCTGCCGGCTGCCCAACTCCTACCTCTACGACGCCGAGATCATTCCGCGCGTGCAGCGCTACGTCCGCGAGGAGGGGCGCTTTGACGACACCAGTGTGTGGGTGCTGGGCGAGCGTCGCCTGGTCACCTTGATGGGCTGCGTGCAGTCCGCCGCGCAGGCGCGGGCGCTGGAGAAGGCCGTGGAGCTGGTGGACGACGTGATGGGCGTCATCAACCTGCTGCAGGTGGGTGCCGAGCGCAGTGCGGCGCGCTATCCCCTTGCCGTGCCAGCCAAATAGCGCAAGCGCGGCAATTGTGCAAGCGGCCCTGATGCGCAATTGCGCGGCCGAACCACACCGCCCGGACGGGGGCTTTTACGCACGCCCGTCCTGCTGCATATTGCCAGTTCTTACGAACATCCCTGTTTTGCAAAGGAAACCCCATGCACTTCAAGCACTCCCTGCTCGCGGCCGCCACCCTGGCCCTGGCAGCCATCGCCCCCCACGCGTCGGCAAAACCGTTCAAGTGGGCCGGGTCCACCGACATCCAGACCATGGACATCCACTCCCAGAACAGTGCACTGGGCAATGGTATCCACGCCGCAGTGTACGAGTCGCTGGTGATGTTCAACAGCCGCACGCTCAAGGTCGAGCCGCTTTTGGCCACTTCGTGGCAGCTGGTCAGCCCCACGCAGCTGCGCGTGAAGCTGCGCCAGGGCGTGAAGTTCAGCGATGGCTCCACCATGACGGCGGACGACGTGGTGTTTTCGCTGCAGCGTGCCATGAGCAAGAGCTCCACCTACGCCATCTACACCCAGGGCATGGACCGCATCGCCAAGGTGGATGGCGAGACCATCGACATCTTCTTGAAGAACCCCAACCCGGTGCTGCTCAACCAGCTGACCGAGCTGCGCGTGATGAGCAAGGCCTGGTCCGAGAAGAACAACGCCGTGGAACCCAAGGACATCAAGTCCAAGGACGAGACCTTCTCGCACCGCAACGCCATGGGCACCGGGCCGTTCGTACTCAAGGAATGGGTGCCCGACCAGAAGCTGGTGTTCGCCGCCAACCCGCTGTGGTGGAATGCGGGCAAGACCGAAGGCAATGTCACCGAGATCATCTACACACCCATCAAGTCCGAGGCCACCCGCATCGCGGCCCTGCTCTCGGGCGAGGTGGACATGGTGCGCGACACCGGCCTGCAGGACCTGGAGCGGCTCAGGGCCAACCCCAACATCAAGGTCATGGAGATGGTTGAGAACCGCACCGTCTACCTGGCCCTGGACCAGTTCCGCGACGAGCTGCCGGGCAGCAGCGTCAAGGGCAAGAACCCGCTCAAGGACCTGCGCGTGCGCAAGGCGCTGTACCAGGCCATCGACGTGGCCGCGCTGCAGCGCGTGACCATGCGCGGCATGTCCAAGCCCACGGGCGCCATGGTCTCGCCTCTGGTCAATGGCTGGACGGATGGGGTGGACAAGCGCCTGCCCTACGACGCGAATGCCGCCAAGGTGCTGCTGGCCGATGCGGGCTACAAGGACGGATTCGAGGTCGACTTCGCCTGCAGCAACAACGCCATCATCCAGGACGAGAACCTGTGCCAGGCCATCACCTCGATGTGGGCGCGCGTGGGCGTCAAGGCCAAGCTGCGCACCCTGCCATCCGTGACCTACTACCCCATGGCCCAGCGGCACGAGGCCAGCATCGCGCTGCTCAGCTGGGGCGTGCCGACCTTCGATGCGCTGTACACCCTGCAGTCGCTCACGCGCACCAAGACCACGGGCGGTGACGGCAACTACAACTTGGGACGCTACAGCAATGAGCGCATGGACTACATCGTGGACCGCGTGAAGACCGAGATCGACCTGCCCGTGCGCAACCGCCTGCTGACAGAAGGCCTGCAGCTGCAGAACGACACGGTGGCCAACATCCCCCTGCACAACCAGATGCTGGCTTGGGCGATGAAGAAGAACGTCGAGCTGGTGCAGCGCCCCGACAACCGCATCGACTGGCGTTTAATCAAGGTGAACTGACCTCCGCCCCCGGTTTTCCATCAAACCGTGTCGAGCGGGAACACCGGCCGGCGCACGTTCCTGAATGGGAACAGCGCGTAGTTCGAGCTGGTCACACCCGTGGGGCTGTCGCACTCCACCAGTGCATGTGACAGCGGCACGAACACCGGGCGGCAGTACATGCGCGACTTGAGCAGCACAAAGCGGTGCGCCGTGGGGTCCAGCCCCACGCACGAGAACACACCCAGGTCCCAGGGTTCGTGGGTCTTTTCCGTCACCACGATCTGTGCGGCGCCGGTGTCGAACAGCACGGTGCGCCCCATGGCGCAGCGCTGCCCGGTGTAGATGGGGCCGGTCACGGTGTACTCGCCATCGCTGATGGCGCGCACCGTGCCGGTCAGAGCCACGGGCTCCTTGGCCACGTTGAGCTGGGTGAGCGGCACCTTGTTGCCCAGGCGCACGGTGACCTGTGCGCCCACACCCGCCGCCACCAGCTCGGCCACCGCCTCGGGGTCACACAGCGGGCCCACGGCGATGTCCGACAGGCACTCGGCCAGGGCGGCCTGCAAGACATCCATGGAGTCGCAGGTGCCGCCGGACATGCAGTTGTCGCTGTGGTCCAGCAGCAGCACCGGGCGCTCAGCGCCCTGCGCCAAGGTCTGTGCGCGCTGCAGTGATTGCACCAGCGGCTCGCTGTCGTAGACGAACTCGGCGCGCTCGCGCCAGATGGTGGCGGCAATGTGGTCGGCCGCAGCCTGGGCGGCTTCGGGGTCGTCGGCGCGGCCGGTGACCACCACGCTCATGAACGGTGCTTCGATGTCGGCCAGCGAGAAACCCGCGAACACCGATACGGCGGGCACTCCCTCGGCCTCGGCCGCACGCGCTGCGTCCACTGCGCGCAGCATGGCGCCCTGCAGCGTGGTGCTGCGCAGGGTGTGGCCCATCATGGGCAGCTGGTGCCAGCGCACACTGTAGCGCGCCTGGCCCTGCAGCATGGCCAGCAGCAGGCGACCCGCATGCTCGCCGGTCTCGTACATGTCGATGTGCGGGTAGGTCTTGAAGCCCACCATCACGTCGGCGTTGGCGATCATCTTCGGGGTGATGTTGCCGTGCAGGTCCAGTGCCACCCCGATGGGCACGCCGGGCGCCGCTGCGCGCACGCGCTCGAGCAGGTCGCCCTCGCCATCGGGGCTATTCTCGGCCACCATGGCGCCATGCAGGTCGAGCAGGATGGCGTCGCAGCCAGGAGCCGCCTCGACGATGCGGCGGGTGAGCTCGTCATAGGCGGCTGCATGCACAGGGCCGCTGGGATTGGATGTGGCCGACACTGGCGTGACCAGCGTGGCGCCCAGGCCCTGCGCCAGGTCGATGAAGGCTGCCATGGCCGTGCGCATGCCCAGGTTGTCGCGCAGGGCTTCTTTGCCGTAGGTGGGCGCAAAGGCCGCAAGCGGCGTGGGAACGGGCGAGAAGGTGTTGGTCTCGTGGTTCAGCCTGGCGATGAGGATCTTCATGCATTTACCACCACTTGGGCGCTGCGCAGCATGGCCTGCAGCAATACGTTGCAGCCGGCCTCCAGGTGCTCGGGGTCGGCGTCCTCGATCTCGTTGTGGCTGATGCCATCGGCGCACGGTACGAAGACCATGGCCGTAGGGGCCAAGCGCGCCAGGTACACCGCGTCGTGCCCGGCACCGCTGACCACGTCCATGGCGGTGTAGCCCAGGGCCCTGGCGTCGTTGCGCACGCCTTCGACCAGCGCGGGTGCAAACGGCTGGGGCGGAAAGTACACCACCTGCTCCACCGCGATGGGCGTGCGGTGGGCCGTGCCGATGCGCTTGCAGGCGGCGCGCAGCTCGGCGTCCATCTGCAGCAGCATGGCATCGTCGGCTGCACGCAGGTCCACCGTCATGCGCACGCTGCCGGGGATCACGTTGCGCGAGCTGGGGAACACCTCCAGCACGCCCACCGTACCGCGCGCATGCGGTGCGTGGCTGAGCGCGATGCGATTCACCTCGGCCACCAGCGTGCTGGCCGCCAGCAGGGCATCGCGGCGTAGCTCCATGGGCGTGGGGCCGGCGTGGGCCTCCATGCCCTGCACGCTCACGTCGTACCGGCGCTGGCCCAGGGCACCCTGCACCACGCCGATCACGCAGCCGTTGGCCTCCAGCACCGGGCCCTGCTCGATGTGCGCCTCGAAATACGCGCCCACGGGCGGCGTGGGGCCGCTTTCGCCGGCATAGCCGATGGCGGCCAGTGCCTCGGCCACGCTGGTGCCCTGCGCGTCGCGCTGGGCCAGCGCATGGTCGAGCGTGAAGGCGCCGGCGAACACGCCCGAGCCCATCATCACCGGCACGAAGCGCGAGCCCTCTTCATTGGTCCATACAGCCACCTCGATGGGGGTTTCGGTCACGATACCGTGGTCGTTCAGGGTGCGCACCACCTCGATGCCGGCCAGCACGCCGTAATTGCCGTCGAACTTGCCGCCCGTGGGCTGGGTGTCGATG
Organism: Acidovorax facilis; assembly: GCA_964031875.1. Taxonomy (GTDB): domain Bacteria; phylum Pseudomonadota; class Gammaproteobacteria; order Burkholderiales; family Burkholderiaceae_C; genus Acidovorax; species Acidovorax facilis_A. The sequence goes on from CAXIRU010000098.1 coordinate 12,119, forward strand.
TGGCTGCCGGTCATCACCGGGGGCAGGGCGTCGTTGCGCCCCGCGCGGCGCGCGAAGATGTTGCCGATGGCGTCGGTGCGCACGCTGCAGCCGGCCTCGTGCGCCCAGCGCACGAACAGGTCGCGGCCTTCGCCGTCCAGCGCGGTCAGGGCCAGGCGGCACACGCCGCCCTTGGGCGTTGCGCCAATGCGCGCCAGGTCCATCAGCGATTGCCACAGGCGCGCGCCGTTCACGCGCGGCAGCAGGGCACAGGGGTGGGTCATCATGTTCACGTCAATGGGTTCCTGAAAATGGGGGCGGGGTGCTACGCGAGGCCCACGCCGAGGTAGCGGTCCTTGATGGCGTCGTCGGCGAGGAAGGCGGCGTTGTCCGCCTCGTGCACGATGGTGCCCTGTTCGATCACGTAGTGCCGGTCGGCCAGTTGGGTGCAGACTTCCAGGTTCTGCTCCACCAGCAAAATGGCCACGCCCGTGGCCTTGATGGTCTTGAGCTGCGCCACGATCTCCTCGACGATCACGGGGGCCAGCCCTTCCACGGGCTCGTCCAGCATCAACAGGCGCGGCGCATTCATCAGCGCGCGGCCGATGGCCAGCATCTGCTGCTCGCCGCCCGACAGCTGGCCGCCGCCGTTGCTGCGCCGCTCCTTGAGGCGCGGAAAGATGCGGTAGATGTCGGGCAACTGCCAGGGCGAGCGCTTGCGCTGCCCCAGCAGCAGGTTCTCCTCCACCGTGAGCAGCTTGAAGATGCCCCGGTGCTCGGGAACCAGGCACACGCCGCGTTGGGCGATGGCGTGCGTGGGCAGGCCCTGCACCTCCTCGCCCGCAAAGCGCACGCGGCCCTGCGTGGGCGGCACCACGCCGCAGATGCTCTTGAGCGTGGTGGTCTTGCCTGCGCCGTTGCGCCCGAGCAGGGTGACCAGTTCCCCGTCGCCCACGCGCAGCTCCACCCCCTGCAGCACATGGCTCTTGCCGTAGTGGGCGTGCAGCCCTTCGATATTGAGGATCGTCATGTGGCCTTGCCTCCAGTGATCATGTTGCCCAGGTAGGCGCTGCGCACCCGGTCGTCGCTGCGGATGGCGTGCGGGTGGCCCTCGGCCAGCACGCGGCCCTGCTGCATCACCGTCACGGTGTCGGAGATGTCCATCACGATGTTCATGTTGTGCTCGATGAGTACCACGGTGTGCTCGTCCTTGAGGCCCTGGATCAGCCGCTTCATGTCATCCAGGTCGTCGATGCCCATGCCCGAGGTGGGTTCGTCCAGGAAGATCGCCTTGGGCCGCGCGGCCAGCGCCATGCCCACCTCCAGCCGGCGCTGCTGGCCGTGCGAGAGGTTGCCCACGGGCGTGTCGGCATGGCGCTCCAGCCCCAGGCGTGCCAGAACGCTGGCCACCACCTCGGCCTGCGAGCGCGCGCCCTGTGGCGCATGCCAGCAGTTGAGCGCATGGCGCGGGGCAGTGCCCTGGGCGGCCAGACGCAGGTTTTCGCGCACGGGCAGAGTGAGGAACAGGCTCGTCACCTGGAAGGATCTCGCCATGCCGCGCTGCACTCGCTTGTGGTCGGGCTCGTGCGTCACATCGTGCCCGTCGAACACGATGCGCCCGCCACTCACGTTCTTGGTGCCCGTGAGCATGTGGAACAGCGTGGTCTTGCCGGCGCCATTGGGGCCGATGACCGAGTGCACGGTGTGGGCGCGCACCTTGAGGTCCACGCCCGCCAGTGCGGCGAACTTGTCGTAGCGCTTTTCAACGTCCACGGCTTCGAGCAGGATGGGAGATGTTGCGGAGTTCATGCTTGGCCTCCCTGTGCGGCGGCTTTCTCCTCGGCGCGCCCTTTTCCGCGCAGCAGGTTCCAGAGCGATTCACCCAGGCCCCACAAGCCGCGCTGCATGCCAAGGCTCACCACCATCAGCACCACGCCCAGGATCAGCAGCCAGCGCGGCCACAGCGTGGACAGCCAGTCGCCCACCAGCAGGTAGAAGGCCGAGCCCAGCAGCGAGGCCAGCAGATTGCCGGTACCGCCGATCACCGTCATCACCAGGATCATCTCGCTGGTGTGGTACTCAGCACTCGCCAGCGGGGCGATGCCGGTCATCATGGCGTGCAGCGCGCCAGCCAGGCCCGTCACCGCGCCCGAGATCACGAAGGCCTGCAGCTTGAGCAGTTTCAGGTTGTATCCGATGGCGCCTGCGCGCTCCTCGTTGTCGCGCACCGCCAGCAGTGTGCGCCCGAAGACCGAGGCCGATACCTTCTGCAGCAGCCAGAAGGCCACCAGGAAAACCGCCGCCACGAAGCCGTAGTATTGCCAGGGCGAGGCCAGCGGCCACAACGTGAGGCCACCCACAGCCAGCGATGGGCGCGGGATGTCCATCAACCCGTTGTCTCCGCCGGTGATGCCGGGCATGGAGTAGGCGAGAAAGTAGAACATCTGCGCGAAGGCCAGGGTCAGCATCACGAAGTAGGTGCCGCGCTGGCGGATGGCCACCCAGCCGACGATGGCAGCGCCCAGCGCCCCCACCAACACGGCGAGTGCCAGGGCCAGCGGCATCGGCAGGGGCCAGCGCGTGAGTGTGAGTGCGATGGTGTAGCTTCCCAGCCCGAAGAAGATGCCCTGCCCGAAGGACAGCAGCCCGGTGTGGCCCAGCAGCAGGTTGCAGCCCATGGCGGCCAGGCCATAGATCAGCACCTCGCTGGCCAGCGAGCCCGACTGCATGGTCAGCGGCATCCCCAGCACCACGGCCAAGGCCAGCAGCAGGTGGAAATTTTTGCGCAGAAGTGTCGTCATGGGGGTGTTCATCCTTTGCGGCCCAGCAGGCCATGCGGGCGCAGCAGCAGCACGGCGGCCATGGCGATGTAGATCATCAGCCGCGCCCCTTCGGGCCACACGGTGCTCATCACGCTTTGCACGATGCCGATCAGCAGGCCGCCAATCAGCGCACCGGCAAAGCTGCCCATGCCCCCCACCACCACCACGATGAAGGCCACGCCCAGCGCCTCAATGCCCATGAAGGGCTCGGCCCCGCGCATGGGGGCGGCCAGCACGCCGGCAATCGCGGCGGTGGCCGCGCCCAGCGCGAACACCAGGCTGAAGATGCGGAACACGTTGATGCCCAGCAGCGAGACCATCTCGGTCGACTCGCTGCCAGCACGCACCGCGCTGCCCAGCCGCGTGCCTTCGAGCACGTACCACAGGCCCACGGCCAGCACGGCGGTGAAGCCGATCACGAACAGCCGGTACTTGGGATAGACGATGCCGCCCCACATGACCACGCCCTGCAGCAGGTCGGGCACCGGCACGCTGTCACCGAGCGGGCCCCATTGCAGGATCACCAGCTCCTGGATGGCCAGGGCCAGCCCCACGGTGACGAGGATGTGGAACTCGTGCGGCTTGGCGTACACATGGCGCAGCATCAGCTTCTCGGTGAGCCAGCCCAGTGCGCCCACGACCACGGGCACCACGGCCAGGGCCAGCCAGAAGCTCAGGCCCCAGCGCGTCATCTGAAAGCAGAAGTACGCGCCCAGCAGGTAGAAGGCCCCGTGCGCGAAGTTCACGAAGCGCAGCAGGCCGAACACGATGGACAGGCCGACCGCCAGCAGGAAGTACAGCATGCCGATGCCGATCCCGTTGATGGCCTGTAGCAGGTAGATGTTCATGGGCGAGGGAAAAAGGGAGGGTCTCCCGGCCCGCAGTTGCGGGCCGGGGAGGGGACGCAGGCCAGAAAGGCCGCGTGGCGCTCAAACGATCTTGCAGCCGGTCTGGTCAAGCGGCAGGAAGGACTTGCCCGAACTGATCACGTCCACGTAGTCGTCCTTGTTGGCCATCTTCGCCTTGGCCTTGCCCTTGAGCAGGTAGTAATTCTTGAGCACCTGGTGGTCGCCCTTGCGGATCTCTTCGTCACCCGTCAGGCCTTGGTACTTCATGCCTTCCATGGCGGCGATCACGGCCTTGGGCTCCACGGTGCCGGCCTTGATGATGCCGTCGATCATGAGCTTTGTGCAGATGTACGAGCCTGCCAGGCTGTAGTTGGGGTTGGACTTGAACTTGTCGTTGCTGCGTTTGACCAGGTCGAGGTTCAGCGGCGCATTGGCCGTGTGCCAGTACTGCGCTCCGAAGTACACGCCCTCGCACAGGTCGGCGCCCAGCGAATCGAACTGCTCCAGCCCCGAAGCCCAGGCTACCAGGATGGTCATGTTCTTGTGCATGCCGAAACTCACGGCCTGGCGCAGCGCGTCGGACGACTGCGAGCCGAAGTTGAGCAGCACCAGCACGTCGGGCTTGGCGGCCATGGCATTGGTCAGGTAGCCGCTGAACTCCTTCTCGGTCAGCGAGTGGTAGCTGTTGCCCACATGCTCCAGGCCCTTTTCCTTGAAGATGTTCTTGGCCGCCGACAGCAGGCCATCGCCAAACACATACTGCGGCGTGATGGTGTACCAGCGCTTGGCCTTGGGCAGGGCCTCGGCCAGGGGGCGCACCGTCTGCTCGATGGCGCCGAAGGTGGGCACCGACCAGCGGAAGGTAGCGGCATTGCAGTCCTTGCCCGTGATCTCGTCGGCGCCGGCGGTGGTGATGAAGATGCCACCGGCCTTCTCGGCCTCCTTGCCCATGGCCAGCGATTCGGACGACAGGATGCCGCCCGCGAAGAAACGCGTGCCCTGCTGCTGCGAGGACTCCTGCACCTTGCGCACGGCTGTGGCCGGCTTGCCTTCGGTGTCCAGCACCGTGTAGGCCAAGGGGCGCTTGAGGGCCGTGCCGTACTGCTCGATGGCCAGCTTCATGCCCAGGTCCGCGAACTTGCCGTTGGCCGCGAACGCGCCCGACATGGGCACCGGGCAGCCGAAATGGATGGCGCCGCTGGCCTGCGCCCAGGCTTTCTGGGCCAGGCCCAGCGATGCGGGCAGGGCGCCCAGGGCGGAGAGTTGCAAGAGGTGGCGACGGTGCATGGGGGCTCCTGTGGAGTGGTTGAGGCCGGCTGGCCAAAAGCGGGGCACGGCTTGTGCAAAGCACACTGCGTGCCACCGCTGCAGAGCGTCGGCTGCGCTAATTTATGCTATTTATAGTGATAAATAGAATAAACACCGTGCGTGGAAACCCCGCATCCCTTCCGTCGCCCCCATGTGGTGCACACACTGCACCATGGGGGGTACTTCAGCCTTGCTGCGCATCGGCGTGTGTATCCGTCCGAGCAACGACAATCCCCCCATGCCAACCAAACCGTCCGCACAAAAGCCGCTCAAAGCCCTCAAGCGCCCCGACCTGGTCGCGCAGGAGATCAAGCGCCTGATCACCGAGAAGAACCTGAGCCCGGGTGACCGCCTGCCGCGCGAGAGCGAGCTGCAGGCGCAGTTCGAGGTCAGCAAGGGCACCATCCGCGAGGCGCTCAAGTCGCTGGAGGTGCAGGGGCTGGTGACCATCTCCACCGGCCCCTCGGGCGGCGGCACCATTGCCGAGGTGCCGCTGGACCGCACCCTGCAGTTCATGCAGAACTACCTGTTTTTCCAGGAGGTGACCATCGACAACATCTATGCCGTGCGCCAGTTTCTGGAGCCCGAGCTGGCCGCCGGCGCCGTGCCGCACCTGACCGAGGCCGATTTCGAGGCGCTGGAGCATTCCATCGCGTGCTGCGACCCGGCATCGAGCAGCGAGGACATGCTCAGCCAGCGGCGCGAGGACGTGAACTTCCACGACATCCTGGCTGCGGCCAACCCGAACCCCTTCCTGCGCTTCAATTGCGAGCTGATCAACGAGATGCTGCGCCAGCTCATCGTCTACGGCAACCGCACGCCCAAGGCCGAGCACCGGCGCTTCGGCGAGGTCAACGCCAACTTCCACCGCGAGATCGTGCAGGCGGCGCGGGCGCGCGACGTGGAGACCGTGCGCACGCTGATGGCGCGCCACATGCAGGACGCCGCCAGCAGTGTCAAGCGCATGAAGGGGCGCATCCAGGGCCGGCTGATCCTGGATGCCGACACCCTGCGCAGCCCGCGCTCGGCCCATGTGCGGCCCAAGGCGGCAGTCAAGACCGCCAAGCCGAAAACCTCGGAGTAGGGTCTCAGCGCGCTGGCTGGGACATGATGATAGCCATGCCGCACAGCGCCACGGCCACACCGGCAATGTCCCAGGCCGTGGGGCGGATCTGGTCCACCGCCCAGAGCCAGGCCAGCGCCACGCCGATGTAGACGCCGCCATAGGCGGCATACACCCGCCCGGCGGCCGTCGTGTCGTGCAGGGTCAGCAGCCAGGCGAACAGCGCCAGGCTGGCGGCTGCGGGCAGCAGCAGCCACATGGGCTTGCCCTGCTTGAGCCACAGGTAGGGCAGGTAGCAGCCCACGATCTCGGCCAGCGCGGTGGCGATGAACAGCAGAAGGGTCTTCATGCGGAGAGCGGGGGCGGCAGGGCGAACTTGGTCACGATGCTTCGATGGTGGGCGAAGCATCCGGGGCGGTCAAGCGCCTATCGTGAAGCCTGTTCCAACACGAGGCTTTGCATTCCATGATCACCTGTTTCATCCGCTACGAGATCGACCCCTTCCAGCGCGACAGCTTTGCCGAGTACGCGCGGCGCTGGGGCCAGATCATTCCCCGCTGCGGCGGCCACCTGCTGGGCTACTTCCTGCCCCATGAGGGCAGCAACTGCGAGGCATGGGGCCTGATCGGCTTCGACTCGCTGGCCGCCTACGAGGCCTACCGTGCGCGGCTGCGCAGCGACGCCGAGGGCCGCGCCAACTTCGCCTTCGCGCAGGAAAAGCGCTTCATCCTGCGCGAGGAGCGCACGTTCACCCAGGGTGTGGAAGGCACGCTGGGCCTGCCGGCCCACCCGCAGGGGGCGACGCCATGATGGCGGTGATCTTCGAGGTCACCCCTGCGCCCGGCCAGCGCAGCGCCTACTTGGATGCGGCTGCCGCCTTGAAGCCCCTGCTCGCGCAGATCGACGGTTTCGTCTCCATCGAGCGCTTCGAGAGCCTGGCCATGCCGGGCAAGCTGCTGTCCCTGTCCTTCTGGCGTGACGACGAGGCGGTGGCCCGCTGGCGCCAGCAGGAGGCACACCGCAGCACCCAGGCGGCTGGGCGCGACCATGTGTTTGCCGACTACCGGCTTCGTGTGGCGGCCGTGGTGCGTGACTATGGGATGAACGATCGGGCGCAGGCACCTGGCGATTCGCGCGCCATCCACGGTTGACAACCGGCAGGCCTTACGTCGGCATGCGGCCGGTGCGCAATGCGTGGGCCCATTCGGGCCGGCCGCGCTGCCCCGCCAGCACTGCCATGGATTCTTGATCGTAGGGCACCGTGAAGTGCTCCACCCGCCAGCCCTGCGCCGTCGACTCGGCAATGGCATAGCGCGCGTCGGGTGAGCCGTTCTCAACCGTGTGCGCCACCGGATGATCATCGCCATAGGCCTGCAGGCCCACGCTGCCAGGGTTGAGCAGCAGCATGAAAGGGAGTGAGATAAAGACACCTGCAGTGACGAGATAAACGGGCCAATCCGGGTTGATGTGGGGCAAGGTGGGCCAGGAAAGTGAAAATCTATTTCTTGCAGGGAAACAGCCTCTGCCGTACCGTGAAGGGCCAATTTAGGAGCCATTCACATGGACGAAGCCAACACTCGGACAGACCTCGGTGACATGGTCACTGTCTTCTCAGGCGCGCTGCAACAGCCTATCGCTGATCTCGTTGCAAAAGTTGCGGATGCGGGAATAAAAGATTTGGGGGACCTGGTTCCGGAGAAAGAGAACGGATACTGCGCCGCAATCCTTATGCTGACGGTGCTGACCTTTGAGTCGTTGGTAGCACGAGCGTCGCACGTGCGTAGGCGTGACACAAAAGTGGAACGAAAGAACAACTTCGAAGAGCGCAACACCATTTCGTATCTCCGGCTTCTTGACCCATCTTTCCCTCAAACGCTACTTGACGAAGTGGAAGAGCTTTATGTGCTGCGCGATGCGCTTGCCCATGGCCATGTTTGGACTTTGGAAGTTGTCACAAGGCCGCACGGTCAGGAGATCACCTCACGCGAGAGGCATGGAGGGTATGGCAATCCTGCACACACACGCGTGGTCGATGAAAAGACTGGCCGCACTCGTAAGCTCGGACTCAACGCAATTCCAACCCAAATAGGCTTTCCTGAAGCTGCTGCAGCACTGACTAAACTTTCGGAGGCCCTGCAGCGTTTGGTGAGTGTCAATGCCTTAGAACCAGCGGCAGTGCGACGAAACATAGCGTACAAAAGAAAGCTGACCGATTTCTGGACACTTGGAAGTGAACTCAACCGCTTGCAGGTTGAAAAGCACCGCTAGTCCGACAGCAGATAGCTCTGCACCAAGCGCACGATGTTGGCCTTGTCATCCTCTGACGCGCCCAGAAACGGCCGCGCCGGGATATCACCCCAAGGCAGCGGAAAACTGCCCTCGCGCGTCACGTAGAAGCCAAAGCCGAACTCGCCCGACTTCGCCCCATAGTGAAACGTGCCCGCGTAAACCATGGGACTTCCGATCGCCACCGCGTCATCGCCCTGCACCTGGTAGTTGATCGTTGTGCCGAGTGCCCGGGTCTCGCCGGTACCGGGCTTTTTATTGGCCAACTTGGCGGCGCTGCGTTTCGTGAACTCGCCATCTTTCTTTCGAGCGAAATTCGAGCTGTAGCGGGCCAAGGTCACCGCGCTGTTCGGGGCCCAGGCCGTGCCGTCCGGCGACGTCGCGGTAGAAAACCGCTGCTTTGTCGACTCGGCCATGTCCTCGCCGATCTCCAGCAGCACCGGTCGCATGTTCTTTGCCCGGGCGACCAGGCCATGGAGGTAGTCCAGGCCGCTGCGGTCGGTCAATTCAATGATCTGAGCCATGTTTCCTCCTGCTCGGTACAATCGCGTTGCCTTGCCTGTATCGGCTCCCGCTGGTTCCAGCGGTTCGTTTCGGACGTTTTGGCCGGGGGGCAAGGCCTTTATTTGGTCTTGATGACCAGCGACACCAGCTGCAGCGCCCGATTGCGCTTTCCCGCCAGCACTTCCCACACCGCCCTGAACGTTTCGCCCTCAATGGCCTTTGTTGCCACCACCGTGGGGTGCCCATTGCGCGACTTCTCGCCCGGGCGCATGGTGTCGTAGTCGTTGACGGTGGATTCCAGCCTGGTGAAGTCCTCAGGCGTCGCCGGCCGCTGCGTTCCACCGTCGAATCGGTGCGATGCCTGCACATGGCGCGGCGCCTCGGCCGGCAGCAAGATCGTGTAGCCGCTCACGTCGGTGCCGGCGTGCGGCCCCACCCACTCGGGCCGCTCCACAAAGCCCAGCCACAGCGGCTCTTTGCGCTGCCGATCGCCCAGCACCGAGCGCACGAAATCGGGCACCTTTTCTTCGGCGTTGATGTACCGATTGACGTCGCCCGACAGCGCTTTGCTGATGGCCGGCGGGTAGCTGATGAGCTTGTCTTGCACGAAGGTGCGCAGCTCGGTATCGGTGGCCGCGCCTGGCGCGTAGTCCCAGCCCCGATCAATGCCGATCGGCGCATCCGTTGCCGGGTCGATGTCATCCCAGCCATCTGGCGGCTCGGTGGCATCTCCATCACCAGGCGCCGCCACCGCCTGCACATCGCAACCGCAGCCCCAGCCATTGGGCGGAAAGTGGCTCACCCAGAATGGATGGTCATAGCGCAGCGTGAGCCGCATTGCGCCCCAGCGCAGATGCTGCGGCCGAGGGTGGGCTACGCCATCGCGGTGCCGGTACCGCCAGAACGGGCGGCGCTTGACCAGGTCGGGGTCCAGCAGCTGCGCGCGGCGCCCGGCTGCATAGGAGGTCTTCAGGTTGGTCTGGTAGATCACGCGCGTGCGCCAGGCTTCGCCGGCCGCGCTGCCCTCACCGGTCCAGCCAGTCCACCCGTGCTTGGCCACGATGTCTGCAAAGCTCTTGCGAAACTCACCGATGCTGCCGCCCTTGACCGCTTCGTCCACCGCCTTGCGCAGGTCATAGAGCAGGTCGGCTTTGGCGGCGCCCGCCACCATGAACGCGCGGTCATGCGCCGCGCGCTGCACGTCCTGCCAGGTCTCAGTGGGCAGGTTCAGCTTGCGCCGGAAAAACTCGATCTGCTCCTGGAACTGCTGCCGCGCCCCTGCGATCGTCTCGCGCGCCTCGCGCCCGATCTCAGCCACGGGCGGCCTCCTGCGCTGTATGGTCGCGCCCCTGCAGGTGCGCCAGCTCGAAGGCCAGCGCCATCAGTTCCGTGAGTTCGGCGGTGGGCAGCTCGCTGTAGGCCTGCAAGAGCGCTTCCTGCAGTTCCTGCGGGTCGGAATGCACGTCCACCAGCGCCCGCAGCTCGCGCAGCCAGGCGCCGAACACTGGGGCACCAGCTGCGCCCAGCTCGCGAGCAGACACAGCGTCAAGCACAGCGCCCTCGGCGAACTCAACCACGGTGCCAGGCAGCGCGCCACCAGCCGCTGCAAGCGCTGGCGGTGCAGGCGGTGGCGCCTCGTCGATATCCCCGTCCTGCAACTGGTAGACCCGCTTCCAATACACAGGGGTGAACTTCACACCGGCCTTGCTCAGCGTGTCATCCCGTTCGGCCTGGGCCGTGTTGACATCCTCTTCCTCGAACAGCTCGAAGGTCGGCGCTGGTGCCTGTTCGCCGTCGTGCAAATCGGTCACCCAGCGCAGCAGCTGGTTGACGGTGGCAGCGGTCAGCCTGCCGTCCCCATCGCGGATGGTCTTTGTGACCTCAAGTCCGGCCGAGGCGCTGGCCTTGTTCGCGCTCGCCTCAGTGCTTTGGTTCTGCCCGAGCAGCGCGATGTTGATCTCAGAGCGGCAGTACATGAGCAGCCGCTCGTACAAGTCTGCGCTGGCCCCCTTGTCGCCGGCCTCCACGATCTCGATGCTGGAGTCATCGGGGATGGCCGCCACCGCGTCCTGGATCATGGCCTCCAGCTTGTCCAGCAGGCTATCCACCTCCGGGCCCGGCGTCCCGCGGGGCTGCTTGCCCACGAGCCACGGCGTGCCGTACTTTTCGGTGAAGGTCACCCAGAACTTGAGGCCACCGCGCATAAAGGTGTCCGCCCAAAAGCACATGGACAGGTCAGCAAAGCCGTAGGGGTTCGCGTAGCTCGCCTCCTGGCGGGCAAGCAGGAACTTGCGTGGCTCCAGCTCTTCGCCTACAAGCGGCGCCTGGCGGCTGCGAAACCGCAGCTGTGCGTCGTTGTCGAAAAAGAACCACTCCTGCGGCTTGGCGATCACTTCCACGGGCGCAACAGCTCCGTTGAACGGCCCCCACACCAGCTCCAGCGGCTGGTAGCCGAACAGCACCGCATCGGTGATCTCGTTCAACAGCCGGTCCATGTCATAGGACGCCAGCAAGTCATTCGCCAGCCGAGTGACCCGAGCACTTGCCTTGCCCCGCTCCACGCGCCATTCAAGGGCTTTGACGGCGGCTTTACGGCGCCGGATGGGGCCGCCCACCGACGCACGACTGCGCATGTCGCGGTAAACGCTGATGTCCTTGCCCTGGCGCTTGAGGATGGGGTCTGGGTTCGGCAGGATGAAGCCGAACGACATGTCCATGCTGCGATCGCGCGTGGCGATCTGCTGCGAGAGGCTCCTGCCTTGCTGGCGCGAATCGCCAAAGGGGACGAACTCGGTGGGGGAAACGTAAATGCCTTTGGACATGGTGCTCAATAGCCTTCAAGGGATAGCCCGCTGCGGCGGGGGCGGCTGGCGGCATGTACCGGGCCGAAGTTCATGCGTGTGGCGGCATGGGCATAGACGCACGCCATGGCGTTATCGCCGTGGCCACCATCAGCGGTCTTGCCCTCGGGCATGCGCGGCACGCCGCGCACCAGGCGTATTGCCCTGTGCGACTGGAGCAAGCCGTCGTGCTTGGGCACCGTGATGGTGTCGTCCTCAAAAGCGGCCTTGTACGGCGGCATGTTGTCCCGGTACCAGCCCTCGGTGGGCATCAAGCGCTCCACCACCGACCCATACTTGTCGAACGCCGCTTCGCCGATGTAGCTGCCATTGCCTCGGCTGTCGATCACCATGCCCGAAAGTCGCGGCAATGCATCGGCGATCGCATAGAGCACCTGCAGCTGCTGGTTGTAGGGCACGTTCTTGAGCTCTACCAGGAATGGGATGCGCACGCGCAGATTCGCGGCGATCTCGGCCGGCGCGATGCAGGACAAGTCACCAGATCGGCCGAAGTCCATGCCCAGCGCGTGGCGCAGCTCGGGCACGAACTTGAGCAGCGGCTTCAAGTGCTCATCAATCCAATCCTGCATCTCACGCTCGCGCAGGTCGGGCCGGGCGTTGTTGAACTCCACCGAGCCGGTGAAGCGGATCACCGGGGCCGGTTGCATGCGCGCCTCGATCAGCGCGCGGCTCAGCCAAACACCGCCCCCCTTCGCGGGGATGCAGAACAGTTCTTCATCCTCGTTGGGCTTGTATCGGTTCACCATGGTCTGCCGCCACTCGGCTTCAGCCTCTGGCGACCAGGTCTGACCCGTCACCGCGCAGATCTTGCGATAGAGCCCGTCGCGCAGCGCGTCGTCCAGGTCCACACGGTGCACGCTGTAGGGGAACTTGCCCGCGCGCGTGTCCGTGATCAACTCGTTGAACGCATTGCCGTCGCCGTCATGGGTACTGATGATGCGGATTTGCCCGCCCCACATGGTCATGGCCATGGCAGCTTTGAGCACCTCCTTGATGTCGTCCAGGAACGCCGCTTCGTCCACCACGAGGCGCTCACCAGGCCGGCCCTTGGAACGCAGGTTGCGCGGGCTGCTGGTAAAGGCCTGGATCATGTGGCCGCTGTCGAACTTGATGGTGAAGGTGAGGATCTGTTTGTCCTCTTCCTCGATCACCGACTCTTCGATCTGACCGGCCGCAGCGTTGAACGCCCGGGCCCAGGTGGCGCAATCCTGAATGAAGCCCTGGGTCATCTCCTTGTTGTAGGAGATGTAGTAGACGTTCGCCCCGCTCGCGCTGGCCGCATAGAGCACGTCGTCCGCCGCCTCGGCATAGCTGATGCCGATGCGTCGCGACTTTTCCATGATCTTGACTTGCGACTTGTCCGCAATCCAGTCCACCTGGTACTGCATCAGGATGCGCGTGGCCTGGGCGACCGGGGTCTGTTGCATCACAGCCGCCCCTGGATGGCAATCCGCATTGCCTCGACACCTTCGTCTGAAAGACCGTGCTTCCTGCCCGTCTCCCCAGCCTGCTGCGCGGCATCAGCGAGGGCCTTTTCTCGCGCGGCTCGCTCGATCTGCTGGCGCACCTCGGCGCTGAATTTCTTCTGTGTGACCGAGGCCTTTCCGATCTCAGCGGCGTTCTTGAACAGCTTGTTGACATCGACGTCGTCGGCCTTGATGTCCAAGTCCATGAGCAGATTGAAAATCTTCTCCTGCGTCATGCGCACCACAGCCGCGCCCAGCTTGTCTTCCTCGTCGGGTGCTGCGTCCACCAGCGCACGGGCCTGCTCACTGGCCATCTTGAGCTGGGCCATGCGCTGCTCGAAGGGCGACCCGTAGCGCTGCAGCGCGGACTTGGAGACTTCCGCGCCGCGTGCTTTTAGATCGGCCGCCAACTGCACATAGTCGCCAAAACCACGGCGCACCAGTTCGGCGTCGAGCCATTCCTTCAACTCAGGGGGCAACAGATGCACCTTGCTACGCGGAGCCATTGCTTACGCCTGCGTGATCTTGGGACGCGTGATGCCAGGCTGTGCGTCGATGGTGTATTCGACGAACTCAATACCTGTGCGAGTAAGGCCGACCATCCACCGATCTCTTGGGTCCTTGGCGATGCGCACCAACTCGCGCTCTTCCAGGTAGTCCAGGTTCAGGCGCACTTCCTTGTGCGTCGCATCGGGATGCACCGAGCGCACCACGTCGAGCAGCAACTCGGTGTAGATGCCATCCGGGCGGCTCAGCTCCAATGCCTGCAGAAGGTGCCACCGCATGCCCTCGCGGCGGATTTTGGCCAGGTCAATGCTCATTTGGTTCCCCTATCGGTACTGATCTCGTGCAGCGCGCGCTCCATGCGCAACGCGAAGTTGTCAATGCGCGTCTCAATGATTCCCACGTGCCTGATGAAGTCATCGCGGCGCACGAACTCGCGCGCCGCCTCGGCCTGGTGCTTGCGGAACTCGCGCTCCAGTTCCAGCGTGGCGGTCGCGTTCTTACCCTGCGATTCCGCGATGCCCTTCATGGTCTCGTCGAGGGCTTTGAAGCGCTCGCCAAGGTGCCGGTCCTGCTGGATGGAAATCACCTTAACCAACGCCCACAGCGCAGCAATGAAAAGGGCCGCCACCGTGATGACGTTGCCAAGGGTTAGCTCAAAGATCATTGCGCTGCCGGGCGTCTGGCGCCTCTGGTGATGGGGAAGGAATCGCCGCAGGGCCTGAACCCGCACGGCACACGTTGCGGGCAAAGTCCTGCAGCCCGATCACCTGGTCTCTGAGCCCGTCAGCAACTGCCGCCAGGTCTGAGTACGCTTGCGTGCTGTCTCCGAAAAGCTCTCGGACGGTGGTGGCATCGCGAGCGCAGGCGGCAGCGCCGGCATCTCCTGCAGGGTAGGGATTGGCGCGCTGGTTGAGCCGGTCGATTTCAGCGCGCAGCCCGCGCACAGTGCTGGCAGCAGCAGCATCGCGGTCAAGGCGCGCAACAGTGCGTTGCTGGTCTTCATGGGCGGTCCTTTCGGCATTGCGGAATTTGTTGGCGTTGTCGCGCGCGGTGGCCGCGCTCCGCTCGGCTTCATGGGTGTTCCACTGCGTTTGTACGCGGGCCGCGCCGCGGGCGTCTCCTGTGGCAATCAGGTGGGACTGCAAGGCCTTAGCGCCGACGATGCAAGCGCAGATCACCACGCCATAGGCGATGAGGCGGGTGCTCATTTGGTGGACTCACCGAGGCACATGCCGCGCAGCGCCTGGCGGTCAGTCCAAACGCCGCGGCACGTGCGGTTGTCCGGGTGGCTGCAGCGGTCCTGAGGCTTGTTGACCGGGCCGGCTCGGTCGTACAGCAGGATGGCCTCGCATGCGCCTGCATGGTCGCCAGCTTCCAGCCGCCGCACGATGGTGCTGGGGCCGGTGCGGTCGTTGTTCTTGCAAACTGGGGTAACGCCCACGTTGTAGGCCAGGCCTACGAAGGCATCCCACTCGCGCTGATGGAGCGGCGTGGTGAGGCAGCGCTTTAGGCCGAGCTCGAACTCGCTGGCGTCGGCCCGCAGGCGCACCAGTGCGCGAACGGGCGGCATCGTGTCGCCCATCTGCACGCCTGTGGTGGCGCCAAAGCCCACCGAGGGCACTTTCGTGCCGTGGACAGGGTCAGGATAGGCCTTTTCGCTGTAGCCCTCGCGCTGGGCGATGTAGACCATGCCCGTGGCCGACAGGGCCAGGGCGGCGATTGCGATGCGGGTGGTTGCTTCCATGCACGGCAATGTGCCGCGCGCGCGCGAAGTCGAAAACTAAAGCGCTTGAAAAACGAGCGTCATCAACGCCAGGCGCCAGGACCGCGCCCCGTCTCAGTTCTTGAAATCGGCAAGGCACCGACGCCAAAAGGGGGGAGGCGCAACATGGTCCGGGAACCCATCGGCAGAGGCCTGCTCGCCTTCACAGATCAAGCTCAACGTCTTGAGTTGAGGGGGTGCCTTTGCGCACATTCGCGCATAGTCTGCGCTCCAAGTGGCGGTGTGGCGTGGCTCAAGCTCACCAGCGGGCACCAGCTCGATCGCAGCCACCAATGCTGAGGCTTGCTCCGCTAATTCCTTGTGCGACTGTTTGCGATCACCGTAGCCGAAAACCAATGCCAGTAGCCCCAGCGAAGCAATTGCCGATGCCACCAAGGGCTGGAACCCCTTCAACCATTCACCCAGCAGCGACGCACCCAAAACGACCGTGGCGGACTTTGTCAGCTTGTCCACCAGGTCAAAAAACCGCATGCGACGCCGGTGATAGCGAACCTGCACCCAAGCCCGGTGCAGCGCGCTGCAGCGCTGAGCCCAAAGGGCGTCAGCGCGAGCTTCGATATCCGCAGGACTGGGATGAGCGTTCATGCCGTCAATTGTGGCAGTTGTCGCCTATTTTGGGCGCGGTGGTGCCGGCGGCGGTGGCGTGAAGTAGATGGCTCCGCCGTCGCCTTCACCAAAAGAGGGGGAGTCATCCCTTCGCGAAGGCGGGGGTGGTGGTGGTGGCGGCGGAGGGGGCGGTGGCGGCGGTGTTTTCCTGTCAGTCATCGTAGTTTCCTCTTCTCCATTTGAACTTCAACCCAGCTGGCCGCGCCGTCTATCGGCGACAAACTCGCGGTGCTGAATCCCGCTAATCTCGCACTTCACTCGGGCGATTGGATGCTGCTCACGACGCCGTTTTGCACATAGACGTACTGCGAGACGAAACCGCCTCTGTTGTAAATCCATTGCTCGTGCCTACCGTAGGAGCCCACAGATGCATTCACCTTGGTTGGCGTTCCCCATGCGCGCCGCACTTGTGTTGCGCTCATTCCAACCATCACCCGTCCTTGCGACACAGCGTTGTTGAACTGCACGTCCTCGGGCGCACTCTCAGGCACGGGCTGCAACTTCAATGCCTCGCCAGAGGCAGCCGCTGAGCACGGCGCGGCCTGATAACTCACCTTGCCATCTGGCCCCGTGCATTTGTTGACGGCCCAGGCTTGCGTCGCAAGCAATGCCACTGCAACCACGATGATTTTTCTCGTCATGTGACCTCTCCCTTCATTCGACGATTGATTGCCTCCACATAGCGCTTGACCCGTATCAGTTGCCTGGGCTGCAGGTCGATGACCATGCGCGTGCCGAAGTGCTTCTCCATGAACAAGAAGACGGACTCCTTGTTTCGAAGTCCACGGATCAAGCTCAGGACCTCACGCTGTTCTGCGGTCGCTATGGTGGCAGGCTTTGTGTTGCTGAATTGCGAGTGCGAAATGTTGACGATGGTGACGTTGCTGACCACGTCGCCTCCAACCCTGCCAACTTGCACCGCTCCAGCTCCCTCGTTTTGTTGTTTTGGTAGCAGTTTGGCAATCCATGCCAAGAGCTGCTTTGGAATCTCACCCAACGGCTATCTCCCTTTCTTGATTGAAACTTTGCCCCCCGCGTAGCCGACCTGGACACCGCCCGGTGCGGTGTTATGCATATTGCCGATGGCAACACCGGCAGGCTGTTCTGCTACAGCCTTGCGCCGTGTTGCTTTGACGCCTGTAGCGAGTCCTGCCACGAGCAAGGTCGAGGTCTGCAAAAGATGTGCCTTGCCATCATCGGTGCAGCGTCTGTAGTTGTCGACCAAGAGGCGCTCGGCCGCATCCATAGCAGGAATGACAGGTGCTCTGGACCCGGTCAGCACGTAGAGCACGTCAACGCCTGCTGTGGCGATGGCCCCCAAGTAGCTCGAATCTGGAGCGCGTTCGCCTTGTTCGTAATGGATCTGCGCGCGCTTCTGAACTCCGCCGAACAAGCCCATTTTTTCCTGGCTCAGTCCGAGTCGCTCCCGTTCTTCCTTAAGTCGTTCTTCAAAGCTCATTTGGACACCAAAAGATGTTGACAGGTGTTCATATGGACACCCATAATTCGACTCAACGCAGCAATTTTCTGCGGATAGCTCAACAAGTTGAATCGAAGGGTAACAGACATGCACGCAGAACAGATCAAGGCTGCAATACGGATGAAAGGCACCACGCCCGCAGCCATCGCCGAAGCGCTTGGTGTCTCCCGCTCCATGGTTTCGCACGTCATCAACGGCCGTGCGAAATCCGCCCACATCGCCGAGCGCATCAGCAAGATCACCGGCCACCCCATCACGGTGCTGTGGCCCGCCACCCCGCAGAAAGCGCCGCTCCGCCGTAGCAAGGTCACCACCTCTGCAGTAGCCACGGCATGAGCGCTAAGACCATTCCGCTCACCGCTGTGCGCCAGGCGCTCATGCTCGCGGTCGTCAAGAAGGCAATCGGAGGTCGTGAGGTCGACGGCAAGGTGCTGGCTCGCGTTGCCGCATACACCTACTACGCGCCCATGCTGGCCACCACCTGCCGCAATGCCCGCCGCGGCCCCCAGCGCCATTTCCCCGGGCTTCACATTGGCCCCATGGAAGTCGGGGACTTTGCACGCGTAGTCGAACGCGCCCGCTCTGAGCGTGGCCTTCCAGAGGTGCGCCGCACCTGGGGCATGGGCCTGCGCACGCTGCTCGCTGCCATCGACAACGGGACGATGCGATGACCCGCGCCACCGACTACACCAACGCGGCGCAGCAACGCATCCTGCAGCTGACCCTCGCCCTTTTCAGCGACGTGGTGCACGGCTACCCGCCTTCGCGTCTGGCCGAGATGCTGGGCGCTACGCCGCCACAGATCACCCGTGACCTGGACAACCTGCGCACCCAAGGACTGGCCGAGCGCGACGACGCCACGGGCAACTGGCGCCTCACGCCGCGGCTGCCCCAACAGTCCATCAAGGTCTTCAGCGCCATCGACGCCGCCCAGCGCCGCGTGGACGAAGCCCGCAACCGATTTACCCGCAACCCTGACTGACCGCACCCATGGCACGCACACCCAAGACAGCACAACCAGAAGCCGCCGAAACCCAGGTGGACGAACAGAAATTGGCGGGCGCTATGGCGCAGATGCGCAAGGATGAAGGCGCCATGGCCTTGGCGCTCACCCAGCAGAACGAGCGCGTCGCGGCCCTGGCGCTGCAGCTCAACTACAACGGCTCGACAGACCCGGCTGTGCTGGAGAACTCAGCGCAGGACGCCATCCGTCGCATGGGAATGACAATCTTTGAGCTCGGCGGCTACCTGCTGCTGCTCAAAGAATCCTGCGCGCGTGGCCAGTTCCTGCCTGCGCTGGAGCGGCTGGGCATGGTTCCGGTGACGGCACAGCGGTATATGAATGTGACGCGGCGATTCGCCAATGCGTCCTCGGGGACGCATTTGGAGAAAGCGGGCATCAAAAAGCTGGTGGAGCTCCTGCCACTGGACGACGGGCAGCTCGAAGACCTGACAGAGCTGGGCCAGACTGGAGAACTGGCGCTGGATGACCTGGGCGGTATGTCCGTTAAGGAACTGCGCGCGGCGGTCCGCAAGGCCCGCGGCGAGGCCGAAAAGCAGAAAGCCCGCGCTGACCGGCAGGAGGCCGTCAATACCGAGTTGCACGAGGAAGTGCGCCAGATCAAGCGCATGCCTCCGTCCGAGGAACTCAAGCGCACCCAGCGCGAGGCGGCTGACATCCAGGCCGGAGCACTCGGCCTGCTGCAGGGCGACTACCGCCGCATGCTCATCGCGCTCAACAACTGCGAGGTGGACCAGAGCCTGTACATGGCCGGCATGGTCGGCCAGCTCATCGGTGAGCTGGAAACCCTGCGTGATGAATTCACCCTGAAGGATGTTGGCGGTAGTCCCGAATGGGAGAAGTGGGCCGGCGCCCAGGACTCGAAGACGGCCACCGCCACCAAGGCAAAGCCGAACTGAGCCCGCGCGCCCATGAGTCCCGCACTGATCGAAGCCTTGATGGACGTGCAGCGCCGCGCCGAGGCCGCAGGCCATGGCGGCAAAGGGGCCGTCTACGCCGCCGCGTGCCTGCACCTGGGCATGTCACGCGCCACGCTCATGCGCAATCTGAAGGAGGTAGCCGTGAAACCAGACCGCAAGCGCCGGGCCGATGCCGGCAAGACCACGCTCAGCCTGGCTGACGCGCAGCGCCTGTCTGCGCAGATGATGGAAGGCTACCGCGCCAACGACAAGAGCATCCAGGCGCTGCGCCTGTCCTTGGTGCAGCTGCGCAAGGAGAACCCCTTGTTCGCGAGCGCCGTAGACCTGGACACGGGCGAGACGCGCCAGCTCTCCGAAAGCGCCTGCGCCCGCGCGCTGCGCGCCTATGCACTGCACCCCGAACAACTGCGCCAGACCGACCCTGTGCAGCCGCTGGCCAGCGACCACCCCAACGACGTGTGGCAGGAAGACTTCTCCATCAGCACGCTGTTCTACGTGCCTGGCGAAGGCCAGGCTGGCATGCAAGACATGCCCCCCGGCGTGTACTACAAAAACAAGCCCGAGAACTTCGAGAAGATCAAGCGCCAGCGCCTGCTGCGCGGCGTCATCACCGACCACACCAGCGGCAGCATCTTCGTTCTGTACCTGCAAGGTGGCGAGAGCATGGCGAACACGGCCGAGCTGCTGTTGGCCGCCATTGCACAGCGGCCAGAGCAGCAGATGTACGGCGTGCCCTTCCATCTCATGGTGGACCCGGGCAGCGGTGCCGGTGGAGCCTTCAAGAATCTGGTGCGCCGCCTGCAGATCACGCTGATCGTGAACGAGGCCGGCAACCCACGCGCAAAGGGGCAGGTCGAGAACGCCCACAACATCGTGGAGACCTCGTTTGAAAGCGGCTTCAAATTCACCCACGTGCCTAGCATCGAGTGGATCAACGAAAAGGCCGGCCAGTGGATGCGCTGGTACAACAGCACGCGCGTGCATCGCCGCCACGGCATGCCGCGCTGGGCGAAGTGGCTGGAGATCACGCAGGCCCAATTGCGCCTGGTCGATGCGGCACTGGCCCGCCAGTTGCTGACGCATGAGCCTGCAACGCCCAAGGTGCTGCGCACCCTGACCGTGCGTTTCGACGGCCGCGAATGGGACGTACGGGACGTGCCAGGCGTGCTGGTCGGCGAGAAGATCGAGATCACTCACAACCCCTTCGACACCACCACGGCTTACGTGGTGCAGCACGACGCTCAGGGCCAGGAAGTGCTGGTGCCCGTGCCCGAGGTCAAGGAGGGCGCTCACGGCTTCCGCGCCGACGCCGCCCACATCGGCCGCGAGCACAAGGCGCTGCCCGACACCAACGCGGTCACCAACCGCAAGGCGGTTGAGCGTCTGGCCACGGGCACCGAGACCGACGAGGCTGCTGCTGCTGCGCGCAAGGCCAAGGCGCTGCCGTTTGGCGGCAAGCACGACCCGTACGCGCACCTCGAAGACCTGCCCGCTGCCATCGTGCTGCCCCGCCGCGGCACCGAGCTGCAGGCCGGCGCCCGCATGGCCCAGGCCGCTCCCGAGCTGCTCACGCACTTCGAGGCAGCAAAGGCCTTGGTGGGCAAGGGCGTGGTCATGTCGCCCGAGCTCGTCGGCACGCTCAAGAGCCTGCACCCCGATGGCGTGCCGGAAACCGAACTGGATGCCCTGGTCGCCCGGCTCACGGTGCGCGCAGGCCTGCGTGTGGTTGGAGGTGGCCTGTGAGCACTGCCAACCTGCAGCCCATCCTTTCCGAGCTGGGCATCGTTGGTAGCGACTTCGCGCGCGCTGCCGGCCTGTCCCGCTCTGCTGCCAGCCGCCTGGTGGTGCACGGCCAATGGCCAGCCCGCAACGCCCAGGAAGTGCGGCAGCGCGTAGTGGCGTACCTCAAGGAGCGTGGCGCCGGCATGGCGCACCTGCGCCGCCTGGTGCTGCCCGTAAAGAAGTTGGCCCCGGAGTGCTTGCAACACGCCGAGGCCGTCCCCCCAGCCTCAGAACCAACCGAAACCCAGGAGGAAGAGCAGATGTTACTTCGCAACGAAACCCTCAAGCCCGGTGCCAAAAAGCACTTCAAGATTCCGCGCAATCCGTTCGTGGACGACATCCAGTGCCGTGACGATGTGTTTGCCAGCCAGCACGGCCGGTATGTGCGCGCCGCGCTGTGGGAAGCCGCCCAGCACCACGGCTTCATCGCTGTCATTGGCGAGTCGGGCAGCGGCAAGACCACCCTGCGCGAGGACCTGGAAGAGCGCATCCGCGAAGAGCGGCGCAATGTGGTGCTCATCAAGCCCTATGCCCGGGCCCGCAACAGCGCCAGCACGGGCAACAACCCCATGCAGCCCAACCACATCGAGGCGGCCATGTTCCGCGCCCTGGGCGCAAGCGTGCCGCGCCGCAGCAACCCCGACGACCGGGCCGCGCAGATCCACGGCCTGCTGCAGTCCAGCCGCACGGCCGGATACACGCACCTGCTGATGATCGAAGAGGCCCACCGCATGCCAGTGGACACGCTCAAGCAGCTCAAGAACTTCATGGAGATGAAAGACGGTCTGCGCCGCCTGCTGGGCGTGGCCCTGATCGGGCAACCCGAGCTGCGCACCCTGCTGGACGAACGCAATCCCGAAGTGCGTGAGATCGTCCAGCGCTGCGAGCA
This sequence comes from Acidovorax facilis, assembly GCA_964031875.1. GTDB lineage: Bacteria > Pseudomonadota > Gammaproteobacteria > Burkholderiales > Burkholderiaceae_C > Acidovorax > Acidovorax facilis_A. The sequence goes on from CAXIRU010000098.1 coordinate 34,244, forward strand.
GATCGAAATGGAGCCGCTGGACAACGACCTGGAGGCCTACCTCACCCACAAGCTGGAGCGCGCGGGCGTGAAGCTGGCTGATGTGTTCGAGGCCGATGCTCTGGACGCGATCCGCGCCCGCCTCATCAGCATTCCCCGAGGCGGGCGTGCGAGCGACGCCGTGAGCCTGTGCTATCCGCTGGTCGTCAACAACCTGGTGTGCCGCGCCCTCAACGCTGCCGCCGCTGTGGGCTTCCCCAAGGTGGATGCCCAGGTCATTGCGGGGTGCTGATCATGCAAACCTACATGCTCAACATCACTCGCGGCGATGGCACCAAGGTGCAACGCAGCGGCCTGTATGCCGACGGCCTGGCGGCCGCTCAGATTGCCAGAGCGACGTTCCCCGATGCCACCAGCATTGACGCCGAGCCGTTCGCTCGGTGGCTGGCTGCGCAGCAGGTGCGGGAACTGCCAGCACGGCACGACACTGAAAGATTGCCACGCGGTGGCTTCTACTTCGCGCCGGGAGCCCTGGACCCGGAGCCAGGCGCGAAGCCGCGCAGTGCTATCGCTGAGATGGCCATTGGCGGCATGAAGCTGCTGGCGGTCGCCGGCCTCCTGGGTTGCCTGGCTGGCTACCTGCAGGCCAGAGGGTGGCCGTTTTGAGCGCCGCAGAGACGGCGGCCGCTCCGTCCGAGCGCGCAACCAACCTCCGGGCCAACACCGCCATCGTCGCGTTGCTCGCCGATGCGGGGCGCCCCATGTCCATCGCTGAGGTGCACGCAACCTGGAGCGCCGAGCCCGCCACGCCCGAGCGCCTGCTGGCGATGCGCAAGCGCCTCATGTACCTGACCTACGAGAACCGCCTGCAGACGCACGGCACGGGCGATAGCCGCACCTGGTCGGCCAGCCGTCGGAATGTTCCCGCAGCCCCAGAAACCGACGTGCAGCCCAGGGTGGCAGAGCCACGCAGCATCAATGTCCTGCTTGGCGACTACAAGCCGCTGCCGGGCCCGGTGCTGCGCCCAGGTGCCCTGGACTACCAACGCATCCAGAGCGTGGGCTACCGCTGCTGATCAGGAGACCAAGATGCCCCAAGCCACACAACCCACGGTACAGCAGCGCGAGCAGTTCCGCCAGATGGCCGAAACCATGGCCCAAACCATCATCCGCGCGCTCGACGGTCCACAGCACACCTTCGTTGTGCTCGAAGCCCTGTGCATGGTCCACCGCGTTACCACGCTGCAGCTGCCAGCCGATGCCGTTGGCCAGGTCGCCATGGCGATGGCGAGCTATGCGGGCGAGCTGCTGCAGCAGTCCGCAGCCCTGTCCAACCCGCCCGCTGGCGGCTCTTGCGCAGTTCATTGAGTGAGAGCGACCATGCCCAACGCAGCCCCTCAGACCCAACTCCACCCGCAGGCCCACGCCGCGCATGCCCTTCCGATCAAAGAGCTTGCAGAGACCCTGGCGCAAGCCGCCTGCGCGCGGGGAGACCACCAGATCGCCCTGGCGGCGCTGATCAGCGCTTATGCCTCGGTAGCGGTCGCCCACCCCTGCTGCGCCCGCCAGTCCGTCGAGCTGGCCCGCACGCTGGCCGACTTCATCGAATCCGACGCGGCGGCAACCCGCGCCGCCCACAACTGAAAGGAGCCACATGGCAACCCAAGACACTCCCGCTGGCTACTGGAAAGACGCCAACGGCAACCTGATCCCAGAGTCCAAGGTCAAGGACATCGACAAGCTGCGCCACGACGTGGTGACCACCCTGTGCAAGGCAGCAGAGCAGCACCAAACCGGCTTGCGTGCGTTCAAGCTCAATGCCATGCAAGAGGTGGGCGCCCTGGTGGCCACCAGCATGGAGCAGTACGGCGTGAAGACCGGCGGCGAGAAGGGCAACGTCACGCTCATGGCGTTTGATGGCTCGTACAAGCTCGTGCGCCAGATGCAAGACAAGATCGTCTTCGGCGAGCAGCTCATGGCCGCCAAGGCGCTGATCGATGAATGCGTTCACGAGTGGTCGCAAGGCGCCGACGACAACCTCAAGGTGATGGTCAACCATGCATTCCAGACCGACAAGGAAGGCAAGATCAACACGGGCCGCGTACTGAGCCTGCGCCGGGTGGACATCAAGGACGAAAAATGGCTGTCTGCCATGCAGGCGATTGCCGACAGCATGCAGACGGCCAGCACCAAGCCCTACGTTCGCTTCTACAAGCGCAACGACGCCACGGGTGAGTACGTCGCCATCAGCCTGGACATGGCGGCTGTATGAGCACGCCCGCCACCTACACACCGCAGGAAGGATCGGCCCCCTGGAAGGTCATCCAGTTCTTGCAGGCCAACCCCGACGAGCAGCTCGACGCCGACATCATCGCCGTGAAGTGCGACTGCAGCCGTGCCAACGTTCACACGCTGCTGCGGCACGCCGTGGAGGCCAATCTGCTCAAGCGCGAAGAGGACAGGCCCACAGGTGAACTCGTCTACAGCCTGGGAGCGGCAGCAGCTGCGCAGCTCCCTACCAGCGCCTTGCATTCCTGGCTGGAGCGCAAAGGCCAGGACCCGGCCGAGGGCAGGACAGCACGTCGCAAGGGCGCGGCAACTGCCCCCCATGCTGCAGAACCGACATCACCAGCAACGCCAGCAGCACCTACAACAGGCCGCGCCAAGCGCAGCAGACCCTACTGGGTGGACATCAGCACGGTGGCCATCGAGAAGGGTGTCCCCATGTCCGGCCGTGGAAACAAAGGCATGGACTGGGCGCCGCTGCTGAGCAAGATGGCCGTTGGCGACTCGTTCAGCCAGCCCAAGAATGCCAGGTCGTCGCTCACCACCGCCATGAAGGCGCAAAAGGAATCGACTGGCAAGGTGTTCAGCAGCGAGATGGATGAAGCCGGCATCCGGGTTTGGAGGGTGTCATGACGCGCGACGTCGCTGTGAAGTGCACGCGTTGCCGCCACGCCTGCATGGAGTCTGAATGGACCGACATGCCTTCCAAGCGCTTTGGCGGCTGCACTGAAAAGACCTGCCCACGTTGCAGCTGCAAGACCTACTACGACATGACGCCCCAGGTTGCCTGGTGCTGGGCCAGCGGACTGATCGAGATCGGTGACAAGGTGCCGCCTGACGGCCCGGACGGCAGCGGCGCCATCGTGATCGCCTCAGGCCCGAAGGCGTTCCTCAAAGGACGGCTTGAAGTCGTTGCACGTCACGGCATGGGCGCGAGCGAGGGCAAGCTGCTTGTGCCCGGCGTCCCAGAGGCCGAAGGTCAGGACGCCAAGGGGGACGCGCTACTCGCGTTTCTGGCCCATTGCGGCAAGCGCAAGGGCCGCGATGGTGTGGTGTTCACGAAAGCCCCCTCATGAGCCGAACCGTTCAGTTGCAGGTGAACCAGACGGGCGCCTGGCGCTTCGCTTTGGCATTCGATCTGGACACCATCGACCTCACCGCCTTTGAGGCCACGGCCGAAGCGCTGGTGGACATGGCAGACCCGGAGGGCATCACCAAGCTCCGAATTGCCATGGTGGACGGCCGCCACACCGCCCTGCGCTACTGGACTGCCGGCAAGGGCTGGCACGACACTTGAATCGCGGAGGTAAGCGGTGGGTGCCACACAACTACCGCAGCCATCGGCACCGCCGTGCCGGGAACCCTGCCCAGGGCGGCCCGCTACGGTTCCTCGCCCTCTCCATGGGGTGGCGCTGAGATGGTCGGTTTCCCGGTGACCGGAACACCGGGACTTTTCCCCAGGGCTGAATAAGCCCCACGGAGGGCCGCAATCCCCTCCCAAATCATCCCAAACCATTTTCGCGGGGGATTGCCGCCCCCCAGGCCCTGAGGCCCTTCAAACAGATCGAAGTCAAAACTATGAAAACACACGCTTTCGTCGTCTCCATGCTTGCCGCCATGTTCGGCATCCTCGGCGCCATTCTGTTGGCGCTGCCGACCATGCCGGAGATACCGGCGCGCGGCTTTGCTGCCTTCGTCGTCAGCAATATCGGCTGGATCATCGTCAGTGCCTGGCAACGCGCCTGGCCGCTTCACGTCATGCACTGGGTCTACCTGGCATGCAGCCTCGTGGGCCTCTGGAACTGGTCATAGGAGATTGCGCAATGGCAAACCACATCCAGGCCATCCACGTCCTCAAGGCCAAGCTGCGGCTCACGGACGACGACTACCGCGCCTTGCTCTGCAACCTCACCCGCACGGTGGCTGCGCCAGCAGGCAAGAGCAGCAGCAGGGACATGACGGCCACTGAGCAGCAGCGCGTGCGGGACCACCTGCAGAGCCTCGTGGACCGACTGCCAGGCGCTACGCCTCGGGCCGCCCACCGCCGCACGCCCGCCCAGTTCGCGCAGGCCAAGGCAGCGGCCAGCCCGCGCGAGCGCAAGGTGTGGGCGATGTGGCTCCAGCTCGGCCGCGAGGGCCTGGTGCGCGACACCAGCGCAAAGGCCCTCAATGCCTGGGTGGAGCGGACTGTCCATGTCAGCGCGCTGGGCTTTGCGAATGGCCGGCAGCTCGACACCCTGATCGAGGCGCTGAAGTCCTGGAAGCTGCGGGGAGGCCCCAGTGCTTGAAGCGGGCCAACTGGCGCCGCTGCACCAGCAGTTGGACCCCGGGTACCCCGAAAACCTGCGCACGGTTGCGGAATGGCTCTTTGTGCAGCTGGTGGAAGATGAAGAAACGCCTCCCACCCCCGAGCGCCTTCATAAGCTCGCCACGCTCGCCTTGCGCCAGACTGAGCGCTTGAGCGCTGAAGAAGGCGGGCGCAACTTTTACCTCGGCAAGGGTGTACGCTACCGGGCCAGCCTGCGCGACCGCGAGATGTACGAGCGCTTTGGTGGCCGCAACTACAACGAGCTGGCCCGCGCTTACAACCTCACCCCCACCCGCGTGCGCCAGATCATGGATGCCATGCATGCCGATGACATCAGCCGCCGCCAAGGTCGCTTGACCCTCGAATAGCCTTCCCCTCGCGTGCGCGAGGGCACCCCTCAAAACGTTCAAGCGCTTGATTTAGCGCACCCCGGCTTGCCGCGCGACAGTGCGGCCCATGCCCCAAGCCGCTGTCACCCCCAAGCCCCTCCACATCTTCAAGCCCGGCCGCCACACCACGGTGCGGGGCGAGACCATCGAGTTCTCCGAGGCCGACCTGCAGGCGATTGCGAAGGCCTACGACCCCAAGCTTTCCAAGGCCCCGCTGGTGGTGGGTCATCCAAAGATTGATTCCCCCGCTCAGGGCTGGGCCGTCTCCCTCACCGCCACCGAGCGCGGCTTGTATGCCGCCGCGGACAAGGTAGCCCCCGAGTTCGCCGAGGCGGTGCGTGCAGGCCGCTACGGCACCATCAGCGCCAAGTTCTACCGCCCCACCGATGCCGGCAACCCTGTGCCCGGTGTCTGGTATTTGCGCCACATCGGGTTCCTCGGTGCGCAGCCTCCCGCCGTGAAGGGCCTGGACGATCCCGAGTTTGCCGAGGCCGACGACGGCTGTGTGTGCTTCCAGGAAGGCGTGGCCTTCAGCGACTGGGACGCCATGACCACCGCCAACCTGTTCCGCAACCTGCGCGAGTGGGTGCTCTCCAAGTTCGGCCAGGAAGAGGCCGACAAGGTCATCCCCAGCTACGACGTGCGTGCGCTTGAGCTCAGCGCCGCAGAAGAGGTCAACCAACGCCGCACCGCGCAGGGCCTGCCGGTCGCTTTTGCCGACCCAGCCACCACCACTGATCACCCACCACAGGAGTCCGCCGTGAACGAAGCAGAAGCCGCGCAGCTGCGCGCACAGAACGAGGCGCAGGCCCGGCAGATCGCCGACCTGCAGGCCGCCCAGACCAAGCGCCAGGCCGAACAGGTCTTGGCCGACAACGTCGCCTTTGCGGAGAGCCTGGCCAGCGAGGCGCGCATCCCCGCCGCTATGACCGCCAAGGTCGCCGCCATTGGCGCCCAGCTGCAGGGCCTGCCTGCGGACGTGGAGTTCGCCGAGGGCGATGTCCGCAAGCCGCTGCACCAGGTGTACCGCGAGATGCTGAGGGCGTTGCCCGCTGCCGTGGAGTTCGGCGAGCAAGCCACCCGCGACCGTGCAGCCAGCCAGGCACAAGCCGGCGCCGACACCCAAACCCCCGTGGAGTTCGCCGAAGGCGCGGACCCAGAGCGGGTAGCACTGGATGGTCGTATCCGCACCCATGCCAAACAACACGGCATCCCCTATGCCGCAGCGGCCCACGCAGTGATGCGCGCCAAGTAATCGACCCCATACCCCAAGGAGAAACACATGGGACGTTTGAGCAATTTGCGCGTGGTGGACCCCGTCCTCAGCGCGCTGGCCGTTGGCTACAGCAACGCTGCCTTCATCGGTGCCACGCTTCTGCCGTTTGTGACGGTGGAGAAGGAAGGCGGCAAGATTCCAAAGTTCGGCAAGGACGCCTTCAAGGTCTACAACACCGAGCGTGCACTGCGCGCAAAGTCCAACCGGATCAACCCATCGGACATCGATGGCGTCGATATCGCGCTCGACGAACACGATCTGGAATACCCGATCGACTACCGGGAAGAAGCCGAAGCCGCGTTTCCGCTGCAGGCCCACGCCACCAATCAGGTGGTTGAAGGGATTCGCCTGCGCCATGAGGCGATGGTGGCAAGCATCACGCAGAACCCTGCCAACTACCCTGCAGGCAACAAGATTGCGTTGTCCGGCACCGATGTATTTACCAATGCCGACAGCGACCCTGAAGGCGTGGTGGACGATGCCAAGGCGGCTATCCGCTCCAAGATCGTCAAGGAACCCAACACCCTGGCCATTGGCTACGGCACCTGGCGCGCGCTCAAACGCCATCCCCAGCTCAAGGCCATTCTGAGCGACACCCGCTCGCGCCTGGTGCAACTGGCCGACCTGCGCGAGATCTTCGAGATCGAGAACATCTCTGTCGGCAAGGGCGTCTACGCAACCGACGCGGGCGCTACGGTCGATCTGTGGGGCAACACGATGGTGTTCGCCTATGTGCCACCTGGTGCGCCCAGCGCAGCCGGTGAAGCCCCTTTGCGCTCGGCCTACGAGCCCAGCTTCGGCTACACGCTGCGCAAGAAGGGCAACCCGGTGGTGGACACCCGCACCGAAGACAACAAGCTGGAGATCATCCGCAACACGGACATCTTCCGCCCGTTCCTGCTCGGCGCCGAGGCAGGCTACCTGGTCACTGGCACGAGGTGAGCGACATGGCTGCAAGAAAGACTGCACCCAATGCCAAGCCACGCACTGGCCTGGCCGCTGCCCCCGCAGCGGCACCCGCCACCACCACCGCCCAAGACACGGGAGCATCGGGCGGCGATGCACACCAGGACGGGCAAACGTCGCTACAGCAAGCGCAGGGCGCTGGCGGCGGCGATCAGACGTCCGCCACTGATGCGCTCCAGGTCAACCAAGCTGCGGCATCTGACCTGGCAGTAGCTGCCGCGCAAGCCACGGCGACGGCCCCTGACCCAGAAACGGAGCGCGAATACGTGGTGGGCACTGTGCCCATCCGTCACAGCGGCCGCCTTTTCGAAGTCAGCCACAGCATCTACCTGACCGACACGCAGGCAAAGCGCCTGGGCGGCCTGGTGACGCTGATCCCCTACTAACCCGGTACGGAGCAACCCACCACCATGCAGACCGAAAAAATCCTCATGGCCACCACTCGCGTGGCCACCACCGCGCTGTCGCGTTTCCGCTTCGCCAACTTCGCTGCCGGCACTGCGGCCGCAGCTGATGCCACCTTGGGCGTGCCCAACGCCAACTATGGAGTTGGCGAGCAGGCTGGCATCAGCACCCACGGCGAGATCCTGGTGGAGGCCGGCGCGGCGATCGCGCAAGGCGCCCAGGTGCAGTCCGATGCCACGGGCCGTGCGATCACGCTGGCGGCCGGCGTGGCATCTGGCCGTGCCTGCGACGCTGCGGCCGCAGCCGGCGACATCATCCGCGTCCTGCGCTGATCATGGCGGCCTACGCTTTCATTCCCGACCTGGTCACCGCCGCTACGGGCGGCTGGACCGAGCTGGCACAGCGCGCCGCGCCGGATGCCGTGCTCGATGCGGAGCTCCTGCGCCTGGTGGCCACGGGCGGGGATGCGAGCGACTGGCCGGCTGACCAGGTCGGCGTGGCCACGGCTGCGGTGGAGCGCCTGCAGGGCGCCCTCGACCAGGCCAGCCGCCATGCCGACACCTACCTTTTTCCGCGATATCGCGTGCTGATGCCGCTGCCCGTGGACGTGGTTCTTGGCAGCAGCCTGCCCAGTGCGGTGGCGGCCATTGCGCTCAAGCGCTTATATGGCACCAGCGTGCCCGAGGACCTGCGCCGCGGTGCGGCCTGGGCTGACCAGTACCTGGTGGACCTGAGCAAGGGCACCGTGAGCCTTGGCGGTGCGGACACTGAGGTAGCGCAGCCGGCGGGCCATGTGGTGACCCGCTCGCCCAGCAGTTCGTTCGACTGGGGGCGGTACTGATGGCCACGCTGCCCGCCACCGCTGCGCATCCGAACAACTTCCTGGAGCCCGAGCCGCACATCGTGGCCCGGCTCAAGGCAGCGCTATCGGACCTGCAGCCCAAGGTGCATGTACTCACGGCTGCGGAGCTCGCTTCCACCAAGGAAGAGAGCCAGCCAACGCCCGCGGTGCATGTGATCTGGAATGGCTTTCGTGTGCTGGAGTCGCGCTCCGATGGCGCGATGGCGCGCCTGGATCACACCTGGCTGATCGTCTCGGCCGTGAAGAACGTCCGCACGCTCAAGACGAACCAGGCCGCGCGCCAGGAGGCCGGCGAGCTGGCCGCCCGGGCTGGTGCCGCCCTGATGGGCTATCGCCCGCCAAACGTGGCAGGCCCTATGCGCCTGGCGCCCGCGCCTGGCTCTGGCCACAGCGCAGCGGGCTTCATGTATCTGCCGCTCGCCTTCCTGGTCGAGACCATTTTTCAACGCTGATTTTTATTTAGGAGCCACCATGGCCATTGAAGTCATCAAGCAAATCTACAAGCCCAGCATGACCGTGGGGCAGCTCTACGCCCGCGTCTATGGCAGCACCTCATTGCACATGCCCATTGGCAACGTGCTGGAACTCGGCCTGGAGCACTCCGAGGACGTGCAAACCCAGGAAGACATGACCACCCTTGGCGGCGGCACCCACGCCGAGGTGCGCCGGGTCAAGGAAGTCAAGATGAAGGCGAAGATTGCCGATCTGAACGTGGTCAACATGGCGCGCAGCGTGCTTGGCACCGTGGAGGCGATCGGCGCCGGCACCGTCACCGACGAGCCACACACCGCGACCCTGGGTGGCCTGCTGCCGCTGGCCCACATCAGCCCGACCGCCTTCACGCTGAAGAAGGGGCCCACTGCCGGTGCCGCCACCGAGGTGACCATGGCCGGCAACTACGAAGTGAAGCCCGAAGGCGTTTTGCTCCTTCCCGAGGCTGTCGGCGTCACGGCGGCCGACAAGCTTTGGGCCAGCTACAGCTACGGGGCGTATGCAGCCATCGAAGCGCTCACCACCAAGGCGGTAGAGCTGGAGCTTCTCTTTGGTGGCCTGAACGAGGCCGATGGCGGCAAGCCCGTGGTAGTGGACATCTGGCGCGCGAGCCAGGGGGTCACCAAGAACCTGACTCTGATCGGCAAGGGCTTCAACGGGTTGGATGTGGAAGGCACAGTCCTGATGGACCCGCGCAAAACGGGCGCGGGCATCAGCCGCTACTACCGCACCCGCATGGCCTGACCGGCCCCGCTCGGCACCCGGGCCGCCCGCCGCATCACCAGGCGGCGCGCGGCCCTCTTCATTCCCCCCCCGTAGTTCCCACCCATGGCAAACGACAACCAGATCGACTTTACGGTCCGCGTGCGCGACGACGGCCTAGCCAAGGCCGAGGGGGCCATCGACAGCCTCGACGCCGCAACCAAGAGCCTGGGCACCACCGCTACGACCGCAGGTAGCGGCCTGGACACCCTGACCCAAGCGGTGGGCAAGGCGGATGCCGGCGTTGACAACCTGGCGGCTGCCGAGGACAAGGCCGCGCAGGAAGGTACTGAGCTGGCCACCAGCGCCACCACAGCCGGCAAAGGCGTGGACGGGCTGGGCGACTCGGCCGACCGCGCCGCCGTCGACCTCGAAGCGTTGCGCGGCGAGATCGACCGCAAGACACAGGCAATCAAGACCGGGCTGCAGGTCGAGCAATCTGAAATCGAGCTGCAGCGCCAGCACCTGGCATTGGCCCAGGGCGAGCAACAGGCCATCCTGCGAACGGCGCAGGCCAAGGGCGACGAGGCCGCAGCTACACGTGCGAGCAACCAGCTGCGCCAGATTGAAGGCGACCAGTTGGCATTGGTGGCCCGGGCCAAGCGCGCCGAGGCTACCGCCACGCAGCAGGCCGTGGACGCGCGCCGGGAGGAACTGTCCGCAATAGGCCCCCTCAGCGCTGCCCATGCCCGCGAGCTGCAGGCCGCCGAGAACCTGGCAAAGGCACTGCGCGTTGAGGCCGCTGCCGCTGACCAGGCCGCGCTGCGCACCCGCGACCTGACCAACGCGGCAAAGTCCAACGCGAGCGCCACCGACCAGATGGGCGGTCGTGTCTCCAACCTGACCGATCTGCTGGGGCGCATGGGCGGGGCGCTCAGCGCAGCGTTCACCTTCCGGGAGATGGTCACCGCAGCGGCCGCGATGGAATCGCTGCGCTCGGGCCTGACGGCGATCAACGGCGACGCGGTCAAGGCCGGGAAAGAGTTGGAGTTCGTTCGCGGCGTGGCGTCTCGCATTGGTGCCGATGTCACTGAGGTCGGGCGCGCGTTCCTGGGCCTGTCGGCGGCCACCCGTGGCACCGCCGTGGAGGGCGAACCTACCCGCCAGGCGTTCGAGGCTGTGGCCACCGCCATGGGCAAAGCGGGCAAGACCAGCGCCGAGACATCGCTGGCCCTGCAGGCGCTCTCGCAGATGGCCAGCAAAGGCACTGTCCAGATGGAAGAGCTGCGTGGCCAGCTCGGCGAAGCGCTTCCCGGCGCGCTGCAGGCAGCAGCGCGTGGCATGGGCATCACCACGCAGGAGCTCATCAAGCTGGTGGAAGAGGGAAAGATCACCGCCAGCGACATCTTCCCGGCGTTGACGAAGGGTTTGAACGAGCTGTACGGCAGCGCCCCATCTGCGCAGACGCTCGCCCAGGAAATCACAAACATCAAGAACGCGTTCGTGGATATGTCCTCGAACATCGGCGAGGCAGGCGGCCTGTCGGTGCTGAAGGTCAGCGCCGAGGTGGCCCAAGCGGTCCTTGTCGGACTGGACATGACCATCGTGGCCGTGGGCAAGAGCATCGGAGTTGTTGCCGCAGCCATTGCCACCTGGGACTTCTCGCAGCTCAAGCAAGCCTTCGCGGATATCGAGAAGGAAGCCCAGGACAAGCTGCTCAAGGCCGCCCAGCACAACGAAACGCTGCGCAACCGGCTGCTCGCATCTGGAGACGCCGCCCTGGTCGCTGCCCTCAACCAGCAGCAGGCGGCCACGGCGACAGCCGCATCCGGCGCCGCGGCTGCAGCGGCCGCCAACGACTACATCAAGCTGGCCAATGGCTATGGCCTGGTCCTGACCTCGGTGCGCGAGCAGATCGCCGAGCAGGAAAAGAGCGTGATCGCTCGCGATGCCGAGGGCAAGGCGTCAGTGGCGCTGGCGCAGGCTTTCGGTACCGAGACAGAGCAGCGCCAGGCGCAGGCAGCAGCAGCAGCAGCATCTGCCGCAGAAATGAAGCAGTTGGCCGAGCTCAAGATGACAGAACTGGTTGTCATGCAGGAGGAGCTCAAGGCCCTTCGCGATGAAGTTGCGCAGCGCGGCATTGTGGATGAGCAGAAGCAAAAGCAACTGCAAGACCTGGAAAAGCAGATAGGGCTCCGTCAGCAGGACGTGGACAAGATCACCGCCCAAGCCAGGGCCAGCATCCTGCTCGCAGAGCGCACCAGCGCCGAGGCGGAAGCCACCCGCGACAACAGCAAACGTGTCGAAGAGCTGGGCAGGGCCTATGAAGAGAAGCGCGCAGCCCTGGAGCGGGTACGCGTGGCCATGGCAAACGGGGAGGCGGGTGCAGGCGCACTGGCGGCCGCCGAGCTTGCGGCCGGCCGCGCTGCGACGCTCTACAAAGACGCGATCGCGGACAAGCTCAAGGTCATCCAGGCCGCTGCAGCGGCCACGCAGGCGGGGATCAGCTTGCAGGAGGCCACCGTCCGACTGGCGATCGAGCAGCAGCGGGCGACCATGGAGCTGGCACAGGCGCGCGGCGATGAGGGCGGCGTGATTCGTGCGCAGAACGAAATTCGGAAGATGGAGATCCAGCTGCTGGAGCTGACCGCCAAGGCCAAGCGTGCCGAGGCCCAAGCAACGCTGGCAGCCGCAGAGGCTACCCGGTTGGACTTGGCAACCAGAGACCAGCTCACCGACGCAAAGCGTCTGGAGCTGGAAGCCGCAGAAAGGTCCGCCCAGGTCAAGATCAAAGAAGCCGAAATAGCGGAGGTGACTGCCAAAAAGATCAAGGATCTAGCGAGCTCGTACAAGCAGCTTGGCGCGGGCGCTGGCGGGTCTGTACCTGCAATAAATGCCGTCACCAATGCCTTGGGCCGCCAATCCGACGCCGCCGACATCTCGCGCAAGAAGCTGCAGGAGATCTACGACCGCAACAAGGTCGGCGATGGCTCCAACCTGGTCGGCAAGTCCGGCGACGTGCGCGAGGCCGCTGTGTTGGAGAGCGACATCAACCAGGACATTGTCAAGCGCTACGGTGAGGAGATGCTCAATGACCCGCTGACCCGGCAAGCCTGGGTTCTGCGGGGCCAGCTCGAGAACTACCAAAAGAGCTACGGCAACGTCACGCGCTCCCAGGAGAGCCTGAACCAGCAGCGCAACATCATGGCCGAGCTGGACCGCGTGGAGCGCGAGATCGAGGCCAAGCGGGTCAAGAGCGAGGCCGAAAGGTCTGGCGCCACACAACCCACTACCGCCACGCGCACCGGCGGCCAGGCCGAGCCCAGCGCGCCAACCCGGTCGGGAGGCAGCTCCACGGGCATGGGCACCGGCTCCACCACCGTCTACCAATCCAACATCACCTTGCAGGACGGCCGCACGCGGAGCGTTCGGTTTCCAGATCTCGACAGCCAGAACACCACCGAGCAGCTGATGCGCGAGCTCGTGACCGGCCGGGGAGTAATTCAATGATCACCCTTTCCCAGGGCGGCACCACGCTGGAGCTGTCCGACCGCCTGCTGTGGGTGGACGAATTCGAATGGAGCCCTGTCGCCATCGCTGTTCGCACCGGCACCGAGGGCGCACTTCAGGTGCATGTCGGCGTGCGCAAGGCGGGCCGTCCCATCACCTTGGACGGGCGCGAGAGTCAGGCCTGGATCACTCGCGCACTCTGCCAGCAGCTCTACGCCTGGCTGGCGTTGCCGGGCACCGTTTTCAGCCTGGTCGTGCGCGGCCAGGCGCGCAACGTCATTTTCGACCAGAGCCAGGGCGCGGGCTTCACGGCCGCGCCCGTCTGGAAGCTGCTGGACGGTGAGCACACGTCCGAGCTGCTCTACCGGCCCTATTTCAAATTCATGGAGGTATAGATGCCCTTGCTCGCAGGAGACATCCGCTTTGCCCGCTCGGCCAACATGGCCGACGTGCCCGAGGGCGGTGGCCCACCGTCCGCTCAGCTGCTCACGTCGGGCCGGTCCAACCAGATCTTCCCGGACATCTCCGAGGAAACCCGCACCGTGGGCCGCGTGGAGATCTACCAGGTCTTCGGCGTGCTGCGCAACACGGACCGCACGCCGCTGCTGGGCACCAATGTGATCTTGGCGGAGCCACCGGCCGATCCGAACGTGTCCATCACGCTGCTCTCGCTCAAAGACCCGTTCGCCACCCGGGCGCAGATCGCGCAGCGCATCGAGGCCGGCATGTCGCCAGGGCCGGAGTGGGCTGGCTACTTGTTAGAAAACCACTTCGCCACCATGCGCAGCGTGACGCTACTGCAGCGGCCAGGCATGTCGCCGCCCACTATCGGCCGCACCTACCTGCTCATCCTCAACGAAGGCCAGGTGGGCGAGCGCCGGCAGCGCATCAGGATCAAGACCACGGCAACCACAACCCGCGTCTTCACTGAGGCGGTGGGCAATGCGGTGGTGGACTTCGAGGCACAGGTGACCGTTTGCGAGCTGTTCGATGGTCTGGTGCTCGACTTCCCGGGCTCGCCGCCCAGCCGCTTTTTCGCGCGCGGGGCGAACAAGACCGCAATGCGCGAGACGATGTACAGCGACACCGGCATGTTCTACGGGGCGGGCCGCCTGACGGCCGCGACCGAGATCACCGACGTCTGGCTGTCGGTGGACAAGGTCACCACCCAGATCGTGCCCAACAGCCGCACCGAGGCGTCCACGGTGGACCAGCGCCCCAGCGCGCGCCAGGTGCTCACCCTGGCCACGGCGCCCCGCAAGGTGGAAGTGGGCATCACGCCACACACCCAGCGCATCAAGATTGCCGAGGAGAACGTGGGTCTCGTGTACGTCGCCCAGCTGCGGCCGCTGCCCGAACCTGGTGCGCTGTTCATCGACTACTGGGCCATGGGTTCGCGCTACACCATCTACGACGATGGGGAGGGCCGACTGACGGGCGCAGGCGGCGGCTCGGTGAGCTATCTCACCGGCGCCCTGAACGTCACGCTCAAGTACTTGCCCGACATCGGCAGCACCATCACCATCGCCCACGGCACGCGCCTGGCCTACAACAACCGTTCCGGCCAGGGCGCCCAGGTGCGGGCGCCTGAGTTCGCTTTCATGATCGACAGCGACGACGCTTGGGACACCATCGTGAAGGGCACGCTCTCCATCGGCTACCCCAGCGGCGGCGTGGTGCGCACCGTGACGGACGATGGCAACGGCAAGTTCACCGGCGCCGGCACCGGCGTGGTGGACTACGCCAGCCGCAGCGTGCTGCTGCGGCCCAGCCTCATGCTGGACCCTGGCGGCGAACTGCAGATCACCTGCGACCTGGACGCGGTGGTGTTCGAAGCCCTCACGCCGCCCACTCCAGATGCGGCCGGGGTCATTGGCCTGACGCTGGGCCAGCAACCGGCACCAGGCACGCTGTCCCTGCAGTGGGCCACCGCCCGCACGGTGAGCAACACAGACGGCGGCACGTTGACCACCACCACCGCGCAGAAGAACTCCGCCGTCACCTACACCATCCGGTCAGTGCCGGAGTACTACGAGCCGCCCGTGATCACCCACGCAAACAGTAGCGGTGGCGGTGGCGGTGGTGGCGGCGGCGGCGGCGGCAGTACGCCCCTCGCCGTGACCTGGCCAAGCATCGCGCTCCGCGTCGGATAGGAAAGCAACCATGGCAATTCAATACGTAGAGCGCCCATTCGCGGTAAAGAACGCACTGGGCAGCAGCGCCACAGAAACCGAGGAGACCGGCACCACCAGCGACGGCCGCATCCTCACGGTGGTCACCGTGACCGACGACGGGAATGGCGTCCTCTCTGGCGGTCCTGGCGTGGTGGACTACATCGGCCGCGCGGTCATCGTCCGGGTGGTGTCGCTCGACCGCACCACCACCAGCTACAAGAGCGATCACGACAAGGCCGACGACTTCGAGTCCACGGTAGACGGCTCGGGCAGCACGGGCAGCGACGTCCGCAAGGGCGGCAGCTACGGCACCACCGCCATCGGCGAGGAGGTGCTCGCTGGCACGGCGGTCATTGCCCGGTACCGGGTCGGGGCCAGCGCCCCCACCGCCAAGGTGCAGGCCTACCAGCCGCCGGCAGTGATCATTGACCTGTGCCCCTACACCACGGACGCCATCGTGCCTGGCTCGGTGCAGTTCCGCTGGATGGGCCAGGTCTATTCGGACTTCGAGGGCGTGATCTACCGGGACCGCACGGACGTGAGCCCGGGCATTGCCAGCGGCACCATCGACTATGCAGGCGGCACCGCCCACATGACCGACTGGATCGTGGGCGGCACGGGGCCAACGGATTTCCAGCTGCTGAGCCTGTGGACTCAGCGCGGCCAGTGGAGCACGGCTTGTCTGTTCTTCAGCACCGATGTGGCGCCGCTGCGGGCGGGCGCTGGCGGGTTCGTGCTCTCGGTGGTGGACCTCAAGGGCCAGACGCTCACGGCCAATGTGGACGCCCAGGGCAACATCACCGGCGCTCACATGCGCGGCCGCGTGGAGTTCAGCCGGGGCCAGGTCGAGCTGCAGATGGGCGACTTCCTGGTGGACGCGGACCTCACGGCCGCAGACAAGGCCGAGTGGTGGTACTCGGCGGCAGAGGTGGGCGCGGTGCAGCCTGGCCGGGTCTGGCGCCCCTGGCCGGTGGACCCGACCACGCTGCGCTACTCGGCGGTCAGCTACATCTACCTGCCGGTGGACGTCTCGCTGATGGGCCTGGACCCGGCCGCGCTGCCGGCGGACGGCCGCGTGGCCTTCGCCCGCCCGGGTGATACCTGCGTGATCGGCATCACCCATGGCGGTGTGGCGTTCACGCCCACGGTGGGCCAGACCTACGACCTTGGGCACGAGCGCCTGTCCCTGGTGCAAGTGGTGTCCGCCACTGATGACTCGGAGATCTTCACGGGCTACACGGCCGACCTCGACGCCGGCACCGTCACGTTCACCGACCTGACCGACTACCCCGCCCAGGTGAAGGTGCTGGGCCGCACCGAGGTCTACCGCCAGATCGCCGAGGTGCGGATCGACGGTAAGGTCCGGCTCACCCAGCCAGTGGGCTACGGGTTCCCCGAGGGGGCAGTGTTCAGCACGGCGCTGCGCCAGGGCGATCGCTTCGCCCGCGTCTCGCGGGTGTACGACCAGGCCAGCTGGGACGGCACCACCTGGTATGACGGCGTGGACCCCAGCAAGGGCCCGGCAACGGCCACCTACAAGGCCGACGTCGTGCCCGTGGAAGTCTCCAATCGCGGCGCCATCACCGAGCGCTGGGCGTTCCGCCTGCGGGCCAACGGCATCGACTTCGACCTGATCGGCCAGCACCTGGGGCAGATCGCATCGGGGAGCATCAATGCGGACTTCTCCCCCATGAACGTGGCGGCCGGGGCGCCCTACATGACGGTGCGCGCGGCCGGCTGGGGCGCTGGGTGGGTCGGCGGCAACGTGGCGTTCATGGACACCATCGGTCCCGAGGCCCCCATTGATCTCGTTCGCTGCACTCAGCCAGGCTCGCCCGCCGGCATCGAGGACAACTGCTGGCTGGTGCAGCGCGGCGACGTGGGCCGTGCGCCCGAGAGCGATTTCTAAAGGCAGACCAACATGATTTTTTCTTACGACTCCACCATGCCCGGCGCGCTGCAGCTCAGCGGCACGGCCGGCGCGCTGCGCAATATCCTCAAGACCTACCTGGTGGACGGCGCCGGGGCCGGCCCTGTGGCCTCGCTCACCGTGGCCGCCGGCATCGCGACAGCCACCTATGCCGCAAGCCACCCGTTTGCCGTGGGCACCGTGGGGCAGTTCGCAGGCGCCACGCCGGCCGGTCTCAATGGCCTCAAGCCGGTGCTGTCGGTCTCCGGGAACTCGGTCACCTTCGCTGCGCCTGGCGTGGCGGATGGCGCGGCAACCGGCTCCATCACCAGCAAGCTGGCGGCGGCAGGCTGGACCGAGCTGTACCCGGGCACGGCCAACGTGCTGGCGCTCAAGCCAAGCGTGCCCGAGGCCACGGGCTGCGTGCTGCGCATCGATGACACCGGCACTACCAATGCGCGCGCGGTGGCCTACGAGACCATGTCCTCGGCCAGCGCCGGCACCGGCCTGGCGCCCCTGGCCGGCCAGGTGAGCGGCGGCCTGTACTGGCCCAAGAGCAACGCGGCCAGCGCAGCGGCCCGCCCGTGGATGCTGGTGGCCGACGAGCGCGGCTTCTACCTGGCTGTGGCGCCGCAGGATGCCGGCCGCTACACCTTGTTTTACGCGGGCGATATCGCAAGCCTCAAGAGCGGTGACGCCTATGGCCACCTGATCACCGGCAATGAGGCCGACCAGACCGCAGCCACCACGGTGCCCACTGGCTGCTGCGGCTACAGCCACCGCAGCGCGCGCGGGGGCGCCTACCTGACGCGAGCACACACGGCCATCGGTGCCGCCATTGCCGCCCAGCGCCTGGGTGCGCACCACAACGGCAGCACAGCAGACGCCTATGCCGGCGCTGCAGGCTACTCGGTCGGCGCCTATCCCAACGGGCCCAACAACGGGCTGATGACCGGAGCGCTGGAGCTGCATGCCCTGGGCATCCGTGGCACGTTGCCCGGGCTGCTGCACCCCGTGCAAGACCTCGGTGGTGCATTTGTGAGCGGCACGGTGGTGGACGGCACCGACGACCTCGCCGGGCGCCGCCTCCTGGCCCTGCGCGTCGCCCCGCCGACCGGTGCGGTCGCTGCCGGGACCGTCTTCATTGACCTCACTGGCCCCTGGAGCCGCTGATATGGCAGCGCGGTATTGGCGCGTGATAGCGCTCGACACCTACGGACGGGAGGCGTTGGCGGTCAGCGCGCTGCACCTGTACGCCGCAGGCGCGCGCGTGGACGCTGCGGCGACCGTGTCCTGCACGATAGCGCCGGCCTCAGGCAGCGTGACCGACCTGCAGTCCACGGCGCTGACCGCCACGGTGGAGTGGCCGCGTGCGGCCTATGGAAGCGGCGGCTTCGCAATCGTGTGGGACTTCGGCAGCGCGGTAGATGTGGATGCACTGCGCATCGGGGCACTGGACAAGGCACGCTTCCCGGCCTTCATCACGCTGCAGTCCTCTGACGACGGAGCGGCGTGGGCAATCTATTCGGCAGCGGCCGGCGTGACCTACCCGGGCGCCGGCACTCTGTCGGGCCTCCCCAGCGGCACGCCGCTGGATGCCAACGACGCCTTCTGGCTCGACTTCGAGGGCGCGAATGGGTCCACCACGATGACCGACGCGGCGGGGCACGCGTTCACGGCCTACGGGGGGGCCCAGCTCACGACCAGCAGCCCTATCGACGGGGCCTCCTCGCTGCTGCTCAATGGCAGTAGCAGCTACCTGCAGGCCGCCGCGAGCAGTGACTTCAACCTGGGCACCGGCCCATTCACCCTGCGGCTCAAGATCCGCCCGGCCTCTTTCGCGGATACCACCATCGTCTGCCGGATGAGCACGCTCAGCGGCGTGCTGCGCGAGTGGGCGTTCCAGCTCTCCAGCGCGACCGCGTTCAACTTCTACTACGGCATTCGCGGCATCAACAACGGGCAGACGGTGTTCACGGTGCCGTTCACGATGTCTGTCGGGGCGGTGTATGACGTGGTCATGGGGCGTGACACGCTCGGGCGCCGCCGCTGCTTTGTCAACGGTGCCCAGTGCGCCGTGAGCTATTTGTCGGCGGCCACTGAGTACGACACAACGGACCTGGACAACCCGGGCAACAACATCCCGCTGTCCATCGGCACTGCCTTCGGCTTCGGGTACCACTACAACGGCCGCCTGGATGCCCTGCGGTTGCGCAAGGGCGAGGTGCCCCCCGCCGATGCTGCGGCGCTGCGCAGGATCGCGGCCACCGACGCCACAGCGCCCTTGCGAGTCGCGGCCTACAGGAGCCTGGTCGCTGCGGCGGCCGACGCCGACAGCGGCGGGGCCACGCTCGTGTCGCGGTTGACGACGGCGCGCGACATGGAGTTCGGTGGCCGGGGCCGCATCTGGGGCACCAACGAGATCGAGATCACGCCCGGCAATCGCGTGCCAACAGGAGGCCGCGTGGTGCTGCTGCGCCAGCGGGACAGGTTGCTAGCCCGCGAGACCTGGGCCAACCCGGTCACGGGCGCATGGGAGTTCACGGACTTGGACGTCAATCAGGGCTTCCTGGCCCTGGCAGAGGACCTGGCGGGCAACTATCGGCCCGTGGCCGCCAACAGGCTCACACCGGAGGCCGTATGAGCGCGGACTGGGAAGTGAGCTCCGTGGGGGTCTTGGCGCAGCTGCAGGCCATGGTCGTGCGCGCGGACGCGGGCGCCGGCAGCTCCAGGCTGGCGATCTACACGACCGACCGTCCGGCGGCGATCACCGACGCGCACGCGGACACGCCGCAGGCAGTGGTGGTGCTCGCCGAGCCCTGCGGCGCCATCGTGAGCGGTGCCCTGGTGCTGTACCCCGCTGATATCGCCGGGAGCATGGTGGTGTCTGCGGGCATGCCCCGCTGGGCCGAGTGGATCGCGGCCGATGGCCAGGTGCTCACCCGCTGTGATGTGACCGACATGGATCATGGTGGCGGCATCCGGCTCGTTGGCGGCACCACGCCAGGCGGCGAGACCTCGCCCATGCTCTACCCGGGCGGCCTGGTGCTGCTGGGCCTGGTGGCGTTGACCTGAGGTCTCTGTGCCAGCTGTCTCCCTTGTTTTCAACCTGCAGGGTGCGCCCATCACGGGCGGGCCGGTGCGCCTGGTCTTTGGCGAGGCCGGCGGCCTGCCGCCCGGGGGTGTGCTGGCCGAGGGCGGCGGCCGCATCTCCGGCCTGCGCGGCCATGTGCGCCTGCATGTGGCCGTTCGGGCGGCAGCAGTGGGCCGGATCAGTGGGCTGCGCATGGCCATGCCCGCGCGCTGGGATGCCAATGTGAGCCGGGGCGGGTTGCGCGGCGAGCTGCGCGCGGCCTGGCAGGAGGCCACGCCCGTGGCCTCGGGCCTGCAGGCGGCTTGGCAGCAGGCCGAGCCCGTGCGCGTGGCGAGCGTGGCCCGCTGGCAGGAGGCCGAGCGCCTGGCCGGGGGCGTGGTCGACGCCTGGCAAGAGGCCGAGCGCCTGCGGGCAGCGATCAGTTCGGCATGGCAGGAGGCGCGCCCAGCCCATGGCGCCGTGGGCATGCACTGGCAGGAGGCGGTGCGCCTGCGCGCAGCGGCCGCCACCAGGTGGCAAGAGGGCCGCCCTGTGCGGGGCGCGGTGGATGTGCACTGGCAAGAGGCCGTGCGCCTGCGGGCAGCGATCAGCTCAGCCTGGCAAGAAGCCCTTGGCGCCCGGTCCCTGCTGCGCACTGGCTATGGCGACGCCGAACGGCTGCGCGTCAGCCTGGTGCCGCACTGGCAGGAGGCCATGCGGCCGAGGCCTGGCGTGTCTGTCCTGGTGCCACATGTGCGGCCGCCTTGCTACGTGCCCGAGCTGCCGGTGAGGATGGTTTTTCGCTCGACGCCCGACCGGCGCCTGCCTGTGCGCCTGGTGTTCTCGTGCGATGGCCACGGCAATGACGACAACCCGCGCGAGCCCATCGTGGTGCCCGCGCTCAGGAGCTACATCGTGATCAACTCCATAGAGATCCGGCGGGCGGATGCGCTCGCGGGCGACCCGCTGCCCAGCGAGAGCTTCCAGATGGCGCTCAACCGCCAGTCGTGGACGTGGACCTTCTCTGCCACGTTCCACGCCTCGGCGCGTGACGCACTCGCCCCCGGCCCAGGCGGACAGCCCGTGGAACTGGAGGTGCGGGTCAACGGCCAGCCCTTCCGCATGCAGGCCGAGCGCATCGGCCGCAGCCGCCGGTTCCCGGAGCACCTGGTCACCGCCTCGGGGCGCGGCCTGGCGGCCGTGCTGGACGCCCCGCATGCGCCCGTGCAGACCTTCAGCCAGCCCCTGGCCCGCACCGCGCAGCAGCTGATGACCGAGGCGCTGACGGTCAATGGCGTGGGCTTTGGGTGGGCGGTTGACTTCCAGCTGGCCGACTGGCTGGTGCCGGGCGGCGTCTGGATGCACCAGGGCACCTGGGCCAGCGCACTCGCACAGATCGCGCGCGCCACGGGCGGCTACCTGCAACCCCACGACACCGACCCGGTGCTGCGCGTGCTCCCGGCCTGGCCGATGCCCTGGTGGGATTGGGCGAGCGGGCTGGCCTATGACTTCGACCTGCCCGCCGGCATCGGTGAGGTGGACGAGACCGAGGTGATCGACCAGCCAGGCTACAACCGGATCTTCGTGTCAGGTGAGGCCGGCGGCATCGTGGCGGACCTCACGCGCAGTGGCACGGCTGGCGACGTGCTCAAGCAGCCCATGGCCGTGCACCCATTGATCACCACCATTGACGCGGCCAAGGCCCTGGCCCGTGCCGAGCTGGCAGAGTCGGGGCGTGCGCTCAAGCACAAGATGACGTTGCCAGTGCTGGAGCAGACGGGCGTGATCAAGCCTGGCCACGTGCTGCGCTACTACGACGACGCCGGCACCAGGCGCCTGGGCATCGTGCGCGCCACGGGCGTCAGCCAACAGTTCCCCGTGCTCACCCAGTCCCTGGAGATCGACAGCCATGCAGATGCATAACCTTTTCCACCAACTTCAAGAGCTGCTCGCGCCTGGCCGGGTGCAGATCGGCACGGTGGTGGCTTATGCGGACGGTATGGCCACCGTGGAGCTACCAGGCGGTGGCCAGGTGCACGCCAAGGGGGAGGCCACATCGGGCAAGGTGTTTGTGCAGGACGGGGTAATCCAGGGCCCAGCGCCCAACCTGCCTGCGTTCGTGGACGTGATTTAGGAGGATTCAACAGACAAAAAAGACGGGCGACCCGTGCTGGTGCGCTAACACCAGCCCGAGCCCCAACATGCAGAACGGACCTGCAAGCCGGCGAGGCCCGCCACCCTGTACAGAGTGCGGCCGAGCCTATCAGAGTTTTCGCACAGAGAAACAGGCTTGCAAATTTATGGAAGAGATCAGGTGCGGCAGCTGCCGCCGAAAATTGGGCGAGGGCGTCTATGCCCAGCTCATCATCAAGTGCCCCCGCTGCGGGACACTGAACCACCTGAGGGCCACGAGCCCCCCATCTGAGCGTCCCCGAGCGCCATTCGTTGAAAGCAATATGAATGGACAGCTCACGGGCAACACACAGCCCCATCACCACCCCCGCGCCGGCCACCAGGCCGACTGTGGGCAGCCTGTTTGCCGGGATCGGAGGGTTTGACCTTGGATTCGAGCAAGCTGGATTCACCACCGCCTGGCAAGTCGAGATTGAAGCCGACTTGCGCCAGGTGCTCGCGCTGCGCTTCCCGCACGCACAACAATTCGCAGATGTCCGCGACGTCGGCGCCCACAACCTCTGCCCCGTCGACGTGCTCATCGGGGGATTCCCCTGCCAGGACGTGTCGAGCATGGGCGCACGCGCCGGGCTTGCCGGCGCACGAACGGGCCTCTTCTGGGAGGTTTGCCGCATCGTCGAAGAAATACGGCCCCAGTGGCTGGTCCTTGAAAACGTCGTCGGCCTGCTCACTAGCAATGGTGGGCAGGACTTTGGCGTCGTCCTCCAAGCCCTTGCCGACAGGGGGTATGTGGGATGCTGGCGGGTGCTTGATGCTCAGTATTTCGGAGTCGCCCAGCGTCGGCGCCGGGTTTTCCTGGTCGCTGGTCTTGGACAGCAGCCCCCCGCTGGGCTGCTTTCTGATGCCGCGCCAGTGGACACAGTACCTAGCACGCTTGGCCCGGAGCAGGAGTCACGGCCAGCGGATGGATGGGCTGCCCATTGTCTCTTGGCCAAAAATGCTTCCAGCCTCATCAGTCTCGGTTGCGAGAATCTCGTCTGTCACCGAGGCGGACGGGGTGCGATGGTTGACCGGGCCCGAGTATCTGAAGCTTCAGGGGTTCTCTGCGGACTGGATGCGACCGATCACCGCGAAGCTCGGGCGGCCGGAAACGCAGTCTGTGTACCCGTGGCCCGCTGGATAGGCCAGCACCTTATGGCGGCCTTCTAGGGTTGGTGTCCTCTGGGGACCGAGCGCAAGCTCGGCCCTTAGGGGGCCATAGGGTCAGCCCTTGAGCTCTGTATCAAGCTTCTTGTACTCCGCCAAGGCCGGCCCTTCTCCTACCTTGTTGGCGATGGTGAGCCACTCGATGGCCACCCGCCGAGTAAATCGGTGGTCGCAGCTTTTGCACCGAAACGCCCTGTTTTCATAGCCGGGCTTGGCGACTTCACCAAGGCCCGATCCAGAGCTATTTAAAGCATCGAGCAAACCGCTTGCCTTCATCGCATCGTAGGTGCTTTGTTGATCGTCGGCTTTAGCCTGATCGCGCGGATGCAGCGCCATGGTTCCGCAAAGCGGACATCTCACCCTGAAGCCCTGCCAGACAAAAAACAATACCGCGACGACTGCGGCACCGACCAGCCACTCCATATGCATGTCCTCATGGGCAATTCAGAACCCCAGCCATTGTCCGAGGGTGAAGCCTGATCCTACCGCCACACCGTCAGAAACTGCAATTATGTTTCCCCACGCGAAAGCTTTCTGGCAATCACTTATCTCACTTCCGCAGGTTCAAATATCGCGGCGCGCTTCAGCAGCACCCCGACACCCAGCAGCACATGGCGCGGGACATGGGTATGGCCGCAGGCAATGAGCGGGGCGTAATGGCCCGATAGGCGGAATGGCACTTACTTTGGCGCACCGGCCCTTGCGTGAGCGCGTAAGTGGTTGAAAGCAAAGAGGGTGGCTGACCCTGGATCGATAGGATGGTTGGTT
>CAXIRU010000099.1:0-11099 GCA_964031875.1 Acidovorax facilis
TGGTGAACGATGTATTCACTTGCAGTCGGAGCGTGCGCTTCTGCGGCCATCGGACAACTCTTCTCTATATCAATCGGTTTTTCGGACACCAGGCCGCACCCAAAGTGCCACCCAGTACGTTTTCATTGTGACCACCATGCCAATCAGCAAAGCGATCCAGCTCAAGCCCGGCACCAGCCACGGTGCCGCCACCAGCAGCGCCACCGTCAGCAAGATCTTGGCAATCTCCCACCCAAAGAACCCCACCATCGCCGCACGCGGGTTGGAGGATGCCGCATGGCGCCGCATACCGCGAGCAAACAATGCAGCTGGAGCCACCACAGCCAACGCACCATAGGCTGCTGACCAACCCACCGATGCACTGCCCGCCAGAACCCAGGCCAACAAGGCCACCAGTATCCCGACCAGCGCCTGACTCGCCACCACCACCCACACCGAGATGGAAGGATTGCGACTGCGCCACACTGCAGCCTCTTCAGCCGTCAGGGGCTTGAAGTCAGATTCTTCAGCCTCAGTTTCAGTCTTGTCAGGCGGGATTGTTTTCATTGTTCAATGACGCCCGCGTTACAGACTGCAACTTTCACAAAGCCTCTAATTATAAGTAAAAACCCGTGACGCACGACAAAGACCTGCAAGCCTGGCCCGAAACCAGTGCGTGTGTACGCTCTATTGTGGTGACGGGCCAACGGCTTTTGCTTCCTATTCCGCGCCGCATTGCACTGACCTGGGGCACCTCTTCTGTCGCATTCCGTTCGCACAGAAACCCCGCTAGCGCACAATACACAAGCCCCGCCAGCTATTGAATCAGAAGCAGCATTCACCATGACCACCTCCTGCCCCCCTCCCGCCAATGGCACGCGCGCCCCTTCGAGCGATCCGCGCAAAGATTCCTTGATCGAATACCCCTCCAAGTTCCCTATCAAGGTCATGGGCGCCAAGGCGGATGGCTTCGTACACGCGGTCACCGAACTGGCGCGCCAGTTCGACCCTTCTTTTGACGCCAGCAGCATTGAACTGCGCGACAGCCGGGCCGGCAATTACCTCGGAGTCACTATCACCATCACCGCAACCAGCCGCGAGCAACTTGACGGACTGTACCGCGCGCTCTCGTCACACCCCTTGGTGAAAGTGGTGCTCTAGCCGTAAGGCAGAAGCAGAGTTGCCGCATGATCATCGACACTCGCATGTTGGGGCGCGTGAACTACGCAGACACCATCCAGGCCATGCAGGACTACACGGCCCAGCGCGCTGCCGATACACCCGACCTGCTCTGGTTGTGCGAGCACACACCGCTGTACACGCAAGGACTTGCAGGCAAAAGCGACCATGTGCTGAACCCGGGCAACATCCCCGTCGTGGCCACCAACCGCGGCGGGCAGGTCACTTTCCACGGGCCCGGCCAGGTAGTGGCCTATCCACTGATCGACCTGCAGCGTGCCGGCTACTTCGTCAAGGAATACGTCTACCGTGTGGAGGAAGCCGTGATCCGCACGCTGGCGCACTTTGGTGTCACGGGGCACCGCGTTGGCGGAGCGCCCGGCATCTATGTGCGGCTTGACGACCCACACAGCCACGCCTTGCTGCCGCAGCGCCCCCAAAAACGCATTGGCTCAGCGGCACCGATTCCCGACTTTGAAGGCCTGGGCAAGATCGCCGCCCTGGGCATCAAGGTCAGCCGCCACTGCACTTACCACGGCGTGGCGCTCAACGTGGCCATGGACCTGGAGCCCTTTGCGCGCATCAACCCTTGCGGCTACGCAGGTTTGCGCACGGTGGACCTTTCTACAATCGGGGTCCAAACCACCTGGGAAGAAGCCGCACAGGTACTGGGCCAGCAGCTCAGCATCCGGTTAGCGCCCTGAACTCCGCCTACAGCCATGAGCACCCCTGAAGTCGTCCGCGAAGCGCAATCCACCGAAGCCTACAACCCGCTGGCCAAGCAAAAGGCTGCCGCCAAGCTGTCGCGCATTCCGATCAAGGTCGAGCAAGGCGAAGTGCTCAAGAAGCCCGATTGGATCCGGGTGAAGGCAGGCAGCCCCACCACGCGCTTTTACGAGATCAAGGAGATCCTGCGCGAGCACAAGCTGCACACGGTGTGCGAAGAAGCCTCCTGCCCCAACATCGGCGAATGTTTCGGCAAGGGTACGGCCACCTTCATGATCATGGGCGACAAGTGCACGCGCCGCTGCCCGTTTTGCGACGTGGGCCACGGCCGCCCCGACCCGCTGGACAAGGACGAGCCCCTGAACCTGGCCAAGACCATCGCCGCGCTCAAGCTCAAGTACGTCGTGATCACCAGCGTGGACCGCGACGACCTGCGCGACGGCGGCAGTGGCCACTTTGTGGAATGCATCCAGAACATCCGCGAGCTGTCGCCCGCCACGCAGATCGAGATCCTGGTGCCCGACTTCCGGGGCCGCGACGACCGTGCGCTCGAAATCCTCAAAGCCGCGCCACCCGATGTGATGAACCACAACCTGGAAACCGCCCCCCGCCTGTACAAGGAAGCGCGCCCAGGCTCCGACTACCAGTTCAGCCTGAACCTGCTGAAAAAGTTCAAAGCCCTGCACCCCAGTGTGCCCACCAAGAGCGGCATCATGGTTGGCCTGGGCGAGACGGACGAAGAGATCCTGCAGGTGATGCGCGACATGCGCGAACACAACATCGACATGCTGACCATCGGCCAGTACCTGTCGCCCAGCAACAGCCACCTGCCCGTGCGCCGCTACGTGCACCCCGACACCTTCAAGATGTTCGAGGAAGAGGCCTACAAGATGGGCTTCAGCCACGCTGCGGTCGGCGCCATGGTGCGCAGCAGCTACCACGCGGACCAGCAGGCGCACGCTGCGGGCGTTTAAGCCTGGCGGGACGCGCAACCCTGAGCACGATCATGGGCGCGGCGGAATCGATCTCGCTGCGGCGCTACGGCGCGTCGCCGGGCAGCCATAGCCACGATCACTTCCAGATACTGCTGGGGCTCTCCGGCGCGCTGGACCTGGAGGTTGCGGGGCATGGTGTACGCGTGGCGCCCGGTGGTGGCTGTGTGATTGCGCCGGGAGATCGGCACGACTTTGAATCGTCGCGTGGCAGCGTCTGCCTGGTGCTCGACAGTACCCACCCCGGCTGGGCGCAGTGCGTCGGCATTCAGCGCAGCACCCCACTGCCCGCCGATGCCCTGCCCCTGGCGCACTACCTGGCCAGCGCATTGCAACAAGGCCGCCCGCTGGCGCAGGCCCACGGCCCGGCGCTGCTGCTGGAAGCGTGGCTGGCGGGCTCAGCGCCCCCTACATCCCTCCACCGATCCACGCGCCAACGCACTATCGACTGGCCCGCTCTGCAGCGCTGGGCGGCCCTGCAATGGCACCGCGAACTCAGCGTGGCCGACCTCGCTGCACAAGTGCATCTGAGCCCCAGCCAGTTTGCAGCCCGATGCCGCGAAGACCAGGGTATGGGCGCCATGGCCTGGCTGCGCGGCCAGCGCCTGGCACAGGCGCGGCTGCTGCGGGGCACCGGCATGGCCGTGGCCGAAGTGGCGCGGCGCACGGGCTACCGCTCGCCCTCGGCCCTCACGGCTGCGCTGCGGTGCGCTGAAGATCACTGACAAGTTGACCCGCTCTCGTTGGCGCCCCTGGCGGACGATTGCCACGCGACGACAGACCATTCTTGCGCGATGATCCCGGGCACCGTGCGCGCGTAAGCTCGGTGCCATGCAAGCCAATCTCTACGCCCTGGGCGCCATCGCGCTGTGGGCCTCCCTCGCCTCGCTGGGGGTGTCGCTCACCCACATTCCTCCGTTCTTGCTCACGGGCATTGCGCTCATCATCGGCAGCGTGCCAGCCTGGCCGTTTGTGCTGCGTGATCCGTCGCAGTGGCGCATTCCGCTGCGCACGCTGGCGCTCGGTGTGTATGGCCTGTTTGCGTACCACTTTCTGCTGTTCATTGCGCTGCGCCACGCGCCGCCCGTGGAGGCCAACCTGGTCAACTACCTCTGGCCGCTGTTCATCGTGGTGCTCTCGCCTGTGGTGCTGCCCGGTGTGGCGCTGCGCCTGCCGCATGTGCTGGCGGCGCTGCTGGGTTTTGGGGGTGCAGCCATTGCGATTGCGGGTGGGCGCGAGCTGAGTGGCACGCTGGCCTGGGGCTACCTGCCCGCGCTGGCCGCAGCATTCATCTGGGCCACGTACTCGCTCATGACCAAGCGCGTGGCGGCTTTTCCGACCACGGCCATCGGCCTGTTCGGACTGGTGTCCGGCGTGCTGTCGCTGCTCTGCCATGTAGCGTTGGAGCCCGCCGTGGCGCTGCAGGCGCGCGACTGGGCGCTGCTGGCCGTGCTGGGCCTGGGGCCGCTGGGGGCGTCGTTTTTCATGTGGGACAAGGCGCTCAAGCTCGGGGACGCACGGCACATCGGCATCCTGAGCTACATCACGCCGCTGGCGTCCACCGCGCTGCTGATGGTGGTGAGTGGCCGACCGTTCACCTGGAGCATTGCACTGGCCACGGCGATGATCATCAGCGCAGCCGTGATGGGCATGCGGGCGCGCTGACCAGCAAATTTTGTATCAAATTCGCCCCTAGCGCTTTACCATCAAGCGCTAATAGCTATTAATTTTATAGCATCTAATTGATTGAGTATCTGGTCGCTGCCTGGGCCTATGGCGCCAGCAGCGCCGCAGGCTCGTCGCCTTCCAGCACCTGCTGCGCCCAAGGTGCGAGCTTGCGCGTATCAGCGCGCAGTACCTCCTGCTTGATGGCCAGGATCTGCGCGGGGTGCATGGAGAAGCTGCGCAGGCCCAGGCCCAGCAGCAAGCGCGTCATGGTCACATCGCCCGCCGTTTCACCGCACACGCACACACTTTTTCCCTGGCGCTCGCCCTCGGCGATCACATCGCCCACCAGGCGCAGCACGGCGGGGTGCAGCGGGTCGTACAGGTGCGCCACGGCTTCGTCGGCGCGGTCGATGGCCAGGGTGTACTGGATCAGGTCGTTGGTGCCGATCGAGAGAAAGTCGAAATACTTGAGGAAGGTGCGCACCATGAGCGCGGCGGCGGGCACCTCGATCATCGCGCCCAGTTGCACGGGGCCGTAGGGCTCGCCACGCGCGTCCAGCTCGGCGCGGGCCAAATCGACCTGGGCCAGCGTCTGCTGGATCTCGTGGGTGTGCGCGAGCATGGGGAACAGCAGGTTCACCTTGCCATGCGCCGCCGCACGCAGCACGGCGCGCAGCTGGGTGCGGAACATGGCGGGGTCGGCCAGGCTCCAGCGGATGGCGCGCAGGCCCAGGGCCGGGTTCAGGTAGGTGTCCTTGTGGGCCTTGTTGTCCAGCGGCTTGTCGGCGCCCACGTCGATGGTGCGGATGGTGACCGGCAGGCCCTGCATGCCGTCGATGGCCTCGCAGTAGGCGCGGTACTGCTCGTCTTCGCCAGGCAGGTTGCCACTTTTGCCCATGAACAGAAACTCGCTGCGGAACAGCCCTACGCCCACGGCCCCCGCGCGGACGGCGGCGACGGCATCGCCGGGCTGTTCGATGTTGGCCAGCAGTTCGATCTTGTGGCCGTCGATGGTGATGGCGGGCGTGTGGCGCAGGCGCGCCAGGCGCTCGCGCTCCAGCTCGACCTGGCGCTGGCGAAAGCCGTATTCGGCCAGGATGATGGGCGAGGGATCGACGATCATCACGCCGGCATCGCCGTCGATGATGACCCAGTCGTCCTGCCGCACCAGCTGGCTCGCAGCACGCGCGCCCACGACGGCGGGGATGTCCATGCTGCGCGCCACGATGGCGGTGTGGCTGGTCTTGCCGCCCACGTCGGTCACAAACCCGGCGAACACGCTTTGTTTGAACTGCAGCATGTCGGCGGGCGAGAGGTCGTGTGCCACCAGCACCAACGGCACATCCACGGTGTCATCGAGCAGCAGGTCTTGCTGGGTCTTGCGGCGCGGGCTGCTGGCGGGTGGCGCCACGGGGCTGGCCACGCCCTTCATGTGGCGCAGGATGCGCTCGACCACCTGTTCGAGGTCGGCCTTGCGCTCGCGCAGGTACTCGTCCTCCATCTCGTCGAACTGGCGCGCAATCACTTCAAGCTGCGTGGTCAGCGCCCACTCGGCGTTGTACAGGCGCTCGGTGATCCAGTGCTTGACGCCGCCGGTGAGGGCCTCGTCCTGCAGCAGCATCAGGTGCACATCCAGCAGCGCGGTCAGCTCGTGCGGCGCGTCGGCGGGCATGTCGGTCTGCAGGCGCTGCAGTTCCTCCACCACGGCGTTGCGGCCCTGGCGCACGCGCTCAATCTCGCCTTCGACCTGCGCGGGCTCGACAAAGTAGTGCGCCACATCCACGCGGCTCGATGCCACCAGCACGGCGCGGCCGATGGCGATGCCGCGTGCGACTGCGAGGCCGTGGACGGAGAAGGTCATGGTGGTGTGATCCGATACAGAGGTGCGAAAAGGGCCGCATCAGCCCGCCGCCCGGCCGCCCGAAGGCGGGCTGGGCCCCCTTGGGGGGCAGGGAGCGACACGCAGTGCGCGACCGTGGGGGCCATGTTCACTCCCCTTCGCCAAATTTGTCGTTGATCAGCGCCAGCAGGGCATCCATGGCCTCCTGCTCGCGGTCGCCGCTGGTTTCCAGCTCCACCTCGGAGCCCAGCCCGGCGGCCAGCATCATCACGCCCATGATGCTCTTGGCGTTGATGCGTCGGTCGCCCTTGCTCATGAAAACATCGCAGGGGAAGCTGCCAGCCAGCTTGGTGAGCTTGGCCGATGCGCGGGCGTGCAGGCCCAGTTTATTGCTGATGGTCGTGCGTGTCTTGATCATGTCGATTGCGGGTGTTCTGGTTCTGCGGTGCGGAGATGGCCACCTGCATCACGCCCTGGGTGCCCCCCACCACGGCGCGGGTCACCACCGCGTCGAGGGGCTCATGGCGATAGCTCACAGCCCGCAGCAGCATGGGCAGGTTGGCCCCTGTCACCAGGCGCGAGCGCACGTTCTCAATCACGCGCTGCGCCACGTTGCAGGGGGTGGCGCCGAACACATCGGTCAGCACCAGGGTCGAATCTGCACCCAGCTGCTGCAGCATGATGCGGGCCTGGGCCAGCGATTCTTCGGGCGGCTGGTTGGGCGGCACGTCGAGAGCGGCCACGTTGTCACCACAGTCGGGGAAGACATGCAGCGCACATTCGCGCAGTGCATGGGCCAACGGGGCGTGGGCAATGATGAGGATGCTGGTGGTGCTCATGGCGGGGTGGTTTGCAGCACATTATGGCGCTGCCCCCGCAGCAGAAACCACGCGTAGGCGAACGCGTTGCATGCCAGGTACACCGCCATCGCGGCCTGGAACGACTGCACCGTGGACAGCCCAGCCGCCGCAAAGGCGTCCACCCCCAGACCAATGCCCCACTGCACCACAAACACGCCCGCAAAAATCACCAGGTTGTAGGCCGACAGTGCGCGCCCCGCCAGGGCCTGCGGGAACGCCATGGCCACTGCGGGCTGCGACAGCGACACAAACGTGCACGACACACAAAACAGCGCCCAGGCACCGCCCCCGGCCTGCGGCCCGGCAAACAAGATGCCCAGGAGCACCACCAGGCACAGCGGCAAGCCCGCCGCCATCAGCCGGTCGGCCCCCAGCCCCTTGCGCAGCAGCCAGGGGTTGACCATGCCCCAGGTCCAGAACGTGCAGAGCATGGCCACGTTGATCCAGAACAGCCCCGTGGCAGCCTCCAGTGGCGAGTAGCCCGCCACCCGCTGCATCCACGGCCCGGCCCACAGCGTCTGCATGGCAACCATGCCGCCGTACACAAAGAAGCCCAGGGGCGCCATGCGCTGGAAGTACGGGTGACGCCACACCATCGCATAGCCGGTGGGCACAGCGGCTGCGCTGCTGGCGGGTTCAGCCTTGGCACCACCACTACCATGACCGCCATCGCCATCGCCATCGCCATCGCCATCGCCCAGCGTGGCAGCGGCCCAGCGGGGCACCCAGACGGAAATCACCACCATCGACAGCGCAATCAGCGCCGCCAGCCCCCAGAACAGCGGCCTCCACCCCACCAGCGGCAGTGCCCACTGCACTGGCAGCGTGGATGCCACCATGCCCAGCGAGCCCGTCATCAGCATCCACGAGTTCGCGCGCATCTGCGCCGTGGGCTCGAACCAGCGCCTATAGCCTGTGAGCGGAGCCATGAGACAGGCGCTGACGCCTGCACCACACAACACGCGCCCGGCCAGCAGGCCTGAGAACCCCGTCGCCACCGAAAACACCAGGCTGCCCACCACGGCCACGCCCAAAAATCCCAGCGACACCTTGCGCGGGCCATACCGGTCCAGCCAGGTGCCCAGCGGCAGCTGCGTGGCCGCAAAGCCCAGGAAATACCCCCCAGCCAACAGACCCAAGTCGCTGGCCTGCAGCGAGAACTCCTGCGCCAGCGTAGGCGCCAGCGTGGCTGTGACCGCCCGCACCAATGCAGACAGGAAATAGGCGAACGCAAAGGCCAGAAAAACGATGACCGCTGCCCGCCTGGGCAGCACCGCAGGCACTGTCATTGGAACGCCATCCCGGCAAAGAACTGCTCGGCCACCTCGGGCCGTGGCTTGCTCGTATAGACCACCGCGTGGTACAGCCGCATCTGCGCCCCCGCAGCGCGCGCAAACCACACGCCCTGGGCAAACACCGGGCTACCGTCCGCACGCTGGCCTTG
Organism: Acidovorax facilis; assembly: GCA_964031875.1. Lineage (GTDB taxonomy): Bacteria > Pseudomonadota > Gammaproteobacteria > Burkholderiales > Burkholderiaceae_C > Acidovorax > Acidovorax facilis_A. Next base: position 8,689 of record CAXIRU010000099.1, read on the forward strand.
CACCACAGTGCGTACGGATTGCGGCAGGGGCAGTGCGCCCCTCGGGGCATACGGCGCATCGACCGCGGTGGCGGCAGCGCCCGCCCCGAGATTGGCGACCACGGCAGCCCGCCAGTGCCGCAACGCGGCGCCTGCCTGGGACGCATCGGCCAGGGCTGCATGCGACACGGCAAAGGTGGCACCGTCAGCATCACAGCCTGCCATGGCCAATTCGGTTGGCATCCCTGCCAGTTCGACAGTACGTGTCGCCTGGTCTGGCTTGCAGGGCAGGGTGACGGTGATGGCGGCATCGGGCAAGGGCACGCTGCGCCAGTTCAGCGCGGGGCTGCAGCCCGCCATCAGCCATAGCAGGGGCGGCAGCGCAGCGACCCGGGTGAATATCCAGTTCATCGGTCGATTATCGGCACAGCCCACTCATATGGTCGCCATTGTCAATACTGTCAGTGCCTGCAAATGGGTGATGTTTCAGGATCGATCAGGTGATGCGACACGAGCGTTTGCAGCGACGATGAATCAGACTCATATCCGCGGATTGGTTACCAGCACTTCATCGATTCGTCGCGGGCCTGCCTCGCTCTAGTGTCGGGGATCTACCTTGCGGTGCCCTTGTAGGAGCCTCGAGGGTTGCCCTATCGTGGCTCGTATCGCATCGCCAGATCGATCCTGTTGCGTGTTTGTTGCGCCTCTTTCCTTTCAGATGGCTTTACTGTGCTCGCGCTGCGCCTGCATACCAATGGCCCAGATGAAGCCCGCCAGCTCCCTTGCGACGGCTATGCAGGCTTTGTTGGCCTGCAGGCCTCGTGCATTCAACGCAGCAAAGCGCGCTGTCAGTCGCAACTGCGCTGTCCAAGCCATCGTTCGTATCGGCTCAGACAGATCTTGTTGCCGGATCTGCGCTTGTTTGCCGATGCGCGCCTTGAAGCGGTAGTTCCAGGCGGCTTCGCTCAGCAGCCGACGTGCGTGTGCGTTGCCTGTCTTGGTGATGCTGCCCCGACTCGTACGCTGACCACTGGAGTGCTCACAGGGAACCAGCCCAAGATAGCCCATGAGCTTGCGGGGATGGGCAAAGCGTTCCAGGTCTCCAATCTCTGCCACCAAGCCAATCGCCGTAATCGCAGCAACACCACGCAGTGCCTGCAGCGCAGCCACCACAGGCTCAAAGCGCCAGCCAGTGATCGAGGCCTGCAGCGCCTTGGTCAGACGATCCACACGGTCATCTGCTGCCTTCACCGCTTGCCAGTATTCGGTGAATGCCGTCTGCGCTGCACCAGCACCGAAGTTCAGTGTTGCCAGCCAGCGGTATTAGGCTGCGCACCACGAAGTCTTGCCTGTGTAGCGCACGTCGTGCGTGCCCTTGCCTATCAGACGCCCGGGCCATCGGCCAGGTTCGGCCGATGCGATGCTGATGCTGTCTTTGTGGACGTAAAGGCCCACGTGAATCTTGCGACTCTCTTGCATGGTCGGTCTCCTTGTTGCTGACGACGCCAGTCACAGCATGTAGCGCTACGTCCTTGGACGCAACCTACGATGCCGGAGACCGGCCGTCTCACCGAGAGGTGGCGACCATGATGTCTAGATCGACAGGTTCCGGCCTCGGCGGGCGAACTTTTGGGTTCCGGGGCCACTCCATCGCCGGGGCATGGTCGTGGGCAACCAGCCCGCGCAGGCCGTGTTGTTATGGCCGCTCCGGCACAATGCCGGTTGAAGGCCAGGTTGCCCGCAGGGGCCGCAGTTTCAAGAGGAATGGATGAGTCATGGCGATCAAGCATTGGGCAGCAGGGGTGGCAGTGGCGGCATTTGCGGCTGTGGGGGCCTACGTCTACCTGGACACGGGCCGCTCTGCGGCGCCTGAATCGACCTTTGTGCTGCTGGATGGCTCCAGCCAGTCCACGGCCGATCTGCGCGGCAAGGTCACGCTGGTGAATTTCTGGGCGACCAGCTGCACGACCTGTGTGGCCGAAATGCCCGAGATCGTGGCCACCTACAACAAGTACCAAGCCAAGGGCTTCGACACGCTTGCCGTGGCCATGAGCTACGACCCGCCCAGCTACGTGGTGAACTTTGCCGAGACCCGCAAACTGCCCTTCAAGGTGGCCATCGACAACACCGGCAAGGTGGCTCAGGCCTGGGGCGACGTGCGGCTCACACCCTCGACCTTCATCGTCAACAAGCGCGGCGAGATCGTGAAAACCTTTGTCGGCGCCCCGAATTTTCCCGAGCTGCACCAGCTCATCGAAAAGCTGCTGGCCGAGACCTGAGCCACCGCAACAGCTCCAAAAGACGGAAGGCCGATTTCGCAAGAAATCGGCCTTCTGCGCTTATGGATCAAGCGCTAGCAGCTATTCATTTTGCAAATAGCATCTGAAACTGGCGTTGCCCCGACGAGCGGACGCCGCGCAAGGGCGGCGTCC
>CAXIRU010000100.1:0-9357 GCA_964031875.1 Acidovorax facilis
GTGGGCGAGCAGGCTCATCGAAAAACAGCGCTTGGGCAGTCGTCAAACGCTGGAGTTTCGCTCAGGCACAGGTGACTGTTTTAGATGCGATTGCCCTGAGCTTGCCAGAGGGGCGGCAAGCCGCCGTATGGGCAGCTGCTGCGCTATCAGGTGCCTGCTACAACGCTGGTCAGCAGCATCCGCTGGCGCCGGGGCGGGCGTGGCGCGCCCGGCGGGGTCGCTTATGCGTCAGGCGCCAACAGGCGCAGGCGCACGGTGAACTGGCCGTAGCAGTTGTTGGTGGCCCCCGACGACATGGCCCGGTCGTCGGGTTCTATCGCCAGCCGCATGATGGCCCTGCCGACGATGACACTGCGCCGGAACTCTTCCGTCACGTTGATCTGCGGCGCTGTTCTGAGGGGCGCCCAGAATGTGTCGGTCCCGCTATCGATCAATTCGCTGGTGGCGATCCAGTCGCCTCCGTAGTTGGACGCCGCGGGCGAGTAGGTCGTCACAGGGAAGCTCTTGATGCGAAAGCGGCAGGAACTGCGGGTCTCGCCGGAATAGCTACCGACCACCCCTGTAGAGATGGGCCGAGCTTCGGTCACGCGGATGGGGACCGACGGGCGAAAATCGCTGATTTCCAGCAGCGCCGTGATGGTGTTGAGGGCCACGCCTTCGGGCACATCCCCTGCCACGATGAAGGTGCCTTGCGACTTGTAGAGCTTCAGCTGATTGCACGGAAATGGTTGCGCACCCGGAAAGAAATCAGACCGGAAGCCCGCCATCACGGTGTCTTTGGAAAACGGCACCATGTCCGTGATGGGCACCAGGGGTCGCTGCTCAGGGCCGCACAGCGGTCCATTCTGGGACTCAATGTTTTGCGAGGTGGAGGAATGGGCCACCATCGGAAGTTCAAATTCCCGACACCCCACCAGCGCAAGGCCGAGCAGCAGGGTAAACCACCAGCGAGACAAGGCAGACATGGCGACTCCTTCAAAGTGGCGGAGGCAGAACGCAAGCCATTGTCGTTGCGCAGGGGGGCGTTAGCAACACCAGCACCTGCCGCATGCGGCCCGAGCGTGCGGCGCACCGGTCTCGCTGGGGCGGAATTTATGAGTTTTTTTGCCGCCAGCGCTTGATAGACAAGCGCTACCAGCTATTGATTCAATAGCATTCCGCCTTTTCCCGCCTCCAGCAGCCGCGTGAGCAGCGGGTGCATTACCTTGCGGGCGCTGTAGATCAGGTGGAACTGCTCCTGCACATCGGGCGTAGTGCCCACGTGCACCAGGCCGTGGGTGGTGGCCAGGTGTTCGCCCAGCGATACCGGAGCGGGCATCACGCCCATGCCGGTGGCGGCAAAGGTGCTGAGCAGGGCGCTGTCTTCAAACTCGCCGGCGATGCGCGGGCGGATGCGTTCGCGCTCCAGCCAGTGGTCGATGCGGGCGCGCATGGCGGCGTGGTCGGTGGGCAGCAGTACGGGCACTTCGGCCAGGCTGTGCGGAAAGCTCTGCGCCGCCGCATGGGCCCACAGGGGCGGGGCATACCAGGCGATGGCGCTGGTGCCCAGCAACTGGCTGGTGGTGCGCAGTGCGGGGTTGGGTGGGGCGGGCCGGTCGGCCAGCACGGCATCGAGCTTGTGCAGCGCCAGTTCGCCCAAGAGTGGCTGGAACTCGCCCTCGTGGCACAGCAGGCGCAGGTGCGGTTCGTCCAGCACGGGCGTGAGCAGCCGGTGCACCGCCAGCTTGGCAATGCCGTCGGAGATGCCCAGGTTCAGCCGCAGCGTCTGGCCGCTGGCCGCCTCGCGCACGCGCATGGGCAGCAACTCGCCCAGCGCGAAGATATGGTCCGCCTCATGCAGCGCGGCGACCCCCGCGTCGGTGAGCACCAGGTTGCGGCCCTCGGTGCGCAGCAGGCCCACGCCCAGCGACTTTTCCAGCTCCCGCACCTGGGCGCTGATGGTCTGCACCGCCATGTCCAGCCGCTCGGCGGCGCGGGCAATGCCGCCCTCCTTGGCCACCACCCAGAAGTAGAAAAGATGGCGGTAGTTGAAGCTCTGGCTCATGATGGTACCGTTGTGAAGATATTCTTTGGTTTTTGGTTCGTAAAAACCGAACCAATGCTACCGCGATAGCAGGTTTTAAAGAAGTACCCAAGCCCCTACAGTGCGGGGCTTGGGCGCCTGGCTTGCCTGGGTGTGTGAGGGCATTTTTGGAGAAACTCGATGGAAACAATAGGAACGTGGTGGATGTGGGCGGGATTTGCCGTCTTCGTGGTCGTCGCCATAGCGGTGGACCTGCTGGTCATGGAGCGCCAGGGCGCCCACAAGGTCACCATGGGCGAAGCCGCCCGCTGGAGCCTGCTGTGGTTTTCGCTGGCCTTTGTGTTTGTGGCTATTTTGTGGTGGTACCTCAATGGCAGCCAGGGCCGGGAGGTGGCCAACACCGTCTCGATGCAGTTCATCACCGGGTACCTCGTCGAGAAAAGCCTGTCGGTGGACAACATCTTCGTGTTCCTGATGCTGTTCAGCTACTTTGCCGTGCCGCCGCAGTACCAAAAGCGCGCGCTCATCATCGGCATCATTGGCGCCATCGTGCTGCGCACGCTGCTGATCCTGGCTGGTGCCTGGCTGCTGGCCACCTTCCACTGGCTGTTGTATGTGTTCGGTGCTTTCCTCGTCGTTACCGGCGTGAAGATGTGGTTTGCGGCCGGGCAGGAGCCTGACATTGCCACCAACCCGGTGCTCAAGTTCCTGAAAAAGCGCATCCGCATCACCGATCAGTTCGATGGCGAAAAGCTTTCGACCATGATCAATGGCGTCAAACACTACACGCCCCTGTTCGTGGTGTTGATCCTGATCGGCACGACCGACATCATCTTCGCGGTGGACAGCATTCCTGCCATTTTTGCGATCACGAGCGATCCGTTCATCGTGCTCACGGCCAACATCTTTGCCATCCTGGGCCTGCGCGCGCTGTACTTCCTGCTGGCGGACCTGGCAGACCGTTTCCACCTGCTGGCCTATGGCCTGGCGCTGGTGCTGGTCTTCATCGGTAGCAAGATGCTGCTGATCGACTTCTACAAGATCCCGATCGGCTATGCGCTGCTGGTCACTGCGGTGCTGATTGCAGGCTCCATCATCTTGTCGCTGCGCTCGTCCAGCTCCAAGCCCAAGAGCTCTTAAGCAGCTTTTCACCCAGGGGCCTGCGGGCCCCCAACCGGAGACTTGTGATGGAAATGTTCGACTCGGTGATGATTTTCATGCTGGTGGGTTTGGTGGGCGCCACCGTGATCTCGCACCGCTCTGGCAATGAAAAGCGGGATGTGCGTTTGCTGGCCGTGCTCACCACGCTCTGGGGCGCGGGCACTGCCGCAGCCCTGGCCGCATGATGGAGCGCCTTTGTGCCCTGCGGCGCTGGCTGCGCGGGCTGGAACCCCGGGTGCGCAATCACCTGGAGAACAGCCCGTTTGCCCGCCTGCAGCCCTGGCTGGAGCGGCGCGCACTGTTCCGCTTTCAGCGCCAGCCCCTGGCGCGCGGGGTGGCCGCCGGGCTGTTCTGCGGGCTGATCCCTGGGCCGCTGCAGATCCCCGGCACGCTGGCAGTCTGTGCGTGGCTGCGCGGCAACGTGGTGGCTGGCGGTGTGGCAACTTTCTACACCAACCCGCTGACCATCATGCCCCTGTACGTGCTGGCATTCCACATGGGGGCTCTGGTGATGCCTGGGGAGCAATCCCTGCCCGCCTGGAGCCCTGAGGCTGGCGGGTTCTCTGTGGAGGCCATGGGGGGCTGGATGCAGGCCCTTGGTTTACCGCTGCTGGTGGGCCTGCCTACGATGGGGCTCACGTTCGCCGCGCTGGGCTATGCCCTGGTGCATGTCCTCTGGCTGGTTCCGGCCCTGCAACGCAAGCGCCGCTGGCAAAAGGCCCGTGCAGCGCTCACGGGCTTCCAGCCCTGAGCCCCAGCACTGCACTGCGCCGCGCTGCAATACCAAGCCCAACGCCTTGTGTCCAAACGTTGCTGCGCTGTGCCAACGGGCCTGTGGCAGGCCAGCGTGTGGCCTGTCGCAACCCAGTGAGTCAGTCGTTACTCATTGAGTCAGTCGTCAGTCGAGCTTCACGCCCACTTTGGTAATGACACGGCCCCATTTTTCGCGCTCAGCGCGCGCGAAGCTGCCCATCTGCGCAGGCGTTCCTGGCATTGGCTCAACGCCCAGGGCCTGAAGGCGGGCTTTGGTGCGGGTGTCGGCCAGGGCTGTCTGCAGCGCCTTGCCCAGGCTCGTCACCACATCAGGTGATGCGCCGGTGGGCACCACCAGGCCCTGCCACGCAAATCCTTCGAATCCCTGCAGGCCCTGCTCTGAAATGGTGAGCACATCCGGCATCGTGCTCACGCGCTGTGGGCTGGCCACGCCGATGGCCTTGACCTTGCCTCCGTTGAGAAACGGGTACACCGTGGCGCTGTCAATCCACATCGCAGGCACCTGGCCGCCAATCACGTCCTGGATCGCCGGAGCTGCTCCCCGGTAGGGTACGTGTGTCAGCTTCAGCCCGCTCTGCTCGCGGAACAGCTCGCCCACCAGGTGGTGCGGGCTGCCGGGCCCGGCCGACGCCCAGTTCACGCCGTCGGGCATGCTCTTGGCCCAGGCCATGAACTCCTTGAGGTTCTTGGCGGGCACGTTGTTGGATACCACCAGGAACATCGGAAACCGCACCAGCAAGCCCACGGGCTGGAAGTCCCTTTCCGCGTTGTAGCTGAGCTTGCTGAACAAGAACGGGTTGGCAGCCAGCGTGGCGAAGTCGGCCGAGAACATCAGGTTGCCGTAGTCCTTGTTGCGTGCGCTGTACTCGGCGGCAATGTTGGTGCCCGCACCGGGCTTGTTGTTGATCACAATGGGGCGGCCCAGCGTGGCCGACATGGATTCGGCAATGGTGCGCGCCACGATGTCCGAGCCGCCACCAGCGGCGTAGCCCACCACCCATTCGAGCGGCTTGGCGTCCTGGGCCTGGGCCAGGGGCAGGGTGGTGGCCAGGGCCAGGCCCGCAAGGGTGGCGAGGAAATGTTTGCGCTGCATGGTGGTTTTGTCTCCGTGGTGGTCAAAGTTCAAGGCGGGTCGCACTCCGCACCGTCTGCGCGGTGCTGGAGCTGTGGGGGCGGGTGTTGGGAATGTGGCTAGGCCGCCACCGCGTGGGTAGGCACCACGGGCGTGATGGCATGGTTGGCCCGCCGGTCTGCCGCAGGCAGGGCGCTGCCGCGCGCCAGTTGCAGTGCGTTTTGTAGCGTGTCCTGGTCGCCGATGTGGTTGGCCAGCAGCAGCACCAGGCGTGCGTTCATGGCGTGGCTCTCGGGGGTAGAGAGGCCCTGGTGTGCGGCAATCAGCGCTTCATAAAAGTCGTCGCAGGCCTGCAGGTTCGGTTGGGTGTTCAGCATGGGCGTCTCGCTCCTTGTTATGCAGCTGCGGTGGTGACTGCAGTGGCACGCGCCAGTGCGCTGCGCACGGCGGCTTCGGTGGGCGTGCGCCAGCGCCCGCACACATGCTGGTCGGGCCGCACCAGGTACACGGTGCGCGGCAGGGCATCCAGCCGCTGGGCTGCCAGTGCCTGGTGGTCGATCACGTCGATGCCGATCTGCAGCACCTTCACCTGGGGCATGTCCCGCGCCCACGCAGGGGCCGGGCCAAACACCAGCAGCGTGAAGTCCGGCCCCAGCTCACGCAGCAGCCAAGTGGGCTGGCCCTGTTTGGTCAAGGGCGCATCCAGCAGCACGGCGCCGGGCACCTGGGTGCCGGCAAAGGTATCCGTGTCGGGCGTGTTCAGTGGCGATGCATGCAGCGTGGCGGGCACCGACAGGCGCCCGCTGTTCACGATGCGGCGTGCGAATGCGTGTTCACGCGCCAGGTGCAGCGCCGCGTCGCGGAACAGGCGGCTCACCTCGCTCTTGGGCGTGATGAAGTCGGTAGCGCGTGTGGAGTTGCACAGGTTTTCGTCGGCGGCGTATTCGCGCTCTGGGCCATACGTTGCCACCAGCGCGGGGCTAGCGCGGCCCTGGAGAACCCAGTCCAGCTTCCAGGCCAGGTTCTCGGCATCCTGCACGCCGCTGTTGGCGCCGCGTGCACCAAAGGGCGACACGCCATGCGCACTGTCGCCCGCAAACACCACGCGGCCGTGCACGAACTGGTCCATGCGCAGGCAGGCAAAGGTGTAGACGCTGGCCCAGTCCAGCTCGAATTGCGCATCCGCACCCAGCAGCGCCTTGACGCGTGGGATGATGTTTTCGGGCTTTTTCTCTTCCTCGGGGTCGGCGTCCCAGCCCAGCTGGAAGTCGATGCGCCACACGTTGTCGGGCTGGCGGTGCAGCAGCACGCTCTGGTTGGGGTGAAAAGGCGGGTCGAACCAGAACCAGCGCTCGGTCGGGAAGTTGGCCTCGTCGGCCAGCTTCACATCGGCGATCAAGAAACGGTCTTGGAAGATGCGGCCCTTGCTTTCCAACCCCAGCATCTGCCGAGTGGGCGAGCGCGCGCCGTCGCAGGCCACCAGCCATTGCGCCTCGATCTGGTAGCCGCCCTCGGGCGTATCGATGCTCAGCAGCGCGCCGTTTGTGCGGCTGTCCACCGCAGTGACCCTGTTGTGCCAGCGGATGTCGATGCCCGGCAGCTGCAGCGCACGCTCCACCAGGTAGGCCTCGGCGTAGTACTGCTGCAGGTTGATGAAGGCGGGGCGCTCGTGGCCTTCTTCGGGCAGCAGATTGAATTCATACAGCTGCTCGTCTTTGAGGAACACCTTGCCCAGGTTCCACGACACACCCTTGTCCACCATGCGCTGGCCCACGCCCAGGCGGTCCCAGATTTCGAGCGTGCGCTTGGCAAAGCAGATGGCGCGCGAGCCGATGGAGAGCTTGTGGTCGTTGTCCAGCACCACCACGCGCTGCCCGCGCTGGGCCAGGTCGATGGCGAGCGACAGGCCCACAGGACCCGCGCCGATGACCACGACGGGGTGCTGCGCGGGCGTGGCGCGGTCCTGGTCGGGCGAGCGCACGTAGCCGAAATCGAGGGCCTGCACCTCGGCGCCACTGGCGTGAAAAGCCTCGGGGGGAATGTCTCTGGGGTTCATGGTTCTACGACCTTTTGATGTGTGTTGGACCAATGCTTTGTGTGGAGCACGGACCGCCGCAACCGGCGCGCCCGAGGCCGGAGACGCCAAGCAAGGGCCGCCCCGCAGTGCGGGCGTCGTCCCCCTGAGGGGGAAGGCCCCGAAGGCGACTCAGGGGGCTCAACCCTCCAAAGCCTTCCACATCTGGATATCCCGTTCAGCGGTCCAGATGCGTGGGTCGGGGTATTGCGTGGCCTCGTCATACGCACGGGTCACGTCAAACGGCATGCAGTGGTTGAAGATCACCCAGTGCCCGTACTTGGGCTGCAGCTTGGCAAACGTGGCCTCGTAGACCTTGCGCAGGTCTTCGCCCTTGGCGGCGCTGTCCTTCACGCTCTCGTACAGGTCGCTGATGAAGGCGCGTGTGCCCGCCAGGCCCGCCTGCACCTGCTCGGGCGTCTGCAGCGCGGCCCCCCGGCCGGGCACCAGCTTTTCGGGCTTGAGGGCCGCCAGGTTGTCCAGGGTTTGCGGCCAGTCTTTGAAGTACGCATCGCCCGCATAGGGCGTGGCGTCGAACTCCACCAGGTCGCCGCTGAACAGGATCTTTTCCTGCGGCAGCCAGGCGACGGTGTCGCCCTTGGTGTGGCCCCGGCCCAGTTGCAGGATTTGTACTTCCACACTGCCCAGCCACAGGGTCATCTTTTGGTTGAAGGTCATCGTGGGCCAGGTCAGGCCGTCCGGCACGCTCTCCACGTTCTGGAACAGGCGCGGGAAGCGGCCGATCTCGCTGTCCTTGTCGAACTGGCCGCGCTCCACGATCAGGTCGCGCGTGTCCTCGCTGGCAATGATGTGCTCGGCCCCGTAGGCGCTGGCGCCCAGAACCCGCACCGCGTGGTAGTGGCTCAGCAGCACGTACTTGATGGGCTTGTCCGTCACCTCGCGGATGCGGCGGATCACGTCCTGCGCCATCACGGGCGTGGCCTGGGTGTCGATGACCATCACCGCGTCGTCGCCAATGATGATGCCGGTGTTGGGGTCGCCCTCGGCCGTGTAGGCATAGGCGTGGTCGGAGAGCTTGTCGAAGCTCACCTTCTTGACTTCAAGGTCGGCGGCGGAGGCAAAGGTTTTGGCGGTGCTCATGGCGATGATTTGTTAATGGTGAATGCATTTATCTAAACGGAATGCGTTGATGTTAGGCAAGAAATTCGTTCATGTCTAATGCATTTGTTTAGGTATAAACCCGAAGGGCGTATGGATGCTGCGCTGCGTGGACAATCGCCCCATGCCCACCACGACCCCCGACCTGCCCCCCGCCGACGACGAAGACACGCCCCGCAGCCCGCGCGGCATCCAGAGCGTGGAGGTGGGCGGCCAGCTGCTGAAGGTGCTGGCGCGCACCGGCCGGCGTATGGCGCTCAAGGACCTGGCCCGCGCTGCGGACATGACGGCCGCCAAGGCCCACCCCTACCTGGTGAGCTTTGGCAAGCTGGGCCTCATCGAGCAGGACGCCGTGAGCGGCCACTACGGCCTGGGCCCTTTGGCCATGCAACTGGGCCTGATCAGCCTGCAGCAGGTGGACCCGGTGCGCCTGACCATTGCCGAGCTGCCCGCGCTGGCCCAGCGCATCGGCTACACCGTGTCGGCCTCGGTCTGGGGCGACAGTGGCCCCACCATCATCCGGGTGGAAGAAGGCCCCACCGCCGTGTATGTGGCCATGCGCCACGGCACCACGGCCTCGGTGCGGCACACGGCCACGGGCAAGGTGTTTGCAGCCTTCGGCCCGCGCGAGCGCGCTGCGGCTGCTTTGGCGGCCGAAGGGTTTGCGGGCGCGCTGGATGAGCCTGCGTTTGCGGCCGAGCTGGAGGCTGTGCGCCAGCACCTGATCAGCGCGGTGACCGACCAGCTTTTGCCCGGCATCAGCGCACTGGCCACGCCGGTGTTTGATGGCTTCGGGCAGCTGGTGCTGTGCATCGCCGTGATCGGCCCCAGCGCCACGCTGCAGACGGGGCCGGACAGCATTGCAGCCTGCCATCTGCGCGATACCGCGCGCAGCCTGTCGCAGCGGCTGGGAGCGCCATAGCGAAGTTGTGGGCTTTTTTGCTCAAAAGCTCTTGGGATGTCCTGCATAACTCCCTGCGGTCTGTGATAGCGAGGCCTCGGGCAGTCCGCTGCGTTGCTTTTCTTGCCAATAGACGGGCTATTGGCTGCCAAAAGACGCCTTGCGGCCTGTCCCGATCCGCACTACCACCGACTCGCGAGGGTTGTGCAGGACATCCCTTGGGGCGCTGTCTC
>CAXIRU010000101.1:0-17591 GCA_964031875.1 Acidovorax facilis
AGGATTTTGGTGAACATATTCTGTCTCTTCTAGGGTTTGACCGCGTCAGCGGTTGATGATCATGGAGTAGACCGGCGGCGTCTGCGAGCGGTCCACGAACACATAGGCGGTGCCGTCCGAGCAGAAGTTCGCCACCTCGGTGGTGCCGCCCTCCTCCAGATCCACCCAGTTGTCGATCTGCAGCACCAGTCGGCCGGGTGGCACCTGCTGTGCGCCGTTGGCGGTCCAGTACGGCACGCCGCCCACCTTGGTGCGCCACTCGCTGGCCCAGTCGTGCGGGTGGGCGATCTCGTCGGGCAGGTCGCTGTGTAGGCCGTAGTCGTAGAAGGCATCTTCGAGCTCTGCAGGGGCGCCGTCGTCGGCCGCATGCCAGTGTGTGATGGCCAGTTCGGGCAAGACTTCGGGCTTGCCGTCCTCCACCACGGGGGCTGGCGTCGGCGCGTCGGCCAGCGCCTGGCGCGGCACGGTAAAAACTGCGTTGGCGCCGCCATCGACTTCCCAGAAGCTGCAGGCACTGTCCCATTCGCACTTGAAGGCGAACAGCACTTCGCCGTCTGCCACGCCGGGCAACACCGCCGGGTCGGCGGGCAGTTGGACCAGGTGGCTCATGGGGCGGCCGCATTCCTCACAGATCGGCCAGCGGTCCGCAGGCAGGCCCCAGGGCAGCCCGCCAAGCTTGGGCACCAAGCCCTGTGCAGCACCCTTACGGAAACGGGGGTAGTGGCTCAGCATCGTGACCTCACAGCGGAATGTTGCCGTGCTTGCGCCAGGGGTTTTCGAGTTTTTTGTCTCTCAGCATCACCAAGCTGCGGCAGATGCGCTTGCGCGTTTCATGCGGCAAGATCACATCGTCAATAAACCCCCGCGCACCGGCCACAAACGGGTTGGCAAACCGCTGCTTGTATTCCGCCTCACGCGCGGCCAGCTTCACGGGGTCGTTCTTGTCTTCGCGGAAGATGATCTCCACCGCGCCCTTGGCGCCCATCACCGCAATCTCGGCATTGGGCCAGGCCAGGTTCACGTCGCCACGCAGGTGCTTGGAGCTCATCACGTCGTACGCGCCGCCGTAGGCCTTGCGGGTGATGACGGTGATCTTGGGCACGGTGCACTCGGCGTAGGCGTACAGCAGCTTGGCGCCGTGCTTGATGATGCCGCCGTACTCTTGGCTGGTGCCGGGCATGAAGCCGGGTACGTCCACAAACGTGACCACCGGGATGTTGAACGCATCGCAGAACCGCACAAAGCGCGCGGCCTTGATGCTGGACTTGATGTCCAGGCAACCGGCCAGCACCAACGGCTGGTTGGCCACGATGCCCACGGTCTGGCCTTCCATGCGGGCAAAGCCGATCAGGATGTTCTTGGCGTACTCAGGCTGCAGTTCAAAGAAGTCCCCATCGTCCACCGTCTTGAGGATCAGCTCCTTCATGTCGTAGGGCTTGTTGGGGTTCTCGGGCACCAAGGTGTCGAGGCTCAGGTCCATGCGGTCGGCCGGGTCGTTGCTCTTGCGCACGGGGGCTTTTTCGCGGTTGTTGAGCGGCAGGTAGTTGTAGAGGCGGCGCAGCATCATCAGCGCCTCCACGTCGTTCTCAAATGCCATGTCGGCCACGCCGCTCTTGGTGGTGTGCGTCACGGCGCCGCCCAGTTCTTCGGCCGTGACTTCTTCGTGCGTCACGGTCTTCACCACTTCGGGGCCGGTGACGAACATGTACGAGCTGTCCTTCACCATGAAGATGAAGTCCGTCATGGCGGGCGAGTACACGGCGCCGCCAGCGCTCGGGCCCATGATCATGCTGATCTGCGGAATCACGCCGCTGGCCAGCACGTTTTTCTGGAACACGTCGGCATAGCCGCCGAGGGACGCCACGCCTTCCTGGATGCGCGCGCCGCCGGAGTCGTTGAGGCCAATGACTGGTGCGCCAACCTTCATCGCCTGGTCCATCACCTTGCAGATCTTCTCGGCGTGGGTTTCGGAGAGTGCCCCGCCAAACACGGTGAAGTCCTGGCTGAAAACGAACACCAGGCGGCCGTTGATCATGCCGTAGCCCGTCACCACGCCGTCGCCGGGGATTTTGTTGTCCTCCATGCCAAAGTCGGTGCAGCGGTGCTCGACGAACATGTCCCATTCCTCGAACGTGCCGTCGTCCAGCAGCAACTCGATGCGCTCGCGCGCGGTGAGCTTGCCCTTGGCGTGCTGCGCATCAATGCGCTTTTGCCCGCCGCCCAGGCGTGCCAGCGCACGCTTTTTCTCCAGTTGCTCCAGGATGTCTTGCATGGTCGTCCTTTGGTGAAATCAGGTAAATGCTATTTATTTGATAGCTGCTTGCGCTGGATGGCCGTGCGCTAGCAGCAGATTTCGTGCTGCGGTCGATGCCGCAATGCGCCCTGCGGCCACATCGGCCTGCATCTGGGGCAGCAGTTCTTTGACCTGCGGGTGCTGGCGAAACGCGAGCTTGAGGCCCGCGTCGATGCGCTCCCACATCCAGGCCAGCGCCTGCTTTTCCCGCCGCGTGCCGATGCGGCCATTGGCCGTCTGCAACTGGCGAAACTGAGTGACCGCCGCCCAGAACGAGTCCACGCCCTGCCCCAGCAGCGCGCTGATCTGCACGACCTTGGGGTGCCACAGGGTTGCGTCGTGGTGCGCGTTCTCGGGGTTGCCGTGCTGGCTGAGCAAGCGCAGGCTCGACGTGATCTGCGCCTCAGCCCGCGTGGCGGCGTTCTTGTCGATGTCGGCCTTGTTGATGACGACCAGGTCGGCAATCTCCATCACACCTTTCTTGATGGCCTGCAGGTCGTCGCCCGCGTTGGGCAGTTGCATCAGCACAAACATGTCCGTCATGCCCGCCACCGCAATCTCGCTCTGGCCCACGCCCACGGTTTCGACAATGACCACGTCGTAGCCTGCTGCCTCGCAGACCAGCATGGCCTCGCGGGTCTTCTCTGCCACACCACCCAGCGTGCCGCTGGACGGGCTGGGACGGATGTAGGCTTTCTCGTGCACCGACAGGTGCTCCATGCGCGTCTTATCGCCCAGGATGGAACCGCCCGAGACGGTGCTGGACGGGTCGATGGTGAGCACGGCCACGCGGTGGCCCTGGGCGATCAGGTACAGGCCCAGGGCTTCGATGAAGGTGGACTTGCCTACGCCGGGTACGCCGCTGATGCCGAGGCGGAAGGATTTGCCGGTGTACGGAAGCAGCGCGGTGAGCAACTCGTCGGCCTGGGCGCGGTGGTCTGCGCGGGTCGATTCGAGCAGCGTGATGGCTTTGGACAGGGCGCGGCGCTGAACGGGGCCTGGCGCGCCCACCACACCTTGGTAGAGGTTCATGGCGCGATCTCCGCCAGGCGTGGGTCGAACGCCGGACTCCAGCGGTACTCCAGGTCGAACTCCTGCTCTTCCACAAGCCGAAAGCCGTGGCGTAGGTAGAAGCGGTTGGCATCGCTGCCGCGCAGTGCGCCCAAGGTAATGTCCTTGCCCGAAGCGCGGCCCTGTGCCTTGACCCATTCCAATGCCCAAGACCCCAAGCCTTGGCCTTGGTGGGCGGGACGAATGTAGAGGTGATGCAGGCGCAGGCTGCCTGACCCGGCATGCGGAATGAGGGTGAGGTAGCCCACTCGCTCTCCGTTGATGAGGATGTGCCGCATGTGCGCGGGCGCGAAAGCACTGCGCAGCCGCTCCCGCACGCGCACCGGGTCAAAGCGGCCCAGGCGCTCCAGGCTTTCGCGCAAGGCCTCAGCGCGCAGGTCGGCCATGGACTCGAAGTCCTTGTCCTGAACGTCTTCAAAACTGAACATCAGCTTGAGCATTTGTCTGCTTTGGTGCGATGGGCCGTGCGGGGAGATTCGAACGATTCGATGGCTTTGGCTAAGGCGGTTGCGCTGCATCGTAGAGTCGCCAGCAAGCAAGCCCTGAGTCGGGTGCTCCAATTTCAGAAAAATGGCCACAGTGACCCCATTTTTTCAATGGTTTTCTCCGAGCCAAACGAGAAAAGGAGCACGAAGCACAGGCCAAGGAAAAAGAAGATCACAGCCCCCCCAGGCTTATCGTCAAGCCAGCAAACTGCTGCAAACACAGCACAGATGGCTGCGCACGCAAACGCCCCCCAGAAGCGCCCCGCTTTGGTCATGGTGTTACGCCACCGCCTTGCGAATCTGCTCCAGCACATCCTTGGCGCTGGCCGGAATCGGCGTGCCGGGGCCATACACGCCCTTCACACCCGATTCGTACAAAAACTCATAGTCCTGCGCCGGGATCACCCCGCCCACAAACACGATGATTTCATGAGCGCCCTGCTCCTTGAGCGACTGGATGATGGCGGGCACCAGCGTCTTGTGGCCCGCAGCCAGCGTGCTCACGCCCACGGCATGCACGTCGTTTTCAATCGCCTGGCGGGCGCATTCCTCGGGGGTCTGGAACAGCGGGCCCATGTCCACATCGAACCCCAGGTCGGCAAAGGCGGTGGCCACCACTTTGGCGCCACGGTCGTGCCCGTCCTGGCCCAGCTTGGCGATCATCACGCGGGGGCGGCGGCCTTGTTCTTCGGCAAAGGCGTTGATTTCGGTCTTGAGTTTGTCCCAGCCTTCGGCCGAGTCGTAGGCGGCTGCGTACACACCGGTCACCTTTTGCGTATCGGCGCGGTGGCGCCCAAAAACCTTCTCCAGCGCATCGCTCACTTCGCCCACCGTGGCGCGCAGGCGCACGGCGTTGATCGACAGCTCCAGCAGGTTGCCTTCGCCGCTTTCTGCTGCAGAAGTGAGAGCATCCAGCGCTTGCTGGACAAGCGCTGGGTCGCGTTTTGACCTGATATTTTTGAGGCGCTCGATCTGCCCGTCGCGCACCTTCATGTTGTCGATCTGCAGGATATCGACCGGGTCTTCCTTGGCCAGCTTGTATTTGTTGACGCCTACGATCACATCCTTGCCACTGTCGATGCGCGCCTGCTTCTCGGCGGCGGCGGCTTCGATCTTGAGTTTGGCCCAGCCGCTGTCCACGGCGGCGGTCATGCCGCCCATGGCCTCGACCTCTTCGATGATCTTCCAGGCGGCGTCTGCCATGTCCTGGGTCAGCTTCTCCATCATGTAGCTACCGGCCCAGGGGTCGATCACATTGGTGATGTGGGTCTCTTCCTGGATGATGAGCTGCGTGTTGCGCGCAATGCGGGCACTGAACTCGGTGGGCAGCGCAATGGCTTCGTCAAAGCTGTTGGTGTGCAGGCTTTGTGTGCCACCAAACACGGCCGCCATGGCCTCGATGGTGGTGCGCACCACGTTGTTGTAGGGGTCCTGCTCGGTCAGGCTCCAGCCGCTGGTCTGGCAGTGCGTGCGCAGCATCAGGCTCTTGGGGTTCTTGGCGCCCGTGGCCTTCATGATGCGGCACCACAGCAGGCGGGCGGCTCGCATCTTGGCGATTTCGAGGTAGAAGTTCATGCCGATGGCCCAGAAGAACGAGAGGCGCCCGGCGAATTCGTCCACATCCATGCCCTTGGCGATGGCGGTCTTCACATATTCCTTGCCGTCGGCCAGGGTGAAGGCCAGCTCCAGCGCTTGGTTGGCCCCGGCTTCTTGCATGTGGTAGCCGCTGATCGAGATCGAGTTGAACTTCGGCATGTGCTTGGCCGTGTACTCGATGATGTCGCCAATGATCTTCATCGACGGCTTGGGCGGGTAGATGTAGGTGTTGCGCACCATGAACTCTTTCAGAATGTCGTTCTGAATGGTTCCGCTGAGCTTGTCTTGCGAGACGCCCTGCTCTTCCGCCGCTACCACGTAGCCCGCCAGCACGGGCAGCACCGCGCCGTTCATGGTCATCGATACGCTCACCTTGTCGAGCGGGATCTGGTCGAACAGGATCTTCATGTCTTCGACCGAATCAATCGCCACCCCGGCCTTGCCCACGTCGCCCGTCACGCGCGGGTGGTCGCTGTCGTAGCCCCGGTGGGTGGCCAGGTCGAAGGCTACCGAAACGCCTTGCCCGCCTGCGGCCAGGGCCTTGCGGTAGAAGGCGTTGGATTCTTCGGCGGTCGAAAAGCCTGCGTACTGGCGAATCGTCCATGGCCGCACCGCATACATGGTGGCCTGGGGGCCGCGCAGATAGGGCTCAAAACCCGGCAGCGTGTTGGCATACGGCAGGCTGGCCGTGTCTTCGGCGGTGTACAGCGGCTTGACGGTGATGCCGTCGGGCGTCACCCAGTTCAGCGCGTTCACATCGCCACCCGGCGCGGACTTGGCTGCCGCCTTGGCCCAGGCTTCCAGCGAAGACGCAGCGAACTCGGGGGCGTTGTGGGGGGGGGTGTCACTCATGGCGAAGGCTTCTCCGAAGATGGCGTGGGTGCGTCGACAAAGACGCTGGGACAGTGGCCGCCCTGCTGCTGGGCCGTGGCGGCGAGTTTACATCATTCATAATTATTGATTCAAAATATTCCAGCCAGCTTACAATCCGGGCCATGTCTGCTGTCACCCTTACCCCCCGCGCGTTGTATGAAGAAGTCGCCGAGCAACTGCGCCAGCGCATCTTCCGCCGCGAGCTGGAGCCCGGCAGCTGGATCGATGAACTCAAGATTGCCGAGGAATTCGGCATCAGCCGCACGCCCCTGCGCGAGGCGCTGAAGGTGCTGGCCGCTGAAGGCCTGGTCACGATGAAGGTGCGCCGTGGCGCCTATGTGACGGAGATGAGCGAAAAAGACCTGCGCGACGTGTACCACCTGCTGAGCCTGCTAGAGAGCGACGCGGCAGGTGTGGTAGCCGAACGCGCTACCGATGCCCAGTTAAAGACGCTGCAAGGCCTGCATGCCGAGCTGGAAGCCGCCGTGGCCGACCGCGAGCAGTTCTTTGCCATCAACGAACGCTTTCACATGCAGCTGCTGGAAATGGCAGACAACCGCTGGCGCAGCCAGATGGTGGCCGACCTGCGCAAGGTGATGAAGCTCAACCGCCACAACTCCTTGTTCAAACAAGGGCGCATTGCAGATTCACTGGGGGAACACCGCGCTATCCTGGCCGCATTGCTGGCGCGGGACGCCAAGACCACGGCCAAGGCGATGCAGGCGCACTTTGCGCAAGGGCTGGAAGCAGCGACCTGATAGCCCAGCGGCACGACCCACTGCGGGCCAGTGTCCCTGCTCAGGGCGCAATCTCAACGCGGTTGCGTCCTGCAGACTTGGCGGCGTACAGTGCCTCGTCGGCGCGCCGCAGCAGGCTGTCGAAATGGGAGTCCTCGGCGCGCTGCACCGCCAGGCCAATCGACACCGTGAGCGTCAACACCAAATCGCCCGCCATGAAAGGCGCCAGTGCCACAGCACTGCGCAGTCGTTCGCCGGCCACCAAGGCATCGTGCGCATTCAGGTTCTCGAACAACACCACGAACTCCTCACCGCCTTGCCGGGCTGGCAGCTCTGTTCCTCGACAGGCAGCCTGCAGGCAGGCAGCCACATGCTTGAGCGCCGCGTCCCCCATTTCATGCCCGTGCTCATCATTGACGCGTTTGAAATGGTCGATGTCCACCACTGCCAACGCAAAGCCGCCCGCAGCTGAGCTGCTGTCGGCGTTGCCGTTGTGGGCCTGCGCGAAGCGCCGCTCGCCCATCTCCACCAGCGTTCGGCGGTTGGGCAGCCCGGTCAGATAGTCGGTGGAGGCAGCGCGCTCCCACTGACGGCGAATGCGCTCTGAGCACATCAGCAAAAACGCCGTGGTGCCGATGACGGGCAAGGTTGCGGCGACCATGGGCGTGGCGATGTTCATCCACGCCCCAGCACCCATCACGCTGAAGGCCGGATTCACCCCGATGGCGATGAAGTAGCCCGCACGGAACATCACGAACAAGGTCACCGCGCAGAACAGGGCGGCCATGACGCGCCGACTGCGCGCACCATCGCGGCCCTCCTGCGAGAGCAGCACCACAATGCATGCCAACAACAGTACCGACCAGACAACCGACACGGACAGAATGCGCGCCCCTACATCGGCAGTGGCCAACGTCAGCCAGAACACCGCCACCGTACCCAGCACTGCGGGCACCGCAATCCACACCTTGTCTTTCATGCCGTAAAACTGCCTCAGAGCACGCAAATAACCGGTAAAACCGAACATCACCAGGGCGTTCGCAAGCGCCAGGGTGTAGGCAGGCGGATTCAGCCCCTGGGCCGCAAACAGGATGGATCCCCCGGCAAACAGCAACGTGGCAACGCGCCAGCTTGCAGCCGCAGGACGGATCGGCAACGGTAGATCTTTGTGCATGAGACCGAGAACACCACCGTTGGCCAACATCATGAGCGTGGCAATGAAAAAGATGGTGATGGGATCCATGGCTTGCAGGCGGTGCGCGATCGGGCTGTGGGTTCCCATTGTGCCCACGCCAAACTCCACCCCAGACACGACAGCGTTGGGCCGCAGCCAACGCAGGTTTGCACCACATCGGTCAGCGCGTGGCCGTGTCTGGCCAGGCGTGATCCGGCCGACTCTTTCGGGGTGCGGAATGCACCATTGTTCACAAAGCCGCGTCGCCAATGACACTTTCGGGCGCTGGGGCTGGCTATGATCCTCGGGTTTTCCCTGCCCCACGCAAACCTTGCTCAGTGCCGCACACCACCCGTGCGCGCGCCCCCATGACAGCCCCGTTTGCGGGCTCTATCCGTACGCCAGATGACCTCCGCCACGCATCCCACCCGAATTTCCGACGTTCAAATACTGCCTCAGCTGCTGAATTTTCGGGTCGGCCAGACACCCCAGGGGGAGGCCTTTCGGGCCTATGACACCGCCAGCCAATCGTGGCAAAGCCTCAGCTGGGCACAGGCCGCCGAGCGTATCGCCACCTGGACACAGGCGCTGGCTGCGCTGCAGCTACCGCATGCCGCCCGCATCGCCATCCTGTTGCCCAACGGCCTGCACGCCCTGTGCGCCGACCAGGCCACGCTGGCCACGGGCTGCGTGCCGGTACCGCTGCACGCCATCGATAACCCGGGCAGCATTGCCTACATCCTGGCCGACTGCGAGGCGTCCATGCTTATCGTGAGCCAGGCGCAGCAGTGGGAAAAAATCAGCGCCGTGGGCACGCCGTTCCCGGCGCTGCGGGCCGTGGTGGTGACCGACGACGATGCGCTGGACTTCAGGCCCACGGCGGCTTCAGCAAATGGGCCTGCCGTGGGCTCGCTGGCGCAGTGGCTGGCTGGTGCCGGTGACAGTACGGTCCCCACCCCCACGCCGCCTGGTGCGGATGATCTGGCCGCCATCGTCTACACCTCGGGCACCACGGGCAAGCCCAAGGGCGTGATGCTTACGCACCGCAACGTGGTCAGCGACGTGAAAGCCGTGCTGGAACGCATTGCGCCCACGGTGGACGATGTTTTCCTCTCGTTTCTGCCGCTGTCGCACACCTTTGAGCGCACGGGCGGTTACTACCTGCCTATTGCTGCAGGCAGCTGTGTGGCCTATGCACGCTCGGTGGCGCAACTGGCCGAGGACCTGAAGACGGTGCGACCCACGGTGCTGGTGTCGGTGCCACGCATCTATGAGCGGATTCACGCCAAGCTGCTGGAAAAACTCTCGCCCGCGCCCTGGAAGATGCAGTTGTACGAGGCGGCGCAGAACAAGGGTTGGGCGCGCTTTTGTGCGGCACAAGGCCTGCCCGCACCTTCCGCCGAGGAGGGCCGCGCCGCTGGATGGATGGCAGCCCTGCCCTGGCCCGTGCTGCAGGCCCTGGTGGCCAAACCCCTGCTGGCCCAGTTTGGCGGCCGCGTGAGGGTGGCTGTGAGTGGTGGGGCCCCTTTATCCCCCACCATTGCCAAGTGTTTTCTGGGCCTGGGCCTGCCGCTCATCCAGGGCTATGGCATGACGGAAACCGCCCCTGTCGTGTCGGTCAACGCACTGGATGACAACGATCCCGCCTGCGTGGGCAAGGCCTTGCCCGGCGTGGAAGTGCGCATTGGTGACAACCGCGAGCTGCAAGTGCGCGGCCCCATCGTGATGAAGGGCTACTGGAAGCGACCGGAAGACACGGCCAAGATCCTGAGCACAGACGGCTGGCTGGGCACGGGCGACCAGGCCGAAATCGTGAACGGCCGCATCTATATCAAAGGCCGCATCAAGGAAATCATCGTCACGTCCACCGGCGAAAAGGTGCCGCCGGGCGACCTGGAGCTGGCCATGCTGGCAGACCCGCTGCTGGAACAGGCTTTCGTAGTGGGCGAGAACCGCCCGTTCATTGCCTGTGTGGCCGTGCTCAAGGCCAACGAGTGGCAGCGCCTGGCGGCCGACCTGGGCCTGTCTGCGCAAGATTCGGCCAGCCTGAACCACCCCAGCGTGCACCGCGCAGTGCTGGCGCGCATCGAGAAGAACACCTCCAGCTTTGCGCGCTATGCCGTGCCGCGCGCCGTGCACCTGACGCTGGCGCCCTGGACGATTGAAAACACCTTCATGACACCGACGCTCAAGCTCAAGCGCATCAACCTGATGGCGCACTTTGCGCAGGCGATCGAAGACATGTACCAAAAGCCGGGGCGCTGAGCCCATGCGCCCTCAAAGCACCAACGCCCCCTCCCCGACATAGGCCACCCCGAACCGGTTCGCCAGAAAGTCCGACAGCGCCACGGACTCCTGGCCCACAAAGCCGCGTTGCGGCAGCCGCCCCTGCGCCACCAGATCAAGCGCCGTGCAGATGCCCGCCGCCGTGGTGAGCTGGATGGCGCTGAGCGTATGCCCCGCCACCTGCCGGCCCACGATATGGGCCGAGTACGAGTGCTGCACCAGTCGTCCGCCTTGGATGCCCGACGCAGTGGCAAACACCACGATCACGTCCTGGTCGGTGGTGGGAATGGCGGTCTCCAGAATGTCCCGGAGCAAATCGCGCCGGTCGCGCAGGCGCAGGTCATTGAGCAGCAGTTTCAGGATGGCGTTGTGACCGGGGTAGCGGATGGACTGGTAGTCCACCTGCCGCGCCTTGCCTGCCAGCGTTTCCGTCAACGTGCCCAGCCCGCCCGAGGTGTTGAAGGCCTCGTACTCCACACCATCGAGGGCAAAGGTCTCCAGCCCCTCCAGTGCGGGCACCGTGGTGCATACGCCGTCCACGATGGCCTCGCAGGGGTTGCAGTATTCGTTGATCAGGCCTTCGGTGCTCCAGGTCAGGTTGTAGCGCAGGGCGCCCTGCGGGTAGCGGGGCAGCGCACCTACGCGCATGCGCAGGGTGTGCAGGGTGTCAAAACGCCGGGCCAGGTCGTGACCCACGATGCCGATGAACCCGGGTGCAAGGCCACACTGGGGCATGAGCACGCTGTGGGCGTTGGCTGCCAGGGCGCGAATGGCCTGGGTGCTGGCAACGTCTTCGGTCAGGTCAAAGTAATGCACCCCGGCTGTGGCGCAAAGTGTTGCAACCGGCACGGCGCAGTGAAACGGCAGCGCGTTCAGCACGGCAAAACGGCCATCAATGGCGGACTGCAGGCTAGCATCGTCCGTCGCCCATTGGGTGGAAACACCAAGAGCAGCCACTTCGGCCAGGCGCGCGGGGTCGCGGTCTACCACCAGGATGTCGTAGTCGCCTGCCTGCTGCAGCAGCAGCGCCATGGCAAAGCCAATGTGGCCCGCCCCCAGGATGGTGATGGCGCGGCGGTCAGTCGTGTGGGATTGGGGGGAAAGGATGGTCATGGCAGCGCTCCCGGTGGTACTCACCGCGTTCAGCGGCGAGAGGGTTGTAGATGCCTTGATGCTAGGCAAGCGTGCTGTCAATGTGTAGTAGCTAGAACGTCGAAAAATGCACTTTGTTTTGCCATAACGGCGAATATCATGGGCGTAATGACTTTTTGAGGAGTTGCGCATGACCCCGGCCCTGGACGACACCGACCGCCAGCTGCTCAGCCTGCTGCAGGCAAACGCCCGCGAGGGCACCGCAACGCTGGCACGCAAGCTGGGGCTGGCCCGCACGACGGTGGTGGCGCGCATTGCGCGGCTGGAGCGCTCTGGCGTCGTCGCAGGCTATGGCGTACGGCTGGGCACGCGGCTCGATGCCACCACCGTGCGGGCCTGGTGCAGCATCAGCGTGCTGCCCAAAACCGCACCCACCGTGCTGCGCGCACTGGAAGCCATGCCTGA
Organism: Acidovorax facilis; assembly: GCA_964031875.1. Classification (GTDB taxonomy): domain Bacteria; phylum Pseudomonadota; class Gammaproteobacteria; order Burkholderiales; family Burkholderiaceae_C; genus Acidovorax; species Acidovorax facilis_A. The sequence continues at coordinate 12,073 of CAXIRU010000101.1, forward strand.
GGTCGAAGAGGTCTCGGCCGTGAGCGGGCCGTTTGACTACCTGGTGTTCTTGCGCTGCACCAGCCACGAACAGCTCGACACCCTGCTCGACAAGGTGGGCCAGCTTGACGGCGTGCACCAGACGCAGACCAGCATCGTGCTCAGCCGCAAGATCGACCGACGAAGTATTGGGTGACATCCCCCCCGAGCGCCTTGCGCCGCTTCTCCGTCCCTACTCGCTGTGCGAGTTGAGAGCGCAGCGCCGCCGGTGCGGCGGGCTGGCCCTTGCACGGCAGCCCTGGCTCATGCCGTAGCCGTAGCCGTAGCCGTAGTCACTAGCGTGCTCAAAGCGAAATGCCGAATGCTATGAATACTGTAGCTTCCAGCGCTTATCCATAAAGCGCTAGCAGCCATTTTTATAACGAATCGATCAGGCTTCGAACTGCGTCGGGTTCTTGCCTTGGATCGGCGCATAAAACGCCTTGATACGCGCCATGTCGCCATCCAGGTCGCCCGTGGGTTCGAACACCGGGCCCAGGCCGCCCACCTTGCGGCCATAGTCCACAAACGCCAGCACGATGGGCACGCCCGCCTGCTGGGCGATGAAGTAAAAGCCCGTCTTCCAGTGCCGCGTCTTGCCGCGCGTGCCTTCGGGCGGCACGATGAGCTGCATGGGGCCGACGGCGTCGCGCATGGCCTGTGCCGAGTTGGCGACCAGGTTGTTCGACTGCTCACGGTTCACCGGGATGCCTCCCAGCCAGCGCATCACGCCACCAAAGGGTGCCTTGAACAGGCTGTGCTTGCCCATCCAGTACACCCGCAAGCGCAGTGAGAAAGCCAGCATCAGCGTGTACGGCAGGTCCCAGTTGCTGGTGTGGGGCGCAGCGATCAGCACGCTTTTGGCGGCATGGGCGGGCAAGGCGCCTTCGACCTTCCAGCCGGTGATGCGCAGTGTGAAGCGGGAAAAAGCGCGCAAAAGCGTGTTGACAACCGGTGTGTCAAAAATGGTGTGGTGCATGTGGGGGGAGGCTAAAAACAAGGCGGTGGCGGTGATGTCGCCGTCCGTCGCAGGCGCGGGAGTATCGCCGATGGGCCTTATCCCCGGGCTTGATGCAGGGCAAGGCGGCACCCACGACGCGCCAGCTGCAGCATTGTCAACAATCTTTTCCGCCACCCCGATCTGGCCAGAAAAATCTGGTGTTTCCAAAGCGGGTGGCCAAAATTGCAGGCATGGCTCTCCCCCGGAGCCGCCCCACGACACCCTGGACCATGCTGTACTCCACCCTCTGCGACGACACCACTTACCGCGACCGCAAGCGGTACGCCTGGCTGCTGTCGCTGGCGGTGCCATGCACCGTCGGCCTGGGCCCAGCACTGATGCTGTGGACTGGCCAGGCGCTTTCGCTCTGGGCGCCCGTGGCGTTTTTCTACGTGCTGGCGCCGTTGCTGGACTGGCTGCTGGGTGTGGACCAGAGCAACCCGCCCGAATCCGCCGTGCCCGCGTTGGAGCGAGACCGCTACTACCGCCGCATTACCTACGTGCTGGTGCCGGTGCTGTGGGTGGCCTTCATCTTCAGCACCTGGTTTGTGGCCACCCAGCCCCTGCCCTGGCATGGCGTGCTGGCCATGGTGTTGACCACGGGCAGTGTGGGCGGGTTCTGCATCAACCTGGGGCATGAGCTGGGCCACAAGAATTCAAAACTCGAACGCTGGCTGGCCAAGCTGGTGCTGGCCCCCACAGCCTATGGGCACTTTTTCATCGAACACAACCGGGGCCACCACCGTGATGTGGCCACCCCGGCCGACCCGGCATCGTCGCGCATGGGCGAGTCGATCTACCGCTTTGCCCTGCGCGAAATGCCTGGGGCCCTGCGCCGCGCCTGGGCTCTGGAGAAAGACCGACTTGCACGCCAGCAGCAACCGCTGTTTTCCTGGCACAACGAAATCCTGCAACCCGCGCTGATCACCGTGCTGCTGTGGGCCGCGCTGACACTCTGGCTGGGGCTGATGGTGTTGCCGTTTTTGCTGGTGGCCTCGTTCTGGGCCAACTTTCAGCTCACATCGGCCAACTACGTGGAGCACTATGGCCTGCTGCGCGCACAAGACGCCAGCGGCCGCTACGAACCCTGCCAGCCGCACCACTCGTGGAACAGCAACCATCTGTTTTCCAACTGGGCGCTGTTTCACCTGCAGCGTCACTCCGACCACCATGCACACCCGCTGCGCCGCTACCAGTCGCTGCGGCACTTTGAGCAGGTGCCGCAACTGCCCATTGGCTACTTTGGCATGTTTACCCTGGCCTACGTGCCGCCACTTTGGCGCCGTGTGATGGACCCGCGCCTGCTGGCCCAGACCGGCCGCGATACCCACCGCATCAACATCGACCCACGCCAACGCGCCCGGGTCGTGCGCCGCTACGGACTGCGCGACACAACGCAGACCGTGGGTTAGCACGTCCACAGGCGCCAACAAACAACGAGTTGCGCCTAGCGAGTAGCCGCTTCGTTTTTGATAGCTGTCTGCGCTTGATGGATAAGCGCTGGAGCCTATTTTTATGCAAAACCGCCTGTTCGCACTGACCGCCAGGACGGTGGGATAATCGCGGCTTTGCGGTTGCAGATTCCAACGTGCCCCCGAACCTATGGGCACCCCACGCAACCCCCACCCACCCCGCTTTCTTGTTTGCCCGTGGAACCCACCCTGAGCCCCTGGCGCATGTCCATCGCCCCGATGATGGACTGGACCGACCGCCACTGCCGTTACTTTCACCGGCTGCTGACCCGCCAGACCCTGCTGTACACCGAGATGGTCAACGCGGGCGCCATCATCCACGGCGGCACCGAGCGGCACCTGCGCTTCAACGCCGAAGAGCACCCCGTAGCCCTGCAACTGGGCGGCAACGAACCCGACAAGCTGGCAGAGGCTGCGCGCCTGGGCGCGCAGTGGGGCTACGACGAAATCAACCTCAACTGCGGCTGCCCCAGCGACCGTGTGCAGCGCGGCGCGTTTGGCGCCAGCCTGATGAAGTCACCCCAGCTGGTGGCCGACTGCGTGAAGGCGATGAAAGACGTGGTGGATGTGCCGGTTACGGTCAAGCACCGCATTGGCATCGACAAGGTGGAGGACTACGGCTTCGTGCGCGACTTCATCGGCACCGTGGCCGAAGCCGGGTGTACCGTGTTCATCGTACATGCGCGCAACGCATGGCTACAGGGCCTGAGCCCGAAGGAAAACCGTGATGTGCCCCCGCTGCGCTACGAGGTAGTGCACCAGCTCAAAGCCGAGTTTCCGCAATTCACCATCGCCATCAATGGCGGCATCACCACCGATGCCGTGGTGCAGCAGCAGCTTGAGCATCTGGACGGTGTGATGATCGGCCGCGAGGCTTACCACAACCCCTGGTGGCTGGCCCGCTGGGACCCGCTCTACTACGGCGAACAAGGTGGCGTACCCTGCCCCCTGACCCGCGAAGAGGTCGAAATCAAGATGGTCGAGTACATGGAGCGCGAGGCGGCCCAATACGGCACGCCCTGGCCCCACATCGCCCGCCACATGCTGGGCCTGCGCCACAGCCTGCCCGGCGCCCGCATCTGGCGCCAGGTGTGGAGCAACCATTTGCTCAAAGACCGCCCTGCGCGCGAGGTACATGCGCTGGCAGTGCAGGCGTACGCTACCGCGCCCGAGCCCACTGCGGATCAGGCGTCCCCGGAGTCCCCGGCTTTCGCGGCGTGAGGCCGCCCTGCGGTAATGGTGTTCGGACCGAACCCACGTCCCCAGCGTGTGCAGGTGCACGCCAAATCACAGCCCACTGCACCCATCACCCTGCGCGCCCCTGTGGCCGCCGATGCCGAGCGCTTTGTCGCATTGGCACAGCGCAGCTGCGCGCTGCACAAACCCTGGACCTCTGCGCCATCTGTCTTCCATTTCTCTCAGATCTTTGAAGCTGCACCGGCTGGAGGCGAACATTCAGCCAGGCAACACAGCGTCCACCGCGCTGGTGCGGTCCTGCGGATTTCGGCAAGAAGGTTTTTCGCCCCGCTATCTCAAGATCAATGGTCGCTGGTGCGACCATGAGCGCTGGGCCATCGTGGCCGATTGAGCAACCATCCCACCCGGGCTGGCCCAGCTACCGCGCTGGGCGCTGGGCACCCTGTCGGGCATTTGTCCGGCACAGGAATCCGCGTTTTGGGAGGACACTCTCGGGGCTGGGGTAACGCTGGGCGTGCAGGCCTGGATATGCTCACGCCACGCACGCCCCACCACGTTCGACGGACCCGGATACGGCGCTCTCACCACCTTCGCAAACCACAAAGAACCGGCATGGCATCGCTTGACTTCGACCAAGAGGAATCCCACTTCCGTGCGTTTTACGCAGAGCAGTTCACAGGGCTGGAGACCGCCTGCGCAGCCTTCACCGCCCAGGTGGCCGCCGTGGTCACGCAGGCGGGCGGGGTAGAAATTGCCAAGGTGGAGGGCCGTGTCAAAGATGTGGACGAGTGCATCCGCAAGTTCGTGCGCAAATACCGCCCGACGCTGGAGGAGAACAACACGCCGTATGAAATCCAGCACTACATCACCGACCTGGTCGGCGTGCGGGTGGTCTGCCTTTACGAGGACGAGCTGGAAAAGATTGCGGCTATTGTGCGCGGACACTTTGCCGTGATCGATGTCACCGATAAGGTGACGGCGGTAGAAAGCACGGAGGCCTCGTTCGGCTACAAGGGGCTGCATCTGGACCTGAAGCTCGGCAGCGCGCAGCGCACCCAGGTCGCGAACGCGGCCTATGCCCAGCTGCCTTTCGAGCTGCAGGTGCGCACCATCATCCAAGACTCCTGGAGCGTGCTGGACCACCGCATCAAATACAAGAAGTCGATTCCTGGAGAGCTCAAGCGGCGCATCAACGTGCTGTCCGCCCTGTTCGAGCTGGCTGACCGCGAGTTTCGCCAGATCCGCGATGCCACGGCCGCAGAGCTGCTGCAGGCGCCCGACGAAACCGCCGAGCCGCTGCCCGACCCTGCCGCCGACCACCCTGCACCCGGCAAGGCACAGGCACCCAGCAGCGAGCTCAACGCGTTCACCTTCCTCAAGATAGCGACTCACTTCTTCAAGGATTTTGAGTTTGAACCGTCCAAGGTGGACGGCTTCGTGGACGACATCCAGGCGTGGTCCCGGGGCATGACGCGGGCACGCTTCAATACCCTGATGCGGGAGACCGTTGGCGTGGTCAAGCGCTACAAACAGCACTTCGAAGAACAAAACCCTCAGGCCAGCTTCAACCCATACACCGTGATTCGGCACTGTCTGTACCTGAGTAACAAGACCCTGTTCCGCCCCGCCCTGCGCAACTCGGCCCGCGAGTCGTTCGAAGCATGGCTGCTGGAGCAGACCGAACCGAAGGCGCAATGAGTAAGAAAAAGGTGCCTGCCGCTTAACTATATTGAACAGGGCAATCGCATCTAAAACAGTCACCTGTGCCTGAGCGAAACTCCAGCGTTTGACGACTGCCCAAGCGCTGTTTTTCGATGAGCCTGCTCGCCCAC
>CAXIRU010000102.1:0-14980 GCA_964031875.1 Acidovorax facilis
CGTGGAAAAGATCGGCGAATTCATCAAGCAGGTCAAGGACAAGAACTCCGGCGTCAAGCTCATGGGCTTTGGCCACCGCGTGTACAAGAACTACGACCCCCGCGCCAAGCTCATGCAAGAGACTTGCAATGAAGTGCTGGCCGAGCTGGGCCTGGAGAATGACCCGCTGTTCAAGCTGGCCAAGGAACTGGAAAAGATCGCCCTGGAAGACGACTACTTCGTGCAGCGCAAGCTCTACCCGAACGTGGACTTCTACTCCGGCATCGTGCAGCGCGCCATCGGCATCCCGGTGAACCTGTTCACCGGTATCTTCAGCCTGGCCCGCACCGTGGGCTGGATCGCTCAGCTGAACGAAATGATCGGCGACCCCGAGTACAAGATCGGCCGCCCACGCCAGCTGTTCACCGGCTCCGTGCGCCGCGACGTGCCGCCTCTGGCCAGCCGCTGATCGGCGCGGCGCTCTGCGCCGTCCGCTCCTCCATCAAGCCCGCAGGCAATGCCTGCGGGCTTTTTTCATGGTTCATCGGGCTGTGACGCCCTACACAAATCAATACTCCCCCTGAGTAATAGCCATTTCTAGACCCCTACCGCAAGTCAGATAAGCGGTCATCTTTTATACTGGCACCCAGTACACCCATTTACTGCAAAAACCCATCCGCCGATGCCCCACACCGCCGAAGACAAACAACGCGCCATCACCCGGCTGCGCCGCATCAAAGGCCAGGCCGAGGCGCTGGAGCGCGCGGTGGAGGCCGGCAGCGACTGTGCGCCCATCCTGCAGCAGCTGGCTGCCATGCGTGGTGCCGTGCACGGGCTGATGGCAGACCTGTTGGACAGCCATGTGCGCGAAACGCTGGCAGAAAAGCCTGCCCCATCGCAGCAAGCGATCGACGAAACCCTGGCCTTGCTGCGTTCGTACCTCAAGTAAAGCGCCCACCTCCCCCCCATTGACTGAAAGGACCATCCCATGAAATCCCGCGCAGCCGTCGCTTTCAAAGCCGGAGAACCCCTGCAAATCGTCGAGATCGACGTCGCCCCGCCCAAAAAAGGCGAAGTTCTCATCAAGATCACCGACACCGGTGTCTGCCACACCGACGCCTTCACCCTGAGCGGTGACGACCCCGAAGGCTTGTTCCCCGTGGTGCTGGGCCACGAAGGCGCGGGCATCGTGGTGGAAGTGGGCGAAGGCGTGACCAGCGTGAAGCCCGGCGACCACGTGATACCGCTCTACACCGCTGAATGCGGCGAATGCCTGTTCTGCAAGAGCGGCAAGACCAACCTGTGCGTGAGCGTGCGCGCCACGCAGGGCAAGGGCGTGATGCCCGACGGCACAACGCGCTTTTCCTACAACGGCCAGCCCATCTACCACTACATGGGCTGCAGCACCTTCAGCGAATACACCGTGGTGGCCGAGGTGTCGCTCGCCAAGGTCAACCCCGATGCCAACCCTGAGCAGGTCTGCCTGCTCGGCTGCGGCGTGACCACGGGCCTGGGCGCCGTCAAGAACACCGCCAAGGTGCAAGAGGGCGATACGGTGGCCGTGTTTGGCCTGGGCGGCATTGGCCTGGCCGTGATCCAGGGCGCCAAGCTGGCCAAGGCGGGGCGCATCATCGCCATCGATACCAACCCCTCCAAGTTCGACCTGGCCCGCACCTTTGGCGCCACCGACTGCGTGAATCCCAAGGACTTCGACAAGCCGATCCAGCAGGTCATCGTGGAGATGACGACTTGGGGCGTGGACCACAGCTTTGAGTGCATCGGCAACGTCAACGTGATGCGCGCGGCACTGGAATGCGCGCACCGTGGCTGGGGCCAGTCGGTGATCATCGGCGTGGCAGGCGCCGGGCAAGAGATCAGCACCCGCCCCTTCCAGCTCGTCACCGGCCGCAAATGGCTGGGCACGGCGTTTGGTGGCGTCAAGGGCCGCAGCGAGCTGCCCGGCATGGTTGAAGACGCGATGGCAGGCAAGATCCAGCTTGCGCCGTTTGTCACGCACACCATGGGTTTGAAAGACATCAACGAGGCGTTTGACCTGATGCACGAGGGTAAGTCGATCCGTTCGGTGGTCAAGTACGCGGTGGCCTGAGCCCCACACCCCAGCGGACCTGTGTAGCGGCGGTTCGCGTGCCTCCCGCCGGAGCCATGACCAGCCTTGCGGCAGGTCGCCCCGGCTCCGTTGTCTGCCCGTCCACGGACTCAGACGGAATCTGGCGGACTCAGACGGCGCAGGCCGACTTCGGTGGAACGCGGCGCTTGGAGGGCACACACCACTCCAGCGCAATATCAAGCAAAAAATGCTTCTAGCGCTTTACCATCAAGCGCAACTAGCTATTAAAATGTGAGCAAAAACCATGAGCCTTTCTCCCAATCTGCTGAGCAGCCACGCCTGCTTTGGCGGTGAGCAGCGCTTCTACCAGCACGACTCCACCGCAATCGGGCTGCCCATGAAGTTCTCGGTATTTCTGCCCCGGCAAGCGCAGCAAGGGCCGGTGCCCGCACTGCTCTTTCTGGCGGGGCTGACCTGCACCGAAGAAACCTTCATGGTCAAGGCTGGCGCCCAGCGTCTGGCGGCCGATCTGGGCCTGGCCCTCATCGCACCTGACACCAGCCCGCGTGGCGCCAACGTGCCGGGCGAGGCCGATAGCTGGGACTTTGGCGTGGGCGCGGGCTTCTATCTGGACGCAACACAAGCGCCCTGGCGCACCCACTGGCGCATGGAGAGCTACCTGCTCCAGGAGCTGCTCCCGCTGGTAACCAGCCAGCTCCCCATCGACAGCGCGCGCCTGGGCATCACCGGCCATTCGATGGGCGGGCACGGCGCGCTGACCCTGGCCTTGCGCCACCCCGGCCAGTTCAAGAGCGTGTCCGCCTTCGCACCCATCTGCGCCCCCACACAGTGCCCGTGGGGCGACAAGGCGTTTACCGGCTACCTGGGCGCCGACCGCACCGCGTGGCAAGAGCATGACGCCACGGTGCTCCTGCAGAACCAGCCCATCGCGCCCTACCCCGCAGGCATCCTGGTCGACCAAGGCCTCGCGGACAAATTCCTGGCCGAACAATTGCACCCCCACCTGCTGGAGGCGGCCTGCGCCGCCATCGGCCAGCCGCTTACACTGCGCCGCCATGCGGGGTACGACCATGGCTACTACTTTGTGCAGAGCTTCATGGCCGACCACCTGGCGCACCACGCCAAAACCCTGCTGGCATAACCCGTTGCGGGGCCATCACGCCCCGCATGTCCCACATGTCCCACACATGCCGTCCGTGGACCATATTTATCATTTAATTTGATAAATTTGATTGAAAAAATGCACTGGTAGCGCATAATGCACACTGTGCGCAGACTTCTCCAGTCACGGAGTCGAAGTCTCACCGCACAGGGAGAAGCTTGATGCCTACCGCCCCCCCCGTATCCATCCACCTGGACGACGCTGCCGAGGCGCTCAAAGGCCGCATCTTCGACAACGTGCCGTTTGGGCTGTGTCTGATGGTGCATGGTCAGCCTCTGCTCATCAATGGGCAGTTTGCCGAGCTGTTGGGTGGAGACAGCGCAGGATTCGCCCAAAAGGCCCCATCCGCCAGCGTGCTGGCCGCCACCTGGCCCGAGCTGTGGCCGCAGCTTCAGAACATCGGGCGCACCCAAAAACATGTCACCGCGCGCAAGCCCTCGGGCGAGATCTTCAACGGTCGTACCTATTCCAGGCCGATCCCGGCACTGGGACCCACGGCAGAACTCATCACCTTGGTGGACGACCCGCACAGGGCGCAGCTTGCTTTTTCGTCGCAATGGCGAGCACGCATGCTCGAGCAGATCGAGACCATGGGTCGCAGTGGTTCGGCTGAGATCGACCTGCACGCGGGCAAGGCGGTGCTCTCCAAGGGCATGCACGCGCTGATCGGCGTACCCTTCCATGCAGCGCCCCGCACCGGCTGGGGCCTGCTGCGCTGGGTGCCCCCCAAGGAGCGGGGCTACGTGGCATCCATCTGGCGGGGCGCCTTGCCCGATGAACCTTTTGAATTTCAGCACCGGCTGCTGCGCAGCGATGGCACGCGGCTGGAGGTCTTGCAACGCGGCATGGTGGAAACCGATGCAACGGGCCGCAGCCACGGTTATTTGATTGTGCAAGACATCACCGCGCAACGCGAAGCCGAGCAACGCATTCAAGAGCTGGCCAACCACGATGAAGTCACGGGCCTGGCCAACCGTACGCAATTGCTCGATCGCATTGATGCGGCCGTACACAGTGCCAAGTGGAACCCGCAGCCCTTCTTGCTGCTGTCGATCCAGGTCGATCAGGTGGACCACCTCAAACAGGCCATGGGCTATGGCGCGGGCGATGCCATGGCCATGGCGGTAGCTGCGCGCCTGTGCACCCTGGCCGAATCCGGGGACACCGTCGCCCGCATGGATGGCGGCGAATTCGCGATCTTGCTCAGCCCTGAAAGCAGTGCGCTGGATCCCCAGGGCCATCGCCACGCGCGTGCTGTGGTGCAGGCCTTGTCCAAGGCCGAACGCCTGGGCGCCGCCGAGATCGTGCCCGGCGCCCGGGTAGGGGTTGCCCGGTTTCCCGAGGATGCGCAGAACGCCGGAGAACTGCTGGAGGCCGCGCAGACGGCGCGCATGGGCATTGACTCCACGGGCGAGCAAGTGGCCGTCTTCACCCCCGAGACCCGCACCGCCGCCCTGCGCAAACTGGCTGTGGAGTCGGGCCTGCGCCACGCCGCCGAGCGCGATGAGCTGAGCCTGTCTTACCAGCCTCAGGCCGACCTGACTTCTGGCGAGCTTTCGGGGGTGCATCTGAGCATCCACTGGCACAGCCAGGAACTGGGGGAGGTTGCCGCAGCAGAGTTTGTGCCCGTGGCCCTGCAAACAGGGCTGATCGTGATGCTGGGCGACTGGAAGCTTGAGGCCGCCTGCCGCCAGTTGCGCACGTGGGAACAAGAGGGCGTACGCGCCCCACGGATGGCCCTGGGTCTCTCGCCGCTGGAGTTGCAGCAGCCCGATCTGGTCGACAAGCTGCGCCGTGCCCTGTCCAGCAACGGCCTCACACCCCAGTCTCTCGGCATAGAGATCAGCGAGCAGGCGTTGTCCAATGCCTCACCATCGCTGGTACGCACCCTCGCGCAGCTGCGGGGCATGGGCCTGGAGATTTCCCTGGGCGACTTTGGAGCGGGTTCAACCAACCTGGGTTTGCTGCGCACCTTGCCAGTCGATGTCATCAAGGTGCACCGATCCTGCGTGCCCGATGTGACCGCAGCCACCGGCGACGTCTCGCTCACCCGGGCCATCATCAACATGGCCCACAGCCTGCAAATGAAAGTGCTGGCCGACGGGGTGGAAACCACGGGTCAGCTTACCCTGCTGATCGCCAACGGCTGCGACCGCATGCAAGGGCCGGTCCTGTCAGAGCCGGTGGATGCACCGACCCTGGTGCAGCTGCTGGCCAGCCGTATCCGGTTGCCAGCCCACCTGCTCACCCGCAGGCGCGAGCGCACCCTGCTGCTGGTGGACGACGAGCCCAACATCGTCTCGGCCCTGCGCCGGCTGTTTCGGCGCGAGGGCTACCGCATCGTCACGGCCAGCAGTGGCGCAGAAGGCTTGCAGCGCATGGCGGAATACGAAGTCGACGTGGTGCTGTCCGACCAGCGCATGCCGGGCATGACGGGCGTGGAGTTTCTGCGCCGCGCCAAAGACCTGTACCCCGACACCGTGCGCATGGTGCTATCGGGCTACACCGAGCTGCAGTCCATCACCGATGCAGTGAATGAAGGCGCGATTTACCGCTTCTTGACCAAGCCCTGGGACGATGAACGCCTGATCGTGCATGTTCAGGAAGCCTTTGCCCACAAGGAGTTGGCCGACGAAAACAAACGGCTGGCCTCTGCCGTCGTCACCGCCAGCGAGGCGCTGACCGCAGCCAACGAGCGCCTTGAGCTGGTGCTGAGCAATCAGCAACAGCAAATCGACCAGGAAACTGCCCGCGCCAACGCCGTACGGGACATCGTGGAGCAACTGCCCGTACCGTTGCTGGGCATAGACCCGGACGGCACCATCGTGCTGGCCAACCAGGAAGCACAGCGCACCTTGGGGCACAGCAAGGCCGTGCTGGGCGAAGCCGCCAGCGTCGTGCTGCAACAGGCTCTGCCACCCTCTGATCGCAGCGCGGATACCGACGAAGCCGCATGCGATCCCAACAGCCCTCCACTGCACTGGCAAGGTCCGCACTGGAGCATGAAAGTGCGGGCACTCGGCCCAAGGCCGCCGCGCGGGCTGATGGTGGTGCTGACCCAGCGGCATCGCCAACCGCCCCACAGCCCATCCGAGTAGCCAACAAACCTGCACGCCACAGACGTGCCTTTCATCGCACCCCTTTCAAAAACACTCCGTCAAAACCGCCCCGCCAGGAACGCATCCCAGGAAAAGCCGCCATGGAAACATCCACAAGCCCCACATTCCGCGCTCAGCGGCAGCCCCCTGGTACGCCCGGCCATCCCCCCCAGGCCGTGGCAGAAGCGCCCCTGCCCGGCAGCACCGAGGCTGCTCCTGCAGCAGCTACAGCGGCACCGGTGCCCGACGCCATGGCGCAGCGGCTGAGCCACCTGTTTCGGCGCACGACTGCGAGCCCCCCAACGCTGGCACTGAAAAAAGCGATTCATGCATACCGAGGGGTTCCACTGCCATGACTCACACGCACACGCCCCCCCTCCTCACCTTGGACCGAGAGGCCCTGGCGCGCAATATCCGGGCGCTGCCGTCGCTCCCCCCCGTGGTGCTCGAGCTCATGCAGCTGGTGCGCCAAAACGAAGTTCAGCTGGACGACATCACCAACACCTTGCGGCTGGACCAGGCCCTGTCCGTCAAAGTGCTGCAGTTGGCCAATTCGCCTTTCTACGGCCTGTCGGGTCGCATCGACGCGGTGCGCGACGCCATCAACATCCTGGGTTTGCGCCAGATCGGCAGCCTGGTGATTGCTGCTGCGCTGACCTTGCAGTTTGAAAAGCTCCACGGCCAATCCCTGCACATGGAAGCGTTCTGGCGGCACTCCATCGGTTGCGCGGCCGCTGCGCGCCAGCTTGCTCTGCGCATCGGCCTGGACGAACAGGCCGCGTTCACGGCCGGCTTGCTGCACGATGTGGGTCGACTGGTGGTAGACAGTCACTATCCCCTGGAGGCAGCCAAAGCGATTGCCTGGGCCGAACAACACGACATGCCCCATTGCGAGGCAGAGCGCATTTTGCTGGGCATCGACCACACGGAACTGGGCGCCTGGGTATGCCGCCACTGGCGATTTACCAGCGACGTCATCGAAGCCATAGGGGGCCACCACCACCCGCCCCCCGCAGGTCAGCCATCGCTGATCGACGTCGTGCATGTGGCCGACGCTATCGCCCATGCACTGGACCTTGCAGAATCCCCGACCGAAGCGGTGCCAGACATTGAGGCCATTGCCTGGACCCGGATGGAACTTCGAGATGATGAGCTGCCCGCCCTGCTGGGCCGGATTGAGGCTGATTTCAACGACCTCCAGGCCATACTGCGGCCTGCCAAGGAGATGCCATGACGCACAACGGACTGCCCTCCGCACCCCAGGAGATGCTACTGGCAGATCTGCCAGAAGATCAGATCCGAGCCATCGTGGGCGACCTGATCAAGGCCAACAACGACCTCAAGGAGCTCAACACCAAGCTCTCGGATGCGCAAACCAAACTCATGCAGTCGGAAAAGCTCGCCTCTATCGGGCAACTGGCGGCCGGGGTTGCGCATGAGATCAACAACCCCATCGGGTTCATCTTCTCCAACTTCGGTACGCTGGAACAGTACCTTCAAGATCTGTTCCAGATGCTGGACACCTATGAAGAAGCCGAAACGAGCGTGTGCGACGCTGGGGCGCTGGCGCGCATCCGCAACCTCAAGGCAGAGCTGGATATTTCCTACCTCAAGGAAGACATCCCCAACCTGATGCGAGAGTCGCGCGACGGGATACAGCGGGTGCGCAAGATCGTGCAAGACCTCAAGGACTTCTCGCGGGTGGATGCACGCCTGGAGTGGGAGGCTGTGGACCTGCACGCGGGCATCGACTCCACGCTGAACATCGTCAACAACGAGATCAAATACAAGGCGGATGTGGTCAAGCACTACGGTGCTTTGCCCGAGGTGCAGTGCCTGCCGTCGGAAATGAACCAGGTGTTCATGAACCTGCTCGTCAACGCCGCACACGCCATCACCGCCGAGCGCGGCACCATCACCATCCACACGGGGGTAGAAGGCCCCAATGCCTGGGTGGAAGTCTCGGACAACGGCACGGGCATCGCGGCAGAAAACCTGCAGCGCATCTTCGACCCCTTCTTCACGACCAAGCCGGTAGGCAAAGGCACGGGGCTCGGGCTTTCGCTGTCGTACGGCATCGTGCAAAAACACGGCGGGCGCATGGAGGTCAGCAGCGAACTGGGCGTGGGCACGCGCTTTCGTGTCACCATCCCCATCAAGCACGAACCTGCCCCGGCACAAGCCAGCTGAGCGCGTTCGCCACACTGCCCGGATACAGCCGCTTCGCACGCTGCGCAAAACTCGACACCGCCTTACATTCAACGCCACCCTGCCATGGAAACCCCCATCGTCCCCAACGCTGAAGCCGCCCCGACCCCAGCCCCGGCGCCCGAGACAGGCAGCGCCCCCGCTGCCGCTGCCGCCAGCGCAGGTTGGACCGTGCTGTGTGTGGATGACGAGCCCAGCATTCTCTCGGCCCTCAAGCGCGTACTGCGCGCAGAAGACTGCAAGGTGCTGCAGGCTGGCAGCGGACAAGAAGCCCTGGCGCTGATGGAGCAGCAGGCAGTCGACGTGGTGGTGAGCGACATGCGCATGCCCGGCATGGACGGAGCGGCGCTGCTGGCCCAGGTGCGCGCCCGCTGGCCCGACACTGCGCGCATCCTGCTCACCGGCTACGCCGACATGAAAGCGACCGTGGCGGCCATCAACGAAGGGCAGATCTACCGCTACATCCACAAGCCCTGGGACGAGACCGAGCTGCGCCTGACCGTGCGCCAGGCCGCTGAGCGCCAGCACCTTGCGCGCGAGCGTGACCAGTTGCAGGCCTTGACCATCACCCAGAACGAAACGCTGAAAGCATTGAACACAGGGCTGGAGCAACGCGTCCAAGAGCGCACCAGCGAGCTGCGCCAAGCCAACGACCAGTTGCGGCGCAACTACCTGAGCAGCATCAAAATCTTCTCCAACCTGATGGAACTGCGCAGCGGCGTACTGGCCGGGCACGGCAAACGCAGCGCACACCTGGCGCGGCGGGTCGCCAGTGCCATGGGCATGGCAGAAGAGGCGGTACAGGATGTGTTTGTGGCAGGACTGCTGCACGACGTCGGCTTCATGGCCCTCCCAGATGCTATCCTGAGCAAGCCCGTGGCCAAGCTCAACCCGCAAGAGATGGCCCTGTACCAGCGCCACCCAGTGCTGGGCGCGCAATCGTTCATGGCACTGGATGACCATCAAGCCGTGGCCACACTGATTCGCGCCCACCACGAGCGCTTTGACGGCACGGGTTTTCCGGACCAACTGCAGGGAGCGGACATTCCCCTGGGGGCGCACATCCTAGGCGTGGTGGACACCTTTGACGACCTGACGCACGGACACCTCACAGGGGCCGCGCTCACCGAGGCCGAAGCCCGCACCATCCTGCAGCGCGGGCGCGGCACCCAATTCAACCCAGAGGTGATCGATGTTTTCCTGCACATCACCCAGGTCGAAAAACCCAAGCCACAGCGGATGCAGGCCATCAGTCCTGACAACCTCCAACCGGGTATGGCGTTGGGCAAGGACCTCTTGTCCAAAGAAGGCGTCATGCTCCTTCCTGCCGGCCATGTGCTCACCGCCGACATGATCAACCGCATCCGCAAATACGAGCAGACCGAAGGGCTGAGCCTGGCCCTGGAGATCCGCCTGCCCCCAGAAAATTAGCCTGCCGCCACCATTGGAATGCACCGGGCCTTGGGGGCACAGGCACAACACACAGCGTGCGGGCTGGGCGTCGCGACTGCCGGCAAAGGCCCCTACATTTCGAAGCGGATAGGCGGCTGCACTGGCGCAGGACGGGTCAGCCAGCTCACCAGCAGGGCCACGGCCAAGCCGGTGGGTACACCAAACACCCCGGCCGAGACGGGCTGGATGCCGAACCACAGCCCATCTGCCAACATCCAGCTGGGCAACGCACGCATGGCGGGCACCTGCGAAAGCAGGTAGTACACCGCCACGCCAAGCCCTGCCAGCATCCCCGCCACCGCTCCCTGCCGCGTGGTGCCCCGCCAGAAGATTCCCAGCACCATCACCGGCACAAAGGCCGAGGCCGCCAAGGAGAACGATGCGGACACCATCGGCAAAATTTCAGAGGGCTTGAGTGCTGCCACAAACGCCGCCGACAGGGCCACGGCCAGCAAGGCAAACTTGCTCAAAATCACGCGCTGCTCTGGCGATGCCTTGCGCTTGGCATCCTGAAAATAGAGGTCGCGCACCAGGGCGTTGCTGATGGTGAGCAGCAACCCGTCAGCGGTCGACAGCGCCGCTGCCAGCCCGCCCGCAGCCACCAGGCCCGACACCACATAGGGCAAGCCTCCCAACTCCGGCGTGGCCAGCATGATGAGATCAGCACCCAGCCGGATCTCTCCAAACTGCACGATGCCGTCAGCGTTGACGTCTTCCACCGACAACAGCGAGCTGTCCACGCGCGCCCACTGGGCCATCCAGTTGGGCAAGGCCTCGAAACTGCTGCCCACCAGGTTCTGCATGACCTCGAACTTCACCAGCACCGCCAGCGCAGGCGCGCTCAGGTACAGCAAGGCAATGAAGAACAACGACCACGCCACCGACGCGCGTGCCGCCGACACCGTGGGCGAGGTGTAGTAGCGCGTGAGCAAGTGCGGCAAGCCCGCAGTACCCACCATCAGGCAAAACATGAGCGCGAGGAAATTGCGCCGCGTCAGTTCGTAGTCACGCTGCTCCTCGGGCGTGCCTTGCGGGTCGCCCACGTACGCCTGGCTGTGCAAGGGCAAGCCGCCCAGGGGGCGCGCGCGCTCGTAGTTCTCGCGCATTTCACGGGTCCAGCGCTCACGGGCTGCTGCGGCGTCGCGTGGCAGGGCCGCCAGCTCCCGACTGGCCGTGACGATCAACCCCACATCGGCATTCTGGGCACGCAGCGCACGGATACGCTCGCGCGCCTTCTCGCGCTCCCGCTCCAGGGCAGCTTCCACATCGCTCAACCGGACCTCGAAATCCTGGGCGCGCCGCAGGTAGGTCTGCACCACCTGATGTTCTGCGGGTGAATCGAGCAGTTGGGCCTCCAGATCAGCGATCTTGCTGATCTGAGCGCCATAGACTGCAGGCGCCAGCGGATTGCCCATCTGTTTGTACGCCAGCCAGGACACCGGAATCAGGAAAGCCAGCAACAGCACCACATACTGCGCCACCTGGGTCCAGGTGATGGCGCGCATGCCACCGAGGAAGGAACACAGCAGCACCCCGCCCAGGCCCAGCATGATGCCTATCTCGAACTGCACGCCGGTCAGGCGTGAGGCAATCAGCCCCACTCCGTAAATCTGCGCCACCACATACGTGAAAGAACACAGCACCGCCGCCAGAGCGGCAATCACACGCGGCCAGCGGCCGCCAAAACGCACGTGGAAAAAATCGGGCACGGTGTACAGGCCCATGGCGCGCAGGTGGGGGGCAATCAGCATCGCCACCAGGCAAAAGCCTCCCGTCCACCCCAGCAGATAAGCCAAGCCGCCCGCCTGCCCTGGTGTGCCGGAAAAACCCTGCAGGTACAGCGCACCCGACAGGCTGATGAAGGACGCAGCACTCATCCAGTCCGCTGCAGCAGCCATGCCGTTGTACATGGGCGGAATCCGCCGGCCCGCCACGTAGTATTCCTCCGGGTCGGTGGTGCGGCCATAGACGCCGATGCCCGCATAGACCATCACCGTAAGGAACAGAAAAATGGGCCCGATCCAGTGCCGCGACAGCCCCTGGTGCTCCGCCCAGGTCATCAGCGCCAGAAAAGCCAAAACCCCGGTCACATACAGCGCCAGGATGCGGTGCAGCCGCCACAGATAGGCCCGTTCGGCGCGGGAGGAATCGGGGTCAGCCATCTTCAACCGTGGCGCCGGGCCGCGCCCTGCGCAGGAGCGTCGGCATCCGCAACCTGGCGCTCGGCATCCTGGCGCTCAAAGCGGTTCATGGCCCACCCATAGACCAAGACGATGCCGATGAACACCAGCACTGCCCCCTGAGCCGCAATCCAGTAGCCCAGGGGCCAGCCGCCAAACACCAGCACCTGCAGGTCCCTGGCAAAGTAGGTGGCAACAAACGACACCATCGCCCACAGCAGCAACAAGCCTGCCTTGAGCTTCAGGTGCCGCACATCGTGCAGATCAGGCGGGAACGGCCCGGCCATTTCCGCATCTGCGGGACGCGGGGAAGGCTGCGGCGGCTGCATCACAGGCACGGCATCGCAGACGCTGTGGCAGGTGGTGCGGCCAGCACAGGGCAGCCCGAGCGATGCGTCAGCCCGCCAGCTGCTGCCAGGTGGCAACCACGCTGTCAGGGTTCAGCGAGATGGACGAGATGCCTTCGTTCGACAGCCACTGCGCAAAGTCCGGGTGGTCGCTGGGGCCCTGGCCGCAGATGCCGATGTACTTGCCCTGGGCCAGGCAGGCCTTGATGGCCTGGTGGATCAGTGCCTCGACAGCCGGGTCGCGTTCGTCGAAGTCCTGCGCCAGCAGCTCCAGGCCCGAGTCGCGGTCCAGGCCCAGCGTGAGCTGGGTCAGGTCGTTGGAGCCGATGGAGAAGCCATCGAAGAACTCCAGAAAGCGCTCGGCCAGGATGGCGTTGCTCGGCACTTCGCACATCATGATGACCTTGAGGTCGTCCTTGCCACGCTGCAGGCCATGCGATGCGAGCAGCTTGGTCACGCGCTCGGCCTGGCCCAGCGTGCGCACAAAAGGCACCATCACCTGCACGTTGGTCAGGCCCATGTCGTTGCGCACGCGCTTGAGCGCCTCGCATTCCATCGCAAAGGCTTCGCCGAAGTCTTCGCTGATGTAGCGGGCCGCGCCGCGGAAGCCCAGCATCGGGTTTTCTTCCTCGGGCTCGTAGCGGCTGCCGCCAATCAGCTTGCGGTATTCGTTGGACTTGAAGTCTGACAGGCGCACGATGACGGGCTTGGGCCAGAAGGCGGCGGCGATGGTAGCCACGCCTTCAGCCACTTTGTCCACATAGAAAGCACGAGGCGATGCATGGCCACGGGCCACGGATTCGACGGCTTTCTTCAGGTCGGCATCGATCTGGGGGTAGTCCAGGATCGCCTTGGGGTGCACACCAATGTTGTTGTTGATGATGAACTCCAGCCGCGCCAGGCCCACGCCCTCGTTGGGCAGCTGGGCAAAGTCAAACGCCAGCTGGGGGTTGCCCACGTTCATCATGATCTTGGTCTTGATGGGGGGCATGGCGCCGCGCTGCACTTCGGTGACTTCGGTTTCGAGCAGGCCGTCATAGATCTTGCCCGTGTCACCCTCGGAGCAGCTCACCGTGACCAGCGTGCCGTCCTTCAAGCGCTCGGTCGCGTCGCCGCAGCCCACCACCGCCGGGATGCCCAGCTCGCGCGCAATGATGGCGGCGTGGCAGGTGCGGCCGCCCCGGTTGGTGACGATGGCGCTGGCGCGCTTCATCACGGGCTCCCAGTTCGGGTCGGTCATGTCGGTCACGAGCACGTCGCCGGGCTGGACCTTGTCCATCTCGGAGATGTGGTGCACCAGGCGCACGGGGCCGGTGCCGATCTTCTGGCCAATGGCGCGGCCTTCTGCCAGCACAGCGCCCTGGCCTTTGAGCTTGTAGCGCAGCTCGGCCTGGCCTTTGGCCTGGCTTTTCACCGTCTCGGGGCGGGCTTGCAGGATGTAGAGCTGGCCGTCGGTGCCGTCCTTGCCCCACTCGATGTCCATGGGGCGGCCATAGTGCTGCTCGATCACCAGCGCGTAGCGGGCCAGTTGCTCCACATCGGCGTCGGTCAGCGAGTAGCGGTTGCGCTGCTCGGTAGGCACATCCACGGTCTTTACCAGCTTGCCGCTGGCGGCCTTTTCCTCCGGCGTGGAAAACACCATCTGGATCAGCTTGCTGCCCAGGTTGCGGCGGATCAGCGCCTTCTTGCCAGCCTTCAGCATCGGCTTGTGCACGTAGAACTCGTCGGGATTCACGGCGCCCTGCACCACGGTTTCGCCCAGGCCGTAGCTGCTGGTGATGAAGACCACGTCTTCAAAACCGCTTTCGGTGTCGATGGTGAACATCACACCCGCAGCGCCGAGGTCGGAGCGCACCATGCGCTGCACACCGGCCGACAGGGCCACCACGTCGTGCTCGAAGCCCTTGTGCACACGGTAGGAGATGGCGCGGTCGTTGTACAGCGACGCAAACACTTCCTTCATCTTGTGCATGACTTCGTCAATGCCCACCACGTTCAGGAAGGTCTCCTGCTGGCCGGCAAACGATGCGTCGGGCAAGTCCTCGGCCGTGGCGGACGAGCGCACGGCAAACGAGGCAGCGGGGTTGCCAGCGCTGAGCTTGGCAAATTCGTCGGCAATGGCCTTTTGCAGATCGGCCGGGAAAGGCTGGGCCTCGACCATGGCTCGGATCTCGGCGCCCACCTGCGCGAGGGCGCGCACGTCTTCGGTGTCCAGGCTCTTGAGCTTGGCACTGATCTTGTTGGCCAGGCCATCGTGGGCCAGAAACTCGCGGAACGCGTGGGCGGTGGTGGCAAAGCCCGTGGGCACGCGCACGCCCTGCGGCAGCTGGGAGATCATCTCGCCGAGGGAGGCGTTTTTGCCGCCTACCGACTCGACATCGGTCATTCTCAGGTTTTCAAACGGTACGACCAGGGCGGTCGGGCTGAAAAGTGCAGACATGGGAAAGCTCCAGAAGTTGAAACCG
>CAXIRU010000103.1:0-168963 GCA_964031875.1 Acidovorax facilis
GGACTGTCGGCCTCACGTCCGCCCAGTCTCCGCCCGCACGGTGCGGGTCAGTATGTTTCCAGGTGCAGCCTGCCTTCGCGCTGCAGCGCTGCGCCCACAGCGTCCCAGTCCAGGCCGGCTTCGCTGGCGATGTCGCGCAAGGCCATCACCACGCCTTCTTCCATGCTCTTTAAGCCACATACATAGAAGTGGCTGTTGCCATCGCGCAGCAGTGCGGCCAGGTCGGCAGCGCGCTCGCGCATCAGGTCTTGCACATAGCGCTTGGGTTGTCCGGCCGTGCGCGAGAACGCCAGGTTGATGTCGATGAAATCCTTGGGCAGGTTTTGCAGCGGGCCAAAGTACGGCAGCTCCTGCTGCGTGCGTGCCCCGAAGAACAGCATCAGCTTGCCGCTTTCAAACTTGCCGCTGCTGCGCAGGCGCCGGCGCCACTCGGTCATCGCGCGCATGGGGGCGCTGCCGGTGCCGGTGCAGATCATCACGATGTGCGAGCGCGGGTGGTTGGGCATCAGGAAGGAGCTCCCAAACGGCCCCACCACCTGGACCTTGTCGCCCACTTTCAGGTCGCACACGAAGTTGGAAGCGATGCCGCGCACGGCGTTGCCGTCGTGGTCGGTGGTCACGCGCTTGACCGTGAGCGCGAGGTTGTTGTAACCGGGCCGCTCGCCATTGCGCGGGCTGGCGATGGAGTACTGGCGTGCATGGTGCGCCTTGCCCAGCGCATCGGTTCCTGGCGGGATGATGCCGATGGACTGCCCCTCCAGCACCGGGAACGGCATGCTGCCGAAGTCGAGCACCACGTGGTGCGTCTCGCTCTCAAAGCCCGCCTCGGTGCAGTTGAAGTTGCCGACCACGGTGGCGGTGGTGGGTTTCCTTGGGGGAAACAGGTTGGTGTAGGGGTGTGCGGCCGACCAGGGCGGCACCGTGGCGCCGTACTGGGCCGAGCGGAACGCCTGCACGCCCGGCTCCATGGGCGCGGTCGGTGCGGCCACTGCGGACGGCTGCGTTGTATCCCCGGCTGAAGTCGCCACGCCCTCTGCGGCCAGTTCATCGGGCGTGAGTTCGGGCGGCAGTTCTTCCCAGGTGAGCTGTTCTTCGATGGTGTAGGCGCGCGCCAGCGGCATGGAGCGCCAGTTGTCGATGGAGCCGGTGGGGCAGGGCGAGATGCAGGCCATGCAGCCGTTGCACACATCGGCGCGCACCACGTAGTTGTTGTCGTCGTGTGTGATGGCACCCACCGGGCAGGTGGCCTCGCAGGTGTTGCAGCGGATGCAGATCTCAGGGTCGATCAGATGCTGCTTCAGGATGCCGTTGTCGATCAGCGTGGTGGTGGTCATGCCCATATTCTTCTTCCAACAGTTGTTCCGGTGCCATGTCCCTGCGCCATTGCGCGCAGCGCTAGGCAGTGGCCCGAGCTGATGCCAGTGCCACCGCGGAACCGGCTTTGCCGGGCCGCTGGAGGCGACCCCTCCGGGGGAAGCCGCGCAGCGGCTCCGAGGGATCAACCAAACCGCACGTATTCGAAGTCGACGGGCTGGCGGTTGATGCCCATGACTGGCGGCGCGATCCAGCCCGCAAACTTGCCGGGCTCCACCACGCGCCCCATGAGCGAGGCGACAAAAGCAAAGTCCTCGGGGGTAGGCAACCACTCAGCCTTGCGGGCTGTCCATTCGGCTTCGCTCACCACGCGGCCGTCGGGCGACATCTTGATGCCCGCCAGCGCGCCGATCTGGCGGTTGAAGGCCTTGTGGGGCACCGACAGGCGCGTGGGGATGCCGGCCTTTTCCAGCACCTTGTTCCAGCGGCTTACGCCGGCCATCGAGTCTTTGATGAAGTCGTCGCGCAGCACCTCGTTCAAGGCGTTGAGCATGGGCACGTCCTTTTCCAGCAACTGCCCGTCCTTGACCTCCAGCACCTTGTAGGTCTGGCCCTTGAGGATGTGGTCATCGGTGCGCTTGCCTTCTTCGTAGCGGCCCTTCAGGCCCGAGCTGTAGAAGGTGGCTGCGTTGCTGGACTGGTCGGCGCCGAACAGGTCGATGGTGACGCTGTAGTGGAAGTTGAGGTAGCGCTGGATGGTGGGCAGATCAATGGCGCCAGCCGCGCGCACCTTGGCCGGGTCGTCGGTCTTGAGCTCGTTCATCACCTGCGCGGTGCGCGAGAGCACACGCGAGACGCCGCTTTCGCCCACGAACATGTGGTGGGCTTCCTCGGTCAGCATGAACTTGGTCGTGCGTGCCAATGGGTCGAACGCGCTCTCCGCCAGCGCCGAGAGCTGGAACTTGCCATCGCGGTCGGTGAAGTAGGTGAACATGAAGAACGCCAGCCAGTCCGGCGTCTTTTCGTTGAAGGCGCCCAGGATGCGGGGGTTGTTCTCGTCGCCCGAGGTGCGCTGCAGCAGTGCCTCGGCCTCTTCGCGGCCATCTCGGCCAAAGTGCTTGTGCAGCAGGTAGACCATGGCCCACAGGTGGCGACCTTCTTCCACATTGATCTGGAACAGGTTGCGCAGGTCGTACATGCTGGGCGCCGTGAGACCCAGGTGGCGCTGCTGCTCCACCGAGGCGGGCTCGGTGTCACCCTGCGTCACGATGATGCGGCGCAGGTTGGCGCGGTGCTCGCCGGGCACGTCCTGCCAGGCTTTCTCGCCCTTGTGGTCGCCAAAGTGGATTTCGCGATTGGCATCGCCTGGGTTCAGAAAGATGCCCCAGCGGTAGTCGCGCATCTTCACGTGGCCAAACTGCGCCCAGCCGTTGGGGTCCACGCTGACGGCGGTGCGCAGGTAGACCTCGTGGTTGGTGGAGCCCTCAGGGCCCACGTCGTCCCACCAGTTGATGAAGTTGGGCTGCCAGCCTTCGAGCGCGCGCTGCAGGGTGCGGTCCTCGCTCAGGTTGACGTTGTTAGGGATCTTCTCGCTGTAGTTGATGCTGCTCATGGATGTCTCCTCGTTGGATGGAAAACCAAACGGTCGGGGGTGGGGCTAGACGCGGTTCAGATCAAAGCCAGCTTTCTGGCCCGTGCCGTAGACCTTGAGCGCGCCCTTGTCGCCCACGGCGTTCGGCCGGTTGAAGATCCAGTTCTGCCAGGCGGTCAGGCGGCCGAAGATGCGGGTGTTCATGTTCTCCTTGCTGGCAAAGCGCAGGTTGGCTTCCAGCCCGGTGAGTGAGTCGGGCGACATGGCCGCACGCTCTTCGATGGCGATGCGGATCTCGTCGTCCCAGTCGATGTCGTCCGGGGCGGCAGTCACGAGGCCCAGTGCGAGTGCTGCATCAGCGTCCAGTGGCTTGCCCGCGGCGGTGCGTGCGGCTTCCATGGGCGCTGCTTCTTCATAGAAGCGGCGCTGCAGGCGGCTCTGATCGTTGACCATCGGCAGCAGGCCGAAGTTGAACTCGTTGAGCGTGATCTTGGGTGCGCGTTCGGCATCGTCGGGCAGGGCCAGCATGTAGATGCGGTCGGCCGCAAACGCCAGTTCTGCCAGCGAGCCTGCAAACGCCGAGCCGGATTCGACCAGCGCAAACATACTGCGCGACGACACATCCAGCCGCGCAAACGTGCGGCGCAGTGCGCCGATGGTCTCGCGCACCAGCCAGTGGTCCTGGTGTGCGATCAATGTGGCATCGCTGGCCAGCACGGCCTGGGCATCACCTTCGGTCTTGAGCAGCCAGGTGCCGATGTCGAGTTCGTTGGTGCGCAGGTTTAGGATGGCGTCATCCAGTTGGCGCGCCAGGGCTAGCGGCCACCACGCAGCACCTGCAGCCTCAATCCCGGCAATGTCCGTGGGCTGTGCACCGACGGGTGCCTTGAGCGTCAGCGTTGCTGTGCGGCGGGTGCGGTCGATGTCTACGCTGACGTGTGCGTAGCGCAGGCTGTCGGCGCTTTCTTCGCGCTCTACCCGGGTCAGGGCCACGCCCTGCGCGGTGGCGGGGCGGGGGCTGCCTTCGGCCAGCCGTGCAGCGGTTTCAGCGACGGCGGCGGCAAACTGCGCGGGCTTGGCGATACGGTCCACCAGGCGCCAGTCCACGGCGCGCTGGCCGCGCACGCCTTCGACACTGGTGCAGAAGATATCGGCCAGGTCGTGGCGCACATGGCGCTTGTCGGTCACGCGGGTCAGGCCACCGGTGCCGGGCAAAACGCCCAGAAGCGGCACTTCGGGCAGGGATACCGCCGAGGAGCGGTCGTCCACCAGCACGATCTCGTCGCACGCCAGGGCCAGCTCATAGCCGCCGCCCGCGCAGGCGCCGTTCACAGCGGCCACGAATTTCAGGCCGGAGTGTTTGGAGGAGTCTTCGATGCCGTTGCGCGTCTCGTTCGTGAACTTGCAGAAGTTCACTTTCCAGGCGTGGCTCGATACGCCCAGCATGAAGATGTTGGCGCCCGAGCAGAAGATGCGGTCTTTGGCACTGGTGACGATGACGGTGCGCACCGTGGGGTGTTCAAAGCGAATGCGGTTGAGTGCGTCGTGCAGCTCAATGTCCACGCCCAGGTCGTAGCTGTTGAGCTTGAGCTTGTAGCCGGGGCGGATGCCGCCGTCTTCGGCAATGTCGAGCGAAAGGCGTGCCACGGCCCCCTCCACCGCCAGTGTCCAGTGGCGGTATTGGGTGGGGTCGGTGCGGTAGTCCACGCGGGTGGGGGCGGGTGAGGTCATAGGGTCTCCATCCATGGGCTAATAGGAAAAATAATGCACTTAGCGCTGTATTGATGTGCATCATCATGCATATCAACAGGCAAGTCAATGCATATCGCTGTTGTCTGTGGATTTTTCTTACGCCTTGTCGCGCCCTATCACGCCTTCGTCGCGGGAAGGCGGCAGGCTGCGTCCTCGTGGCGTGGCTCTGGGGGGGGGCTCAGGCCGGGCGTGTCGCCATGAGCTTGCGGACCCCGGTGCGCAGTTGCTGCAGGCTGTCCTCCAGGCTGGCGCCAGAGGTGTCGATGGTGAGGTCGGCTTTGGAATAGAAGGCTGCGCGGCCTTCCAGAATGCGGCGCAGGTCGTCCATGGCTTCCTTGCTGGCGGCCATGGGGCGCATGTCGCCCTGGGCCAGCACGCGGCCCATGTGTTCCTCCGGTGCGGCGCGCAGCCACACGGTGGTGCAGTGCGCCAGCAGTTCATTGAAGGTGGCGGGGTCTGAGACGATGCCGCCGGGTGTCGCGATCACCACTTCGCTGTGGATCTGCACGGTTTCTTCGAGAGCACGGCGTTCGTAGCGGCGGTAGGCCGTGGTCCCGTACAGGTCGTGGATCTCCCGCACGCTGCAGCCTGCCAGGGTTTCGATCTCGCGGCTCAGCTCAATAAAAGGCACGTCCAGGTCGCGCGCCAGCAGGGGGCCCAGGGTGGATTTGCCCGCGCCTCGCAAGCCGATCAGCGCGATGCGCCGGTGGCGCGCCGTGTCGCTACCGCCGCCGCTCAGCAGTTCGTGCAGTGCCAGCCGCGCGCGGCGTAGCTCGTGTTCGCTGCGGTGCTCGAGCAGTTCCCGGATCAGCAGCCATTCCGGCGAGCGTGTGGTGAAATCGCCCACCAATTCCGCCAGCGAGCAGTGCAGCGCGCCCGCCACTTGCTGCAGGACGAGGATGGATGCGTTGCCGGTGCCGTATTCGAGGTTGGCCAGATGCCTTTCAGACACATCGGCAGCCACTGCCACCGCCTTGCGCGTGAGGCCGCGCTGTGCACGCAGGTTGCGCACACGCTCCCCCAGCGCGACGAGCAGGGGGTTCTTGGCCTCGTCGGCTGCGGCCAGCGGTTGCTCGGCGGATGCGGAGAGCGCGGTCTCTGCGCCTTCTTGTTCGTTCATGCCCATCTTTCTTGGAACAGGTTTATGCCGCCGTTTGGCGGGTGTTGGCAGTCGGGGGCGCCCACAAGCTCCCCAGCATGGCGCTGGTGCCCGCCGTCGGTGGAGTGCGGTCTATGCACTATAGTGCTTGACATTCCATCATTCATTACCTATTGTTCATGCGCAGGCAAAATACTGCACATCCGGAAATTCCACAAGGATACAGATCAAAAAGGGGTGCGATGCCCCATTTTCTGAGCCCCTCACGAAGCCATGCCCCACAAAGCTGCATTTCATCAAGCCCTGGTGGATCTGACAACGCAGATCGCTGGACGACCGCTGGACTCCACACTACAGGACTGGCTCAACCAGGCCCATGGGCCTGACAGTGCCGTCTACGCTGATCTCAAGGCGGCCTGCCTGGCGGGGGTCCAGGAGGGCTGGCTGTGCGACCGCGAGGGTGGCGGCATTCGCTACGGCCGTGTCTTCAAGGCTGACGATGCGCTGCACCGGTTTTCAGTGGATGTGGTCGATATGCAGGACATCGCAGGCCCTCACCACAGCCATCCCCTGGGTGAGATTGACTTGATCATGCCACTCACGCCCGGTGCCACGTTTGACGGGCACCCCGCCGGGTGGTGCGTCTATCCACCGTCCAGCGCTCACCACCCGACGGTGGCGAAGGGACGTTCACTGGTGCTGTATCTGCTGCCGGAAGGGCAGATCCAGTTCACGCGCTGAAGCGATCGTCCCGTATCTACATCCCGCCATGCGGCGCCCCACCATTTTTGAAAGACTTGCATGACAGAACTCTTGGCCAATTTTGCCGCTGGCCGTTGGCAAACCGGAAACGGATCGGGCACCGAGCTCACCGACCCGGTACTGGGCAATGCGTTGGTGCGTGTCGATAGCACGGGGCTGGATCTGGCGGAAGCCTTTGCCTTTGCCCGCGATCGCGGCGGCGCCGCTTTGCGTGCCATGACCTACCGCGAGCGGGCTGCGCTGCTGGCGGCGGTAGTGAAGGTGCTGCAGGCCCATCGAGAGAGTTACTACGACATTGCAACGGCCAACTCTGGCACGGTGAAGAATGATTCGGCGGTGGACATCGATGGCGGCATCTTCACCCTGGGGCAGTACGCGCGTTGGGGCGATGCGCTGGGTGACGTACGGGCCCTGCGTGATGGTGATGCCGTCAAGCTGGGCAAGGAGCCGGTCTTCTTGTCACAGCATCTGCAGGTGCCGGCGCGTGGTGTGGCACTTTTCATCAATGCTTTCAACTTTCCAGCCTGGGGGCTGTGGGAGAAGGCGGCGCCTGCGCTGCTGTCCGGCGTCCCGGTGATCGTCAAGCCCGCCACTGCCACAGCCTGGCTCACGCAGCGCATGGTCAAGGATGTGATCGATGCTGGCGTGCTGCCCGTGGGGGCGCTGTCGGTCATTGCGGGCAGTTCCGCAGGCCTGATGGACCAGCTGCAGCCTTTCGACGTGGTCTCCTTCACGGGCTCTGCGGAAACTGCGGGTGTCATCCGATCCCACCCCGCCGTGGCGCACCGCTCGGTGCGCGCCAATATCGAGGCCGACAGCCTCAACTCCGCCCTCCTGCTGCCCGACGCCACCGTGGACAGCGATGCCTTCAACCTGCTGGTGCGTGAGGTGGTGCGCGAGATGACGGTCAAGTCCGGGCAGAAGTGCACGGCGATCCGACGCATTTTGGTGCCTGCCGCGGTATACGCTGCTGCGGCCGAGGCCATCGGTGCCAAGCTCGCAGGCATCAGCGTGGGCAACCCGCGCAACGAAAGCGTACGCATGGGCTCCTTGGTCAGCATGTCGCAACTGCAGGCAGTGCGCGAGGGGCTGGCTGCTCTGAGCGCCCACACCGATCTGCTGCACGATGGCCGCACCCGCCCGCTGGTGGATGCCGACCCTGCCGTGGCGGCCTGCATGGGGCCGGTGCTGCTGGGGGCGCGCGATGCCGATGCGGCATCTGCGGTGCATGACATGGAAGTATTCGGCCCTGTCGCCACGCTGCTGCCCTATCGTGACCTGGACCATGCCCTCGCACTGGCGTACCGGGGCCAGGGGTCGCTGGTGACTTCGCTGTTTGGTGCGGATGAGGCAGCCCTGGCCGCTGCGGCCGTGCAGCTGGCTGCCAGCCACGGGCGCGTGCATGTCGTCACACCCGACGTGGCGCAGGCCCACACGGGGCACGGCAATGTGATGCCCATGTCGCAACACGGGGGGCCAGGGCGCGCTGGCGGTGGTGCAGAGCTGGGCGGCTTGCGTGCGCTCGACTTCTACCACCAGCGCAGTGCGGTGCAAGCCAGCCCAGGCGTGTTGGCATCGCTCGGTCTATGAGGTCTGCCACGGCCTGTGAATTGCCCAGAACCATACGGAGACATTCCCATGACCAGTCCGCCAGAGCGATTCAATTTCGCCGAACATCTGTTCAACCTGAACCGAGCGCATGCCGAGCGTACGGCCTACATTGACGACCGGGGTCGCCTGAGCTACGGCGACCTGGAAGACCGTGCACGGCGGCTGGCCAGTGTGCTGGCCGGGGCGGGAGTGCGGCGCGAAGAGCGTGTGCTGCTGCTGATGCATGACACCAGCGACTGGCCTGTATGCTTTCTGGGTTGTCTGTACGCGGGGGTTGTACCGGTGGCCGTCAACACCCTGCTGACCGCAGACGACTACGCCTACATGCTGGCGCACAGCCGTGCGCAGGCGGCGCTGGTGTCAGGGGCGTTGCTGCCTATTCTGTCCGAGGCCATGGCACGTGGCCCGCACGAAGTGGGTACGCTGCTGGTATCGCTGCCAGTGGGCAAGCTGCATGCGGGCGCGCGCGATCTGGAGGCAGCATTGAACAGTGCGCCTCCGTTGCCCGCACCTGCGCCCACCGGCGCGGACGACCCGGGCTTCTGGCTCTATTCGTCGGGCTCTACGGGTAAGCCCAAGGGCGCGGTGCACACCCACGGCAACCTGTGGTGGACAGCCGAGCTGTATGGCAAGCCGGTGCTCGGCCTCACCCAGCAGGACGTTTGTTTCTCAGCCGCAAAGCTCTACTTCGCCTACGGCCTGGGCAATGCGCTCACTTTCCCGCTTTCTGTGGGGGCCACGGTGGTGCTGATGGCCGAGCGCCCCACGCCCGACGCTACCTTCAAGCGCTGGGTAGATCACCAGCCCACGGTGTTCTTTGGCGCTCCTACGGGTTTCGCAGGCATGCTCGCTTCACCCCGGTTGCCAGCGTGTGCGGCGGTGGCGCTGCGCATGTGCTCCTCGGCGGGCGAGGCGCTACCGGCCGAGATCGCGCAGCGCTTCAAGGCGCACTTTGGCTGCGACATCATCGACGGCATCGGCTCCACCGAGATGCTGCACATTTTTTTGTCCAACCGCCCCGGCGACATCCGTTATGGCACCACCGGCAAGCCCGTGCCGGGCTACGAGGTCGCGCTGCGTGGCGAGGACGGCCAGACCGTACTGGATGGTGAGGTGGGTGACCTCTATATCCGGGGCCCCAGCGCTGCTTTGATGTACTGGAACAACCGGGAGAAGACGCGCGACACTTTCCAAGGCGGGTGGACCAAAAGCGGCGACAAGTATGTGCGCGACGCGGACGGCTACTACACCTACGCAGGCCGCAGCGACGACATGCTCAAGGTCAGTGGCATCTATGTCTCGCCGTTCGAGGTGGAGGCTACGCTGATGCAGCACACCGCCGTGCTGGAGGCAGCCGTGATTGGCAAGCAGGACGCGGATGGTCTCACCAAGACGAAGGCGTTTGTGGTGCTCAAGGACGGCAAGGCCGCGACGCAGGACGAGCTCAAGGCCTTCGTGAAGGAAAAGCTTGCGCCCTACAAGTACCCGCGTTTCATCGAGTTCGTGCCGGAACTGCCCAAAACGGCCACAGGCAAGATCCAGCGTTTCAGGCTGCGTGAGCTGGAGGCCCGGGCGTGAACGGGGGCGTCTGCGGCGGTACCAGCGGGGGCAGCGAATGGGCCGCCATTGACTGGCGAGGTCGACCGGTGCAGGTGGAATACGAATGGATTGCGCCAGAGCGCCGGTCTGCACCTTTGGTGGTGTTCCTGCACGAAGGGCTGGGATCGCTGGCGATGTGGAAGGATTTCCCGCAGCAGCTGTGCGAGGCGGGGGGCTTTCGGGGGCTGGTGTTCTCGCGGCCTGGGTATGGGCGTTCTACCCCACGGGCACCCGACGAAGCCTGGGGTGTGGACTTCATGCACCGGCAGGCGAGGGAAGTTTTGCCTGCCTTGTTCGAGGCTGTGGGCGTGACCGAGTCGCCCTGGTTTTTTGGCCACAGCGATGGCGCATCCATTGCCTTGCTGTACGCATCGATGTTCCCGCAGCGGGCCCTTGGCCTGGTGGTTCTGGCGCCCCACATCTTTGTGGAGGATGTGACCCTCCAGAACATCGACCAGGCACGGGACGCCTATGAGACCACCGACCTGCCGCGCAAGCTAGGGCGCTACCACGACAACCCGGACTCGGCCTTCTGGGGCTGGAGCCGCATCTGGCTCGATCCGGATTTCCGTGCTTGGAACATCGAAAAAGAGCTGACAACCGTGCGTGCGCCCGTACTGGCCGTTCAGGGGCTCAATGACGAATACGGTACGCTGGCCCAGATCTACGGCATTGCGGCGCGCGTGCCTGGAACGCAGCTGCTCGAGCTGCCTGATTGCGCGCATTCACCCCACCGCGATCGCCCTGACGATGTGATCGCTGCGACCTTGGCGTTCGTGACGGCCGTCGGCAGACATCCGTGAGCAGCCGCTAGGGCTGCTCCCGCGCCCATCGAACGCTGCCCACTGTCTCCGTTATTCCACCCTGCGACGCAGTCCTTCCAGGTTCACCACGGTGATGCCGCCGTATTGAATCTGCAGCACACCCGCTGCCTCCAGCCGCTTCAAGGCGGCGTTGCAACGCTGGCGCGAGACACCGGACAGGTTGGCGATTTCCTCCTGCGATACCTGCAGGTGGGGGGCGCTGCCCGGGTGCAGCCAGGGGTGAAAAAGACCTGCCAGCGCCCGCGCTACCTGGCTGTCCGTGTCCAGCAGATGGTGAGCTGTGAAGTTGCCCAGAAACCAGTGCATGCGCTCGTTGATCTGGCGCAGCAGGAAGTGATCGAAGCTGCGCTGGGTGGCATGCAGCCATTCAAAGGTCTCAACCGGCAGGAGTGCCACCCTGCTGGGGCGCAGCGCAATGATGTCCGCTGTGCGCGGCACGCCACGCAGCAGCGTGCCTTCACCAAACCAGCTGCCTTCAGAAAGGCCGCCGAGGGTTACCGAGCGCCCGTTGTCCGAGGTCACGGTCCACTTGAGCAGGCCCTCAACGGCACCATACCAGTGCAGGGGCACGTCGCCGCGTCGGCACAGGGCGCTGCCTTGGGCCACGTCGACTTCACGCAAGTCATCCAGGACACGTTGCTGCGCCCCCTCGTCCAGAAGCGGAAACCAGGCCGAGGTTTTCAGGAGATTGGCGACCGTGGGCGGTGCCAGTTTGACCAGCATGGTGGAGCTCCAGAGATAGAGAAGGGGCGGGCGTCCTCGTATACCCTGAGTCCAAATGTCATCGCGATGACTGAGTATGCAGGCGCCAAAAAAAATAATGAAAGCCCTATCATTTTCCACCAGCCCACGTCATGACAAAGCGCAAAGTCATCGTCACGATTGCTCCCACCGGCGGCATGGCCCACAAGTCGCAGAACCCGCACCTGCCCACCCAGCCCAGTGAAATTGCCGACGATGTGGAACGGTGCTGGAATGCGGGGGCCAGCGTGGTGGCCATTCATGCGCGGCGCCCGGATGACGGAGCCACCTGCAACGCAGACATCTACCGCGATATCAACACCCGCATCCGGGCCAAAGGCTGCGACATCGTCATCAACAATTCCACGGGAGGCGGTGTGCACGGCGATATGGTGCGTCCCTTGTCTGGCGACCGCTGGGAGATTGCATGGGAAGAGCGCATCAAGGGTATGGATGCGGGGGCCGAGATGTGCACCCTGGACGCCACCACGCTCAACCTGAGTTTTGATGGCCGCGAGATCCTCATGGACACGCCGCTCAGCAAAGGGCGAGAGCTGGCGCAGGGCATGAAGGCGCGCGGCATCAAGCCAGAGTGGGAGGTGTTCAGCCCGACGCATATCCTGCAAGACACCACCACCCTGATCGAAGAGGGTCACGACGAGGGCCCGCATTTCATCAATCTGGTGATGAATGTGCACCGCAGCTTCCAGAACGCCATGCCGTATTCGCCCCGCTATCTGCAGATGATGGTGGATACCCTCCCGCGCAACAGCATCTTTTGCGTGAGTGGCATCGGACCTTCGCAGCTCGAGGCCAATGTGGCGGCGCTGCTGCTGGGTGGGCATGCCCGCGTGGGGCTGGAGGACAACCTGTACTACCGGCAGGGCGAACTGGCCACCAATGTGCAACTGACGGAGCGCATCGTGCGCATCATTCGGGAGCTGGACATGGAACCCGCTTCGCCGACAGAGGCCCGCGCCATCATGGGGCTGCCGCGGGGGGCTAGCGTTCGCCCCGCTTTTGCCATAGATTGAGTTGTTGCGATTTTACCCACCAAGCAAGAGGAGATAGATGATGCAAACACGCCGCCAATTCATGAACCACCTGGGCTATGCGACAGCGCTCGGGGCACTGACCCCCTGGAGCGCGTTGGCCCAGACGCTGGAGCAGGTCAAGATCTACTATGGTTTCCCGGCAGGCAGCGCGGGCGACAGTGTGGCGCGCCGGGTGGGGGAGAAGCTGGCGGGATCTACCTACACGCGCAACGCCGCCGTGGTGGAGAACAAGCCTGGCGCAGGTGGCCGCATTGCTCTGGAGGCGCTCAAAGGCGCGCCCGCCGACGGAAGTGTGCTGACTCTGTCGCCTTTCTCCTGCACCTCTATCTATCCACACATCTACAGCAAGCTCAGCTATGACCCTGTGAAAGATTTCGTGCCAGTGTCCATTGCTGCGGTGATGCACCACGGGCTGGCCGTAGGACCGCTGGTTCCAGCCTCGGTCAAGACCGTGAAGGACTTCCTGGCCTGGGCCAAGGCGAACCCAGGGCAGGCCAACTACGGCTCGCCAGCGGCGGGCTCCACCCCGCACTTCATCGGTGCGCTGCTGGGGCTGAACAATGGCGTGGACCTCAAGCACGTGCCCTACCGGGGCTCCATTCCCGGTGTGACCGATGTAGTGGGCGGCCAGATTGCCTCCATGGTGACGCCGAGCGGTGACTTCATTCCCAACCACAAGGCAGGCAAGCTGCGGCTGATCGCCACCTCGGGCAAGGCGCGCTCGCCGTTTTCTCCCGAGGTGCCTACCTTTGCGGAGCAGGGCTTCCCCGAGCTGACCACCGAGGAGTGGTTTGGTTTCTACGCACCCGCCAAGACCCCGGCCGGAGTAGTGGCGTCCGCCAACGCCGCCATTAACGCAGCGATCAAGGAAAAGTCGGTCATCGACAGCCTGGCTGTGGTGGGTCTCATTGCCAAGGGCTCGACAGCCGCAGAAATGGCTGCATCTCAACAGGCTGAGGCAGAACGCTGGGGGCCGTTGGTCAAGAAAATTGGCTTCACGGCAGAGTCCTGAAGGGCGTGAGCATGGATTCTTCCGTGAACAGGGTGGCGGTGGTTGCTACCGGCGTCATCGGTGCGAGTTGGGCTGCTTACTTTCTCGCCCGGGGGCTGGATGTGGAAGCTACCGATCCCGCTGCGGGTGCCGAGCAGCGGCTGCGCGCCGCCGTGGCGCAGCACTGGCCGGTGCTAGAACGCCAGGGGCTCGCAGCGGGGGCCAGCATGGCCAGGTTGCACTTTCATGCTCGGCTGGAAGATGCCGTAGGTCTGGTGGACTTCGTGCAGGAAAATGGACCGGAGCGGCTGGATTTCAAGGTGGACCTGATGCGCCGCATAGACGAAGCCGCCCCATCGCACGCCATCCTGGCTTCCAGCTCTTCGGGGCTGTCGGTCACGGCCATGCAAGCCCAGTGCAAGCATCCGGAGCGCGTGGTGCTGGGCCATCCTTTCAACCCTCCGCACATGATCCCGCTGGTGGAGGTGGGTGGGGGGGAAAGAACATCCGACCACGCGATCGCCACCGCGATGGATTTCTACACTGCCATCGGTAAGCGTCCTATCCATGTTCGGCGCGAAATCAAGGGGCACATTGCCAACCGCCTGCAAGCAGCGCTGTGGCGGGAGGCGTTTCATCTGGTCAACGAAGGGGTCGCCAGTGTGGGCGACATCGACACCGCCATCGCCCATGGCCCGGGCCTGCGCTGGGCGCTGATGGGGCCTTTCATGAACCTGCACCTCTCGGGCGGTGAAGGCGGGATCGCTCATCTGCTCGCGCACCTTGGTGGCCCCATCGAAGACTGGTGGCAGGACCTGGGTGCGCCGCAGATGGCGCCAGCCCTGCAAAACCACGTTGCAGAAGGCATTGTGCAGGCGCTTGGCGGGCGCACCAGCACAGAGCTGGTGGCCGCACGCGATGCTTTGCTGGTAGACCTGCTGCGTGCCAAGCAAGACGCCCGTGTGCTGGACTGAGTCCGCTATTGCCCCCAGCGGCTTCGCCGCATAGGTTGATTGGACGGGATGAACCAAGCGCTCCCGGCCGTGGCGCTACGCACGCCACGCCACTGACCAATTTCATGCTGCCCATTTTTGTGGCTGCCCCAGAACCCGAGAGAGACATCACAGCATGCACCCCGAATTTCTTGGCGATGAAAACCAGATAGCACCACCCGCCACGGTGCGGGTCCACCAGGACGATGGTTCATTCATATTGCGTTCCCCCGTCGCGCTGGGCGACTATGCGCGCTGCATTGGCGAATGGCTGGAGCGGTGGGCGCGAGAGACGCCCCATGCAATCGCCCTGGCAGAACGTGACGATACGGGCGAGCATTGGCGCACGCTGACCTACGGCGAGTTGCGCCAGGCCATGGGTGCAGTCGCGCAGTCGTTGCTGGATCTGAAGCTGCCTGCGGGCCGCCCCATCGCCATTCTTTCTGACAATGCTGTAGACCATGCGGTGCTGATGCTGGCGGCGATGCACGTTGGCATTACGCCCTGCTCCTTGTCCAGCGCCTACGCACGCTCCCGTGATCCTGGGCGTCTGCACAGCATGCTGGCAGCGCTGGAGCCTTCGCTGGTGTATGCCTCGGACGCCTCTGTCTACGCACCCGCTCTGGCGGGCTGTGCGAGCGATGCCGTCAAGGTCTTCAGCCGCCATGCCGACTCGGTGCCTGGCGCCTTGCCTTTCGCACACCTGCTGGCGGGTTCGGAAACCCCTGCTGTACTGCGGGCGTTTGAGGCCATCGAGCCCGACGACCCCGCCAAATATCTGCTGACTTCGGGCTCCACGGGCCGCCCCAAGGTGGTCATCAACACCCATCGCATGCTCTGCGCCAACCAGCAGATGATGGCCCAGACTTGGCGTTTCCTGGACCATGAAAAGCCCGTGCTGGTGGACTGGCTGCCGTGGAGCCAC
Source organism: Acidovorax facilis (assembly GCA_964031875.1). Classification (GTDB taxonomy): domain Bacteria; phylum Pseudomonadota; class Gammaproteobacteria; order Burkholderiales; family Burkholderiaceae_C; genus Acidovorax; species Acidovorax facilis_A. Next base: position 15,257 of record CAXIRU010000103.1, read on the forward strand.
ACCTTTGGGGGCAACCACAATCTCAACATGGTGCTGTGCCATGGCGGCGCGCTCTACATCGACGAGGGGCGGCCCGTGCCGGGACTCATCGAGAAGACGGTGCGCAATCTGCGCGATGTCAAACCGACGATGCTCTTCAACGTGCCGCGTGGTTTTGACATGCTGCTGCCGTTTCTGGAGGCCGACGCCGCGTTGGCCGCTGAAGTCCTGTCCCGCATGCGCCTTGCGTTCTATGCCGCTGCAGCGCTAGCCCCTTCCACCTGGCAGCGGCTGGAGGCTGTCGCAGCCCGCGTGCGGCCCGCATTGCCGCTGTGGCTGACCACGTCCTGGGGCTCTACGGAGACGTCGCCAGCGGTGACCAGCGCGCACTGGCGCATGGAGGGTGCAGGCTGCATTGGCGCGCCGTTGCCTGGGCTCGAGCTCAAGCTGGTGCCCAACGGCAGCAAGCTTGAAATGCGGGTCAAGGGCGTGTCGGTGTTTCCGGGCTACCGCAATGCGCCCGCCGAGACAGCGGCTGCGTTCGACAGTGAAGGCTTCTATCGCATCGGTGATGCGGGTTATCTGGTGGACCCCGAGCGGCCTGAGTGTGGCGTGGTCTTCAACGGTCGGGTGGCGGAGGATTTCAAGCTCTCCAGCGGGAGCTGGGTGTCGGTGGGCACGCTGCGGGTGGAGCTCGTGTCCGAGCTGGCACCGCTGGTGCAAGACATCGTGCTCACAGGCCACAACAGGGATGAAGTGGGCATGCTCGTGTTCCCTTCTGCTGTGGGGGCGGCCGACCGCGTGCGGCTGGATAGCGCCCTGCGCAGTGCCATGCAGGCCCGCCGCAGCGCTGGCGCAGGTTCATCGCAGTGCCCCACGCGTGCGCTCGTGATGGCGGTGGCGCCCGACCCAGACGCTGGAGAAATCACCGACAAGGGCTATATCAACCAGGGCGCCGTACTCTCGCGCCGTGCTGAACAGGTGCAATTGCTCTACGCCAGCCCGGCTGCCCAGGGCGTGATCACCCCCTGATGGCGTGCGATAGCGCCGCCCTTTGAGGCGGTGCACTGCTAAAAAAAAGACCCGCTACCTGGGGCAGCGGGTCTTGGGTTCGTGGAAGGGATGATGGGGATTTACCCCGCCATTCCTTTTGCAAGGTCTGCCGTCAGACCGTTGCGTCCTTGAGCTTCTTCAGCGCGCGCGTCTTGATCTTGACGGCGGCAGGCTTGGCGGGGAACCAGCGCTCTTCACCGGTGAAGGGGTCCTTGCCGAAGCGCTTCTTCTTCGCGGGAATTTGCTGCAGGCCGATTTTCATCAGGCCGGGCAGCGTGAATTCGCCAGAGCCCTTCTTGTGCACCGAGCCCAGGATGGTGGCTTCGAGTGCTGCCAGCACAGCCTTGGTGGCCTTGGGCTCCACACCCGCCTGTTCGGCCAGGTGGGCGATCAGTGTGGTCTTGTTGAAGGCAGTCTTGATCGGCTTGACGCCTGCAGCGACGGGCTTGGCAGCAGGGGCTGTAGCCTTTTTCGCTGCGGGGGCTGCAGCCTTCTTGGCGGCAGGTGCCGCCTTCTTTGCAGCAGCAGGTGCTGCTGCCTTGACGGCCTTCTTCGCGGGCGCTGGAGTCTTTTTTGCAGTTGCCATGATGGTGGTTCTTCTTCGTTCAGAGTTGCAATATGCCTCCCCCCATTGAAGGGAAGGTGCGCAATTTTAGGTGCGACTGCGGCATGGTGCGCAAAAACGAAGACCCGCCAGCATCAGAGGCTTCTGAGGAGGCTAAGAAAAGACCCGTGCAAACGACGATGGCTGGCCCTTCGCGAGCACGTTGTCAGAGGCGGTGGACCCTGCTGCTTGCAGCGTCATCAAGCGCACTTCACATGCCTGCCACAAGCATGAGTGCGTGCGCACAGTCCGCGATGCTGCGGCTTCAGGCCTTCAGTGGTGCGCAGGTGTCTGCTGGCGTAGGCGCCATTGGTGGAAGCGTTGGCGCTGCAGTGCCAGCAGCTCCACCACCCCCCACACCAGCGCGCACCCGAGGGTGCCGCACAGCAGTGCGATGCGGTGCACCTCAGTCCTGCGCTGTGGCGGCGTCTTCATAGTGGGTCCAGCCGTCGGGGCTGGGAAGGTCGAAGCTGGGCCAGCCAGGTGCGTCGAAGAGTTCATCCAGCAGCCGCTGCAGTCCGAGCAATCTCCAGAGCATGATCGTGTGCCTCTTCGAAAGGTTGTGTCTGCGGGAAAGTTAACGCGCTTGTGTGACAGCTGCGAGTCGTTTCGCCGAATTCACACAGATGCGTCATGGCGCTGTGGGGGCGTGCGGGCCGGGGATATGCTTGGCGCACACTGCCATGCTGCATGGCTCCTTGCCGATATCGCCACCCACCATGAACACCTTGCCTGAACTGCTGGCACTCGAAAAGATCATCGAGCTGGGGGCGTCCCATCTGCAGGTACAGGTGATACGGCAGGTGCAGCTGGCGTCGGGCCACAGCTTTCCGATCCATGCCATCGGCGTGGGCAACCCGTCGCTGGACGTACCTGCCGTTGGCTTTTTCGGCGGCGTGCATGGTCTGGAGCGCATTGGCGCCGAGGTGGTCATCGCCTACATGCAAAACGTGGTCATGCGACTGCAGTGGGACGATACGCTGCACCGCCAGCTGGAGCAGATGCGCCTGGTGTTCATGCCCCTCGTCAATCCTGGTGGCATGTGGGCCGCCACCCGTGCCAACCCGCGTGGGGTAGATCTCATGCGCAATGCCCCGGTCGATGCCACCGACCGCGTGCCGCCGTGGATCGGCGGGCAGCGTATCAGCGCGGGGTTGCCCTGGTACCGGGGGCGTGCGGGCGAGGCCATGGAAGCAGAAAGCCAGGCCCTGTGCGAGGTCGCGACCAACGAGTTGCTGGCGCGGCCGTTCAGCCTGGCCATCGACTGCCATTCGGGGTTTGGCGTGCGCGACCGACTGTGGTTTCCGTTTGCCCACACGCGCAAGCCGATTGCACATCTGGCGGAAGTGCATGCGCTGCAGGAGATATTTCTGCAGGCCCACAGCCACCACCCGTACATCATCGAGCCGCAAAGCACCCAGTACCTTGCGCATGGTGACTTGTGGGACCACCTGTACCTGCAGGCCTGCCGTGAGGTGCCCGCACACACCTTCCTGCCACTCACGCTGGAGATGGGATCATGGCTGTGGATCAAGAAAAACCCGCGCCAGCTGTTTTCGCGCAACGGTATCTTCAACCCGCTGATCAACCACCGCCAGCAGCGTGTGCTGCGGCGCCATCTGTCGCTGCTCGACTTTCTGGCCCGCGCAGCCTGCAGCTACCAGCGCTGGGTGCCCACCCCCGGACAGCGTGCGCAGCGCAGGGCGGACGCTCTGGCCGCGTGGTACTGAAAGGAGCCCTATGCGCCAGTGGATATTGCTTCGGGGTTTGACAAGGGAGTCCGCGCACTGGGGCTCATTTTTGAAGGACTTCGGGGGTGCCCTGCCGCACGACAGTGTGCTGGCGCTGGACTTGCCCGGAAATGGAGAGTTCCTCCACCAGCCCTCGCCCCCGTCGGTGCCATGGATGGTGCAGGCCTGCCGCGCAGCGCTGGCCGAGAAGGGCATCGCACCGCCCTACCATCTGCTGGCCATGTCGCTGGGGGCCATGGTGGCCACAGAATGGGCGCGGGCGGCCTCTGAAGAAGTCGCAGGCTGTGTGTTGATCAACACCAGCTTTCGTCCTTTCAACCCCTTTTACCGCCGCCTGCGGCCTCGCAACTACGTGGCGTTGCTGCGTCTGGCCTTGTGGGGCATGCCGCCGCAACAGGCGGAGCAGGCGGTCTTGCGGCTGACCAGCAACGGCGCACCGCATCGCCAGCCGGTGGTGCCCCACTGGGTCGCCATCCGCAGGCAGCGCCCGGTGTCGGCGGCCAACGCATTGCGCCAACTGCTGGCAGCGGCCCGTTACCGTGCGCCCGAAGTTGCGCCCCTGCGGCACCTGCTTTTGCTCGCAAGCCAGAGGGATGGGCTGGTACACGGCCAGTGTTCGCAGGCCATTGCCAGCGCCTGGCGGGTACCCGTGGCCTTTCACCCTTGGGCCGGGCACGACCTGCCGCTGGATGATCCCCGCTGGGTGATCGAGCGGGTCCTGGATTGGCTGGGTGATGGTGAGACTCGCCGGGGTGAGGCGGGGTGATGGGCAGACCTCCTCGGTGCGGGGATTGGTGGGAGGTTGCTGGTCCATCGCCTGCGAGGTGCGCAGAGCGCGTCAGTGGGGCAGTGGGGCAACCGCCTTTCACTGTTTGAAAACCTCTGCCTCCAGCGCCATCGCCCGGATCGACTCCGCTGCAGCGTTTGCCTGCGCCCGGCTGGTGTACGGCCCCACGCGCACGCGGATGCGGCGGCCCTTGGCGTTGTTCAGCTCTTGGCGGAAGGCCGGCAGCCCTTCATTGAGCAGGCGGGCCTGGGCCTTGCGGGCGTTGGCCTCCTCGGCAAACAGCCCCACGTTGATGTAGTAACCCGCTGCCGTCCCCACGGCGGGCAAGGGGGAGGACCGGGGCGGTGCGGCGGCCGGGTTGGGCGTTTTGACCACTGGCGTCTTGGCCCCAGAGGCTGTGCGGCTGGCCGGCTCGGCAGCGGGGGATGCCTTAGCGGGGGACTTGGGTGCTGCCGAGGGGGACGCTGGGGTGGGTGGCTTGGAAGCAGCGGGGGCTGCCGGGCCGCCAGAGGCCACGGTTGCCGACGAGGCCGAAGATGTTGAGGCCGAAGATGTGGAAGAGGCTGCAGGCGGTGCGGGGCGGTTGGCCTCGGCAGCTTGCGCCTGCGTGCTGGCTTTTGTTGCAGGGATTCCCGCCGTAGCGGCGGTGGTCGTTGGCGCTGGGACAGCAGGGGGGGCGGACTTGGCAGGGGAGGGCGCTGGCGGCGCAGAGGCTGCAGCTGGGGGCGAGACGACTTTCGCTGCGGTCGCCGCAGTGCCTGCCGCAGCCGGAGCTGCAGCCCCATTCGCAGCTGTAGCCGTAGCAACCTTCGCGGTGGGCATGGCCGATGTCGCTGCCTCTTGCGCGGTGTCATCCGTGGGTGAGGGCGTTGGATCTGGTGCGGGTGCTGGTGCAGGTGCAGGCACCGATTTGGTGGCCGCCGCTGGTGCAGACGCCACTGCGTTGGGCCGGGACGCGGCCGCCGCTGTGGCTTGCGCCACGGTCACTGCGGGTTCCAGGGCCAGTGGCTGGGTGTCTGAAGGGCCCCAAGCCAGGTAGGCCAGCGCAGCTGCGGCCACCAATACCACGTTGGCCAGCACCTGCATCTGCAGCCGCTTGCGCGAGCTGGCTTGTTTCTCCAGCAGCACACAGGCCTCGGGCAACGTGCGCGATGCAGCCAGCGCCCGTGCTACACGCTTGCGGATATCGGCATACAGGATTGCGTTGCCATACAGGCCCGGCACTGCGAAGGCCAGTAGCGCAAACGCGCCCAGCACGCCCAGTTCTACGCCCAGCGGCCATTGCAGGAAGTTTCGGCCGATGCCGTATACGACCAGCGCCAGCCCTTCGGCCGCAGCCAGGTAGACCAGTGCAGGCGTCCACAGCTGCCGAAACAGCATCCAGTTGAGCGTAGCCAGGCAGGCCGCCCAGTTCCAGGTGGTGGTGGTACGGCCCGTGTTGTCAAAGCGCTCGAAGACGGCCATGTAGTAGGCCGTGTTCACGGGCCCCAGCGCCCGCCGGGACAACGCCGTCATGGCGTTGTCGGACGGTGAGTCGAGCGACATGGCCGGGATGATGGAGGCGACAGGATCCGAGTGGTCGAGCATGGGCCGATTCTGTCATGGGCAGATGCTTGTGCCACCTGGTTTGCGCGCAAGCACAGCGCGGGCGCAACGCTGGGGCGTGGTTTCGTGCGGCCCCAGCAGTTTCCAGCGGCAGATTTTGATTGAAAATGGCTGCTGGCGCTTATCTATCAAGCGCTATTTGCTATAAAAAATGTAGCATTCAGCGCCGGTTTCGCAGCGCCTTAGGCGCCGCGCACCATGGCCATGATCTTGCCAGCGTCCAGCGTAGCGGCCTTTTGCTGGATCTGCGGCAGGTACTGGGACTGCATCTGCTTGGCGGGGCCCAGCAGGTTCTGGAAGGTATCGCGCAGCACGGCTGTGCTCATCACCCGGCCCCCGGCGTAGTAGCGCTTGGCCACCTGCCCCAGAGCGTAGGTGGTGGCAAAGGAAAACGCCATGCCCGTGGCAGCCCCGCCCAGCCCGCCGATGGTTTTGCCCGCCACCTTGCCCAGCAGACCGCCCAGCAGCTTGCGGCCAAACTGCTCCAGGTACTGGGACGTCATGCCCACGCCCACAGCGGCGATGAACTCTTTGATATGGCCCTGGTCCAGCTCCACGCCGTGGGCCTTGCCAATGCCGTACACCATCTTGACCTGCATCGGGATGATGGCCATCGACGCCCAGGACTGCGGCAACAGCTCCAGCGCACCGTTGAGCAGCGCGTAGTTGAGGATGGACTTGTCCAGCTCGGCCTCCAGGGCGCTGCCGGGGGCCGCAACGGCCGAGAGCGTTGCGGCAGCGGCAGCCGCAGGGATCGTGGTGGGCGCCGACTTTGGCACGGCCTTCTCAGCCTCCTCCACCAGCGCGTCGGCTTCCTGGTCAAACGCTGCCGTCTGCGGTGCGCCCAACTGCAAGGCCGCCTTCAGCCCGTTCAAAAACTCGCGTTCCGCCGCCGTCTGGCGGCCGTCCACATCGCACACACACACGGCCATCTCGTAGGCCAGCTGGCGGTGCATAGGGTCGCTCAGGCCCTGCACCGCGGCCTGCACACTGGTGCGCTTGAGCAGCACGTCCTGGTAGATGCGCGGGAGATCCGCCATGCCAGCGTCGCCCGCGAGCGACTGGGCAATGCGGCGGATCTCTTCGCGCTCGGCGTCGTCCTTGGTGCCGTCTGCAAACGCGGCCAGGAGGGCGATGGTGAGGATGGATTTTTGCTGGTCGATGTTCATGCGGTCGAGGTCCAGGGGCCGGTGGGGAAAAGCTGTTCCGCTGCGGTGCCCATATCGGGTTCCGTGCTGCGGGGCGGGATTGCGGTTCAGATGCAGTCTAGGCAGCAGGCTTTCAACGCCACGGCGTGTGGGGAATTGCTGCAATCTGGTAACTCGCCGTATCACGCCTGGCCCGGCTCGGGGCGGCGAGGTGGTGGTGGTGGTGGTGGTGGCGGCGCTGGATACGTTGTGGCTGGAGCGCATTGTGCGGTTCAAACGGCCCAAGGAATACCTGTGGGTGCAGGCGCTGCGGAAGGGTGGTGATGTGAGGGTGTTGAAGGCCGAGTTGCGGGGGATCGAGATCCGTGGCGTCTAAACTGAATGCCACGTTTTGGCCAGAAGCAGGCTCTTGAAGGATCTGAATGCACGCATCCGAATTTGTGGCGAATTGGTATTCCCTCAAAGGTGAATTGGTAGCAGCTTTTACCAAAGCCGATAGCGAGACATCAAGGAAGATCGCTGCCCTGAACTTGACGCCTAGTCAGTACAAGCAAGTCGAAGGCATCGTTGATGACGTCATACGCGACACGATGTACACGTTGCTTCTGGGACTGGATGGCGCTGCCAGGATTGGAAAAGATCAACGGCACTTCACAATTGCGTGCGAGGATGGGCATCCGATTGAAAATCTAGAGGACGAGGCCTGGAAGCGCTTCCAAGGCAATCGGTAGCCCAAGGGCCTTAGTCTGTCTGCAAAGGGCCCCAATCCCCCATTCGCTGCGCCACTTAACCCGCCACCCCCTCGGTTAACCCACCCCGCCTACCATCCCCCTCTTTCCCCGTAGGAACCCCTCCCATGCCCACCACCCTCAAGATCGATTTCGTCTCCGATGTCTCCTGCCCCTGGTGCATCATCGGCCTCAAGGCGCTGGAGCAGGCGGCGGACCGGCTGCAGGGCGAGGTGGCGCTGGACCTGCACTTTCAGCCGTTTGAGCTGAATCCGCAGATGGCGCCTGAAGGTCAGGACATTGGTGAGCACCTGCAAGAAAAGTACGGCGCCACGCCCGAGCAGAGCCAGAAGAACCGCGAGGCCATCGCGGCACGCGGTGCGGCGCTGGGGTTTACCTTCAGCATGGACAAGCGCAGCCGCATCTACAACACCTTTGACGCGCACCGCCTGCTGCATTGGGCCGAAGACAAGGGCCTGCAGCCTGCGTTGAAGAAGGCGCTGTTCAAAGCGTATTTCTCGGACGGCCAGAACCCCAGCGACCATGAGGTGCTGGTGCGCGTGGCGGGGGAGGTGGGGCTGGACGCTGATGAGGCACGTGCCCTGCTGGCGTCAGACCGCTACACCGACGAGGTGCGTGAGCGCGAGCAGTTCTACCTGCAAAACGGCATCCATTCGGTGCCTGCCATCATCGTCAACGAGCGCCACCTGATCCAGGGCGGCCAGCCCGTGGAGGTGTTCGAGCAGGCGCTGCGGCAAATTGCGGCCCAGGTCTGATTTGTGTCAAAAATGATAGCTGCTAGCGCTTATGGATAAAGCGCTAGAGGCTATTTTGATGCTGAATTGACAACGCCCCGCAACGATGGCCGCTGCGGGGCGTTTGTGGTGACGCTGGCGGCCTACTTGCGCAACGGGATGGCTGTGGCCCTGTCCACCGGCACGGCGGTCACGCTGTTTTGCGGTGAGCCGTCGATGAGTTTTTCGGAATAGGTCAGGTACACCAGCGTGTTGCGGGCCGGGTCCACCATGCGCACGATGCGCAGGCGCTTGAACAGGATGGACATGCGTTCGCTGAACACTTCTTCCTGCTTCTTGAGCGGCTCGGGGAAGCTGATGGGCCCCACCTGGCGGCAAGCGATGGAGGCTTCGGCGCGGTCTTCCGCCAGGCCCAAGGTGCCCTTGATGCCGCCCACACGGGCGCGCGAGACGTAGCAGGTCACGCCCTGCACGCCGGGGTCGTCATAGGCTTCCACGAGGATGTCGTGGTCGCGGCCGATCCACTGGAACGCGGTGTCTACGGTGCCGATCTTCTCGCTGGCAGCGTTGGCCGCTCCGGCCAGGGTGAGCGCCGATGCGATGGCAAGCACCGCGCGGGTCCACGACGTGGTGGCTGCGTTCATGTGGCGGTTTCCGCTTCGCTGCAGCGCTGGGCCAGGTGGGCCAGCGCCTCTTCCACCTGGTCCACCAGCACCAGGCACAGGTCGCCAGGCTGCAAGCGGGCCAGGGCGGTGTCGATGGCGATGAACTCGCCCCGGATTTCCTCAACGTGCGTGGTGCGCGATGCGCCCACCAGGCCTTCACGCAGCAGGGCCATCACCTCGCCATCGGCACGGCCGCGCTGGGCGGCGTCCTGGTACAGGATCACGTCGTCAAACGCGGCGCCCAGGATGACGGTCTGGTCGCGGATGTCTTCATCGCGGCGGTCGCCAGCGCCGCTGATCACCACGCTGCGGCGCTTGGCGGGCAGGGCATCCACAGCACCCACCAGGGCGCGCATGGCGTCGGGGTTGTGGCCGTAGTCGGCGATCACGGTGGCGCCCCGGTAGTCCATGATGTTGAAGCGGCCGGGAGCGTTGTCGCTGTCGTTCACAAAGCCCGACAGGCCCCGGCGGATGGTCTGCCATGGCATGCCCACGCCCCACGCGGCAGCCACGGCGGCCATGACGTTCTCTACCTGGAAGCCGATCTTGCCGTTGCGCGTGATGGGCACGTCGCGCAGGTGGATGGTCTCGCGCCATGAGCCTTCCGACGCCACGATGGAGTCACCATCCACATACACGGTGCGGTGGCCCTGGGCGCGGTGCGTGGCCATCACGGGGTGGTGGCGGTCGCTGGCGAAGTAGATGATCTTGCCGGGGCACGAGGGCGCCATGGCAGCCACCACCGGGTCGGCGGCGTTGAGCACGGCGTAGCCGGTAGGCGCCACGTTCTGCACGATCACGCGTTTGACCACGGCCAGGTCTTCCACCGTGGTGATGTAGTTCATGCCCAGGTGGTCGCCAGCGCCGATGTTGGTGACCACGGCCACCGAACAGCGGTCAAAGCCCAGGCCTTCGCGCAGGATGCCGCCGCGCGCGGTTTCGAACACGGCAGCATCGACCTCAGGGTGCAGCAGCACGTTGCGTGCGCTCTTGGGGCCGCTGCAGTCGCCGCTGTCGATCTGGCGGCCGTTCACATACACGCCGTCGGTGTTGGTCATGCCCACGCGCAGGCCCTGCGCGGTGAACAGGTGCGCAATCAGGCGTGCGGTGGTGGTCTTGCCGTTGGTGCCGGTCACGGCCACGGTGGGTATGCGTCCGTCATCGCCATGGGCGTAGAGCTTGTCCACCATGGCCTGGCCCACGTTGCGGGGCTTGCCGTAGCTGGGCGCCAGGTGCATGCGCAGGCCGGGGGCGGCGTTCACTTCCACAAAGCCGCCGCCTTGTTCTTCAAGCGGGCGCAGCACCGTCTCGGCCACCATGTCCACGCCGCAAATGTGCAGGCCCACCATTTGGGCGGCGGCAATGGCGCGGGCGGCCACGTCGGGGTGCACGTCATCGGTCACGTCGGTGGCGGTGCCGCCCGTAGACAGGTTGGCGTTGTTGCGCAGGACCACGCGCTGGCCCTTGGCGGGCACGGAGTCAGGGGTCAGGTCTTGCATGGCCAGGCGGGCCACGGCAATGTCATCGAGGCGAATCTTGGTGAGCGAGGTGGCGTGGCCTTCGCCCCGGCGGGGGTCTTGGTTCACCACTTCTACCAATTGGCGCACCGTGTGCACGCCGTCGCCCAGCACCTGGGGCGGCTCGCGGCGGGCGGCGGCCACCAACTGGTCGCCCACCACCAGCAGGCGGAAGTCGTGGCCGGGCAAAAAGCGCTCGACCATCACGGTGCCATATTCGGCGGCGTTTTTGTAGGCTTCTTCCAGCTGGGCGCGGTCGGTGATGTTGACCGTCACGCCCTTGCCCTGGTTGCCGTCTTGCGGCTTGACCACCACGGGCAGGCCGACCTTGAGGGCCACTTCCCAGGCTTCTTCCACCGTTTCGACGGGCTTGCCCAGCGGCACGGGCACGCCCGCAGCGTGCAGCAGGCGCTTGGTCAGGTCTTTGTCCTGGCCGATGGATTCGGCCACCGCACTGGTCGAATCGACCTCGGCGGCCTGGATGCGGCGTTGCTTGGACCCCCAGCCAAACTGCACCAGGCTACCGCGTGTGAGGCGGCGGTAGGGTATTCCACGTGCAACGGCTGCATCCACGATGGAGCCGGTGCTGGGGCCCAGGCGCTCGTCTTCGTCCAGTTCGCGCAGCTCGGCAATCACGGTTTCGGCATCGAAACTGCCTTCGCCTTGTGCCGCCTTGATGAGTTGCTGCGCGTACTCAAAGGCTTTGCGGCCCACGGCTTCTTCGCTGTATTCCACGACCACCTGGTACACGCCCGCATCGGTGGTGGCGGTAGTGCGCGCAAACGTCACGGGACATCCTGCTTGCGCCTGCAGGGCCAGCGCAGCGGTCTGCAGCACGTGGGCCAGCGATACATCGCCGCCACCGGTCTCCGGGTGCAGTGCGCCGATGGCGGGGAACAGGGCTCGCAGCCGGGCTTCGAACCCGGCCATCTGGCCCACGGCGCGCTCGCTGTCGGCGCAGGTCACCACGGCCTCGATCGCCATGTGGCGGCTCCAGAGGTTGGGGCCACGCAGGGCCCGGGTGCGGGATACATCCATGGAAGTCTCTTTCAGTGGTCCATCAGGGCGCTGGGGCCCTGTTCAGGTCGTGGGATGTGGGGTCAAACAACAAACAAAGGCCAATCTGCGGGATGCCATCACGACCGCAGGGCGGAAGTGGGCACCAGCTCGGGCTCGAAGGTCTTGATGCCTGCGCCGATGAGGTCGGGGGCGATGTCCAGCGCCCAGGCTGTGCCGATGGCAGCCAGCAGGGCGTCGGTATCGGGCGCTATGGCATTGCGGCCAAAGGTCAGGTCCGCCAGCGAGCCCAGCACGTGCTCTGCACTGCCTGTGGCCAGCACCACGCGGCCGTTCTTGACGACCACGGCGCGGCCGTTGTCCTTGGCGCGGTGTTCCACGATGACGGGCAGGGTGGCGTCCTGGGCATACAGCACCACGGCGCCGTCCGACAGCGGAGCCAGGTCGGCCACCTGGGGGATGGCGGCATTGAGCACGGCGGCACCTTCCGACAGCACCACGTCCACCTGGGTGCGCATCACCTTGGTCATCTGGTCCTGCTCGTGCACATCGAATTCGGCCAGCGTTTCCACGCCGTCCATGTCGGTGACCACACCCACCTGGCAGCGGTCGTAGGCCAGGCCGTCACGCAGGATGGTGCGTGCGTCGCTTTCGATCACCGCGGCCTGCACGGTCTTGTTCATCAGCAGCCGGTGGGCGGCCTCCCAGTGCGCGCAATCGGTCGATTCGACGCAGCGGCGGTCCAGGAAAAGCCCTTCGCGGCAGGCCAGACCCGTGTGGTGACCGCTCAGGTGCAGCAGCCAGGCCACCACGCGCGCAATGGTGGACGTGCTGCGTGTGCCCGCCACACCCACCAGCGGGATGCGGCCCGCCTGGCCAGCGTCGTCTTCCGAAGGGAACAGATGTTCTGCAATCGCCTGGCCCACGGGGCGCGGTGCACCCACGGCGGGTTTCAGGTGCATCAGCAAGCCGGGGCCTGCGTTGACTTCGACAATCGCGCCGCCTTGGGTGTGCAGGGGCTTGGAAATGTCCTTGGCCACCATGTCGATACCAGCGATGTCCAGGCCCACCACCTTGGCAGCGAGCTGGGCAATGTAGGCCACCTCGGGGTGCACATCGTCCGTGCAGTCCACGGCTACGTTACCGTTGCGCTGAACCACCACCTGGCGGCCCGCAGCGGGGATGGAGTCGGCGGCCAGGTCCTGGCGTTTGAGTTCGAGCTGCACCTTGGTGTCGGTAGCCAGGTCGATGATCTCCAGCGGGTACTCTTCTTCATAGCCCCGGCGCGGATCGGAGTTGAGCTGGGTGTCGATGAGTTCTTTGACGGTGGAGCGACCATTGCCAGTGATGCTGACCACCTCGCCGCGTGCGGCAGCGACCACCTTGCCGCCTACCACCAGGATGCGGTGCTCGTCGCCAGGGATGAAGCGCTCCACCATCACATCGCTTCCCTCGGGGTAGGCCACGTGGTAGGCCGCCTCAATGTCTTCCTTCTTGCGCAGGTCCAGCGTCACGCCCCGGCCGTGGTTGCCGTCCGACGGTTTGACGACCACGGGCAGGCCGATGTCTTGGGCGGCCTCCCAGGCTTCTTCCGGGCTGTTGACGACCTGGCCTTCAGGGATGGGGACGCCGCAAGACTTGAGCAAGCCCTTGGTCAGGTCCTTGTCGCTGGCAATGCCTTCGGCGATGGCGCTGGTGTACTCGGTCTCGGCCGTCCAGATGCGGCGCTGGCGGGCGCCGTAACCCAGTTGCACCAGGTTGCCGTCGTTCAGGCGGATGTGGGGGATGCCCCGGTCGGTGGCGGCGGTGACGATGCAGGCGGTGCTGGGGCCGAGGTACTGGTCGTCCACCTCGGTGCGCACGCGGGCCACGGCGGCTTGCACATCAAAAGGCTGGTCGTTGATGGCTGCCATGATCAGCGCATGGCCCTGGGCCAGCGCCACGCGGGCCACGCTCTCGTCACGGGCGCGAAACACCATGCGGTAGACGCCGCGCTGGCTTGTGCTGCGCGTCTGGCCAAAGCCTGTGGGCATGCCGGCCAGGTTGAGCAGCTCGATCACGATGTGCTCCAGCACATGGCCGCACCAGGTGCCCTCTTGCAGACGCTGCAGGAAGCCGCCGCGCTCGCCGACGCCGCAGTGGTGCTCGATCAGCGCGGGCAGCCACGCCGTGAGACGGTCATTGAAGCCAGGAATGGTGTTGGAGGGATAGTCCTCCAGTTCGCCCAGGTCCAGCCAGACTTCCAGGACCGGCCGGTAGGTCCAGATATTGGGGCCCCGCAGGTAGTTGATGCGAAGCAGTTGGATGTCGTTGAGTTTCGCCATGGATTGCAGCGGTTGTGGTTCCGGCCTTGGTAAGGGCTGTGCGGTAGAGGGACGAAAGGGAATTTTGTGGACGGTGATTGTGCGCCAGTCCGGGGCCTGTGCGCAGTGTCAGCCAATTGGCGGCCACAGACGTTACAGAAGGATGCCGTCGCACCGTGGCGTGCAGTATCGGTGAGAATTCTTGCTTTCGCGAGCGCTGCCACCGCCGGCAGCCGGTGGCGGAAAACCCAACCAAAAATGCAACATCACCATTCTGTGGACGCCTCGGGTGTCTTTTCTGGCCCTGTGGGGGCCGATTTGCGGGCCATGCTCGCTCCCAAAGAGAACGTACTGGCGGCTTTGCCGGTTGACTTGAGCGCCACGCTGCGTTTTGCGGCGGGGTGGGTGGTGGTGACGTCCGAGCGGCTGCTGGCCTGCGATGCGGGCACCACCGTCTGGCATAGCTGGCCGTTGGGCGATGGCCTGGTTCTCAAGCTGCAGGACCATGGCGGTGTGGGATCGCTGGAGTTGCACAACGCCCAGGAGCGCCTGGGGCTGTGGCGGTTTACCCTGGCGCACCATGCGCAGGCGCTGCGCTTGCTGCAGCGTTTTGAGCAGCAAAGTGCCCGCGGGGGCAGCGGCGCAGAGGACGAGGACGACGAACCCGCCTGCCCCACCTGCCACACGCCGCTGCCGCCCGACACCGAAGAATGCCCCGCCTGCGCCCGCGCCCAGCCGCCACAAACCTCCACCTGGGTGCTGTTGCGCCTGTGGCGTTTTGCCCGGCCCTACCGCAAGCAACTGGCCGCCGGTTTTGCGCTGACGCTGGCCTCTACAGCCGCCACCCTGGTGCCGCCGTACCTCACCATCCCGCTGATGGACGACATCCTGATTCCGTTCCAGAATGGCAAGCAGATTGAGCCTGGCTTGGTGCTGCTGTATCTGAGCGGCCTGCTGCTGTCGGCCCTGGCGGCCTGGGGCCTCTCCTGGGCGCGCACTTATATATTGGCGCTGGTGTCAGAGCGCATCGGCGCCGACCTGCGCACCACCACGTACGAGCATCTGCTGCGCCTGTCGCTGGATTATTTCGGTGGCAAGCGCACCGGCGACCTGATGGCGCGCATTGGTTCGGAAACTGACCGCATCAACGTGTTCCTGTCCCTGCATGCGCTCGATTTCATCACCGACGTGCTGATGATCCTGATGACGGCGGTCATTCTCTTTTCTATCAATCCCTGGCTGGCACTCGTCACGCTGGTGCCACTGCCCTTCATCGGCTGGATGATCCACACCGTGCGCGACCGTCTGCGCACCGGCTTTGAAAAGATCGACCGGGTGTGGAGCGAGGTGACCAATGTGCTGGCCGACACCATCCCCGGTATCCGCGTGGTGAAAGCCTTCGCGCAGGAAAAGCGCGAAGCCCAGCGCTTTCGCGACGCCAATCAGCACAACCTGGAGGTGAATGACAAGCTCAACAAAACCTGGAGCCTGTTCACCCCCACCGTCTCGCTGCTGACGGAAATCGGTTTGCTGGTGGTCTGGGCGTTTGGTATCTGGCTGGTGTCGCGCAACCAGATCACCGTGGGTGTGCTCACGGCGTTCATTGCGTACATCGGCCGGTTCTACGGGCGGCTGGACTCGATGAGCCGTATCGTGTCGGTCACCCAGAAGGCGGCTGCCGGTGCCAAGCGCATCTTCGACATCCTGGACCACGTCAGCAACGTTCCCGACCCGGCCCAACCCGTGAAAGTGGACAAGGTGCAGGGCGCGATCACCATGCAGGGCGTGGGCTTTCGCTACGGCAGCCGCGCAGTCATCAAGGGGTTGGATCTCGATATTCGCCCCGGCGAGATGATCGGCCTGGTAGGCCACAGTGGCTCGGGCAAGAGCACACTGGTCAATCTGATCAGCCGCTTTTATGACGTGAGCGACGGCTCGATCCAGGTCGATGGCATCGACATCCGCCGCTTTGCCGTGGCCGACTACCGCCGACACATCGGTCTGGTGCTGCAGGAACCGTTCCTGTTCTTCGGCACCATTGCCGAAAACATCGCCTATGGCAAGCCCGAGGCCACGCGCGAGGAGATCGTCGCTGCAGCCCGTGCCGCGCACGCCCATGAATTCATCCTGCGCCTGCCCCACGGTTACGACTCTCTGGTGGGTGAGCGCGGCCAGGGCCTCTCGGGCGGCGAGCGCCAGCGCATCAGCATTGCGCGCGCTCTGCTGATCGACCCGCGCATCCTGATCCTGGACGAGGCCACCTCGGCGGTGGACACCGAGACCGAGAAGGAAATCCAAAAGGCGCTCGACAACCTGGTGCAAGGCCGCACCACCATTGCCATCGCTCACCGCCTGTCCACCCTGCGCAAGGCCGACCGTCTGGTGGTCATGGACAGGGGCGAGGTGGTAGAAGTGGGGCCGCACGACGAACTTATGGATAAGCAGGGCGCCTACTGGCGGCTGTACGAAGCCCAGGCCCGCCGCGCGGAAGAAGACGCGCAGGCTGCGGGCGTCATCATCGATAGCAGCCTGCTGCACCCGGCCCACCCTGCGGGTAATCCGTGACGAACGCACTGCAGGAAACCGCCATGAATATCTCTTCCATCCCGCCATCGCTTTCCGCAATCACCCTGGTACGCAATCCACACGGCCGGCTGGTCCTCACCCTGGTTGATGGCACCGCCCATGAAGGCGTCACGCCCGTGCGGGCTTTTCCCATCGCGGCCCCGGCTGAGGGGCTTTCGCTGATTGGCGCAGACGGCCACGAACTGCTGTGGATCGATCGGCTGGACCAGCTGCAAGCGTCCGTCCGCCAGCTCATCGAAGAAGAGCTGGAAGTGCGCGAGTTTGTGCCCACTATTCAAAAAATCGTTGCTGTGTCGAGCTTTTCGACCCCGAGCACCTGGCAGGTGGAGACAGACCGAGGCCCCGCCAGCCTCGTCCTCAAGGCCGAGGAAGACATCCGCCGCCTGGGCGGCCGCACCCGCCTGCTGATTGCCGGAGGCGACGGCGTGCAGTTCCGCGTCAAGGACACCACAGCGCTGGACCGCCATTCCCGCCGGTTGCTCGAGCGCTTTCTCTGAATCCCTGACCTGCACGGGGTACTCCCGCAGGCTCTCCAGCCAGGCGCAACGGCCACGCCTGGCGCTGCCGCGCCCGCTTCCTTTTCAGGCTACCGGCACCAAGCCCGGTGTCGGCAGTAGATGCAATCGCGCTTTGCCCCCCTGATCCGGCCCCCGAATGGGCCCAAAAAGCGGACAAAGCCTAGGGAAAACCCGAAATTTGGGTCAATCGGTGAAAAAGACCTAAATTTCCCCTTCTTTTTGCCGTAATGAATTACGAAGACGGCGAAAAAGCCTCTGCACTCCGAGCGCATCTATCTCTTAACCATTGGGGCCACTGCCATGCAAATGCCACCTGTCGACCGATCGCCGAGTTGGCGTCCTCAGGGCGCTGATTTGTATTCCACTGGCGCCTCTGGCGCGCCGCCGGTGCGGCCTATCAATGCGCCCAACCCCGTCGAGTCCATGGATCGGCTGGGTGAAGGCGCCATCGTGCGCGAGCCCGACAAACCTTCCGCGCCCGACGCGGTCAACCGGGACTGGACCGAGGTCAAGAAGAAAGACACCGTGGAGGAGCCGCCAGAGCCTCCCAAGGAACCGATCTACAAACAACTGCTGGAGCTGATCCAGTCGATGTGGCGGGCCAGCGGCAGTGCGGTGGAGGTGGCTCAGGACATCAATAAGATGACTCTGCAGGAGCGCATGGCCCAGCAGGTCAAGAATGAGCCACTGACCTACTCGGACCCGAAGATCAAGCGCACCGGTGGTTTGTGATGGTTTGCTCCTGAATTCATAGCTGTTAGCGCTTTTTGGATAAGCGCTGGAGCTCTATTTCATTCAAGTTTTCGAGCCCTGATTTCCTGGGGCGATGAAGCCGGGGCTGCTGACTGGGCTGCTCGCTGCTGCTCCCGCTGTGCGCGGTACTTGGCGGCAAACGCTCGCACTTCCTCGTACGACACATAGCCATCCTTGTCCGTGTCTGCGTCATCGAATGCGGCGGCCAGTCGGGGGAAGAGCTTGACCTCGGTGCGGCTGAGCTTGCCATCTCCATTGAAGTCCAGCATCTTGAACTCGCGCTGGGCCTTGATCTCGCCTTTGGTCAGGGTTGTCTGGGATTCCTCGGGGCGGCTGCTGCCAGTGGTTGCAGTGGCTGGCGCCGCCGCCGTGGCCGCTACGGCAGGGGGCATGGCCAGTGCTGTGGTAGTCATCAAGGCTGCCGCCAGGGCGCTCACTGCGCAGGCGGCAAGGGGAAGCTGGATGCGCAAAACAGGCTCCTGTGTGGACTCGCGAAGATGTTGGCACAGTCAAGCGCGCTCGGGCGAGGTGCAAACCAGGCTTTGCAGCTTTCACCAGGCGTTGCAGGGATTTGCAAAACTTTTCGAAGGAACGCGGGCCTGGTTGCGGCGCTGGCTTCCACTCTTAGACACCGGCAGTGCGCTGGGGGTTGGATATGCCGCTGTTCACATGCCCGGCCGGGACATGGCGGGCTGCCGAGGCGACATGGCCTGTCTGGTCGTCAAAGAAAAAATCGGGCTCGAATTCGCGCAGGAACTCGCCCTTGGGCAGGCCGCCCAGGAACATGGCTTCGTCTACATCGATGTTCCAGTCCATCAGCGTGCGGATCGCGCGCTCGTGCGCAGGCGCACTGCGCGCAGTGACCAGGGCCGTGCGGATGTGCATGCCGGTGGTGCCGCCTGCTTCTCCGGCGGATTGCAGTCGGTGCAAGGCGGCTAGCAGGGGTTTGAACGGCCCGTCGGGCAGGGGCAGTGTGGCCTTGTCGGTTTCATGCTGTTGGAAGGCGGCCAGACCTTCGGCCTGGTACACCCGCTCGGCCTCGTCGGAGAACAGCACAGCGTCGCCGTCGAAGGCAATGCGCACCTCATGCGGGTTCGCGTCGCCGGCCTGGACCGATTCGGTGAGCACCCGTGCGGCGGGGTAGCCCAGGTGCAGCGCCTCGCCCACATCGGCCTCATTGGCGGACAGGAACAGGTGTGCGCCCAGGGGGCGCAAATAGCGAAACGGGTCGCGCCCCTGGGTGAACACCCCGCGCTGGATGGTGGGCAGCCCATGGGCATGGCAGGAGCGAAAGACGCGCATGCCACTGACCGGGTCATTGCGCGAGAGCAGCACTACCTCGACCCGCTGGTGCTCAGGGGTGTTAAAGGCCAGTAGCTTGCGCACCAGCGAGAACGCCACGCCAGGCGCGGCCGGTACGTCAAGTCGCTGGCGCTGCAGGTCCACATAGGCGCGGTCATTGTCTTTCTCGAAGACGTGGTTTTCTTCTTCAAAGTTGAACAGCGCGCGCGAGGAGATCGCCACCACCAGCTTGTCGTCCAGGGTCACGGCCATAGGTTAGAGCGTGTTATGCACTTTGACGTGCCCGCGAAAGCCGGGGAAAGGCCCGGTAACTGGGCGCAGGCCGCACAGCGGTATGCATACCGCAAGTGGCCTGCAACAACGTGGCCGGGCCTTTCCCCGGCTTTCCCATGGGGTCGGGCCCACAGGCAAGCACTCGCGGCGTTGCAGCACTTGCCAAGGCGCTTGCCTTGGCGGCGCGCTGCGCCTTGCGATCACCAGCCTGTGGGCTCGACGCGGGTACGCCAAAGTGCATAACTCGCTCTACTTCACAAACTGATTGAGCTGGATGATCGGCAGCAGCACGGCCAGCACGATCAGCATCACGATGCCGCCCATGCCCACGATGAGCAGCGGCTCCAGGATGGTAGCGAGCGCCATGGCGCGCCGTTGCACTTCGGTGGAGAGCTGGCGGGCGGCGCGCTGCAGCATCACCGGCAACTGCCCGGTCTGCTCGCCCAGGCGTGCAAACATCGAGAGCAGGCCCGGAAAGCGTTTCTTCTGCGCCAGTGCCGACGCGAGGGGCGCACCCTCGCGCACCAGCACCAGGGCTTCGAGCGCGTCGGCGCGCAGTGCGCGGTTGTTCAGGGTCTCGGCGGCTGCCTGCAGGGCCTTGAGAATGGGGACGCCCGCACCTGCCAGCATGGCCAAGGTACCCGCAAAACGGGCCGCGTTGTAGCCGCGCGCGAGTTTTCCGACCAGCGGCAGCTGTAGCCAGGCGGCATCAAATTTTTCACGAATATGGCCGATGGTCAGCGCCCAACGTGCGCTAATAGCTATGAAAATAGTAGCAATCAACATCAACCAGCCATAGCTGCGCACAAAAGCGCTGATGCCCAGCATGGCCACCGTCAGGAAGGGCAGGGCCCGTTTGGTGCCCGCAAACACGCTGGCCACCTGGGGCACCACGTAGCCCACAAGGAAGAGCACGATCACGATGGCGACGATGGTCACGATGGCCGGGTACAGGGCGGCCCCTACCAGCTTGGCCTTGAGGGCCTGGCGCTCTTCGAGGTCGTCGGCCAGGCGCTCGAGCACCAGTCCCAGGTTGCCGCTGTGCTCGCCGGCACCAATGACGGCGCAGTAGATGTCAGAAAACTCCCGTGGATGCTGCGACAGGGCGCGCGCAAACGTGGCCCCGGCATTGACTTCGGCGCGCAGTGCGGCCACCAGGTGGCGCTGGCGTTCGTCGTCGGACTCCTCAGACAGTGCTGTGAGTGCGCGCTCCAAAGGCAGGCCGGAAGACACCAGCCCAGCGATCTGCCGGGTCCAGATTGCAAGGGCTGTGGCGCTGAACACGGGCCGCGTGAACAGGCGCTGCCCCAGGCTGGCCGAGCTGCCATCCAGCGACTGGCCGGTCTGCACCAGCTCTACCGCCAGGGGCACCAGGGCCTGGGCGCGCAGCAGGCTGCGCGCTGCCTTGGCGGTGTCGGCCTCCATGAGGCCCTTGCGGGTCTGGCCCTGGGCGTCCAGGGCTTCAAAGGAAAAAGCGGGCATGCGGGCGTGGGCGGTAAGGCGGTGGCGTGGAAATCAGGCGGTCACACAACAGGCAGATCAGACTGGCACAGGCGCAAACCCCTGCAGCCCCTGATGGTAGCCGCTACCCGGGCCCCTGACTTGGGGGATGTCACCCCGGTCTGCGGGATGACCCAGGTCAAGGTGCTGTCGCAGGGGGGGGCGCAGAATGAAAAGCGATCTGCGGCATCGGGTTGCAGGTGTTCTGAACGAACAAGGAGTCTCTTATGCTGAAGAACAAGGTCGGTTTGGTGACGGGCGCATCGTCGGGCATCGGGCGTGCCATTGCTCTGGTGTGGGCGCGCGAAGGCGCCAAGGTGGTGGTGTCGGATGTGAACGTCCAGGCGGGCGAAGAAACGGCGGCGCTGGTGCGCGCAGCCGGAGGCGACGCCATTTTTGTGGCCGCCGACGTGGGCAAGCCCGAGGACTGCGAGGCGCTGGTAAACCGCACCGTTGCCCACTACGGCCGCCTGGACATTGCCTGCAACAACGCTGGCATCGGCGGCCCGCAGGCAGCCACGGCCGATTACCCCCTGGATGGCTGGGCCCAGGTCATCAATATCAATCTCTCCGGCGTGTTTTACGGCATGAAGTACCAGATCGCAGCCATGCTCAAAAATGGCGGCGGTTCCATCATCAACATGGCGTCCATCCTGGGGACTGCGGGTTTTGCCACGGCCCCCGCCTACACCGCCGCCAAGCATGGTGTTGTGGGGCTGACCAAGACGGCGGCCATCGAGTACAGCGCCCATGGCGTGCGCATCAATGCCGTCGGGCCGGCATTTATCCACACGCCCATGATCAGCGGGCTGGAGCAGGACGCTGGCGTCCGCGCCATGCTGGTGGGCGCCCACCCCATCGGCCGCCTGGGGCAGCCTGAAGAGGTGGCCGAGCTGGTGGCCTGGCTGGCGTCCAGCAAGGCCTCGTTTGTGACCGGGGCTTATTACCCGGTGGACGGCGGCTACCTGGCGCGGTAAAGCTGCTGTTCCGGCAGGGGTGTCCGGTGCAGCGGGGCTGTAGTGCCGAATCATGGGGTGGAGGCCGCGCCTGATGGTGTTCTCCTGGGGGGGGGGGCTGGATGTGGCGTGGGCGACACGGGCTGGCATCTCAGGCGATTTGCCGCGTGCCACTTGGGGCGCATGCGCTTAAGATGCCTCGGTCGGGGTTGCGCCGGGGCGCAGCCTTTCAGAATTGATTCACGAAGGAGAAAAGAGTGAAAAAGACGACTGCTCTGGGAGGACTGGTTGCCGCTTTGGTGTTATCCGCTTGCGGCGGGGGAGATGACGCGGCGCCGCCCGTGGCAAAGCCTCCCGCAACCGTGGTCACAGGCGTGGAAGGTCTGTGGACCGGTGCTACCACCGACCCCCTGAATGTCCAGGGCGTGGTGCTGGAGAACGGAGAAACCTGGAGCATCCTGACCGACACAGTGGGTACCGTGGTGGGTATTTCGCTAGGCTCTGCCCAGACGTCAGGCGCCGATGTTGTCTCTGGCACCGGGCGTTATCTCAACGTGGTGGATGAGGCAAACCTTGCCAGCCGCAAGACTGAGCCTGTCAGCTACACCGGCAAGTACGCAGTGCGTGACTCGATGCTGGTCACGGCGCCCAACGGCGTGAAGTTCGCGGGCACCTACGGCGTGCTCTACGAGCAGGCTGCCGTCGTGAGCGAATTGCTGGGTACCTACACCGGCACGGGCATCGGCAACCAGGTTCGGGAATCTTCGGTCTCGCTGACCATTTCCACCGGCGGATTGGTGTCGATTCCCTCGTACCCAGGGTGCTCCATTCGCGGCACTGCGGTGCCACGTGCCAGCGGCCGGAACGTGTTTGATCTGCCGCTTACCTTCAGTGGCGCCGCCTGCCCTGTGGGCGATGGCGTGGTCGTCCAGCACGTTGTTGTCTACAACAACACCACCCAGGCGCTCGTGATCATGGGTCAGAGTGCAAGCAAGGCAGAGACTTTCGTCTTCACCGGGCAAAAGAGCTAAGCCCCCTTCGACCCTTCGCTCTCAGCCCTCGGTCCTCAGCCGTCCTTCATCAAGCGGCTTGACGTGAGTCCCACGCCTCGGCGTGGGACCGCGCAGCAATATCCAGGGAACGCAGGCGCAATGCGGGGTCGTAGACGTCGCACACCAGCATCAGCTCATCGGCCCCCGTGGCTTCGCTGAGTTGCGCCAGACCAGAGCGCACGGTGTCTGGCCCCCCGATCACGGCCGCAGCCAAGAAGTCACTGATCGCGGCGCGCTCCTGGAGCTGCAGGCGCGCGGCGTAGTTCTCGACAGGTGGCAGCAGGCGGCGGCGGTCGCCTGTCAGAATGCCCAGCACCCGCTGGTAGGTGCTGCTGGCCAGATATTCCGCTTCTTCGTCCGTGGGGGCTGCAATCATCGGCACTCCAATCGCCACATAGGGGCGGGGCCAGGCGGCAGATGGCTGGTACAGGTTGCGGTACAGGTCGATGGCCTGGTGCAGCAGACGCGGCGCAAAGTGTGACGCAAAGGCATATGGCAGGCCCCGTTCGGCCGCCAGTTGCGCTGAAAACAGGCTGGAGCCCAGCAGCCAGATGGGCACGTTGGTGCCTGCCCCCGGCATGGCGATCAGACGCTGGTCGGGCACGGCTGGTGCCAGCAGGCGCTGCAGCTCTGCCACATCCTGCGGAAAGTCGTCGGCGGTTTCCACCCGGCTGCGGCGCAGTGCGCGCATGGTGGTGGGGTCGGTGCCGGGCGCGCGGCCCAGTCCCAGGTCGATGCGGCCGGGGTACAGCTCGGCCAGGGTGCCGAAGGCCTCAGCCACCACCAGCGGCGCGTGGTTGGGCAGCATCACGCCACCCGAACCTACACGGATGCGCGAGGTACCACCGGCCAGGTGGCCCACCAGCACGGCGGTGGCCGAGCTGGCAATACCCGCCATGTTGTGGTGCTCTGCCAGCCAGTAGCGGGCAAAGCCCAATTTTTCGGCGTGCTGGGCGGTGCGCAGTGCAATTTGCAGCGCATCGGCTACCGTGCCGCCCTCTCGGACGGCGACCAGGTCCAGCATGGACAGAGCGGGGCGTTTGGCGTTGGAAGTCATCCGCGTATTGTCAGGCCCATGCCAATGGGCTGCTGGGGGCTGGGCAGAGCTGGCAGGGCCCGCAGGGTTGACGCGCGCAGTTTTTACCAATCGGTCATTTTTTGGTAGCCAAAATACAGCGCCCCCCACAAAATGTATCGAGGCATTTCTGGCGGAACCATGTTCGGTGCTGTCGGGTGGGGTGCATCCACAGGAACAAAGCATGGGTTTTTTCAGTCGTCTGTTCAAGATCCGGGAGCAAGACCCCGCCAGCCCGGAGACCACCTGGGCCATGGAGGACAACGGCAGCGAGCTGGTGCTGGATGCGGAGTACGCCTCCATGCTCATGACCGAGATCGATATTGACGCGGCCATTGCCAGCCACGAGCGCTGGCGCCTGCAGTTGCAGGACATGGTCCACGGCCGCTCGCAAGAGGTGATGCGGCCCGAGCGCATCTGCCAGGACGACCGCTGCGACCTGGGCCGCTGGCTGTATGGCACCGGGCGCGTGCGGCTGGGGCATTTCCCAGCGTTCGACATGCTGGTGGCCCGGCACAAATACTTTCACCAGCAGGCAGCCGATGTGGTGACGGCCTTCCAGGCGGGCGAGCAGCAAAAGGCCGTGCAACTGCTCAACAGCAGCTGCCGCCATGCGTCCAACCAGGTGCTGCTGCTGCTCAAGGAGCTCAAGCGGGGGCTGGGGCGCTGATACCTTGGTGGCGCGGGGACCCCAGGCGCGCGCAGTCGGCGTTGCGTGAGTTTTGCTATTGTTTTGATAGCTAAAAGCGCTTGATAGATAAGCGTAGGGGCCGATTTTTATCTCCATTTTTTGAAGATTTCCGGTGCTGAAACCTTGCCCACCCCCCATCGCACCGGCTGACCCGGCAGCATCAGCACACAGTTCTTACATCTGAAGACACGGCGGCGTGCGAGAAGTGGCGCGGGTGTGGCTATCCTTCAGCGCGCGCACACCAATCACACCTTTGCTTGCAGTTGGTTGCGCAAAAAAACAATCGATCCATCGAGGCATCGATCGATCCAGGACACACCAAAGCCAACCACAACCAACCAAAAAACTGACACCCGTCAGTGAGGGAACCCCGATGGACCGCCGTAAATTATTGACGCTCGTAACCCTGGCCTCCGGCGTGAGCGCCGTATCGCCCGTGTGGGCGCAATTTGACCTGGGCAAGATGCTGGATGCTGGCAAGGACCTTGCCAAGTCCGAAAGCCTTTCGGACGAAGAGCTCAAGAGCACTTTCGACCAGATGTCCGACGAGATGGACCGCCAGAACCAGGTCGCCCCGGCAGGCAATCCCTATGCCAAGCGCCTGGCCAAACTCACCTCGGGCCTGGGCACCCACGATGGCCTCAAGATGAACTTCAAGGTCTACCTCACGCCCGAGATCAATGCCTTCGCCATGGCCAACGGCACCATCCGCGTGTATTCGGGCCTGATGGACAAATTCACCGACGACGAAGTGCGCTACGTGATCGGTCACGAGATCGGCCACGTCAAGGCTGGCCATACCAAGGCCCGCATCCAGACCGCGCTGCGCACCAGTGCCCTGCGCAATGCCGTGGCATCGAGCAACGGCAAGGCGGGTGCCATTGCCAGCTCGCAGCTGGGCGACCTGTTCGAGAAAGTGGTGCGCGCCCAGCACTCGCAAAGCAACGAGCGCGAGGCCGACGACTACGCCATGCAGTTCATGAAAGCCAAACGCTATGACAGCAAGGCCTGCGTGACGGCGCTGGAGAAGCTGGCGGCCATGTCCGGCGGGGATTCGACCAGTTTCCTGTCCACCCATCCGTCTCCCAAGGAGCGGGCGGAGCGGATGAAGACGCAGGTGGCCTGACCCAGCGTTGCGATCCCAAACCCTGGTGGGGCTGTACCGCGCCTTTGTGCGCGGTATTTTTTTGCCCGCTGACAAGGTGCCTCGGCAGGCGGACCTGGGGCGGGATGCTCACTCAGTAGCTCCGCCCGCCCTTGTACATCGCGTGCTGGCGCCGGTTCAGCGTGGCGGCCTCGCCCAGGCGGCCCATGGCGGCGCCTGCGTGGGCGTGGGTGATGGCCAGGCCCAGGCCATCGGCAGCGTCGGTGCCCGGCAGGCCCGGCAGTTGCAGCAGCCGCCGCACCATCTCCTGCACCTGGCTCTTGGCCGCGCGGCCATGGCCGACGACGGCTTTTTTCATCTGCAGCGCGGTGTATTCGGCCACCGGCAGGTTGCTGGCCACCAGGGCCGTGATGCAGGCGCCACGCGCCTGACCCAGCAGCAGGGTGGACTGGGGGTTGACGTTGACGAACACGATTTCGACCGAGGCCACATCGGGCTCGTAGCGCGCGGCCACCTCGGTGATGCCGTCGAACAGGATCTTCAGGCGCCCGGGCAGATCGCCCAGCGCCAGCGTGGTGGTGCGGATGGTGCCGCTGGCCACATAGCTGAGCTTGTGGCCGTCCATGTCCACCACGCCAAAGCCGGTGGTTTGCAGGCCAGGGTCGATGCCTAAGATGCGCATTTGCTCACTATTGACTCACTATTTGCTCATTATTTGATAGCTGCTTGCGCTTGATGGTAAAGCGCTAGAGGCTAATTTTGCTTCGTAAAATTGCGGCGCTGCTTCGTTCACAGACCAAAGTACCAGCGCACTGAATGGAAGAACACCGGCGCCGCAAAACACAGCGCGTCCACCCGGTCGAGCAGGCCACCCGCGCCGGTGACCGACATGCCCTGCATGCCCCAGCTGGTGATGCCCCGGTCGCGCTTCAATGCCTTCATCACCAGGTGCCCCAGGCTGCCGGCCACGCAGGCCAGCAGGGCCATGCCCAGCGCCTGGCCGGGCTTGAACGGCGTGATGAACGACAGCAGCCCGCCCGCCAGCCCCCCCGCCGCCACGCCGGCCAGCCAGCTGGCCCACTGAAAGCTTTGGCTCACCTGCGGCGCCACGGGTTTGTGCGGAAAGCGCCGCCCCAGCAGGTGCTGCACCAGCATGCAGGTCTGCACCACAAACACCAGGAAGAAGACGAGGAAGGCACCCTTGTCGCGGTAGCCCGGAAAGTCCAGCAGCAGCAGCGCGGGCACGTGGCTCATGCCGTACACGCAGACCATGATGCCCCACTGCAGCTTGGCATTGCGCTCCAGAAAACGCTGCGGATCGTTGGCCAGTGCGCTCACCACCGGCAGCGCCAGGAACACGTAAACCGGGATGAACACCGTGAACAGGTCAAAGTGCTTGGTGCCCACGATGTAGAACTGCAGCGGCAGCACCACAAAGAACGCCAGCACCAGGCTGCGGTGGTCGCCACGCCGCGTGGGCGACAGGGTGATGAACTCGCGCAGCGCAAAAAAACCCACGATGGCGAACAGCACCGTGGCCACGGTGTCGCCCAGCACCCAGCCAATCCAGAACACGCTGGCCATGGCCCAGGAGGTCTTGAGCAGCCCCCAGAAGCGCTTGGCCTCCCGGACCTGGGCCTCAGCCTGCGGGTCATCGCTGGTGTGCTCGCGCAGATTGCGCACAAAGGCCCACATGGTGACGATGGACAGGATGCCGAACACGACCAGGAACAAGGCCCCGATCTGTTGCGTGGCGGTGAGGTTGCGAAGGAAGTTGTTCATGTCCGTGTCGCCCCAGAGGTGGCGGCGGTCGGCGAAAGCGGGTGTGCGTGGGGCGTCATGCTCAGACCTCCCGCAGCGCGATCACAGCGCGGCGTGCGCGGTCGAGGAAGGGGCGGCGTTCTTCGCCCGCTTCCAGCTGGATGGGCGTACCAAACGTCACCGAGCACAGGATGGGCACCGGCACCACTTCGCCCTTGGGCATCACGCGCTGGACGTTGTTGATCCAGGCAGGCACCAGCACCACCTGCGGAAACATCTGCGCCAGCTTGAACAGGCCCGATTTGAAGGGCTGGGGCTCATCGCCATGGCCGCGCGTGCCCTCGGGGAAGATCACGATGGAGTCGCCGCTCGCAAGGGCCCGCACCAGCGGCGCCAGCGGGTCGGATTCGGGCAGGGCAGCGCGCAGTTCTTCGGGGCTGGGCGCGCGCGGCGGGGCCTCGGGCGCCGGGTCGGGGCCGCCTGCCATGGCCGTGTCGGCATCGCTGGCTGCACTGGCCGCTGCTCCCTGCGTGCCCACGGGCTCTGCTGCGACGGGCGCTGGGGGGCGTGGGGGCGTGGCCTGGCGGTCTACATACACAGCGTTGAACACCGCCGTGGTGATCCACTGGCGAAACGGGGTCTTGGTCCAGTAATCCTTGGCCGCAATCGGCCGGGTGATGGTGCGCAACTCTTCCGGCAGCGCCGCCCAGATCAGCACCATGTCGGCATGGCTCTGGTGGTTGGCAAAGTAGATACGCTGTTCGGCCTTGGGCGGGCAGCCATACCAGCGGGCCTGGGAACCGGTGAGAAACCGCACGATCCCCAGCAGAAGGAAACTCATCAACTTGGCAAGCATGGCGCGGATGATACGTGGCGGTGTGCGTGGTAGCCGCTTACTCCGCCCAGATGCGATACACCCAGAACGCCTCTTCCCCGTGGATGCCGTCATACAGCGCCTGTGGCGCGTAGCCGGTGATGCGCCGCGTCACGCGGCACAGGTGCGACTGGTCCGAGAACCCCGCACCCGCTGCCACGTCCGCCCATTTGACCGAGCCCTGCGCAGCGTCAGCGGCAATGGTGTCGAAGAATGCCTGCTCGGCCTTGCCAAAGCCGCGCAGCTCGCGCAGCGGCAACCCGGCCCAGCGCTTGATGCGGCGCTCCAGCTGGCGCAGGCTGCGGCCCGGGGCCGACAGGGCGGCGCGCTGCGCCAGGTGCACCGCCCAGTCGCCGTAACGCTGTGCCTGCAGCACCTGCGTGGGGCGGCAGGCTTGCCAGCGGGGCTCCAGAAACGCCTCCAGGCAGTCCATGCGCGCAGCGTCGTCGGGCTGCTGTTGCACGGCCTCGCACATCGCGATCCAGTCGCGCGGCAGCACGGTTTGCGCATCCACCATGCGGTTGGTCAGTGCCTCGGGCTCCAGGCCCGTCAGCAGGTGCAGCGCGTCGGGCATGAACATCACCATCATCCCGTGCGTGGGGGTTGCGCAGTAGCTGGTGCTGGGCCGGGTGTGGGGGCCTGCCAGCACCCAGCGGCCGGGGTAGGCCTCGCGCGGGCTTTGCAGGCCGGGCAGGGTGTCGGGTCGGTCTTCCACCAGGGCTTCGCTGCGGCCCTCAAACCACCAGGTCAGGCTGCACAGGGGCGTGGCCGGAAACCGGTTGATGCGCTGCTCGTCACTCAGGTGGTAACCCACCGTGCTGCGCACCATGGCGCCACGCACACAGGCCGACAGGCTGGCGCGCGGCAGCCACAGCTGGCCCGAGGGGATCAGGCCCTGCGGATGCCGTGGTGAGGGGGGGACCAGGGTTGCCATGGGCCGCGAGTGTAGGGCAGGGGCGATGTCGAAATCGTTCAATACCAGGCCGCTGTTGCACCGCAGCATGCGGGCCATGAACCCTGCCAATCCTGCCGCGAGGCCATCGACGCCTGAACCCGCTTCAGTGCCTGCGCACACCGCGCCCCACCCTGGCTTGCTGCCCAGCGGCCCCTCCCGCCGCTGGTGGGGCCTGCCCCTGCTGTGGGAGATGCGGGCCGACTACCTCGGCTTTGTGACGCGCCTGCAGCGTGACCATGGCGACCTGACCCGCATGCGCGTGGGCCCTGAAGACGCCTGGGATCTGATGTCGCCCGACCTCGTGCGCGAGGCGCTGGTCACCCATGCAGACCGGCTGATTCGCTGGGAGCGCGGCATCGCCGTGTTTGAGCAGGTGTTCGGCCAGAGCGTGCTGGTGACCGAGGGCGACATATGGCAGCGCCAACGCCGCATGCTCATGCCCGCCTTCACCCCCAAACGGGTGGCGGGCTACGCGCAGCTCATGACCGACGCGGCCCGCAGCGCGCTTGATGCCGCCGTGCCCGCAGGCCAGTCCGAGGCCCTGGTGGCCGTGGACGCCCTCTGGACCGGCGTGACCATGGACGTGATCCTGCGCACGCTGTTCAGCACCTCGGCCCAGGCCGACGCCCGCGAAGCCGCCTGGGCCACACAAACGCTCTCGGAAGCCGCGTTCCGGGAAATGTTCATGCCCTTCTCGCTGCCCGACTGGCTGCCCCTGCCCGGCCATGCCGCCAAGCGGCGTGCGGTACGGTCGTTGAAGGGCCTGGTGTGGCGCCATATCCATGCCCGCCAGACCGAGGCGCCCACGCCCAGGGCCCCGGAGCGCCAGGACCTGCTGCACATGCTGCTGGCCCTGCGCGACGAGCCCACCGGCGAGGCCTTGTCCGCGCAGGAGGTGTTCGACCAGTGCATCGTCAGCTTCCAGGCCGGGCACGAAACCAGCGCCACCGCGCTGCTGTGGTGGACCCTGCTCATGGCCCAGCACCCCGAAGCCGCGCAGCGCGCCCAGGCCGAGGTCGATGCCGTGCTGCGGGGCGGCACCCCCGGCCCCGAGCACGGGGCCCAGCTGCCCTTTCTGACCGCCACGCTCAAGGAGGCGCTGCGCCTGTATCCCCCCATTTCCGCGCTCATGACCCGGCGCACCACCGCACCCATCACGCTGGCTGGCGTGGATGTGCCGAAGGGCGCCATGCTGCGCATCACGCCCTGGGTGCTGCACCGGGATGCGCGCTGGTTTGCGCAGCCCGACCGGTTTGTGCCAGAGCGCTTTCTGGACAGCGCGCCGCCCATCCCCAAAGGCGCCTGGATACCGTTTGGCGTGGGCCCGCGCGTGTGCATCGGCCAGCACTTTGCGATGCTGGAGATGACGCTGCTGGCGGCCATGCTGCTGCAGCGGTACACGGTGCGGCGGCCAGCGGGTCCGGCGGCGTGGGTGCCGAAGCTGCAGGTGACTTTGCGGCCGGAGGAGAGGGGCGAGGTGTGGCTTGCGCGGCGCTCTGGTGCTCAGGAGACCATGAATAGGGACTGAAGCGTTGTCAAGTCGGCTCAGCCATCCTTGGATGCCTGACAAACGCTCTTGCGTTTGCTTCAGGTGGCTGATGTAAAGAGCCTTGAATGAAGAGCTTCAGCTTCTTTCCTAAAGCTTTTCAACGTTCCCGCAAACAGTTGTGGCGAAAACCCTTCAATGCCGGGCCAGGGCAAGCCCTTGTGATCCGTTGGATATCGCAACCGCTCGTGGGTGGTTCGGACGTGGTTTTGCACAAGATGTTCTATCTCGGGAGTTCCGTCTGAACCTTCCACGCCAAACGGGAGCTCTAGATCAAATTTGCCAATTTTGGATTCGAGTCGATCTCTCAGCATAGGCAGCACATGGCCCACAGTTGAAATCGTCGGATCAGTCTTCGCAATGCATCCTTTTAAGAGCAATTCGGTGGAATGGAATGTGAGCCACAGAATGACCTGTGCGTTTCGATAGTCACTCCCCCAACTTCCAGAACTCATTTGCTCGTTCAGCCTCTCCGCCGCGTCCAGGTAGGCAAATGCGGAAGTTACGAATTCGTCGGCTATATCCCCGGAGGCAATCTGTTGGCGAACGAACATTTTCATAAGTAGCTATTCACTGGATTCGATGCCCAAGCGTCACATAGAGCGGCCTCTCAAGGCAACTCCGCCCCCCCCATCCGCGCCAAAATCGTCCGCGTGCGCCCCGCCAAATACGCCGATCCGGGCGTCTTTTCAAACCGCTTGGGCGCAGGCAGCATCACCGCCAGCCGCGCGGCCTCGGCGGCGCCCAGGCGGCTGGCGCTTTTGCGGAAGTAGTGCTGCGCGGCGGCCTCGGCGCCGAACACGCCTTCGCCCCATTCCACGTTGTTCAGGTAGATCTCCAGGATGCGCTCTTTGCTGAGCAGTTGCTCCAGCAGCATCGTGAGCACGAACTCCTGCCCCTTGCGCAGCAGGGTGCGTTCGCCCGATAGCAGCAGGTTCTTGGCCAGTTGCTGCGTGATGGTGGAGCCACCCCGGATCTTGGGTGCGCGCACCGGGCGGTCGGGGGCGCGGCTTTGGGCCTTGGCTATCTGGGCTTCGGCCTTGGCGTTGCGCTCCCAGGCTTTTTCAATGGCGGCCCAGTCCACACCGTCGTGGTTCACAAAGCCATCGTCTTCGGAGGCGATGACGGCGCGCTTGAGCGGGTCGGCGATGCTGGCGTAGGGCACCCACTTCTGGCGCCAGGGGATGCTGCCCTGGGTGGAGAGGAGTGTCCAGGCTTCGGAGCGCTGGAAGCTGGTGGATTCGGGGTTGATGACCGCCATGGCCGCGATGCGGGCCACAAAGAACAGCTGCAGTGCCACGAAGGCGAGCAGCACCAGCCCTATCCAGCGCAACACAGGTTTCATGGTGGCGTGTGCGATGTCTTGCAGTGTCTTTGAGCGTGCTGCAGTCGGGCTCAGGCGGCTTGCTGCATTTCCTGCAGCACCTGGGCAGAGGGCGGGCGCACGCCGCGCCACAGCAGAAAGGCTTCGGCGGCCTGCTCGACCAGCATGCCCAGTCCGTCGCGGGGCACGGCGCCGTGTTCGCGGGCCCAGTCCAGAAAACCTTGCGCTGCAGGGCCATACATCATGTCGTAGGCCAGGCAGCCGGGGCGCAGCACACTGGCAGGCACGGGCACCTCAGCGCCTGCCAGGCTGCTGGCTGTGGCGTTGATGATGACATCAAAATTGGTATCTAGCGCTTGTGGGGAAAGCGCTTTTAGCTCTGATTTTTGTAGCAAAGCTAGTGCGCTGTGCGACTGCACCAGCGCCTGTGCCTTGCCCAGCGTGCGGTTGGCCACGGTGATGCGGCGGGCTCCGGCCAGCAGCAGCGGGCCCAGCACGCCGGCAGCTGCGCCACCAGCGCCCACCAGCAGCACATCGCGCCCCGCCAGCGACACCCCCGCGTTGCGCGTGATGTCGGCCACAAGGCCCAGGCCGTCGGTGTTGTCGGCGTAGATGCTGCCGTCGGCACGAAAAGTGAGGGTGTTGGCCGCGCCGGCCAGTTGCACCCGTTCACTGCATTCGGTGGCCAGGCCCGGAGCCTCGGTCTTAAAGGGCACGGTCACGTTGCAGCCGCGACCACCCTGGGTCACGAAGTCGCGCACGCCCTGGGCAAAACCGTCCATGGGAACCAGGCGGCGTTCGTAGGTGATGTGTTCGCCCGTCAGTTCGGCAAAGCGGGCGTGGATGGCGGGCGAGCGGCTGTGGGCGACCGGATTGCCCATCACGCAGTACAGGTCGGCAGGGTTGGCGGGGGATGTCATGGGGGCTCAGGCAGCGTGGGGCTTGCGGTACGGTCGGCTGTGCGGAGGGGGCGTGCGGAGGGTGAGTGTGCGGTGGGGCGGGTCTTGCTGTGTACCCGCCGGGCAGTTACTTCACCACGGTTTCCAGCGTCTGGTCGCGCGTGAACTTGAAGCGCGCCACCATGGCGATCTGGTCGGCCTTCTTCCGCATGTCGGGGCCAAACGCGCCGAAGGGGCCAGCTGCGCGGGCAATGGCCTGGGCTCGCCGGTCCAGCGTGGGGTTGCCCGAGCCCTGCACCACCTCGGTGTCGAGCACCCGGCCGTCGTGGTTGACGGTGACGATCATGGTCAGCTCGCCATACAGCTTGCGCCCGCCCTGTTCGGGGAAGTTCTCGGTGCCCTTGTCTTCCACCTTGCGGCGCAGGCTGTCGTAGTAGATGGCGTAGGCCTCTTCGCGCGTGGCGGGGCTGATGTAGCGCTTTTTGGGGCGCGAGTTTTCTTCGTTGATGCGCTTTTCAATCTCGGCCAGCAGCTTGACGAGCTGGCGGCGCTTTTCCTGTTCGGTTGCCTGTTCGGCGGTCAGGCTGGCCTGGCGTGGATCGGGCGCGGGCATGGTAGCCAGCTGCTTGCGCAACTGGGCCAGCAGCTGGGCTTGTTGCTCCTGCATCGCGTCCATTTTGCGCTGCGCTTCTTCGTAGTCGTCACCAATGGTCGTCAGCGCGGTGTAGGGCAGGGGGCTGGTGGCGCGGCCCTTCTCGGCATCGCCGCCGCCCGCCAGGCTGGCCTGGGCAACGGCCTGGGCCTTGTCGGGGCGCTCGTTGGACTTGGCGTTGACCAGGATGACTTCGAGCGGCGTGTCCTGGAACACGCGGTTGAAGCCCTCGGGGTCGATGAAGCGCACCGAGATCAGCGCGGCGTGCACGGCAATCGACACACCCAGCGCCAGTTGCAGCGTGCTGATGGAGCGGAGGAAGACAGGGAGTTTCATCGCCGGCAATTATCAGGGGCTGTCCGGGGCTCAGGCGGCCGGGGCTGCCGCTGCGGTGTCGGCGGGCGCCTCGTTCACATCGACCGCAATCGCAATCGGCCCGGCCACGGTATCGTCGTCCTCGGCATCGTCCACCGGGCCGTCGTCGCTGGCGTCGGCGGGGTCATCCAGGCGCTCGATCACGGTGCCGTGCAGGTCCAGCGTGATCTCGTCCACTTCGCCCAGCTTGACCTTGAGGCGCGCGCCGCGCGGCAGGTTCTGCGCGCCCAGCACCGGGAAGACCAGCGGGATGTCGTCGGCTCGCACCAAAAAGCTGCCGCCCGGGCCTTCCTTGAAGACGGTGGCGTTCAGCTCAGTGATGCCATTTTGCTCCACGTATTTCAGCGTCCAGAAGCGTTCCATGCCCGCCTGGTAGCCGTTGTAGGCGCTGTAGGCGCCGTCAAAGCTGCTGATGATGGAGAACAGGTCGGCATCTTTGGGTTTGAACGGCGCAGCCAGCGCCGCCGTGGCGCCATGGCGCGCACAGGCAATGATTTGCCACTGGTTGACCAAGTCGGTGTAGCGGCGCAGGGGCGACGTGGCCCACGAATAGGCCTTGACGCCAATGCCCGCGTGCGGCAGTGCCTTGGTGCCCATGCGCACCTTCACGCCCGGCGCCATGCTGGCCTGGCTGCGGTAAATGCCGGGCACGCCCAGCTCGGCCATCCAGCTGCCCCAGGTGCTGTTGGCCACGATCATGGCCTCGGCCACGATCAAGTCGAGCGGTGCGCCGCGCTGGCGCACACTGATCTGCACCTGCTCGTGCCCTTGAGGCTCGGCACCGTTGTTGCCGACCAGGCGGAAGTTGTAGTCTGGCCGGTTGAAGTTCTCGGGCTTGCCGCGGACCACTTCGCGGCGGGCTTTGAGTTCTTTGGCCAGGCGGTATAAAAATGATAGCTGCGGGCGCAGGTCAGACAAGCGCTGCGGGTCGTTTTGGTGCTCAAACGCTGGGTTGGAGAACCATTCTTCCGTCACCACGCTGTCAAGCTGGTCGTGGCGCAGGTTGGCAGCCACGTGCACGCGTTCGAGCTTGGTCTCGGAGCCCTTGAACTCCAGCGTCGCTTCGTCGATGGTGACGTACAGCGATACGGCGGGGTTGGCGCGGCCTTCGTCCAGGGTGTAGGTCTGCACCACATCGTCGGGCAGCATGGTGATCTTGTAGCCCGGCATGTACACGGTGGACAGGCGGGCGCGGCCGAGCTGGTCAATCGCGCTGCCGGGCTGGATGGCCAGGCCGGGCGCGGCGATGTGGATACCCAGCACCACGGTGCCGGTGCCCAGGCCTTGGACGGACAACGCATCGTCGATTTCGGTGGTTTGCGAATCGTCGATGGAGTAGGCCTGCGCGGTGGACAGGGGCAACTCATCGGCAATGACCGGCGCCGTGACGGCTGGAAAGCCCGTGCCCTTGGGGAAGTTCTCGAACAAAAAGCGCTTCCAGTGGAACTGGTAGCTGGAATCGATGGCGCCGGCTTTTTGCAGCAGATCGAGCGGCGCGGTGTGCGTGGCACGGCTGGCCTCGACCACGGCCTTGTACTCGGGCGCGTTCTTGTCGGGCTTGAACAGGATTTTGTAGAGCTGCTCGCGGATGGGCTGCGGGCATTCGCCCTGGCCCAGGGCGGCGGCCCATTCGTCGATTTGCGCGAGGATGGCTTTTTTCTTCTCGATGGCGGCCAGGGCCTGCTGCAGGATTTCGGCCGGGGCTTTCTTGAAGCGGCCCTTGCCTGCGCGGCGGAAGTAGTGGGGCGCGTCGTACAGGCGAAAGAGCGCGCCCGCCTGCTGGGCCAGGGTGGCGTTGTCCGAAAAGTAGTCGCGCGCCAGGTCGGCAAAGCCAAAGTCGTCCTCGGGAGCGAATTCCCAGGCCAGGTCCAGCTCGATGCTCTCGGCCACGGCCTGCGCCTGGGCGATCAGCTCGGAGGGGGCGGGCTTTTCGAACTTCAACAGGATGTTGGCGGCCTTGACCTTGACCCGTTTGCCCGAATCGAGCTCGACCTGGGCGGATGTATCGGCTTCGGACAGGATCCTTCCGGCCATGAATTTGCCGGCTTCTTCAAACAGTGCATGCATGGGCGGCATTGTCCCATGGGCGCCGACCCGGTCCGACAGGCGTCTAGACGGCCCCAAGGCTGCCCCTATGATCCAGGGCTTTGCACAATGGCCCGGTTCTTTCGACATGTTTTTTGACGCCATTGCCGTTCCTCTGGCCTTGTTGGCACTGGCTGTGCCGTTTTTGTTTGCCGTCACCGACTCCCCGATCGCCAATTTCTGGCCGCTGGTGGCGTCCTGGGTCTGTGCGGCGGTGCTCTTGCTGCTGGCAGCCGGGTGGTCACGCACCGGAGTAGCGCAGCGCAGGGGCGCTGAAGGGTGGGCGTGGCTGCTGGCAGGCGGGCTGGGGCTGGCCGCGCTGGTGGCCAGCGTCATTGGGCTGGTGCAGTACCTGGCTGGCGATGTCGGCCTGAGGCCCTGGATTCACGCGTCGGTGCCGGGCCAGGCAGTGGGTAACCTGCGCCAGCGCAACCAGCAGGGCACTTTGCTCAGTCTGGGCGCCTGGGCCTGCCTGTGGTGGTCGTTGCATGCCCGGCCCCGGAGCTGGACGGACCTGACCGGATGGGCTGTCGCAGGTCGAGCCCGCCCTGCATCCTCGGGCCTTTTGAGCGTGCTGGCTGCTGTGGCGCTGATGTGGATGGCCGTGGGCGGGGCCGCCACAGCATCTCGGACGGTGGTGGTGCAGTGGTTGCTCATCCTGGTGGTGCTGGCTGTGTGGCGTGGCGTGGGCCGTGGGGAAGCACTGCGCCTGGGCATCGCCGGGTTTGTGGTGTTTCTGGTGGCCGCCTGGGTGCTGCCCGAGGCGCTATGGAAGTTCCAGGGCGTGCGCGCCGATGCCTTGTTTCACCGATTCACCGACGGATCGCAGACCTGCACCAGCCGCCGGGTGCTGTGGTCCAACGTGCTGACCCTGATTGCGCAGAAACCGTGGCTGGGCTGGGGCTGGGGTGAGCTGGACTATGCGCACTACATCACGCTGTTCCCTGGCGAGCGCTTTTGTGTGCTGCTGGACAACGCACACAACCTGCCGCTGCACCTGGCCGTGGAACTGGGCCTGCCCACGGCTGTGGCACTGTGCGGGGCTGTTGCCGTAGTGTGTTTGTGGGCCCGGCCGTGGCGCGAAACCGAGCCCGTGCGCCAGCTGGCCTGGGGGGTGCTGGCGATCATTGGACTGCACAGCATGCTGGAATATCCGCTGTGGTACGGTCCGTTCCAGGTGGTGGCCCTGCTGTCGGTGGCGATTCTGGTGGGGCCTCGGCGCGATGCCTACGGGGACGGGCGCACGTGGCCTGCGGGGTCGGCGGCGCTGGTGGCCGGTGCGGCAATCCTGGGTGCCTGTGGCCTTGCTGCCTGGGACTACCACCGCGTGAGTCAACTGTACAAGCCGGGCGCGCAGCGGGCTGCGGCGTACCGCGATGACACGCAGGCCAAGGTGTCTCATTCGCTGATGTTTTCGGGCCCGCTGGACTTTGCCCGCCTGACCACCACGGGGCTGACCCGCGACAACGCCGCGTACATGAATGTCCTGGCCCGCAACCTGCTGCATTACTCCCCTGAGCCCCGCGTCATCGAGGTGCTGATAGAAAGTGCCGTGATGCTGGGCCAGGACGACGAAGCCGCCTTCCACATGAAGCGCTACCGCTCGGCCTACCCGGACGATTACGCCCGCTGGACGAGTGGGGGCGTCAAACGGGCATCCGAGGCGCATTGAGGCGCCAGGGCCCAGTGGCCCAGTGGCCCAGTGGCACCAGTGGCACCAGTGGCACCAGTGGCACCAGGGCGATGTCATGCCAGGACCAGGAATTCCGTCACCTGCGGCAGGTAGTCGCTGAAATTGGCGAGGGCGTGTTCTCCCCCTTCCTGCACCACCAACCGTGCCTGCGGGTAGCGCGCCACCATTTCGCGCCAGTCCAGCACCTCGTCGCCTTTGGCAATGATGGCCAATTCAGGCGCTGCGGGCTGCTGGCCCGTGGTGTCCAGCGCGCGCAGTTCATCAATGTATTGAGGCTGAAAGTAAAAATGCTCGGCCGGGTCGTGCCAGGCCGTTTGTTCGCCGATGTAACGAGCGAGGTCCCGCGCCGGGTGCACGGCCGGGTTGAGCATGACGCTGCGGCAGCCCTTGTGCTGTGCCACCCAACTGGCATAGAAGCCGCCGAGCGACGAGCCGATCACTGCCATGCCGGGGCCTGGCCATGCGGCAACACCGTGTGCGATCAGCGCCATCGCCGCCTGGGGCGAGGGGGGCAGTTGGGGGCACCAGAACGTGACGCCGGGGTGGTGCTGCGCCACGTGCGCGGCCATCTGCCGGGCCTTGGCGGATTGGGGCGAAGAGCGAAAACCGTGCAGGTACAGCAGGTGGGTGGTGGTCATGGGGTTGCAAAACGACAGGGCAGGGGCATCACTGCCGTGAAAGGCCTGGCAGGGCATGTGATGAACAGCACGGACGCCCCGCGGTGGCTGCAGTCTGTAGTGCCCCGGCCGATTTTGCCCGCTTTCCTTCACCAGACGCTGGGCCTGGGGGTTGCCGACTATCCGCCCACGTCGCCTGGCCGCTTCGCGTTGAAAAGCCGCTGGGCCTGCTGCGCACCCTGCGCAATCTGGCCGGGATGGCCTTTCACCAGGTGCGTTGACGGTGGCGGCGCCCCCAAGGGCCGCGATAATCCCGCGATGGCCGTTGTTTTTGAAAAGCCCTCGCTCGCGCAGCGTTTTCTTCCCCTGTTTCGGGGGTTTGACCTGCCGCTCATCCTGGTGATCGCCCTGCTCGTCTTTGCGGGGTTGGTGGCCATGTATTCGTCGGGCTACGACCACGGGACACGGTTTTCGGACCATGGTCGCAACATGCTCATCGCGGGCGCCATCCTGTTCATGGTGGCCCAGGTGCCTCCCCAGAAGATCATGCTGTTCGCCGTGCCGCTGTATGCCGCAGGCGTGGCGCTGCTATTGGGGGTGGAGTTGTTTGGTATCACCAAAAAAGGGGCGACGCGCTGGATCAATGTCGGCATCGTCATCCAGCCCAGCGAAATCCTGAAAATCGCCATGCCCCTGATGCTGGCCTGGTGGTTTCAGAAGCGCGAAGGGGCCCTGCGGCCGCTGGACTTTGCTGCGGCCGGGCTGCTGCTGGCCATTCCGGTGGGGCTGATCATGAAACAGCCAGATCTGGGCACCTCGCTGCTGGTGCTGGCGGCGGGCCTGTCGGTGATCTTCTTCGCGGGGCTCTCCTGGAAGCTGGTGCTGCCGCCGGTGATTCTGGGCGGAATAGGCATTTTGACTCTGGTGCTGCTGGGCGATCAGTTGTGCGCGGAAGGCGTGCGCTGGTCCGTGCTGCACGACTACCAGCAGCAGCGCATCTGCACACTGCTCGATCCTACACGCGACCCACTGGGCAAGGGGTTTCACATCATCCAGGGCATGATCGCCATCGGCTCGGGCGGCGTGTGGGGCAAGGGTTTCATGGCGGGGACGCAGACGCACCTGGAATTCATTCCCGAGCGCACCACCGACTTCATCTTCGCCGCCTTCTCGGAAGAATTCGGCCTGGCAGGCAACCTGTTTCTGCTGGTGTGCTTTGTGATGCTGATCTGGCGCGGCCTGGCCATTGCCGCAGGGGCCTCCAGCCTGTTTGGGCGTTTGATGGCCGGGGCGGTTTCCATGATTTTCTTTACCTATGCCTTTGTGAACATGGGCATGGTCAGTGGCATCCTGCCCGTGGTCGGGGTGCCGCTGCCCTTCATCAGCTATGGCGGAACCGCCATGGTGACCCTGGGGCTGGCACTCGGTATCCTGATGTCGGTGGCGCGGGCCCAGAAGCAGGATCCCAAGGACGCGCGGCCTGCGCTGTAGCAGGAGGAGTCGCCTGGAGATCGGCAACAGGTTCCAGGGTCTTTGCCCAGGCGTTGCGCACACGGCGGCAAGCGGGTACAACCCGGCAGTCCAACTGTGCCTTGGTCCATGCAACCGGAGGGATTCCCTATGGCGGCGAAGTTCGAGCTGAAGAAGTCGAAGAACGATAAATTTGTCTTCAACCTGCTGGCCGCCAACGGCCAGGTCATCCTCACCAGCGAGATGTACGAATCGCGTGCCAGTGCGCTGAACGGCATCGAGTCCGTGCGCAAGAATGCGCCGAACGATGGCCGGTTCGGCCGCCTGAGCGCCAAGGATGGATCGCCCTACTTCACGCTCAAGGCGGGCAACGGCCAGGTGATTGGCCAGAGCCAGATGTATTCGGGCGCCAAGGCGCGCGATGCGGGCATCGAGTCCGTGCAAACCCATGCACCCCAGGCTGCGCTGGACGACCAGACAGCGGCCTGACGCCCGGTGCATGCGCGCTGTGGCATAGGGACTTGCGCCCGCTTGGACGGCAGGGTGGGGCAGCGCGCCTAAAATGCCGCGATGACTTCCCGCTCCACCATTGCCGCGCCCCAGCGTGCGGCCACCAGCCAGCGCATTGATGTCGCTCGCGAACTGTTGCTGACCCCCTTTGGGCTTGATGAAAGCCACTTGGCCCGCGCATTGGCCGAGATCCGCACCCACCAGGTGGACGATGCCGACCTGTACTTCCAGTACACCCGCAGCGAGGGCTGGAGCCTGGAAGAAGGCATCGTCAAGACGGGCTCTTTCAGCATTGACCAGGGTGTGGGTGTGCGTGCCGTGAGCGGCGAGAAGACAGCGTTTGCCTATTCGGACGACATCTCGGAGGCCTCGCTGCTGGATGCGGCGCGCACTGTGCGGTCTATTTCTGCCGCAGCGCAGACAGGTAAAGCGCGAGTAGCTCCTAAAAAAGTAGCAGCAGGCCGCAGCCTGTACCCGGGTGTAGACCCGATTGCATCGCTCGACAGTACCGCCAAGGTGGCGCTGCTCGAAAAGCTGGAGCAGCGCGCCCGCGCCAAGGACCCGCGCGTGGCGCAGGTCATGGCAGGGCTTGCCAGCGAATACGACGTGGTGCTCGTAGCCCGTGCTGATGGCACCCTCGCTGCCGATGTGCGACCGCTGGTGCGCCTGTCGGTCACGGTGATCGCCGAGCAGAACGGCCGCCGCGAAATGGGTTCGGCGGGCGGCGGTGGTCGTTTCGGCCTGGCCTATTTCGACGATGAGCAGATGGGCAAGTACGTTGACGAGGCGGTGAACGCAGCTCTGGTCAACCTGGAGTCCCGCCCCGCCCCCGCAGGCGAAATGACCGTGGTGCTGGGCTCAGGCTGGCCAGGCATCCTGTTGCACGAAGCCATCGGCCACGGGCTGGAAGGCGACTTCAACCGCAAGGGTTCCAGCGCGTTCAGCGGCCGCATCGGCCAGCGCGTGGCCGCCAAGGGCGTGACGGTGCTGGACGACGGCACCATCGCCGACCGCCGTGGTTCGCTCAACGTGGATGACGAAGGCCACGCCAGCCAGCGCAACGTGCTGATTGAGGACGGTATCTTGAAGGGCTACATCCAGGACTCGCTGAATGCCCGCTTGATGGGCGTGGCACCCACCGGGAACGGCCGACGTGAAAGCTACGCTCACATCCCGATGCCCCGCATGACCAACACCTACATGCTGGGCGGCGACAAGGACCCGCAGGAAATCATCGCCAGCATCAAGAAGGGCCTGTACGCCAGCAACTTCGGCGGCGGGCAGGTGGACATTACCTCCGGTAAGTTCGTGTTTTCTGCCAGCGAAGCCTACTGGGTGGAAAACGGCAAGATCCAGTACCCCGTGAAGGGCGCCACCATCATTGGAAGCGGCCCCGAATCGCTCAAGAAGGTCACCATGATCGGCAACGACATGCGTCTTGACAGTGGTGTCGGCACCTGCGGCAAGGAAGGCCAGAGTGTGCCCGTGGGCGTGGGGCAACCGACGCTGCGCATCGAGGGGCTGACGGTGGGCGGGACGGCCTGAAGACCGCCGAGAGCATACTTGTCAGTAGGCGGCATGCTGGCTGTTGCAGGCAGCCCCCAATTCGGTCTTGGCGCAGTGCATAAAGTGCATGGCAGAAGCATTGGCAGCGCAAAATGACACCATGCCCGCTACGCGCCCCAGTCAGCTGCTGACCCCCCAGTCGTTTGGCGACATCAGCCGCTTTCTTCGCGAAGGTGTGGCCGATGAAGAGTCGCGGCAGTTGCGCGATAGCCTGGGGGCGTTGTCGATGCAGATTGATGAGGCGGTGCGCACTCGGCGCACCAGCACCGATACGGCCGATATCACCCGGCGCGTTTTGGCCTTGTCGCATTGCGCACGTGAGCACCAGTTGTTTCTCACCGGCCTGGGCTCGGCCTGGCATGCGCTGTATGAGTTTGGCGCGTACCAGAGTGCACTGCGGGAGTTGCGCAGCGCGATCACCGATTGGCAACATATGCTGGAACAGCGCAGCCCCAGGGAGAGCGCGAGTTTCGACCAGTTTGAGCTTCTGGCCTGGCGCACGCTGGGCGAGGCATTGCTGCTGATCGATATGTACGAACACCAGAGCGATCCACCTAGTGACCTGCAGGATGTGGCAGCACCGCGCAAATTGTCTCTCTCGCAGCGCTTCCGCTCCTGGTTTCTTCGTTGGTGGCGGTGAGATTGGCGCTGGGTGTGCAGGGCTGCCAGGTTCTTTGGCTGGCAGGCTGTCGCGCAATCGCAACAACTGGGGGGTGCTGCACGACCGTACTCCTGTGCTACATTGGGCCTATGCAAGTTCGCAGCGCGTTTTATTTTTGGTTTTTTATCTCGGTCCCCGGCGGATGAGAGGAAAACGCGCAAGCAAACACAACCCTCCCTTACCAACCGCCGACGCTGCAAAGCCCGGCGGTTTTTGTTTTTCTGCCCTCCCGTTTTTTCATCCACTTCAACTTACTCCACGAGGAAGCAACCATGACGGCCCCCACCACCCCGACCAGTGATGCCTGGTACCGCAGCGTCGACAAGACCAGCCAGACCGACGACGAACGTATCAAGGACATCACCGTGTTGCCTCCACCTGAGCATCTGATCCGCTTTTTCCCGATTGGCGGCACGCCCGTCGAGACGCTGATCACCCAGACCCGACAGAACATCCACAACATCATGGCTGGCAAGGACGACCGCCTGCTGGTCATCATTGGTCCATGTTCCATCCACGATCCAGCTGCCGCGGTCGAGTACGCACGCCGCCTCATGGCCGCGCGCACGCAGTACGCCGATACGCTCGAAATCGTGATGCGCGTGTACTTCGAGAAGCCACGCACTACGGTGGGCTGGAAGGGGCTTATCAACGACCCCTACCTCGATGAAAGCTATCGCATCGACGAGGGGCTGCGCATTGCACGCCAGCTGCTGATCGAGATCAACCGCCTGGGCATGCCTGCCGGTAGCGAGTTCCTGGACGTGATCTCGCCCCAGTACATTGGCGATCTGATCAGCTGGGGTGCCATCGGCGCCCGCACCACTGAAAGTCAGGTGCACCGGGAGCTGGCCTCCGGCATCTCGGCTCCCATCGGTTTCAAGAACGGCACGGACGGCAATATCCGCATTGCCACCGATGCCATCCAGTCGGCGAGCCGGGGCCACCACTTCCTGTCGGTGCACAAGAACGGTCAGGTCGCCATCGTCAACACCAAGGGCAATAAGGACTGCCATGTGATCCTGCGCGGGGGCAAGACGCCCAACTACGATGCGGTGAGCGTGGCCGCTGCGTGCAAGGACCTCGAAGCCGCCAAGCTGCCAGCCACCCTGATGGTGGACTGCAGCCATGCCAACAGCAGCAAGCAGCATGAAAAGCAGCTGGAAGTGGCGCGCGATGTTGCTGCTCAGCTGGCCGGTGGCTCGCGCAGTGTGTTCGGCGTCATGATCGAGAGCCACCTCACAGCTGGCGCCCAGAAGTTCTCTCCTGGCAAGGACCAGCCCGGCGCACTGGAGTACGGCAAGAGCATCACGGACGCCTGCCTGGGCTGGGACGATTCGCTGACGGCGCTGGCGGAGCTGTCTGCCGCTGTGAAGGCGCGCCGCGCTCGGTGAGTGTGCCGCCGCCTGAAGGCCCTAAACTGCAGA
Organism: Acidovorax facilis; assembly: GCA_964031875.1. Classification (GTDB taxonomy): domain Bacteria; phylum Pseudomonadota; class Gammaproteobacteria; order Burkholderiales; family Burkholderiaceae_C; genus Acidovorax; species Acidovorax facilis_A. The sequence continues at coordinate 59,395 of CAXIRU010000103.1, forward strand.
GTTGTGGCGGGCCGTGCAAGGGAGCGCGGCAGTCCACGCCACGGCTTCTGTAGAAAGGCAAACCATCATGCACAGCGAAGTGTCGGTCCGTCTGGCCGGAAACCAGGAATTCCGTTTTGATCTGGCGGGCGTGGAGCCCATGGGCCACGAGGCTGGCAGGCGTTGGCTGGACGATCAGTTCATTGCGCTGGACTGTGAGCCGCTGCGCGCGAGCGGCAAGGTGCTGTTGGCCGATAAGGTGCTGACCGTGGCCCGCGCCGCCGGGGCGGCGCTGCTGGGCGATCCTGCATGGTCCCACGACTTTGCGCGCGCATCCAGCGCCGCACTCTCCAAGGCTGTGGTGCGTGTGGACGTCCCAAACATGGCGGTGTCGTTCTAATTTTTTGACTTGAATAGACTGCTAGCGCTTGCTGGATAAGCGCTGGTAGCTATATATTTTGTAGCGATTTTAGCAGTTTGGTGTGGATGCTGCCAAATCCCCCGTTGCTCATGCACACGATGTGATCGCCCGGGCGGGCGGATGCGGTGACCTGTTGCACCAGGATGTCGATGTCTGCAGCGGTTTGCGCCCGCAGACCGGGGCCTACGCCCAAGGGGGCCAGGGCTTGTGCTGCATCCCAGTCCAGCCCGGCCGTGTGGCAGAACGCGAGGTCGGCAGGCTCCAGTGCCCATGGCAACTGGGCTTTCATGGCGCCCAGTTTCATGGTGTTGCTGCGGGGCTCGAATACCGCCAGGATGCGCGCCTCCCGGCCGAGGCTGCGGCGCAGGCCGTCCAGCGTGGTTCGCAGGGCCGTGGGGTGGTGGGCGAAGTCGTCGTACACCGCAACGCCGTTCACGGTGCCGCGCAGTTCCATGCGCCGCTTTACGTTCTGAAAAGTGGCTAGCGCTGCTGCGGCAAGCTCGGGGCTCACGCCCACATGGTGTGCGGCTGCAATGGCCGCCAGTGCGTTGAGCTGGTTGTGCACGCCGGTCAGCGCCCATTCCACCCGGGCGGCCTTGCGCCCGTGGTGCAGCACGTCAAATGCCTGGGGCTCGCCTTCGGCGGAGAAGTCGCTGACGGCTTCGCCGAAGCTGGACACCTCGCTCCAGCAGCCCGTGTGCAGCACGCGGGCAAGGCTTTCTTCGAGACCGTTGACCACCACACTGCCCGAAGGCGGTACCGTGCGCACGAGGTGGTGAAACTGCCGCTCGATGGCGGCCAGGTTGTCAAAGATGTCTGCGTGGTCGAACTCCAGATTGTTCAGCACAGCGGTGCGGGGGCGGTAGTGCACAAATTTGCTGCGCTTGTCGAAGAAGGCAGTGTCGTATTCGTCAGCCTCGATCACGAAAAGCGGCGCTGCCCCCAGCGGCGCTCTACCGGGTGATGGGCGCCGGGTCGCCCCCAGGCGGGCGGACACGCCGAAATTCAGCGGTACCCCACCAATCAGAAAACCTGGCTGCTGCCCGGCGCTTTCCAGAATCCAGGCCAGCATCGAGGTCGTGGTCGTCTTGCCGTGCGTTCCAGCGACCGCCAGCACGTGGCGGCCCTGCAGCACATGCTCAGCCAGCCACTGCGGGCCGCTGGTGTAGGGCAGCCCGGCGTCCAGGATGGCCTCCATCAATGGAAACTTGGGCGATCCGCCGGGCAAGCGAGCACGGCTGACCACGTTGCCGATCACAAACATGTCCGGCTGCAGGGCCAGTTGGTCAGCGCCAAAACCTTCGATCAGGTCAATGCCCAGGGCCCGGAGCTGATCGCTCATCGGTGGGTAGACGCCAGCGTCGCAACCTGTCACCTTGTGGCCTGCCTCACGCGCAAGCGCGGCCAGGCCACCCATGAACGTGCCGCAGATGCCCAGTATGTGTATATGCATGGGCGCAGATTCTAAGGTTCAATACAAAACAAGCCCTTAGGGCTTGATGGACAAGCGCTAGAAGCTATGAAAAATATAGTGACCCTGCCCATGTACAGGGGTAACCCGTAGTTTGGTCGGGTGCTTCAGGCCACAATGCAGCTCCCGTCCCCGTCACCACTCTCCCTCACCGCCATGCACACACCTTTGAGCGACGAAATCGCCCACACCACGGCCCGGCTGGTGGTGGAAGAGGGTCTTGAGTGGGGCCCGGCCAAGCGCCGTGCGCTGCGCCAGATGGGGCTGCCTGCCCGCACGCCCTTGCCGGACAACGATCGGGTGGAGGCTGCCGTGCGGGAGTACATCCAGCTTTTTTGTGCCGATACGCAGCCGCGCGAACTGCGGGCGCTGCGTCAGCTGGCTCTGGTGTGGATGGAGCGCATGGCGGCCTTCCGTCCTCATCTGGCAGGGGCTGTATGGCATGGCACGGCCACGCGGCTGTCCGATATTTACCTGCAGTTGTTTTGTGATGACTCAAAATCGGCAGAAATAGCGCTCATTGATCACCATGTAGACTATGAGCCACGCACTGTCACTGGTTTTCACGGCGAGTCGGTCGAGGCTCTGAGCCTGGGCAGCAAGTCGCCCGAACTCAATGAGATGATCGGGGTGCACTTGATGATCTATGACCTTGACGACCTGCGAGGCGCCTTGCGCCCCGACGCCCAAGGGCGTGTGCCGCGCGGTGACATGACCGCCGTTCGGCGTCTGCTTCAGGAGACCCCCACCCCATGACGAGTCCTTCCGAACACCTTCCATCCACAGCTGCCAATGGCGATGTGCAGCCTTCAGCCTCCCGTAGACGGCTGCTTTACGCCGGGGTTGCGGGGGCGGCAGCCCTGGGGGGGGGCGGCCTGGCATGGTGGCAGTTTCAGCCCCATGCGATGGAACAAGGGGCGGAAGACGCGCTATGGGCCATGGACTTTGAAAAGCCCGAAGGGGGCGTGGTGGCAATGAAGTCCCTGACCGGTAAACCGCTACTGCTGAATTTCTGGGCCACCTGGTGCCCCCCTTGTGTGGAAGAACTGCCGATGCTCAATGCGTTTTATCGTCAAAATTCGCCGAACGGGTGGCAAGTTCTGGGATTAGCCATCGACCAGCCTTCAGCGGTGCGCAAGTTTCTGCAGCGCATTCCTTTGGATTTCCCAGTGGGCCTTGCAGGATTGGGTGGCACCGACCTGGGCCGGTCATTGGGCAACCTCACGGGCGGGCTGCCCTTTACCGTGGTGCTTGGCGGGGATGGGCGTGTTCAGCACCGTAAAATGGGTCAAATCACCCAGAATGACCTTGATCTGTGGGCGCAATTGCGCTGACTCCAGCAGCCGCCATGGCCTGCTCGAGTGGGTGTTGGCATCATGTAGTTCATGAAAAATACCCGTGGAAGACGGAAATAGGCTGAAATTGGAGTAAATTCGCGCCCTATTCAGTCATGGCTTGCGCAAAGCTGGGCTCTGTCACGTGGCTCGCCCCAAAAGCGAAGCTGCCTTGGCAGCCCGGAGAGCGCAAGTCCCACCAGTTTTATAGCCGTTGGAGCGCCCATGGATCTGCGAAAACTCAAAACCCTGATCGATCTCGTGTCCGAGTCGAACGTCTCTGAACTCGAAATCACGGAAGCCGAGGGCAAAGTCCGCATCGTCAAGAGTGTCGGTGGCGTAGTCCAGCAATACGTTCCTGCCCCCATGCAAGCCCCTGCGGCCCCTGCTGCCGCCGCCGCCCAGGTTGCCGAGCTGCCAGCGCCTTCTGCGCCCGCCGCGCCAGCGGGGCACATCGTCAAGTCGCCGATGGTCGGTACGTTCTACCGCTCGTCCAGCCCTGGCGCCAAGGCGTTTGTCGAAGTCGGCAGCCAGGTCAAGGAAGGCGAGACCATTTGCATCATCGAAGCGATGAAGATCCTCAACGAAATCGAAGCCGACAAGTCGGGCACGGTGACCCGCATTCTGGGTGAAAACGGCCAGGCCGTGGAGTACGGACAACCGCTGTTCGTCATCGAGTAAGGCGCCCATGTTCAAAAAGATTCTTGTTGCGAATCGCGGAGAGATCGCTCTCCGGATTCAGCGTGCGTGCCATGAGCTGGGCGTGAAGGCTGTCATGGTCTACTCTGAAGCCGACCGCGACGCCAAGTACGTCAAGCTGGCCGAAGAGGCTGTGTGCATTGGTCCCGCGCCGTCGCCGCTGTCTTACCTCAACATGCCGGCCATCATCTCGGCCGCTGAAGTCACCGATGCAGAAGCCATCCATCCCGGCTACGGCTTCCTGTCAGAGAACGCCGACTTTGCCGAGCGCGTGGAAAAGAGTGGCTTCCAGTTCATCGGCCCCACACCCGAGTCGATCCGCATCATGGGCGACAAGGTGTCGGCCAAGCAGGCCATGATCCGCGCAGGCGTGCCCTGCGTGCCAGGCTCTGAGGGCGAATTGCCGGACGACCCGGTGCAGATCCGCCGCATCGCCAAGGCCATCGGCTACCCCGTGATCATCAAGGCCGCAGGCGGCGGCGGTGGTCGTGGCATGCGTGTGGTGCATACCGAGGCCGCGCTGGTCAATGCTGTGCAGATGACCAAGGCCGAGGCGGGCGCTGCGTTCGGCAATCCTGCGGTGTACATGGAGAAGTTCCTCCAGAATCCCCGTCACATTGAAATCCAGATCCTGGCCGACAAGCACCGCAACGCGGTGTACCTGGGCGAGCGCGACTGCTCCATGCAGCGCCGCCACCAGAAGGTGATCGAAGAGGCGCCAGCGCCTGGCATCCCCCGCAAGCTGATCGAGAAGATCGGCGAGCGCTGTGTGGCCGCCTGCAAGAAGATTGGCTACCGCGGTGCGGGCACATTCGAGTTCCTGTACGAAAACGGCGAGTTCTACTTCATCGAGATGAACACCCGCGTGCAGGTGGAGCACCCCGTGACCGAATGGATCACCGGTGTGGATATCGTGAAGACGCAGATCATGGTGGCGGCGGGCGAGAAGTTGCCCTTCACCCAGCGCCAGATTGAAATCCGTGGCCATGCCATTGAGTGCCGGGTGAACGCGGAAGATCCGTACAAGTTCATCCCGTCGCCGGGGCGTATCACCACTTGGCATCCCCCAGGCGGCCCTGGTGTGCGTGTGGACTCGCATGCTTACACCAACTACTTTGTGCCGCCCAACTACGACTCGATGATCGGCAAAATCATTGTGCACGGCGACACGCGTGAGCAGGCTCTGGCCCGCATGCGCACGGCGCTTTCGGAGACCGTGATCGAAGGCATCAACACCAACGTGCCGCTGCACCGCGAGCTGATGGTAGACGCCAAGTTCATGGCTGGCGGTACCAATATCCACTACCTGGAAGAGTGGTTGTCGCAACACAAGCGCTAAAAAAGCGTTGAGCAACCCTGCATGCTGGCTCCCGGAGACGGGTGCCAGCATTTCATTTTTGCAAAGAGGCGTTTCCATGTTTGAGCTGAGCCTGATGTGCCCTGAAGACCGTATCGAAGCGGTGAGCGATGCGCTGGATGCGTTGGACGCATTGAGCGTTTCGGTGGAAGACGCCGATGCGCAGACCGATGCTGAGCAGGCGCTGTTTGGCGAGCCGGGCATGCCCCCGCCCAAGGATGGCTGGCAGCGCAGCCGGGTGGTGGCGTTGTTCCCTGCCCAGACGGCCGCCGAAGAGGCGCAACAGTTGCTGGCGGTGCAGGATTTTTTTGAGGGTTGCCAGGTGTTGGGCATTGCCAATGTGCCCGAGCAGGATTGGGTGCGCCTCACCCAATCGCAGTTTGCTCCGGTGGACATCACGCCAGACTTCTGGATCGTGCCGACCTGGCACGAGCTGCCAGCGCAGGCGGTACGCAGCATTCGACTGGACCCGGGCCTGGCTTTCGGCACGGGCACTCACCCCACCACCCGCATGTGCCTGCGCTGGATTGCGCGCAATGGGGCTGTGGCGGCCGACGGCACCAGCACCCTGGGGCGTGTGCTGGACTACGGTTGTGGTTCTGGCATCCTGGCCATTGGTGCTGCCAAGTTCGGTGCCACGGACATTGATGCGGTCGATATCGACCCTGCGGCCGTGGAGTCCACCATGCAAAACGCCCAGTCCAATCAGGTCACGCTGAAGGCGGGCCTGCCGGACAAGGCGCAGGGCGAATACCAGACCGTGCTGGCCAATATTCTGGCGACCCCGTTGCGTGTGTTGGCTCCGCTCTTGTGCAGTTATGTGGCTGCTGGCGGAAATCTTGTTTTGGCCGGCATTTTGGAGCGCCAGGCGGATGAGCTCAAGGAGGCTTACGCGCCTTGGCTGCCGCTGGAGGTGGCGGATTCCGAAGACGGCTGGATTTTGATGACCGCGCGTCGTTGAGTCCGTAGTCCGTGCCTGAGCCCGCCTTTGGCGGAGTTGCATGCGCCCCTACAATCTGCCGCTGATGAGCCAGATCACCCGCTGCCCGTCCTGCTCCACCTCATTCAAGGTGGTCGCGGACCAATTGCGCATCTCGCACGGGTGGGTGCGTTGTGGTCAATGCCAAGAGGTATTCGATGCCTCGGCGAACCTGCTTCCAGTGGCTCCGCCTGCGCTGTTGCCCGATGTTTCGCTGACCGATGTACGTCCACCCTTCATGCCTGTGGCGCGCAAGTCGGAGGTTGGGCGGTCTTGGGGAGAGTCGCCTTCTTCGCCACCACCAGTTGATCCCCCGGTGCGTGTGCATTCCTCGGCCCCTGCAGAAGCGGCGCTTTCGTTTTTTCCGGAGGGCCGTACCGATGCGATGGTGGTAGGCGGGTCTGCGGAGGTACCTGCGGATGCGTCGGTGTTGGAGGTCCCTCAACCTGCGGTACCGGCGTTTCTTTCTGCGGCTGGAGCGTTGGCGCCTGGTGACGACGTTGGTATGGACCAACTCGCACCATTCGCCTGGCGCCCGCGCCCTGTGCCGAATGTGCCAGCTACGGACGGGGGTGGGGCTGCAATGCGCAGCGACTCCGTTGCATTGCCTCCTTTGGCCTTTGTGGATGCGGTAACTGGAAAGCCTTTGCCGCAGTCCGAGGGGGAGCCTACTCGCGCCCCTTTGTCAGTCACCTCGCACGACGCTGAAGGTGAAACATCTGTCTTTGCGGGGTACGATCCGCCTTCTACGGCAAAGCACGACCACGAAGAGGTTGCTGCTGATGCGGCTGCACCCGCAGCGTTGACACCCATGGGATATCCGGCACTGGAGCTTCCCGCCAAAGCTGCAGTGCCGAAGGAAGACACAGGGTCCGGCGAGCGCGCTGCACAGCCCCTACCGGCGGCGGATGTTGCACCACGGCAGGCAACGCCGGAACCTGAGCCGGAGGCGCTTGCCCTGCAAGAAGACCGTTCGCCCGCCGCTGTGTTGCAGGCTCCAACTCGCAACCGATCCTCGGCGCGGAAGTCTGCAGATGTTGTTGACGAAGACGATGGGTCGGAGGCCGGGCAGGAGGTCAGTTTCGTAGTCGCTGCTCGACGCAAGGCGTTTTGGCGCAAACCTTTGGTGCGCGGTGTGCTGGGTGTGCTGCTTGTGCTGTCTGCTGTGGGGCTGGCTCTGCAGGTTGCTATGCAGGAGCGAGACCGTCTTGCTGCAATGGATGCACGTACCAAGCCGTGGCTGGCGGCGTTGTGCGCTCCTCTGCAGTGTGAGATTTCGCTGCCACGCCAGATTGCGCATGTAGTCATTGACAGTTCTTCTTTCAACAAGGCGCGGGGCGATAGCTATCAACTTGCGTTGACTTTGAAAAGCAAGGCATCGATGGCGCTTGCCATGCCCGCAGTCGAGTTGACGTTGACTGATGCGCAGGACCAGCCGGTGCTCCGGCGGATCTTGCTGCCCACGGACATGGGCGCTCCCATGGAATTACCCGCTGGGGGTGAGTGGAGCACTTCCGTGTCGGTGATTGTGACCACCGGCGGAGCGCGCGTGGCTGGTTATCGGTTGCTGGCGTTCTATCCCTGATTTTTACCAACTTACTTCTTTGATATGGCAGTCCTCATTTGTGGTTCTCTGGCCTTCGACACCATCATGACCTTCGAGGGCCGTTTTGCGGAGCAGATACTGCCCGACCAACTGCATATCCTGAACGTCTCTTTCCTGGTCCCTTCGCTGCGGCGCGACTTTGGCGGTTGTGCTGGCAATATTGCCTACAGCCTCAAGTTGCTGGGCGGAGAGCCCTTGCCGATGGCCATGCTAGGCAGTGATGGCGCTGACTACCTGCAGCGCCTGGAGTCGCTGGGTATCAGCGCGCGCCATGTAGGGCAGGTTCAGGACACCTATACCGCGCAAGCCATGATCATGACGGACCGTGACAACAACCAGATCACCGCATTCCATCCGGGGGCCATGATGCAGGCGCATGTGAATCGCATCACGGCCGAGGTAGGGGTAAGTGTGGGGATCATTGCGCCGGATGGCCGTGACGCGATGCTCGAACATGCGGCCCAGTTTGTAGCTGCCGGTATTCCCTTTGTATTTGATCCAGGCCAGGGCTTGCCCATGTTCAATGGTGAGGAGCTGGCGGCGTTCATCGATCAGGCCTCCTGGGTAACGGTCAATGACTACGAGGGGAAGATGCTCTGCGATCGCACTGGCTGGACGCTTGCAGAAATCTCGCGCAAGGTCAGGGGGCTGGTGGTGACTTTGGGGGCGGAGGGGTGCGAGGTTTGGGTGGATGGCCAGAAGTCCCACATACCTGCTGTGGTGCCTGCTCAAGTGGTGGACCCCACAGGGTGTGGTGATGCTTGGCGTGGCGCGTTGTTGTTTGGCCTCGAAAAGGGCTGGCCGCTGGTGCGCTGCGCTGAACTGGGCAACCGTGTGGGCGCCCTCAAAATTGCACAGAGGGGCCCGCAAAACTACACACTGGATTTCACCCCCGCGTAGTTACAACCAACTCTCACCTAGGTTGCTGGGTGGTGCTGCTGCCGACTTCTTGCTGCTGCGCTGGGCGTGCGGTGTGCAATGCGGACAGGCATAAAAAAACCCGGTGCACAGTGCACCGGGTTGCGCGTGTGATGCGCCAGGATTAAGGCTTGTTGCCCGTGGGGAATGGCCAAGCCGCCTGAGGGTTCAGGGTGGTTTGTGCGGCTGGAGCAGCGGCAGCAGGGGCAGGCGCCTTGGGGGCCTTTTTGGCCGGAGCAGCTTTTTTTGCGGGAGCCTTGGCGGGAGCTGCCTTCTTTGCGGCAGTGGCCTTCTTGGCAGGAGCGGCCTTCTTCGCAGGGGCTGCTGCCTTCTTGGCAGGAGCGGCCTTCTTCGCAGGGGCTGCTGCCTTCTTGGCAGGGGCTGCTGCCTTCTTGGCAGGAGCGGCCTTCTTCGCAGGGGCTGCTGCCTTCTTGGCAGGGGCTGCTGCCTTCTTGGCAGGGGCTGCTGCCTTCTTGGCAGGGGCTGCTGCCTTCTTGGCAGGAGCGGCCTTCTTCGCAGGGGCTACTGCCTTCTTGGCAGGAGCGGCCTTCTTCGCAGGGGCTGCTGCCTTCTTGGCAGGCGCAGCCTTCTTCGCTGCTACCGGCTTTGCAGGTGCAGCTTTTTTCGCTGGGGCAGCCTTCTTGGCGGCGGTTTTTTTCGCAGTTGCCATCATGTTCTCCTTGGGTCAATTTGCAAAGAGCACTTCCTGTCTGCAGTGGACAGAAAGCGATCCATGGAGATGGAGAAAAGCTCCATCTCCATGAACACGGGAACGCTTCACACAGCAGCGCTCGCAGGCGCTGTCTGTGATGGGCGTGGTGTAAAAATCCATGGTGGTGTGTTGCGAAAAGGCGCTAGTCCCAGGACAGCGCACCACCGGACTGGTATTCAATAACCCGGGTCTCGAAGAAGTTACGTTCCTTCTTGAGATCAATCATCTCGCTCATCCATGGGAACGGGTTCTCTTCATTGGGGAAGAGCGTCTCCAGTCCTATCTGGGTGGCGCGGCGGTTGGCGATGTAGCGCAGGTAGCCCTTGAACATCGAGGCATTCATGCCCAGCACACCGCGTGGCATGGTGTCTTCCGCGTAGCGGTACTCCAGCTCCACTGCCTTCAGGAACAGTGCTTTGATTTCGGCCTTGAACTCTGCAGTCCACAGGTGAGGGTTTTCGAGCTTGAGCTGATTAATCAGGTCGATACCGAAGTTGCAGTGCATCGACTCGTCGCGCAGGATGTACTGGTACTGCTCGGCGGCGCCTGTCATTTTGTTCTGGCGACCCAAAGCGAGGATCTGCGTGAAGCCCACGTAGAAGAACAGGCCTTCCATCAGGCATGCGAAAACGATCAGCGACTTGAGGAGTGTCTGGTCAGTTTCGGGCGTGCCGGTGTGGAAGTTCGGGTCCATGATCGCCTCGATGAAGGGGATCAGGAACTGGTCCTTGTCGCGGATGGACTGGACTTCGTTGTAAGCATTGAAAATCTCGCTCTCATCAAGCCCCAGCGATTCCACGATGTACTGGTATGCGTGCGTGTGGATGGCTTCTTCAAAAGCTTGGCGCAGCAAAAACTGGCGGCACTCGGGGGCCGTGATGTGGCGGTAGGTGCCTAAGACGATGTTGTTCGCAGCCAGGGAGTCGGCCGTAACAAAGAAACCCAGGTTGCGCTTGATGATGCGACGCTCGTCATCGGTCAGCCCATTGGGGTCTTTCCACAACGCGATGTCCCGCGTCATGTTCACTTCCTGAGGCATCCAGTGGTTGGCGCAGGTGGCAAGGTATTTTTCCCAAGCCCACTTGTACTTGAACGGGACCAGCTGGTTGACATCTGTCTGACCATTGATGATGCGTTTGTCGGCAGCGTTCACGCGACGTTGCGTGACAACAGATGATGTCGCTTGCTGGTCTGTGGGGGCAGCTATCGAAGCGTGCACTTCCTGCAGCGAAGGGTTTTGGAAAGACAAAGGCGGCTGTCCCGCCGGGTGGCTTTTGTTCAGTCCACCGTCCAGTTGATTTTGCGATGAGGGCTTGACTTCTTCGTCCCAGGTCAACATAGATTTTCCAGTGTTCGGATTATGAAAGCAGTGCTGCGAAAAGAAAAGCACTGAAGCGTTGTGCAGCAAGGTTTTGTTGCTTCACGGCACATGGGCGACACCCCTGGTGAACCCTGGATGTCGCGCGCGAAATTCTTATTGGCAGGCTTCGCAACCTGGGTCATCGATAGCGCAGAACTGCACGTCGGTTGCCGGAACTGCCGAGGCTTGTGGTGCGGCTTCAGCCGCTGCAGCATCGAGTGTGCTGGATTTCGCTGAAACGGATGCTGATGCAGATGCTGTACTTCCGTCATTGCCCGACGAAACCGCATTGAGCTGGCGCGTATTCACCGTGCTCATCTCGACGTGCGTGGCGCTTTGTGTGCGCAGGTAATACGTGGTCTTGAGGCCGCGGATCCAGGCGAGCTTGTAGGTGTCATCGAGCTTCTTGCCCGATGCGCCAGCCATGTAGATATTCAGGCTTTGTGCCTGGTCAATCCATTTCTGGCGTCGCGATGCCGCTTCCACCAGCCACTGAGGCTCCACCTCGAAGGCCGTGGAGTACAGGGCCTTGATGTCCGGTGGCACGCGGTCAATGGGGTGCAGCGAGCCCTTGAAGTGCTTGAGGTCCATGATCATCACGTCGTCCCACAGACCCAGGCGTTTCAAATCGCGCACCAAGCCACCGTTGATCACAGTGAATTCGCCCGACAGGTTGGACTTGACAGACAGGTTGCCAAACGAGGGCTCGATCGACGCATCGACACCAATGATGTTGGAGATGGTGGCCGTGGGGGCGATAGCGACGCAGTTGGAGTTGCGCATGCCGTCTTGTGCAATCTTTTTGCGCAGGGCGTCCCAGTCCAATGTGGACGAGCGGTCCACTTCCACATAGCCGCCGCGGGCCTGCGAGAGCATGTCCAGCGTGTCGAAGGGCAGGATGCCGCGATCCCACAGCGAGCCCTTGTAGCTGGAGTACTTGCCGCGCTCCTTGGCCAGCTCGGTGGATGCCCAGTAGGCGTAATAGCAGATGGCTTCCATTGACTTGTCCGCGAATTCCACGGCCTGCTGTGAGGCGTAGGGAATGCGCAGTTCGTACAGGCTGTCCTGGAACGCCATCACACCAAGGCCGACCGGACGGTGGCGCAGGTTTGAGTCGCGCGCCTTCTTGACTGCGTAGTAGTTGATATCGATCACGTTGTCGAGCATGCGCATGGCAACCGTGATGGTCTTCTTGAGCTTGTCGTGGTCGATCTGGCCGTCCTTGATGTGCTGCAGCAAATTGACCGAGCCAAGGTTGCAAACGGCGGTTTCGGTATCGCTGGTGTTCAGGGTGATCTCGGTGCACAGGTTGGACGAGTGCACCACACCGGCGTGCTGCTGGGGTGAGCGCACATTGCAGGCGTCCTTAAAGGTGATCCAAGGATGGCCCGTCTCGAACAGCATGGTCAGCATCTTGCGCCACATGTCGGTAGCCTGCACAGTCTTGGCCGGCTTGATCTCTCCACGTGCGGCCTTCTCCTCATAAGCCACATAGGCCTTCTCGAAGTCGGCTCCGAACAGATCATGCAGGTCAGGCACGTTGGAAGGCGAGAACAGTGTCCAGGTGCCTTTTTCCATCACGCGACGCATGAACAGGTCAGGGATCCAGTTGGCCGTGTTCATGTCGTGCGTGCGGCGGCGGTCGTCGCCGGTGTTCTTGCGCAACTCCAGGAACTCCTCAATGTCCAGGTGCCAAGTTTCCAGGTAGGTGCATACAGCCCCCTTTCGCTTGCCACCCTGGTTCACGGCCACTGCTGTGTCATTGACCACCTTGAGGAAGGGCACCACGCCCTGCGATTCGCCGTTCGTACCCTTGATGTGGGAGCCCAGTGCACGCACGCGGGTCCAGTCGTTGCCAAGACCACCGGCAAACTTGGACAGCAAGGCGTTTTCCTTGATCGACTCGTAGATGCCATCGAGGTCGTCAGGCACCGTGGTCAGGTAACAGCTCGACAGCTGCGAGCGCAGCGTACCGCTGTTGAACAGGGTGGGGGTGGACGACATGAAATCGAATGACGACAGCACTTCATAAAACTCGATGGCACGCGCCTCGCGGTCGGCCTCATTGAGTGCCAGGCCCATTGCAACGCGCATAAAGAACGCCTGGGGCAGTTCGATTCGGGTCTTCTTGACGTGCAGGAAGTAGCGGTCGTACAGGGTCTGTAGGCCGAGGTAGTCAAATTTCAAGTCACGATCTGCCTTGAGGGCAGTGCCCAGGCGTTGCAGATCGTACTGGAGCAGGCGCTCGTCCAGCAGGTCGTTATCCACGCCCTTCTGGATGAAATGAGGAAAGTAATCGATGTATGCCTGGCCCATGGCATCTTGTGTCACCTCCCGTCCCAGCACCTCGCGCACAATAGTGTGCAGCAGCAAGCGGGCTGTGGCGTAGGTGTAGTCGGGATCTTTTTCGATCAGGGTGCGTGCAGCCAGGATAGAAGCCTTGTAAACCTCGTCCATAGGGACGCCGTCATAGAGGTTGCGCATCGTTTCGGCAACGATAGGCTCGGCCTTCACGTCCGCGCCGAGGTTCACGCAAGCCGACTCGATCAATGCCTGCAGTCGTTTTGGATCGAGCGCGACGCGTTCGCCACCGTCAATGACCTGAAGCAGCGGAGTAGAGGTAGCGGGCGCTTGTTGTTCGGTCTGGCGTGCGCGCTCCTGGGTGCGGCGCTCGCGGTACAGCACATACGCCCGAGCGACTTCATGGTGGCCGCCGCGCATCAAGCCCAGCTCCACCTGGTCTTGTACGTCTTCAATGTGGAAAGTGCCACCACCTGGGCGCGATCGGACCAGGGCGCGGGTGACGTTGTGGGTCAGCGTGTCCACGACTTCGCGCACGCTGGCTGAGGCTGCGCCTTGTGTGCCGTGCACTGCCAGGAAGGCCTTCATCATTGCTACCGCAATTTTTTGCGGCTCAAAGGGCACGACCGCTCCGTTGCGGCGAATGATTTGATAGTGGGCCAGCGAGTTACCAGCCGCTGCTGGTGCGGACTGTGTGGCTGGGGCCTCTGGGGCGGCAGCATGGGGCGTGGAAGGCGTGTTCAAAGCAGCTTGCATGGGGTCCTCTACTGTGGGCTGTCTGGGGTGTGGTGCGCGGCCTGGAAGCCGTCGCGGCGTGCGAGTGGTGCGGCGGACTCTTGTCAGGCGCACACTATATATGGTGTGTCACGTGCGTTCAAGACACTACCGGTAGTGTACCGCCGTCAGAGCCCCGGAAAAAAAGAAACAGCATGTCAGCGGTTCTGCAGTGCTTGATGCACATCCTGGCTGAACCCTTTGCCTCTGCGGAAAATCAGGGCGAAACCCTCGAAAAACAGACGTTTCGAGCGGATTTGCTTCGCTAGGCCGCGCAGAGTCTGGTGATGCGACTCTGCGCAAACGCATCAGAAATTATTGCTGGGTGTGGCGCAGCGACAGCGTCGTCAGCGAGCAGCTTGGGTTTTCGGCCAGGTAGCCGCCGGAAAACGGTGCAGGGGCCAGTCCAGGGCCTTTTGTACCTGCACCCAATCGAAGCCGGAGCCAGGATCCTGCTTGCGCCCAGGGGCGATGTGCTCGTGCCCCGCGATGTGCTCGATGGGGTAGCGTTGTTTGATGTCCTGACAAAGCGTGGTCAGTGTCTGGTACTGGGCGTGCTCGAAGGCAAGTCCTTCCAGCCCTTCCAGTTCAATGCCAATGGAGTCATCGTTGCATTGGCTGCGACCGCGATAGGCCGACTGGCCCGCGTGCCAGGCCCGAAGATCACAGTCTACAAATTGCCACAGGGCTCCGGTGCGGTCAATGAAGAAATGCGACGAAACGGCCAAACCACGGATGCTCTCAAAGTAAGGGTGGGCGTTCCAATCCAGCGAATTGGTGAACAGCTGTTGCACTGCGTTTCCTCCATATTGTCCTGGTGGCAGGCTGATGGAGTGCACCACGATCAGGTCGATGGAGGAACTGGCAGAGGCAGGGCGCGCACCATGGTTGGGGGATTCCAGCCTGGTCGCCGCCCGGTGCCATCCCCCGTCCCAAGGCGTGGGTTTGTCTTGCGCCGTTTCAGACGATCTCGTCATGCGGGTCCTGGTCATTGGGGACGGCAATGTTCAGCCGTGCAATGCGGTAGCGTATTTGGCGCAGGCTGATACCCAGGCGGGCTGCGGTGGCTGTCCTGTTGAAGCCTGCCTCACGCAGAGCTCTGATCAATATGTCGCGTTCCTGCTGGTCCAGCCAGGCTTGCAGGTCAGTGGGCAGGGGGACCGAGCAGCCCGCGCTGGGTGCGGGCGGTGGTGTTTGCGATTGGGATTGCGCCTCGGCTTGGGCGGAGGCAAGGGGCGCTTGTGGCGTCTGTGCCCGCGGCGGGGCAGTGGTCCCTGACGGCCAGTCTACATGCAGGTCGTCTCCGTCGCTGAGCGCCACGGCCCGGTGCAATAGGTTTTCTAGTTCGCGCACGTTGCCGGTCAGGGGGTATGCGGCAATGGCCTGGAGTGCATGCTCCGTGAGCGATGGCACCTGCATGCCGGATTCTTGAGCGATGCGCGCAAGCAGTGCGGAGCACAGCACAGGCAGATCTTCGCGCCGTTCGCGCAGTGGGGGGACCACGATCTCGATCACGTTGAGGCGGTAGTAGAGATCCTGGCGGAAGCGGCCTGATTGCACGTCGGCCGCCAGGTCGCGGTGCGTGGCGCTGACAATGCGCACATCCACGGTCTCCTCCTGGGTGGAGCCGAGAGGTCGGACGTTGCGCTCTTGGATGGCTCGTAACAGCTTGGATTGCATGGCCAGGGGCAGATCACCGATTTCGTCCAGAAACAGCGTGCCCCCCCGAGCTGCCTGGAAGTAGCCGTCCCGGTCCTGGGTGGCGCCGGTGTATGACCCTTTTCGGGCACCGAAGAACTCGGCCTCCAGCAGGTTTTCGGGGATGGCGCCGCAGTTCACCGCCACCAGGGGACCGTCGGCCCGCTGGCTGCTGGCATGCAGTGCTTGCGCCACCAGTTCCTTGCCTGTGCCGGATTCACCGTGAATCAGAACTGGCGCCATGCCACGTGCCACCTTGGCTACGCGCTGCTTGACATTGCGCATCGCCTCGGAGGTGCCAACCAGCCGGTCCAGTGCAGTGCCTGCAGCAAAGGGGTCGGCGCTGAACGAGCCCTGCCGGCTCTGTAGCCCGCCAGTGCGTGCAGCCCTGGGCGCGGGAACACCCCCGGTACCTTGCACGGCAGATGCAACTACTGAGCGGAACTGCTTCAAATCCACCGGCTTGGTCAGATAGTCAAAGGCGCCGGAGCGCAGGGCTTCCACCGCGTTTTCGGCGGAGCCATAGGCGGTCATGACCACGCAGCGTTCGCGGCGCTGCTGATCGCGCAGATCCTGCAGCAGTTCCATACCAAAGCCGTCGGGCAGGCGCATGTCGGTAATGACGACATCAAAGCGGTGGGCTTTGAGCTGTTCGCGCGCCTCCTGCACGCTGGATGCCGTTTCCACACGGTAGCCTTCTCGCAGCAAGGTGAGTTCGTACAAGGTGCGCAGGTCGGGTTCGTCGTCCACGACGAGGATGGAAGCAGTGGTTGCGTTCATGTCAGGGCGTTTCAGACCACGATGGTGTCAAACAGCGTGGCAGCTTCGGCGGGGCGCGTGGTGCGGCGAAATCCCACGGTAAAGGCGTTGCCTCCCACCTCGCCCCGCAGGGTGGTGCGTGTCAGCCGCTGGTAGCTGATGGATGCTCCGTGGCGCTGGCAAAGTTCGCGGCAGATATAGAGACCCAGACCGCTGGATCGGCTTTCGGAGGAGAAAAATGGTTCGAACAGGTGGCGCTCCACAGATTTGTCCATGGGGGCTCCGTCGCTCCAGACTTGCAGGCTGGTCTGGCCGGAGTGCGACGTGCGGGTGGTCACCGTGAGGGAGTCGGGCTCCTGTCCCATGTAGCGCAGGGCATTGTCCAGCAGGTTAACGAGCACGCGGCGCAGGTGCTCGGTGTCGAATTCAACCTGTGGATTGCCAGCCTCCAGCATCACCACTGCCCGGCGCTGCACAGGGTCTTGTGCCTGCCAGTCATTCCAAATCTGTGACACCGTATCGTCCAAGTTGAGCGTCGACGCGGGGGCATGGCTGATCTGGTGTTGGACGCGGGCGATATCCAGCACCTCCTCGGCAATCCGAGCGAGGCGGTCGGCGTTCTGCTGCACCATTCGGGCCAGGCGCTTTTGCGCCGGGTCATGCAGGTCTTCTTCAAGCAAGGCATTGGCCTGCACGATGGCTGCCAGCGGGTTGCGGATTTCATGGGCCACGGCCGCAGACATGCGCCCCATGGCAGCTAGCTTTTCCGTCCGCAAGCGGGCCTCCATCTCGCGCAGGTCGTGCAGAAACATCACGCACAGGCGCTCAGTCTGCGTCTGCCGCGCTGCTTCGCGGGTCGATGTCAACCAGGTGCGTACATGCAGGCCGGTGGGGCTTTGCCCAGGATGCAGGAGGTCTACATCGGCGGCCTGTGGCTGTTCCTGGCGGAAGGTACGTTGCGCCAGGTTCACGAGCGGATTCCAAGGGGCCTCGGATGACAAGATGAATGGCAGCTCGGATAGGAAGTGACCCCCGAGCAACTGCAGTCCTGCGGGGTTTGCAATACGCACGACATCACTTTCGTCCACGACCAAAACCCCGTCGGTCAGATTCTGGATGACGAGTGCGCTGACCTGTGTCTGTACGCGGGCAGCAACCTGGCTTTGTTGCGCCACCTCTTGCTCACGCGCTAAGCGTGTTGCCAGTTGGTGCACAAGATAGCTCACGATGAAATAGCCTGTGCCAGTTAGTGCGCTTTGTAGGTAGCGCGGTGCATCGTCGCCGGCTGTGCCTGAGCCGAGCCACCAGGCCCAGCCCAGTAACAGCAAGGTGACGCCTGCGGTGGTGCCCAGTGCCAATGTCAGCGTTCCCAGCACGGCGGCCATCAGGATGGGTAGGCCAAACAGGGGGGTGTAGTTCATGGCGCCTGCGTTTAGCAGTTGCAGCGCGGTAACTGCAGCTAGGTCTATGCCGATCGATGGCAACCATTGGGGCCCAGCCGATGGTGAAGGCGGGCTGTGCCTGGCCAGCACGCGCAGCGTGATGGAGGCCACCAGATAGGCAGCACATACAGCCAGTACGGCGGGGTCGGTTGTCTGGTTGATGGCTTGCCCGGCCCCTTGCAGCAACAGCAGGGTCAGCGCGACCATGATGCGGCCCGTCAGAAAACCGCGCCACAAGCGTAAAAACGGTGCATCCACGGTGGGCGCAAAGGTGCCTGCGGACAATGTTTGCATGGTCGGTCGTCTTAGGCCGGGCCCTGGCGCCGGTGCTCTGCGCAGCAGTAGGCGTGTTCACCCAGCATCAGCGCGTCTGCCTGTGGAACGTGGACGCCGCAGTGCGCGCAGGCCAGCATGTTCTGCGGGAGCGCCGGCCGAGAGACCGGATGCTTGGAGGCGCTCGTATCCGGGGCTCGTCGGCTGCGCCAGATACCGATGGCAACTGCCAGAACCACCAGCAAGACCAGGTACTTCATGCGCTACGGCCCAGGACAACTTCCAGCACGAAGCGGGAGCCTACATAAGCCAGCAACAGCAGTGCCGATCCCGCATACAGAACACGTACGGCGTTGCGTCCCCGCCAGCCGAAGCGTGCCCGGCCTACGAGCAAAGTGGCAAACGTGATCCAGGACAGCAGAGAGAACACCGCCTTGTGGTCCCACCGCCAGGCTCTGCCGTACAGAGTGTCACCAAACAACCAACCGGCCAGCAGAGTGGCCGTCAGCAGAATGAAGCCCGCCGTCACAAATCGAAACGTCAGGCGCTCGAGCGTGAGCAGTGGGATTCCGCTGTGGGGATCTTCAGCCTGCCGAATGCGCTGCTCTGCGCGTGTCATGAGCCAGGCATGCACCACGGCGGCGGCAAACAGCCCATAGCAGGCAATGCCCAGTGCCAGGTGCAGCGGCAGCCAGGCGGACGCCGTCACGTGCAGCGGCTGGCCCGGAAAAAGCATCGCCAGCACAATGGCCAGTGCCCCCAGTGCCGCCAGTATCCAGCGCGACTGCATCTGCGGAAACAGCTGCCTTTCCACTGCGTACACCGTCAGCACCAACCACGCGGTCATCGACAGGGCGGGCGCAAAACCAAAGCGGGGGGCGTCGCCCCACAGGCCCCACACCAGGACAGCCCCGTGCAGCACCCAGGCCACCAGCAGCGCATTGCGCGCCGCTGTCGCGCCCAATCGCGAGGATGCGGCGGCTGGCACGGCGTATGCCACGGCGGCGGCCAGGGCCAGAAGCCAGCTGGCGGGAGAGCTACTCGCTAAAATCATGGATCGCAGTTTAGCCTTTCGCCCCACCGCCAGCACCCTGACGCGCAGGCAACACCGGATATCTCCTCTATGGCCTCCGCCCTTACCGACAAACTCACGCGCCTCGTCAAGGAGATGCGTGGCCAGGCCCGCATCACCGAATCCAATGTGCAGGACATGCTGCGCGAAGTGCGCATGGCGCTGCTCGAAGCCGATGTGGCCCTGCCCGTGGTGCGCGACTTCATCGCCCGCGTCAAGGAAAAGGCCCTGGGCCAAGAGGTGCTGGGCTCGCTCAAGCCCGGTCAGACGCTGGTCAGTATTGTCAATCGTGAACTGGCCGCCACCATGGGCGAGGGCGTGGCTGACATCAATCTGGCGGCCCAGCCGCCTGCTGTGATCCTGATGGCTGGCCTGCAGGGCGCGGGCAAGACCACCACCACGGCCAAGCTGGCCAAGCACCTGATAGAAAAGCGCAAGAAGAAGGTGCTGACCGTGTCCGGTGACGTGTACCGTCCGGCAGCCATTGAGCAGCTCAAGACCGTGACCAAGCAGGCCGGTGCCGAGTGGTTCCCCAGCACGCCCGACCAGAAGCCGCTGGACATCGCCCACGCCGCGCTGGATTACGCCAAGAAGCACTACTTTGACGTGCTGCTGGTGGACACGGCCGGTCGCCTGGCCATCGACGAGGCCTTGATGA
Source organism: Acidovorax facilis (assembly GCA_964031875.1). GTDB lineage: Bacteria > Pseudomonadota > Gammaproteobacteria > Burkholderiales > Burkholderiaceae_C > Acidovorax > Acidovorax facilis_A. Next base: position 79,208 of record CAXIRU010000103.1, read on the forward strand.
AGGAAATCAAGGATCTGCACGCCGCGCTGAACCCGGTCGAAACGTTGTTTGTGGTCGATGCCATGCAAGGCCAGGACGCGATCAACACCGCCAAGGCATTCAAGGAAGCGCTGCCACTCACCGGTATCGTGCTCACCAAGCTCGACGGCGATTCGCGCGGCGGGGCGGCGCTGTCGGTGCGCCAGATCACGGGTGCGCCCATCAAGTTTGCAGGTGTGTCCGAAAAGCTCGATGGGCTGGAGGTGTTCGATGCCGAGCGCCATGCGGGCCGTATTCTGGGCATGGGCGACATCGTGGCCCTGGTGGAGCAGGTCACAGCCGGTGTGGACATGGAGGCCGCACAAAAGCTGGCGGCCAAGGTCAAGAGCGGTGACGGGTTCGACCTGAACGACTTTCTGTCGCAGATCCAGCAGATGAAGCAGATGGGAGGGCTCTCCAGCCTGATGGACAAGTTGCCGTCTCAACTGACTGCCAAAGCCGGAGCCCTGGACATGGACAAGGCCGAGAAGGACATCAAGCGCAAGGAAGGCATCATCCAGAGCATGACTCCGCTGGAGCGTCGCAAGCCCGAGCTCATCAAGGCCACGCGCAAGAAGCGCATCGCCAATGGGGCGGGCGTGCATGTGCAAGAGGTCAACCGCCTGCTCAAGGAGTTTGAGCAGATGCAGGGCATGATGAAGAAGATGAAGGGCGGCGGCCTGATGAAGATGATGAAGAAGATGGGCGGTATGAAGGGCCTGGGCGGGGGCGGCATGCCCAAGATGCCTTTCTGAGCACCAGGCGCTGCAATGCAAAAACCCTGAAGAGGCGCGGCTTCTTCAGGGTTTTTTTTGCATTCGGGGTGGGATGGGCAAACTGATGGTGGGGGCTCACGGCGCTTTGGGGGCTTGCAGCCAGTTCTTGAGGGGCTGATCAGCCCACGCCCTGGCGCTGTCACCGACAAAGATGCGCGGCTGGGAAGCCGGGACTTTGCGGCGCTTTTCCTGGGCTGCGATGGATTTTTGTGCCTCCCCCATCCACTCAGTCACCGAACGGTTTGGTGCACCTGCCTGGCCAAACAGCGCGTCGGCAAACGGTGTGTGCTCACCTTTGTACTGGCAATTGAAAGTGGTGCTGCGCACGTCGGTGGCGGTGAGTACTACGCGATTGGGCGCTTTCAGGAGTTCGATGAACGCGCCGCTGTAGCAGGCGGAAAGCACCACCAGCGTTGGCACATCGTTGAGCGGGGCCAGTGCACTGCTCAGGGTTGCGGGGGTGAGGGGCTGCAGGTGCTTGCCACCCACGTTGATGTTGAGCAGGCCTGGATTGCTGTGGGTTGAAATGAGCAGCAGAACGCGGTCTCGCGGGCGCGCTACTTCGGCCATTTTGGACATCACCAGTGCGAAATTCTCTGCGGTGGCTTGTGGCCAGTCTGCGCTCTGGTCGCGCGCTGGGTTGGCCAGCTTGAGCATCAGTGCATTGGGATCGATCTCCTTGACCAGTTTTTCGGCCAGAAGCACATCGTTGCGGAAAGCCTTGGCCTGCGAGTGCATTGCAAAGCCTGCAAAGATGATCCGCCCTGGGGGCTCGGGCGGCGGGGCTGGCGGCGCGGGAGCAGCGACCGGGGCCGGTGCGGCGACAGGCGCCTTGGCCGGGGGAACGGCGCAGCCGGTGATGGCGAGGGTCAGGGCCAGAGCGCTGGCATGGCAAAGCCGCCGACGGGTGGCTGCAACCCACAGAGGCATAAACAGAGAGGACTGCAGGGGCGACAGGGCCGCGCACCGCAAGGCACCGCGTTGCATTGGTTTCACACAAGGGGTTGGTTGAAAAGGTTGCGTATCGTACTGGCCCCCGCACTGCCCCCCGCACTGCCGGCGGCTCCCGCTGGTTCTCTGGGATTTTTGATCTTTTTGGGCCCTGGCGCTTGTGGGTAAAGCGCAAGCAGCTATTAAACTTATAGCAAAATAAAAAGCCGGTGCATGCACCGGCTTGTGATTGGAGCGGCTGTTGTGACGGGTTTACAACGCTGCCAAGGGCGCGGGTTGTGCCAAGCGGCTGGCGTGCAGCCAGGCCCTGCGCAGCACCGGGGGAGACCAGGATTCTTCCGGGATCAGCAGCAGGCGCTGCGCGCGCAGGGCCTTGCCCAGTCCGATCTGGCTGGTGAACACGGCCAGCGGTATGGCCAGCGCCAAGGGCAGGCCCACAGGCATGAGCCACAGCAGGGCGCTGCTATCGATCACGGCGACCCCCACAGCCAACAGGGCAATCACCAGGCTCATGGGTGCCAGCTGGCGCACGGCGTGGCGCCAGGGCACGGCATGGGCTTCGCGCGGGGGCGATTTCCATTCCAGCTTCAGCCCCGTCAGGGCGATCAGCACGAACAGCGAATGCGCCAGCATGCGGATCGGGGCTTGCAGGATGGCCAGCACGCTTTCCAGGGCGGCACTCTTGAGCAGACTGAAGCTGCCGCCGTATTCCTTTTGCTCGCCGCGCATGAACACGGCGGCCACACCCAGGATGCGCGGCAGGAACAGCATGCACAACGTCCAGGCCCACAGCGAGAGCAGCTCGGCAGGCAGGATGTGCCAGTCGGCGACGATCTTGGCGCCAGACAACCACAGGGCGGTGCCCAGTGTGAGGAAAGCCAGCCACAAGGGGGCCGAGAGATACGCCATGGCCCCGGTGATGAACATCGAGCGGTGCACCGGGTGGATGCCGGGTTCGGCCATCAAGCGGGCGTTTTGCAGGTTGCCCTGGCACCAGCGCCGGTCGCGCTGCAGTTCGGCCAGCAGGTCGGGGGGCTGCTGCTCATAGCTGCCGATCAGATCGGAAACCAGCCACACATGGTAGCCCGCGCGGCGCATCAACGCGGCCTCGACGAAGTCGTGCGACATGATGCCGCCCGCCAGGCCGCCCTTGCCCTGAATGGGCGCGAGGGCGCAGTGTTCCATGAAAGGAGCCACGCGGATGATGGCGTTGTGGCCCCAATAATGGGATTCACCCAGTTGCCAGTACTGCATGCCCAGCGTGAACAGGCGACCGGTAACGCGGGAGGCGAATTGCTGTGCACGGGCGTGCAGGGTGACGTGGCCTATGGCCTGAGTGGCTGTCTGGATGATGCCTGCGGTGGGGTGGGCCTCCATGAGCTTGGCCATGGAAACGATGCAGTCACCGCTCATCACGCTGTCGGCATCCAGCACCACCATGTAGCGGTAGTCTTTGCCCCAGCGGCGGCAGAAGTCTGCTACGTTGCCCGCCTTGCGGTGCGTGCGGCGCGTGCGCAGGCGGTAGTAGACCTGCACCTGGGGTTGCTGGCTGTGCTGCGCCAGAGCGCTGCGCAGTGCTTCCCATGCAGCGCGTTCGGCTTTGGCGATGGCGGGGTCGTAGCTGTCGGACAGCACAAACACGTCGAAGGTGGCCCCGTGGCCGGTCGATGCCACCGATTCGCAGGTTGCCCGCAGCCCCGCAAACACGGTGGCGACATCCTCATTGCAGATTGGCATGATGATGGCCGTGCGGGCTTCGGGGGCCAGGTCATGTCCTGCCACACTGCGCACGGACAGCGCGTGCTTGTCACCGCGCAGCATCACCCAAAACCCCATCAGCCCCGTGAGAAAACCGGTGACCACCCAGGCCGAGAGCAGGGCAAACAGCGCAATCTGTCCGTAGCCCAGCCAGGCGCTTTCGTACTCGGGCTGCACGTTGGCAAACAAGAAGCTCGCCAGCGCCGTAGTCAGCAGGGTCAGCACAGCAAAAGTCCAGCGGCGGCGTTGGGCCGCGTTCTCCCAGGCTTGGGCTAGGCGCCTTGCCGGTGCGCTGGAAGGGGCAGGTGTTGTCGCGCCATTCAGCTTGAGGAGCAAGGCCGTGCCGATGCTGTTCCAGAAACCACGCCAGGGCATGGGGACCATCGAACCCCGGTGGACTGGCGGTGCGGTAACGGCATTCGGATGCCGTTCTTCGCGCAGCGTGCTGCGTTGAGAGGGGTGGGGCACCGCGGGGCTTACTCGGGAAGAATGATGTGCGTCCATGTTTCACTCACAGCGTTGTTGTCGTGTTGAAGAAAAGCGCGCAGCTCGATCGGGCGATCGGCCTTCTGGCGCTGTACGCGAACGGTCATGCGCCACTGCTCGGTGGCGGGATTGCGGTAGACGATGTTTTCCAGCACCTTGCCGTTGGCATCGCTGGTCACCACGGCTTTCACGGTGGCGTCAGCGGGCAAGGCCTTGAGGGCGGGGCCGTCGAAATCGACCACGTACTGCGCCTGCTGGCGCAAGGCGGCAGCGGTCTCTTTGGTGTAGCCCACTCCCCGGCGCGATTGCGTGGCCCAGGCCCCGGGCGGCCGCTGCTGTTCATCGCCTTGCCAGCTCAGCTCATACGCAAATTCCAGGGGCTGGCCGGGGGCGGGCATCTGAGCGGGGACCCAATACGCCACGATGTTGTCGTGCGTTTCGTCGGGGGTGTTGAGCTGCACCAGTTCGACGCGGCCTGCACCCCAGTCGTGCAAGGGGCGCACCCAGGCACTAGGGCGGCGCTCATAGCGAGCTTCCACGTCCTCATAGTTCGACCATTGGCGGTCGCGCTGCATCAGGCCAAAGCCTTTTGGATTTTTGGTGGCAAACGATGTGACCAGCGTCTGCTTGGGGTTTTGCAGCGGACGCCACAACCACTCGCCCTCGCCTGTAGCAATCATCAGTCCGTCTGAGTCATGCACTTCGGGCCGGAAGTCGTCCTTGCGAGGCTGGTTTTCGCCAAAGAAGAACATGCTGGTCAACGGCGCGATACCCAGTGTGGCGATGGCCTTGTTGCCTGTGCCAGGCCGTACGAATATGCGGCTGCGCACGGTGGTGGTGGTCTGTGTGCCTGGCTGAATGTCGAACCGGTAGGCGCCCGTAGCGCGCGGGGAGTCCAGCAGCGCATACACCGTGACCTGTGTGGCCAAGGTGTCGGGCCGCACCAGCCAGAACTCGGTAAAGCGCGGAAATTCTTCGCCGCCACCACCGACGGTGTCGATGGCCAGCCCGCGCGCGGAAAGACCATACTGCTGGCCCTTGCCCAGAGCGCGGAAGTAGCTGGCGCCCTGAAAGACCACCAGCTCATCCTTGTAGGCACTGGAGTTGAGGTGGTTGTGCAGGCGAAAGCCCGCGAAGCCAAGATCTCCCCAGGCCTCGGGCCGTACTTGGTTCTTGCCGTAGTCGAAGTCTGCGCGGCTGTAGCCAAGGTGGCGCGCACCTTGGGGCGTCACTTCGTTGATCAGCACGGGTTCTTTTTGATAGAGCCCCAGGTGAAAGAACATGGCCTCGAACGGCAGCTTCTCGGCACGCCACAGGGCCCGGTCGGGGCGCCAGCGGATGTCGCGCACCTGGTCATAGTTGAGTCTGGCGAGGTCTGCGGGGAGCTTGTCGCCGGATGCGCGATACGGCTTCTCCGCGCGCTCCCGTGCCATGCGGGTGACGCTGTCGAAATCAAGGTTGTGTGCCTGTGCTGCGCCAGCCAACAAGGTGGCAGCCAGCGCCAGCGAGGCCTGCGGTCGGCACCGGGGCGCGCTTGAGCGATGAAGAAAAACAGCTTGCATGCCGGGACTAGGGCAAACCCTGTGCCAGCCTGAAAAAACCTATTTAAATCAAAGCCTTAGATTGCCTATTGCATGTAAGCAGTTGTGCAAGCCCTTGAATACCAGTCACTTCCCGGGTTTTTGTCGCTGAATGGCGACGGTGGGGTTGGAGGGCGTGGAGAAACTGAATGAAATCAAGGGGCTAGTCGTGTCGCTCATCAGCGACGTCTTCGTTGTCGCTGGCATCGTTCTTGAAATTCCCTGGGGTCAGGGCGTGCTTTTGCAGCAGCCGGTAGAACTCGGTGCGGTTGCGCTGTGCCAGGCGGGCGGCGTCGGCCACGTTGCCATCGGTCATCTTCAGCAGGTCCACCAGATACTCGCGTTCAAAGCGCTGGCGGGCCTCGGCAAAGCTCAGCACCTGGGCCGACGGAATGCGCAGCGCCCGCTGCACCAGCGTCAGCGGCACTAGCGGTGTGGTGGACAAGGCGCACACCTGTTCCACCACGTTGTAGAGCTGGCGCACGTTGCCAGGCCAGGCGGCTGCCGTGAGCGCCTTGAGCGCTTCGGGCGCAAAGCCCGACAGGCGCTTGTCGTACTTGCGGGCCAGCTTGTCCAGAAAGTGGTTGGCCAGCAGCGCAATGTCCTCGCGCCGCTCGCCCAGCGTGGGCAATTGCAGCGTCACCACGTTCAGGCGGTAGTACAGGTCTTCGCGGAACTGGCCTGCGGCCATGGCCACCTCCAGGTTGCGGTGCGTGGCCGAGACGATGCGCACATTGATCTGGATGGACTGGCTGGAGCCCACAGGCCGCACGGCGCGCTCTTGCAGCACGCGCAGCAGCTTGACTTGCAGGGCGGGTGGCATGTCGCCGATTTCGTCGAGCAGCAGCGTGCCGCCCTCGGCCGCCTGGAACAGCCCCTTGTGGTTGCTCACGGCGTCGGTGAAGGCGCCTTTGACGTGGCCGAACAGCTCGGATTCGAGCAGCGCCTCGGGAATGGCGCCGCAGTTCACCGCCACAAAGGGCTTGCCCGCACGGGGGCTGGCGCGGTGGATGGCCTGGGCCAGCAGCTCTTTGCCTGCGCCGCTGTCGCCCAGCAGCAGCACGCTGGCGTCCGACTGGGCCACCAAGTAGGCCTCGGCCAGCAGGTCGGTCATGCGGGCCGAGCGGCTCACGATGTCGGCCCGCCAGGCCTCGTTGGCGTGGGCCTGGTGCACGGCGGGGGCGCTCAGGGCCAAGGCCTGGGCGACTTTCTCCAGCAGCTCTTTGCCGTCGTAGGGCTTGGTCAGGTAGGTGAAGACGCCACGCGATGTGGCCTCGACCGCGTCGGGGATGGTGCCGTGCGCCGTGAGCAGAATCACCGGCAGCGAGGGGTGGCGCGCGTGCACCTCGTCAAACAGCGCCAGGCCATCCTTGCCGGGCAGGCGCACATCGCTCAGCACCAGTTGTGGCCGGGCCACGTCGAGCTGCGCCAGCGCGGCCTCGGTCGAGCCCACGGCCACCACTTCGTGCCCAGCGGCTTTGAGGCGCAGCGACAGCAGGCGCAGCATGTCGGCATCGTCGTCCACCACCAGGATGCGGTGCGGGGTGCTGTGCGATGCAGGAGGGCGGGTGGAGGTGGGCATGGCGTGGGGCCTCAGGGTTTTGCGTTGCCATTGCCGTTGGTGCTGCCCGCGCCGCTGGCGGCAGCGCCTGGTGAGGGGGGGGCCGGTGTTGCGGGGACGGGGCGTGTGGTCAGGCTGCGTTCAATGGCGCGCACCGCTTCCAGGCGCTCGCTCAGTTGCTCATTGCGGCGCTGGGCGTCGCGCAGTTGCTGGGCCTGGCGCTCCAGTTGGTCCTCCAGGCGGCGCTGCTGGGTCAGTCGCGCCTCCAGCAGGCGGGCCAGCGGGTGCAGGTCGTGGGCGAGGGGGTTGGCCAGGGTGCGCTGCACCAGGCCCAGGGCGCGGGCGGTGTCCACGGGCTGGCGGGTTTGGGCCAGCACCAGCGCCAAGCGCAGCGCGCGCGAGGGCTTGCCCTCGTCCAGCTCCGACAGGCGGGCCGTCTCACGCGCCAGGTCGGTGGTGCTGGCGCCCAGGGTGCGGTCGGCATAGGCCAGGGTGTCGCGCAGCAGGTCTTTGGTTGGCGTGGTGGATTCGTCGCTTTCGATGGCCAGTGGCTCGGTTGCGGCGGTGGCGGGCTCTGGTGCCGCTTCTGCCGCTGGGGTTGCGATCACCGGTGCCACATCGGGCGGTGTGGGGGCCGTGGCGCAGCCTGCCAGCCAGGCCGCGCACAGGCATGAGGCGGCAAGGCCCCAGCGGGTAGCCCAGTGCGCAGGGCGGTCAGTCAGCAGGGCTTGCGGTTCAGGAAACATCAGGCAATTCGATTCGGAAAAATGAGCGGGAGGTATCGCTGGGCATCTGCAGCACCTGCACCCGCCCGCCGTGGGCGTGGATGTATTCCTGCACGATGGACAGCCCGATGCCGGTGCCGCGCACCGCGTTCTCAGGCTGGCGCTCACCCCGGTAAAAGGGTTCAAACACATGGGCCCGGTCGGCAGGGGCCACGCCGGGGCCGTCATCGGTCACGTCCACCAGCACCAGGCCGGGCGTGCGCGAGACGGCCAGGCGCACGGTGCCTTGCTCGGGCGAGAAGCGGATGGCGTTGGACAGCAGGTTGCCCATCGCCGAGGTGATTTTCTCTGCATCCAGCAGCAGCACGGTGCGCGCGCCGCTCACCTCCACCCGCAGGCTGCGGGCCTGCCATTGCAGGCGCTGTGCATCCACTAGGTCTTCCAGCAGGGCGATCAGATCGGTCTCGCGCCGCTGCAGCTGGCGGGCCTCAAAAGCGGCGGCGTTAAAGCGCAGCAGCGCCTCGATCTCGCTTTGCAGCACCAGGGTGTTCTGGTGCAGGATCTGCGTCACTTCCTTCTGGCCTTCGCTCAGCTCTCCGGTCACGCCGTCTTGCAGCAGGGCCACGCCTTCGCGCAGCGCCGCTAGCGGGGTTTTGAGCTCGTGCGAGACATGGCGCAAAAAGCGCGCCTTGTCGGCGTCCAGCTCCAGCAGGCGCAGGCGCAGCCATTCCAGCTGCTGGCCCACACGGCGCACGTCGGCGGGGCCGTTGATGGCCACGGGTTTTTCGAGCTGGTTCTCGCCCAGGCGACGAATGGCGCGCTCCAGCCGCTTGAAGGGCCGCGCCAGCCAGATGCCCAGCCACAGCGCCAGCACCAGCGCCAGCACAATCGCTCCCACCAGTTGGTGCATGACGGTGCGGCGGCTGGCGTCCACCCGCGCTTGCAGTTCTGTGGACTGGCGGGCATTGAGTTCTTGCACCGATTGCGTGATGGTCGCGTGCAGGGTGTCGAGCGCTACAAACTCTTCGGCCACGCTGCGCTCGTTCTCCAGCGATTGCCACAGCGGTGCGCGCAGCAAATCGCGCACGGCTTGCATGCGGGCCTGCCACTGCTGGGCCTGCGCGGGCGGCAGGCCCGCGTCGCTCAGTTGGCGCACGATGCCCTGGGCATCGGCCGACATGTCGTCAAAGCTTTGACGCAGCAGGGGGTCGTTCAGCACCAGCGATTGCCGGGCCGAGCGCTCCATGGCCTGGCCGCGCTGGTTCAGCGCCTGGGCTGCCACGTTCAGCGCGGCCGCCTGGGCGGCGCTGGCTTGGCTTTGGCCCATCAGCGCTTCGAGGGTGAACACCGTCCGCAGGGCGCTGGCGCCCAGCAGTCCCGCAATCAGCAAAAAGGCGAGCAGCAGCAGTTGCTGAAACGATGGGCCGTGCGGGCGAGCCTGCGGGGGGCTCGTGGGGTGTGGGGCCATGCGTTGGGGTGGGGTCAGGCGGTGAGCGCTGCGCCCTCGCGCACCAGCACTTCGCCCCGCAAGGTGTAGGCCTTGGCCTCGGTGATGGTCACATCCACCATCTGGCCCACCAGGCGGGGCTGGCCCACAAAGTTGACCACGCGGTTGCACTCGGTGCGGCCCATCAGCTCGGTGGCGTCGCGCTTGGAGGCGCCTTCCACCAAAATGCGCTGCACCGTGCCCACGCGGCTTTCGCTGATGGACTTGATGTTGGCGTTGATGACGCCTTGCAGGTGCTGCAGGCGGCGCAGCTTCACATCGTGCGGCGTGTCGTCGTGCAGGCCGGCTGCGGGTGTGCCGGGGCGGGGGCTGAAGATAAAGCTGAAGCTGTTGTCAAAGTGGATGTCGTCAATGAGCTTCATCATCTTGTTGAAGTCGTCTTCCGTCTCGCCCGGAAAGCCCACGATGAAGTCGCTGCTCATGGCCAGGTCGGGGCGGATGGCGCGCAGCTTGCGGATGGTGCTCTTGTATTCCATGGCGGTGTAGCCGCGCTTCATGGCCATCAAAATGCGGTCGCTGCCGTGCTGCACGGGCAGGTGCAGGTGGCTGGCCAGCTTGGGCAGTTTGGCGTAGGCCTCAATCAACCGGGGCGTGAATTCGTTCGGGTGGCTGGTGGTGTAGCGGATGCGCTCAATGCCGGGAATGTCCGACACGTATTCCAGCAGCAGCGCAAAGTCGGCAATCTCGGCGGTGCCCCCCATCTTGCCCAGGTAGGCGTTCACGTTCTGGCCCAGCAGGGTGATTTCCTTCACGCCCTGGTCGGCCAGGCCCGCCACTTCCACCAGCACATCGTCAAACGGGCGGCTGACTTCCTCACCACGGGTGTAGGGCACCACGCAGTAGCTGCAGTATTTGCTGCAGCCTTCCATGATCGACACAAAGGCCGAGGCACCTTCGACGCGCGCGGGCGGCAGGTGGTCGAACTTTTCAATCTCGGGGAAGCTGATGTCCACCTGCGGCTTGTCCAGGCGCTCGCGCTGGTTCAGCATCTCGGGCAGGCGGTGCAGGGTTTGCGGGCCAAACACCACGTCCACATAGGGGGCGCGCTTGATGATTTCGGCGCCTTCCTGGCTGGCCACGCAGCCGCCCACGCCAATCTTCACACCGCGTGCCTTCAGGTGCTTGATGCGGCCCAGGTCGCTGAAGACCTTTTCTTGCGCTTTTTCGCGCACCGAGCAGGTGTTGAAGAGGATGAGGTCGGCCTCGTCCACGTTCTGCGTGGGCTCGTAGCCCTGGGCGGCGTGCAGCACGTCGGCCATCTTGTCCGAGTCGTACTCGTTCATCTGGCAGCCGAAGGTTTTGATGAAGACTTTTTTGGCCATGACAGGCTCTCAAGCAATCAGAAAGAAAAAGGGCGAGGCGCCGCAGCGCACCGCAAACATCCAAGGACCGCGCCGTGACACAGTGCGCGGCTGATGGGTCAACGCATCACTTGCGGATGGCGTCGTACTCGCTACGGTAGTTGTGCTCGACCGTGTCGCTGCCCTTGCGGGGCTGCTCGGCTTCGCCCTGGGTCAGGATCCAGGCAGTGATCAGCATGCCGGTGCTGTTTTCGATCACGTAGTTCACCTTGTAGCTCTGCCCCAGCACCGTGTGCATCATGACCAGCGTGTTCTGAGGGCTCAGCAGGCGCATGCCAGGTGCCAGGCGGATGGTGCGGCCATTGAGCGTCGCCTCCGATGCCGTGTTGAGGGTCAGGGTGCCACGCTGGGCCGCATCGGGAAAGGTCCGCGTACCGCCAAGTCCGGGCTGTACCTGGGCGGACACCGGCAGGGTGCTGCAGAGCAGGGCGCAAGCTACTGCCGCGAAGAGCTTTCGTGCAGATGCCGTCGGCCAATTTTGGGAGGAAGCAGGCAAGGAGGTCGTGGTGCAGCGGTTCATGGTGTACATCCAGGGGCTGAAACAGCGATTCTAAAAGCGGGGACAACCTGCGGAGGTTTCCAAAATTGATAGCTGCTAGCGCTTGTTGGCAAAGGATTTCCAGTCGATTTAACTTCAAACCCAATGGTGCCAAGCCCTAGCTGCTGCCATTTTGCGGCGCAGCTGCCCAATAAAAAACCCACAGTGCGCTTGCACTGTGGGTTGAATTTGGTGGTCGTAGGTGGACTTGAACCACCGACATCAGCATTATGAATGCTGCGCTCTAACCAACTGAGCTATACGACCGCAGACCAAAATTATAGAACAAAAATTATTGATGTGTAAAGTTGGCGGTGCGTTTGTTCATGAAAGCGTCCATGCCTTCCTTCTGGTCCTGGGTGGAGAACAGGGCGTGGAAGAGGCGGCGCTCGAACATCACGCCGTCCGACAGGCCGCCCTCGAAGGCGCGGTTGACCGACTCCTTGGCCGCCATTACAGCGATTTGGGAGAAGCCTGCAATGATGATGGCGGCACCCAGTGCTTCGTCCATGAGCTTGTCGTAGGGCACCACACGGCTGACCAGGCCAGAACGTTCGGCTTCCACGGCGTCCATCATGCGGCCGGTCAGGGCCATGTCCATCGCCTTGGATTTGCCCACTGCGCGCGGCAGACGCTGCGTACCGCCTGCGCCGGGGATTACGCCCAGTTTGATTTCGGGTTGGCCGAATTTGGCGTTGTCAGCAGCGATGATGAAATCGCACATCATGGCCAATTCGCAGCCACCTCCCAGCGCGAAACCACTGACAGCGGCAATCACAGGTTTGCGGATGGAGCGGATCGCTTCCCAGTTGCGGGTGATGTAGTCGCCTTTGTAGGTATCGGCAAAGCTGTATTTCGCCATGGCGCCGATGTCTGCACCCGCGGCAAATGCTTTTTCGCTGCCCGTGACGATGATGCAGCCAATATTTTCGTCTGCATCGAAGACCTTGAGTGCTGCACCCAGTTCATTCATGAGCTGGTCGTTCAAAGCGTTGAGCTGCTTGGGCCGGTTGAGGGTGACGATGCCGACCTTGTCCGCCTCGACGCGGACTTCGATAGTTTCAAATGACATGAGATCTCCTGGGTTTATGGGTTGTTATGGCGAGGCAAACAAATATACCCAAGCACGCCGGAACCCACGCGTTGACAGGCAGAACACCATGCTGTTCAGGCGGCATGCCCTGTGCTCAGTGCGCTGGGTTTAACCACCGTCCCACAGCCGTGGCATCGGCAATCGACAGGCTTACCGTGTCGTGCGGCGTGGCATTGGTACGGTGGGCTTTCTTGGAGGGCGTTCCAGGACTGCGGGCTGGCAGTTCGAGCGGTAAGCGCATCAGTCTGCCATCTCGGGCTACCAGGGCTGTCAAGGACGTTTCGTTGCCAGCATAAAAAGCCACGTCTTCCAGCTTGCTGATGCGCCACCCCTGGCCTTTCACATCTAGCCCCAGCCACTCATCGCCAGCCGCCATACCCGCCTTTTCCGCGGGGCCGCCTCGCAGCACAGTCTTGATTTGCACGCTGTGGGTTTCGGCCACTCGCAGCCCCAGCCGCTGCGCCCATTGGGGGGGCTCCGCCTTGAGTAGAACCCCGTTGGCTTCCAGCAACTCTGCCAGCGGCAGTTCTACGGTGCTGTGCACCCACCGCGCCAGTTCTGCGTCGAAGGACCGGCCTGACAGTTCTTTCAATACTGCCAGCAAATCGTCCTGCGACATCGGGCCGCCCTGGCACCGCACCCACAGCCTGCGCATGACCTCATCCAGGCTGGTCTTGCCTTCGCGGCGCAGGACAAGATCCAGGCAAAGCGCCACCAGCGAGCCCTTGGTGTAGTAGCTGACTGTTGCGTTGGGGGTGTTTTCGTCTTGGCGGTAGTACTTGACCCACGCGTCAAAGCTGGCCTGCGCCACGGTCTGCACAGCCCGCCCAGGCGTCTGGAGCACCTGGTTGATGGTCTTGTTGATGAGCTTCAGGTACGCAGCGTCGTCCATCAACCCAGCACGGCGCAGGAGCAAATCGTCGTAGTAGCTGGTAAATCCCTCGAAGAACCACAGCAGTTCCGTGTAGTTCTCACGATCGTAGTCGTATTGTGCGAATTCGGCGGGGCGCAGCCGCTTGACGTTCCACGCGTGGAAGTACTCATGGCTGATCAGGCCAAGCAGTGTGGTGTATCCATCGCCAGCGCGGGCCTCATCGACCCGTGGCAAGTCGCGCCTTCCGCAGATGAGTGCGGTGGAGTTGCGGTGTTCCAACCCTCCGTAGCCATCACCAACGGCATTGAGCATGAACAGGTAGCTCTTGAAAGGCGCTTTGTCTTTGCCATGCCAGAAGCGGATTGCGGTCTCGCAGATCTTCTGGGTGTCGGCGAGCAGGCGTTTGCCGTCAAAAGACGGCGCTGCACCTGCCACCACAAAGCGGTGCGGAACCCCACAGGCCTTGAAGCTTCCGGTCCAGAACAAGCCCATTTCCACCGGGCAGTCCACTAACTCGTCGTAGCTGGATGCTGCGTAGAGGCCAAATCCCTTTTTGTCTGTCTGGAGGGGGGACAAGCCGGTGGCCACTGACCAATCGGCCGTGGCAGCCGTGCTGGCAATGTCGAGCGTGTGGCGTTGCGTTTCCTGGCCTTGCACGCGCAGGCATACGCTGGTGCCGTTGAAAAAGCCGCGCGACGCATCGAGCCAGGCCGTGCGCACCGAAGTGTCGTAGGCGCAGACGGCATAAGTCAGCACGAGGGGCTGATCCGGGTTGCATTCGGCGTGCCACCGATGCTTGTCCAACTGAGCGAGCTTCACCGCCCGCTTGCCCTGGCATGCCTTCAACTCTTGCAGGTTTTTGGAGAACTCCCGTATCAGATAGCTCCCTGGAATCCAGATCGGCAGCGAGACTTCCTGCCATGCAGAAGGGTGGGCGACTGTCAGCGTGACGCGAAAGAGGTGGCCATGCAGGTCTGCTGGCTCAACGCGGTAGTGAATGTCAGCCGGTTCTGGTTTGCGGGTTGAGGGCATGGGGAACTGCAGGTTTTGGCGTTACGGCAGGTGGCGCGGCTCTTGGTGGGCGTTGACCCACTCGCATGAAAAGCGCGGATTAGTTTGTGGCTGGGGTTTCGCCGCTAGCTTCTGCCAGGCGCTTTTCGACTTCCTTGGCACCAATGGCCCCAGGCACGCGGGCGCCGTTGGCAAAAATCAGTGTGGGCGTTCCCGTGATCTTGTGCTTGCGGCCAAAGGCCAAGTTGCGTTGCAAGGCGCTGGTATCGCAGCTCGCTGCGGGTACCGGCTTGTCCCGCACCATCAAATCCTGCCAGGCCGTCACCTGGTCTTTTGCGCACCAGATGTTGCGCGATTTTTCAGCCGAGTCGGGGCTGAGGATGGGGTACAGGAAAAGGTAGACCGTCACGTTATCAACGTTTTGCAGATCGCGTTCGAAGCGCTTGCAATAGCCGCAGTTAGGGTCCTCGAACACGGCCAGCTTGCGCTTTCCGTCACCGCGCACGATCGTGAAGGCATCTTTGAGGGGAAGGGCGGAGAACTCAACAGCCGTGAGCTTGGCGATGCGGTCCTCGGTCAGATTTCTGCGCACTTTCGTATCGATGAGTTCGCCCTGGATCACATAGTTACCCTTGGCGTCTGTGTAGAACAGGTCTGTCCCTATGCGGACTTCGTAGAGGCCCTTCATGGGGGTAGGCCGTACCTCGTCAATCTTGTCCATTTGCGGGATGCGTTCGGCAAGCGCCTTGCGAATGTCCGCTTCTTGGGCAGATGCGGCAAAACTGGTGGCAAATGCGGCTGCGAGCAAGGTGGGAATCAGTTTCATGGTGTTCTCGTTCAAACGATCTTGTGGCTTCCGAGTGGCGGCCAACGGTGTGGTCAGTTATTTCCCATGGCCTGGCGGGCCACGAAGTGCTTCAATGGGCCGCTCAATTCAAAGCCCTTCATTCCCCAATTGCGCAGCGCCTGCAGCGGCCCTTCCGGGCGGGCGAAGAGCTGTTGCAGTCCATCCGTCGCCAATCCCATAGGCAGAAGGGCTGCCTTGCGCTCACGTTCATAGCTCCGCAGCAACCGCAGATCAGCGACGCTGCGCCAGTAGTCGCGCCGGTGCAGTGCGCCAGCCAGGGCCTGGGCATCCGCCAGTCCCAGGTTCAGCCCCTGGCCCGCGAGCGGGTGCACGTTGTGCGCCGCGTCGCCAGCCAGCACCCAACTGCGCAGATGCTTCCCGGCAAATGGCAGGCTTCCACACCAGCGATCCGCTTTGGCCAACTGCAAGGGCCAGGTTGCGCGGTCCGCAGAGAGTGTCAGCCTACCCTGTGATTCTCGGCTGGCCGCCTGGAGCTTTTGCGCGAATTCTTCGGGGGACAAGGCCATTAGCGGCGCGACCTGTTCCTGCAAGACGGACCACACAACCGCCACGGAGTTCCCCTGCGGGCCACCCAAAGGCAAAAATGCCAGGATGCCGTCTGGAGAAAACCATTGTCGTGCCACCTGTTCGTGAGCGTGTTCACACTGCAATCGGGTGGCGATGGCATGTTGCCCATATGGCGTCACCTGAAAATCCACGCCAAACTCTTCGCGCGTGCTGCTGGCGCGGCCCTCGCACACCACGGTCAGTGCCGCCGGCACGGGGGTATCGACTGTTTCAACCTGTGGCTGGTAGCGCACCGCTTCGGCGAGGCGGGCTTCCAGTGCGGGAACGTCAACGATCCAGGCCAGGGCTTCCACCCCTTGGGTGGGCGCATCAAAATGCACGGCGCCATCCTGGTCTCCCTGAACATGCATGGATCGCACGGCGGTGGCGTGCTCACTTTCGGGCCAGCTACGAAGCGATTCCAGCAGATTGCGCGATGCTACGTTCAGCGCATAGGCCCGCACATCGGCGGCTGCGGGGGGCTTCGGGCCGGGCGCGGGAAGCAGGGCCACTTTCAGTCGTTCGCGGGCCAGCAGCAGAGCCAGCGTTTTGCCCACGATGCCAGTGCCGCGAATACAGATATCAAAGGTTGGGGCCATGGCGGCATTGTAGGAGTGGGCCTGGGCCCGTGGGCGCGGTGCAAAATCGGGCTCGCTGTCCAACCGGTTATTTTTGAGGAGCACCTTCGCGTGAGTTTCCACCCTGATTCCGATCTGTCGGGCACCATCGCGCGCCTGTTTGTCTATCCCGTCAAGTCGTGTGCCGGCATTGAAGTGCAGGAGGCCTTGCTCACCGATACGGGGCTCGATCTGGACCGTGCCTGGATGGTGGTAGACGCTGAGGGCATGTTTGTAACCCAGCGCACGTTGCCGCGCATGGCGCTGATTCGCCCGCAGCTCAAAGCCGATGAGATGGTGCTGCGTGCGCCTGGCATGCTGGCCTTGCATGTGGCCATCGATGCTGTCGAGGCGCCCGCCACAGTGACCGTGTGGCGCGACACGGTGCCCGCCTGGGACATGGGCGCCGTGGCGGCGCAGTGGTTCACGGACTTCCTCGGCCAGCCCTGCCGCCTTGTCCGTTTCGACCCGGAATACCGCCGCTTGTCCAGCATGGAGTGGACGGGCGGTATCGAGGCACCGAACCAGTTTTCCGATGGCTTTCCCTTGTTGCTCGCCAGCCAGGCTTCCATGGACGAGCTGAATGTGCGGCTTCAGACGGCAGGCCATACCGCTGCAGGGATCGAGCGGTTTCGGCCCAATGTGGTCCTGGCAGGGGTGGACGCGCATGACGAGGACCGAGTGGATCTGGTGTGTGTGGATGCGCAAGTGGGTGAAATCCACCTGCAGCCTGTCAAGCCCTGCTCGCGGTGCCCCATTCCTGACATCGACCCCGCTACCGCTGAAAGCAACCCGTCGGTGGGTGACACCCTCCGTACCTATCGGAAGGACCAGCGTCTCAATGGCGCCATCACGTTCGGAATGAATGCCATCGTGCGCCAGGGGGCGGGCCAGATGCTGCGCGTGGGGCAGCGGGTGGCGGCCAATCTGCGTTTCGACTGACGGTGTGAATACGGCTTGAACGGGTGACAGCTGGCAGGCCCGTAAAATCGGCGGTTTGTCTCCGAAATCCAGAAAGCCCTGCCATGAGCCTCCAATGCGGCATCGTGGGCTTGCCCAACGTCGGCAAGTCCACCCTTTTCAACGCGCTGACCAAGGCCGGTATCGCCGCCGAAAACTATCCGTTCTGCACCATTGAACCCAACGTGGGCGTGGTGGAAGTGCCGGACCCCCGCCTGCAGCAACTGGCCGAGATCATCTCGCCCGAGCGGATCGTGCCCGCCATTGTCGAGTTTGTGGACATCGCTGGTCTGGTGGCCGGTGCCAGCCAGGGTGAAGGCCTGGGCAACCAGTTCCTGGCCCATATTCGCGAAACCGACGCCATCGTGAACGTGGTGCGCTGCTTTGAAGACGACAACGTGATCCACGTGGCTGGCCGTGTGGACCCGATCTCGGACATCGAGGTGATCCAGACCGAACTGTGCCTGGCCGACATGGGCACCGTCGAAAAGGCGCTCAATCGCTACACCAAGGCTGCCAAGTCGGGCAACGACAAGGATGCCGCCAAGCTGGTGGCGCTGCTCACGCGCATCCAGGCTGCGCTCAATGAAGGCAAGCCCGCCCGCTCGGTCGAGATCACCAAGGAAGAGCAGCCGCTGCTCAAGTCCCTGTGCCTGATCACCGCCAAGCCCGCAATGTTCGTGGGCAACGTGAGCGAAGACGGCTTTGAGAACAACCCTTTCCTCGACCGCCTCAAGGACTACGCCGCCAGCCAGAACGCCCCCGTGGTGGCCATCTGCGCCAAGATGGAAGCCGAAATGGCTGAAATGAGCGACGAAGACCGTGACATGTTCCTGGCTGAAATGGGCCAGACCGAGTCTGGCCTCGCACGCCTGATCCGGGGCGCCTTCAAGCTGCTGGGCCTGCAGACCTATTTCACCGCTGGCGTGAAGGAGGTGCGTGCCTGGACCATCCACATCGGTGACACGGCACCCCAGGCGGCCGGCGTGATCCACGGCGACTTCGAGCGTGGATTCATCCGTGCGCAGACGATTGCCTTCGACGATTTCATCGCCTACAAGGGGGAGCAGGGCGCCAAGGACGCTGGCAAGATGCGCGCCGAAGGCAAGGAGTACGTGGTCAAGGATGGCGACGTGCTGAACTTCCTGTTCAACGTCTAAAGCGCAGCAAACCCCATCGGATCGTCATGGTCTGGTGGCCTACATCCCTGCACAGCCCCTGGCGTGCAGGGATTTTTTACGGCTACGGGAAGGCGTCGTGGTCACTTTGATTGCCTGAACGCCGACTTCTATGAACACTGGAGTTCTCTACGCCGCCTTGGCGTACACCGCCTGGGGCCTGTTTCCCCTGTATTTCAAGCAGGTGGCGGATGTCCCCTCGCTCGAGGTGGTGATGCACCGCACGCTGTGGTCGCTGGTGTTCGTGTTCGGCGTGCTGATGGTGCGCAGGCAATGGTCATGGATGGCGTCTGTGCTGCGTCAGCCCAAGGTGCTGGCAGCATTTGTGCTGTCTGCGATGCTGCTGTCGGGCAACTGGCTCACCTACGTGTGGGCGGTGCAGAACCAGCATGTGGTGGACGCCAGCCTGGGCTATTTCATTCTTCCGCTGGTCAACGTCGCTCTGGGGTTTGTGTTTCTGCGTGAGCGGCCGCGCCCGGGCCAATGGCTGGCAGTGGCCGTGGCTGCCGCTGGCGTGCTGTGGCTGGCCGTGCAGGCAGGTCGACTGCCCTGGATTGCGCTGGTGCTGGCCCTGAGTTTTGGCTTCTATGGACTGCTGCGCAAGGTGGCAGTGCTGGGTGCGCTGGAGGGCCTCGCGCTGGAGACCCTGGTGCTCGCGCCTGTGGCCGGTATGGTGCTGGGCTGGTGGGCCTGGCAGGGCCAGGGTGCGCTGGTGCATGGCGCGCCCGCCACCGTTGGGTGGCTGTTGCTGGCGGGCCCGATGACGGCCGTGCCGCTTTTACTGTTTGCGGCGGGCGCGCGCCTGATCCCCATGTCCACCTTGGGTATCCTGCAGTACATTTCGCCGAGCCTGCAGTTTGCGCTGGGTGTATGGTTGTTCCATGAACCGTTTGAGCCTGTGCGCCTGGTGGGGTTTGTCTTGATCTGGGCTGCGTTGCTGGTCTACAGCCTGGAAGGCTGGTGGGTGCGTCGGAAGGTTGTCGCAGCTTGAGGGAGATACGGGCTCTTTCGGCCCCCGTGCGTGGGAGGTGGGGCGGGGGGCCGTGAATCGAGCCTGCAGGGTGCTGCACGGTTTCCGTAGCTCCTGAGTGGAGGTGCGCTACTGGAAAACACGGAGCGCGACCTTGTCAGTTCTGCGTAAGATGCGCGGGCTTGCCTGCCGGATGATGGTGCCTGCAGTCTGCGCATTTCGGTGACTTATCACCCGAACAAACCTGGTCCCAGGCTACTTCCACATGTTTTTTGGTCGCAAGAATCCGTTTGCAGCGACGGACGCCTTTCCATTGTCCGACGCTGTGATGGAGTTCGATGACTCGTCTTCAGCAGCGGTGCGCCCGGCCCGCCGTGCGCTGGATGGTATGGGGTCGCGCAGTGAGCGCAGCGCGCTTGACAGATGGCTACTGGCAGGCGGCCTGACGGGGCTTTACGCGCTCGGGATGCTGGGGTTTTGTGCGCTGGGCATGGTGGATGTGCAGGTGCTCGCCGTGCTGGGTGTGCTGGTAGCTGTGGTGAGTGCTGTCTTCTGGGGCGTGTTCAACATGGGCTTGCACAAACATGTGCGGCACCGGCACCTGAAGCTGGCCATGGTGGCCTCGGCGCTCATGTGCATGCTTGGCATTTGCTATCTGGCGCCTGTGACGCAGATTTTGTTGACGCCATTCGCCTTCGTCGCCGTGGCCTATGGCGTATTTACCGTGCCACGGCCCACGTTGCTGGCGCTGGCGGCCTGCACGTTGTGTCTTTATGCCGGGGTGGTGGGACTGCATTACCTAGAGCAGCAGAACGATGCCTTATTGCGCCTGGAGACCCTGCATTGGCTGGCCCTGGCGGTTTCGTTGCCCGCGTTCATCGCGCTCATGGGCCGGGTGCAGCGGTTGTACCGCAGTCTTTACCACGCAAGCCGCAAGATCAAGAACATCCAGGAAGATGCACAGCGTGATCTGCTGGTGGGGTGCTTCAACCGCCGCTATGTGCTGGCCGCACTGGAGGCGCAGAAACAGCTGGCCGATGAAAGTGGCATCCCGCTGTGCCTGGCCGTGCTGGACATTGACCATTTCAAGCGCATCAACGATGAACTGGGGCACTTGGGGGGTGACGAGGTGCTGCGCACCTTTGCCCGCATAGCGCAGCAGGGGGTGCGTGGTGGCGATCTGTTCGGCCGGTATGGTGGGGAAGAGTTCCTGCTGATCTTCCCTGGTACTTCATTGCTGCCTGCGCTCAACACCTGCGAGCGCATCCGTGCCCAGGTGGAAACCCATGCCTGGGCCGGTTTGCTCAAAGGCCGGGTGACAGTGTCGGTCGGGGTCACGCAGTATGTGCTGGGCGAGTCGGTGCTGGAGTTCTTCTCACGTGCGGATACCGCCATGTACATGGCCAAGGAGGGAGGGCGCAACCAGGTGGTTGTGGAGGAACCGGTCATGCGGGGCGATTCGCTGCAGTCTGACAGCACTCCCCACGGGTTTCGATAGGAGGCGGCGGCGGTGACGCCCACTGGACGCACGCCCTGCAAGCCGTTCACACCGCCAGATGGCCTGGCATGAGGTACAGCAGAATGCTGGTCATGACCAGATAGCGGAAGAACTTGCCCACCGCCATGTAGGCCAGGCAGGGCCAGAACGGTAGCTTGAGCCAGCCCGCCACCGCACACAGCGGGTCGCCCACCAAGGGCAGCCAGCTCATCAGGCAGGCGCGGGCGCCAAAGCGCCGAAGCCAGTTCAGCGCATGAACTTCAGTGGCACTGCCACGGGCCTTGTCCACCACCTTGTGGGCACCCAGGCCCATCCACCAACTTACGCCGCCGCCCAG
Organism: Acidovorax facilis; assembly: GCA_964031875.1. Lineage (GTDB taxonomy): Bacteria > Pseudomonadota > Gammaproteobacteria > Burkholderiales > Burkholderiaceae_C > Acidovorax > Acidovorax facilis_A. Next base: position 100,421 of record CAXIRU010000103.1, read on the forward strand.
CGTGTTTCCGACCGTGGCCACCAGGATGGCAGGCCAGAAGAGTTCGGGGTTGAGCTTGATCAGGCCGAACACGGCGGGCTCTGAGCCCAAAGGCAGGAGCGTGGCGGAGACGAAGGCCACCACAAAGACCGTGCTCAGGCCGAACTGCGGCAGCGCAAGCCATTCCAGCAGCTGATGCATCCAGATTTCCATGGGGATCAAGTGTAGGGCTGCGCAGCGCGTACGCCTGGCCCCGGGGACGCTGTCCTACGCCGGACTGCGCCATCTGCGCATAGCTTGCAGCAGGCATCTTTTCTATCGTGCTCTTCACGACGTTCCCCGAACGTCCCAACCAGGAGGCACTGTGCAACGCTTTGAGTCACCGCACCTTGTCGTGGGTGTGTCCCTCGTCGCGCGCTGGCTGCCGCAGTGTCTGGTGCTGCTGATGGCGGCCTGCATGCCTGGCCTCCAGGCGGCGGTGCCTGAATCCTGTCCCGCAGCGGCGCAGCCCACCACCCACTGCGGCGAAACACCCTCAGCGCGTGCCGCCCTGCAGCGGGTTGCCCAGGAACTGCAGCTGCAGGGCATGGCGCTGCAGGCGACCTGCGCGGCTGCGGGTGGTGGCTGGATGGTGCAGGTGCGTGTGGTGAATGGCATGAAAGCCCGCAAAGTGGTGCGAGGGCCGTTGGCCGACGGCCACGATGTGGGCATGGGCACGCCTGCAGGGGGGGCGCTGGCAGGGGCCGGGTCGGCGGCCCAGGGCTTCTCGCCCGATGTGTTGCACAACCGTGCCTGGCTGCGTGCGACGATGGCCCGCCACCAGTGGGAGAACTCCCCCGATGCGTGGTGGCGCTTTGCGCTGCGCGGCGCTGCACCCCTGAGCCCCCCTGGTGCTGGCCTGGCCGTGCGATGACATGGCCCCCTGCGCAGCGCAGCTCAGCTGGACCGGCCGCGCGCTCGATGGGACGAAAAGCGCCCGATTTTCAGGGGGCGCAACATTTCATTTGCTGAAATTTTGAGCAGGTACAATCCTGCCTCCTTTTTCAGCATCCGCTGCTGCCCCTTCCTCAACTCCCTCCATGCACATCGGCCACATTCCTTTGGCGAACCGGTTGTTCGTCGCCCCGATGGCGGGCGTCACCGATCGGCCGTTTCGCCAACTGTGCAAGGCGCTGGGGGCGGGGTATGCGGTCAGTGAGATGGTGACCTCGCGCAAGGACCTGTGGAACAGCCTCAAGACCTCGCGCCGGGCCAACCATGAAGGGGAGCCGGGGCCCATTGCCGTGCAGATTGCCGGCACCGAGGCGCAGATGATGGCCGAGGCCGCGGTCTACAACGTAGAGCGCGGCGCGCAAATCATCGACATCAACATGGGCTGCCCGGCCAAGAAGGTGTGCAACAAGTGGGCGGGCTCCGCCCTGATGCAGGACGAGGCGCTGGCCGTGTCCATCGCGCAGGCGGTGGTCGAGGCCTGCGCACCGTTCAACGTGCCTGTCACGCTGAAGATGCGCACCGGCTGGTGCCAGCAGCACAAAAACGCCGTATCCCTGGCGCGCCAGTTTGAATCCATCGGCATCCAGATGCTGACGGTGCATGGCCGCACGCGCGAGCAGGGCTACAAGGGCCAGGCCGAGTACGACACCATCGCTGCCGTGAAAGCGGCGGTGACGGTACCCGTGGTGGCCAACGGCGACATCACCTCGCCCGAGAAGGCGCGCGATGTGCTAGCCACCACCGGTGCCGACGCCATCATGATTGGCCGTGCGGCCCAGGGGCGGCCGTGGATCTTCCGCGAGATCGGCCACTTTCTGGCGACTGGCGAGCACCTGGCCCCACCCCTGGTGGCCGAGGTGCGCCGCCTGCTGCTAGACCATTTGCACGACCACTACGGCCTGTATGGCGAGCTGACCGGCGTGCGCAGCGCCCGCAAGCACATTGCGTGGTACCTGCGTGCCCTGCCGGGCGGCGAGGCCTTCAGGCAGCACATCAACACGATAGAAGACAGCGCCACGCAGTGGCAGGCGGTGGCCGATTTTCTGGAAGCCCTGGGCACCCAGATGGACCGCATGCCCGCCGCCACGGCGGCGCTGATCGACGCAGAAGAACAAGAGGGATTGCCTGCATGAGCAAACAACACATTGAAGAGTGCGTCCGTGAAAGCCTCCAGGGCTACTTCCGCGACCTGGGCGGTGAAACGCCCGACGGCATGTACGACATGCTGGTGCGCGTGGTGGAAAAGCCGCTGCTGGAGGTGGTGATGAGCCACGCCGAAAACAACCAGTCCCGCGCGGCCGAATGGCTGGGCCTGAACCGCAACACCTTGCGCAAGAAGCTGGTGGAGCACAAACTGCTCTGATCCGTGCCAGCGCTGCCCCCTGGGGCTGATTGCTATGAAAAATATAGCTGCTTGCGCTTGATGGATAAGCGCTAGAGCCCAATTTCACCTAAAACTTTACCTCCACCATGGCCATGAACGCACTCCTTTCCGTATCCGACAAGACCGGCATTGTTGACTTTGCCAAAGCCCTGCACGCGCTGGGCATCAAGCTGCTGTCCACCGGCGGCACTGCGCAGTTGCTGGCCAAAGAGGGCCTGCCCGTGACCGAGGTGGCAGAAGTCACCCAGTTCCCTGAAATGCTGGACGGCCGCGTCAAGACCCTGCACCCCAAAGTGCACGGCGGCCTGCTGGCCCGCCGCGAGCTGCCCGCCCACATGGCGGCCCTGAAGGAGCACGGCATTGACACCATCGACCTGCTGGTGGTCAACCTCTACCCCTTTGAAGCCACTGTGGCCAAAGCCGGCTGCACACTGGCCGACGCCATCGAGAACATCGACATTGGCGGCCCCGCCATGGTGCGCAGCGCTGCCAAGAACTGGAAAGACGTGGGCGTGATCACCGCCGCAGACCAGTACGACGCCGTGCTGGCCGAGCTCAAAGCCAACGGCAAGCTGAGCGACAAACTGCGCTTTGCCCTGTCGGTGGCCGCGTTCAACCGCATCGCCCAGTACGACGGCGCCATCAGCGACTACCTCTCGTCCGTCACCTTCGACGAAGCCAAGCTGTCGGAAACCTACGTGCCCGAGCGCAGCCAGTTCCCCGGCCAAAGCAACGGCGCCTTCATCAAGGTGCAAGACCTGCGCTACGGCGAAAACAGCCACCAGCAAGCCGCGCTGTACCGTGACCTGCACCCCGCGCCCGGCTCGCTGGTCACGGGCGTGCAACTGCAAGGCAAAGAACTCAGCTACAACAACATTGCCGACGCCGATGCCGCATGGGAATGCGTCAAGAGCTTTGACGCCGCTGCCTGCGTCATCGTCAAGCACGCCAACCCCTGCGGCGTGGCCGTGGGCCTGGATGCGCTGGACAGCTACAGCAAGGCCTTCCAGACCGACCCCACCAGCGCCTTCGGCGGCATCATCGCCTTCAACCGCGCGGTGGACGGCGCTGCCGCTGCCCAGGTCAGCAAGCAATTTGTGGAAGTGCTGATGGCCCCCGACTTCACTGCCGAGGCACTGGAAATCTTCAAAGCCAAGGCCAATGTGCGCCTGCTGAAAATCGCTCTGCCCGCCCACGGTGGCACCACCCACTGGAGCCGTGGCCGCAACGCCATGGACACCAAGCGCATCGGCTCGGGCCTGCTGCTGCAAACGGCCGACAACCACGAGCTGTCGCTGATTGACCTCAAGGTCGTCACCAAGAAGCAGCCCACGCTGGAAGAAATGGAAGACCTGTTGTTCGCCTGGAAGGTGGCCAAGTACGTCAAGAGCAATGCCATCGTCTTCTGCAAGGGCGGCATGACCATGGGTGTGGGCGCGGGCCAGATGAGTCGCCTCGACTCGGCCCGCATCGCCAGCATCAAGGCCGAGCACGCCAAGCTGTCGCTGCAAGGCACGGTGGTGGCCAGCGACGCGTTCTTCCCCTTCCGCGACGGCCTCGATGTGGTGGTGGATGCAGGTGCCACCTGCGTCATCCAGCCCGGCGGCTCCATGCGCGACCAAGAGGTGATTGACGCCGCCAACGAACGCGGCGTGGCCATGGTGTTCAGCGGCGTGCGCCACTTCCGCCATTGACTTTCGCCATTGAACTGCCGTTGATTCATACCCCCCTTTCTCAGGCGCCACAGCGTGCACCGCGACGATGAGAGCCCGACGCCCCGGCCCCGCTGGCTGAAATGGGCGCTGGGAGCATCCAGTGCGCTGGTGGTTCTTGGCATGCTCAACCTGGGCTGGCGCATGCTGCAGCCGGGTGCTGATCTGCCGGAGGCTGCCCAGGGGGCCTCAGGGCCGGGCGGGAACAGCGGCTCTGCACCACCGCCGTCCGGATCCCCAGGGCTTCGTCTGGTCAAGGCATCTGATTGCCTGCGCTGCCACGGCGTGGAGCGCTACTACGTGGGTCCACCGTTCCAGCAGATCGCAGCGCGGTATCGCGACCGCGCTGACGCGTTGGACTACCTGGCCCGCAAGATCCGCAATGGCAGTGTGGGCGAGTGGGGCCGCACCGTGATGCCTCGCCAACCCCAGGTCTCCGAGACCCAGGCACACGAGATGGCGCAGTGGCTGGTGTCATTGCCGGTGCCGCCAGCCGCTGCGCAGGGCGCATCCGCCCCGCGCTGAGGGCGACAGGCAACTCTGGGGGGGGATGACCGCTGGGGCTCAGGCCCCAAAATTCATCGGCAGGCCCACGTAGTTTTCAGCGAGCGAAATCGACGCTGCACGCGAGTTCACGAGGTAGTCCAGTTCTGCCTCCTGGATTTTCTGGCCGAATTCGCCGGTCTCTGGAAAGCGGTGCATCAGCGATGTGAACCACCACGAGAAGCGCTCGGCGCGCCACACGCGGCGCAGGCAGCGGTCGGAGTAAGTGTCGATGCCTGTCGAGGATTTTTCGTTGTAGAACTCGGTGAGCGAAGTCCACAGAAAGCCCACGTCGCTGGCGGCCAGATTCAGACCCTTGGCACCTGTAGGTGGCACGATGTGGGCAGCGTCGCCCGCCAGGAACATGCGGCCAAAGCGCATAGGCTCTGCGACAAAGCTGCGCAGTGGAGCAATGCTCATCTCCAGCGCAGGGCCCGTGACCAGATTGGCGCGTGCCTCGGGGTCCAGGCGGTTGCCCAGCTCGGTCCAGAACTGGTCGATGCTCCAGTTCTCGATCTTGTCGGTGTTGGGTACCTGCACGTAGTAGCGGCTGCGGGTGGCGCTGCGCATGCTGCACAGCGCAAAGCCGCGCTCGGTGTTGGCGTAGATGAGTTCGTGCGAGACGGGGGGCACATCGGCCAGCACACCCAGCCAGCCGAAGGGGTACACGCGCTCGTAGGTCTTGAGCAAGTCGGCCGGGGCGCTGGCGCGGCACACGCCGTGGTAGCCGTCACAGCCTGCAATGAAGTCGCAGGCCAGCTCGTGTGTCTGGCCGTCCTTCTGGTAAGTCACGCGGGGGTTTTGGCTGTCAAGGTCGTGCACTTGCACGTTCTGCGCGTCGTACACGGTGGTCAGGCCTGCTGCAGCTCGGGCGTCCATCAGGTCGCGCGTCACTTCGGTCTGGCCGTACACCGTCACGCGGCTACCGCCAGTGAGTTCGTGCAGATCAATGCGGTGGCGTGCGCCCTTGAACAGCAGCTCGATGCCGTCGTGGGGCAGTCCTTCGGCATGGGCGCGTGCGCCGACGCCAGCCTGGTCAAGCAGGTCCATGCTGACCTGTTCCAGCACCCCGGCGCGAATGCGGCCGAGCACGTAGTCGGGGCTGCGCTGTTCGATGATGATGGCGTCAACGCCGGATTTGTAGAGCAACTGGCCGAGAAGCAGGCCGGCAGGGCCTGCGCCGATGATGGCGACTTGGGTACGCATGGTGGACAACCTCACAAAGGCGTTGGAAAAACGGTCATGCCGTGACTCGCGCAGACGCGGGGCTCAGACTCGCAATGCACCCCCAAGGTGAGGCAACTGCTGGGTCCCGGTTTGCATGGGTCAAGGCGAAAAGAGAACAGCACTGAGCGTAGGTTGATCCAGATCAATTGGGTGGTGGGATGCTCCTCTAGCGTGCGATAGTTGAGTGTCTTGTGCGATCATCGCGCAATCTTCGGTGGCAGCATACTGCGCCATGCTTACCCCTGGACCAACGCAGGGGCCGCGCCATGCCTTGGGCCACCAACCGCAACCGATTACTCACCGCCTAACTGGCCCGTCCTCCCTGGAACCCGCATGACCACCGTTCCCATTTCCAAGGCAGATTTCATTGAAGGCATGGCCAAGGGCATGGCGGTGCTGGAGAGTTTTGACACGGAGCGCCAGCGGCTCAATGCCACGCTGGCGGCGCAGCGCACGGGCCTCACGCGCGCTGCGGCGCGCCGCCATCTGTTGACACTGGCACACCTGGGGTATCTGGAAACGGATGGCAGCTATTTCTGGCTGGCGCCCAAGGTGCTGCGGTTTTCTGGCAGCTATCTGGCCTCGGCGCGGCTGCCGCGTGTGCTGCAGCCCACGCTCAACCGGCTGGCGGCGCAGACGCAGCAGTCGTTTTCGGCCGTGGTGCTGGATGGCAGCGAGGTCGTGATCGTCGCGCGCAGCGGGGTGTATGGCGTGCCTTCGCGGGTGCTGGCCTACGGTTTGCATCTGGGGGCACGGCTGCCCGCGCATCCCACGTCCACAGGGCGTGTGCTGCTGGCGGCCTTGCCGCCGGTGGAACTCACGCAGTGGCTCAAGGGCTGCACGCTGCAACGCCTTACGCCCCACACGCTCACGCAAGTGGGGGCCTTGCGCAAGGTGGTGGCCGCAGCACGGCGCGACGATTTTTGCCTCGCTGTGGAAGAACACGAGCTGGGTGTGCATGCTCTGGCCGTGCCGCTGCGCAATCTGCAGGGGCAGACGGTGGCGGCGCTCAACGTGGTGGCATCACCCCAGCAAATGCAGGCGCAGACGCTGCAGCGCGACATGCTGCCGCTGCTGCAGGAGGCGGCGCGAGAGTTGCGAGGGCTGCTGTAGCGGCGGGTAGAGCGTCGAGCGGCATGCAGCTCCGCATCTGGTGCACCGCCATTGAACGCACGGTGGACGAAAGCCCGGCAAGAATCCGATGAAAACCCAACCCGCTCGGGCTGAGCCTGTCGAAGCCTGGGCGCAGCTTGGGCGGCGCTTTGACAGACTCAGCGCGAACGGTGGGCGGTGGGGATTGGTTGCGGTACTTCAGGCCGTGACGATACGCCCCACGCCCCCGCTGCCCGCCAGCACCTTGAGGGATTTGCCCGTGCTGGCGGTGTAGCTGCGGCTGGTGATGGTGTTCACGTACACCCAGTCGGCCCGGCATTCGGTGGCCGTGGCGGTGACCACCATGTAGCCACGGCGCGAGGTGTCGCAGTATTGCAGCGGGCCAATCAGCTGTTCGAGCGCGCCTGCCAGCGTGGCGGGCTTTTCATTGGGCAGGTATTCCTCAAACCCTGGGGAGCTGACGGACGAAGTCGCGAACTCCACGCCCACGGCCTTGCCGTTCATGTCCAGCAACTCGTTGGCCCAGGCGTTGTGCGTGTCGCCCGCCAGCACCACCAGGTTTTTGCCCAGGCTGCGCGAGGTGGCCAGCACCGTCTCGCGCGCGGCCTGGTAGCCGTCCCAGGCGTCCAGGTTGTAGGGGATGGAGGGCTGCGCCAGGATGGCCTGCTCTGCGGGCGTGAGGCTGCTGGGGTTGCTTTGTGCACGGGCCACCAGGGCGGCGTACTGGCTGACGCTGACGCCTGCGCCGGGCTGCAGGGTTTCCATGAGGATGGGCGCAGGGATGTTCATGCGCCCCATCAGCACCTGCTGGCCCAGCACCTGCCAGGTGGCGGTGGATGCGGCCATTTGCTGCTGCAACCATTGCGTTTGGGTGGTGCCCATCAGCTGGCGGGTGGCGCTGCCCACGGCCGCCGTAAAGCCCGCCGCATCCAAGCCGCTGGCGGTGAAGAACTTGCTGTAGCTCAGTTGCTCGTCGCGGGCGATGACGCGGGTGTCGAGCATGTGCAGCGCCACCAAGTTGCCAAAGGCAAAGCTGCGGTAGATCAGCTCGGGCTGCGCGTTGCGGGTGGGCATCCACTCGTGGTAGGCCTGCATGGCGGCGGCCTTGCGGGCGCTGAAGCTGCCTTCGGTGGCGCTTTGGTGGTTCTCGGCTCCATCGCGCCAGGTGTCGTTGGTGACTTCGTGGTCGTCCCACACGGCAATCATGGGGGCAGCGGCGTGCAGGGCCTGCAGGTCGGCATCGGTCTTGTACTGCGCGTGGCGCTGGCGGTAGTCGGCCAGGCTCACGATTTCATTGGCAGGCGCAGACAGGCGGCCCATGGCGCCTGCGTTGGCCGATGCGTAGCCGCCCTGGCCGTATTCGTAGATGTAGTCGCCCAGGTGCACCGTGGCGTCCAGGTCGTTGCGCTTGGCCGCGTCGGCGTACACGTTGAAGTAGCCCGCGGGGTAGTTGGCGCACGAGAACACCGCCAGCTTGACCTGCGCCACGCTGCCCGTGGGCAGGGTGCGGGTGCGGCCAGTGGTGGATGTGGCCGCATAGGCCTTGAAGCGGAAGTGGTACGCAGTGGCGGCCTTCAAGCCGGTGGCATCGACCTTGACGGTGAAGTCCTTGCTGGCGAGCGCGGTGGCCTGCCCCTGCGCCACGAGGGTGGTGAAGGCGCTGTCGGTGGCGACTTCCCAATCGACCGGGATGTCGCTGGTGTGGCCAGTGGGTGGCGTCACACGGGTCCACAGCATCACCCGGTCGGCCAGTGGGTCGCCACTGGCAAGGCCGTGGGCAAACTGCACAGCGGGTACATCGTCGCTGCCGCCGCAGGCCGCCAGGGGCAGGGTGCCCAGGGCGGCGGCGGCCAGGCCCATCTGGCGCACAAAGTGGCGGCGGCTGGGGTGGGCCTCGGCGGCGTCGCGGATGGGGTGGGGGGAGGAGAGGAGTTTGTCGGTCATGGCGCAGGCCGGTGGGGTAAAGCCCCCGAGACTGCCTGCGCCGCATGACGATGGTGTGAACCGGGCAGAGGCGCTGTCGCCGCTGCTGCGGTTTTGAATAAAAATAGGCTCTAGCGCTTACAGAATAAGCGCAAGCAGCTATTGTTTTGATAGTGTTTTAAACACTTCGCGCGCAGCGGCCACGGTGGCGGCAATGTCGTCGGCCGTGTGGGCGCCGCTGACAAAGCCCGCCTCGTACAGCGCGGGGGCGATGTACACGCCGCGATCGAGCAGGCCGTGGAATAGCTGGTTGAAGCGGGCGCTGTCGGTCTTGAGCACGGCGGGGTAGTTTTGGGGCAGCTCGGGCAGCAGGAAGAAGCCGAACATGCCGCCTTCGCAGTCGGCGCTGAAGGGCACGCCTTCGTCCTTGGCGGCTTGCGCCAGCCCATCGACCAGCGAGCGGGTGGAGGCCGACAGCGCATCAAAGAAGCCGGGCTTCTTGATCTCGCGCAGCGTGGTCAGGCCGCAGGCGGTGGCCACCGGGTTGCCCGACAAGGTGCCTGCTTGGTACACGCCGCCCAGCGGGGCCAGGTGCTCCATGATGGCGCGTGGGCCGCCAAAGGCCGCCAGTGGCATGCCCCCGCCAATCACCTTGCCCAGCACGGTGATGTCGGGTTTGAAGCCGGGGATGCTTTTGGCATACACGCTTTGCGCGCTGCCCAGGGCCACGCGAAAGCCGGTCATCACTTCGTCCAGCACCAGCAGCGCGCCGTATTCGGTGCACAGCTCGCGGCAGCGCTTCATGAAGGGCACGCTGGCGCGCACAAAGTTCATGTTGCCCGCGATGGGTTCGATCATCACGCAGGCCAGTTCTTTGCCGTGCAGGGCAAAGGCTTCTTCGAGCTGGGCGACGTTGTTGTATTCGAGCACCAGGGTGTGCTGCACCACTTCGGGCGGCACGCCCGCGCTGGTGGCGTTGCCAAACGTGGCCAGGCCCGAGCCGGCCTTGACCAGCAGCGAGTCGGCATGGCCGTGGTAGCAGCCCTCGAATTTGATGAACTTGCTGCGGCCGGTGGCGCCGCGCGCGAGGCGAATGGCGCTCATGCCCGCTTCGGTGCCCGAGCTGACGAGGCGGATCATTTCCATGGAGGGCACCAGGCTCAAGATCTCTTCGGCCAGCTCCACTTCGCGCTCGGTGGGCGCGCCGAAGCTGAAGCCTTCGAGCGCCGCTTTTTGCACGGCTTCGACCACGGCAGGGTGGCCGTGGCCCAGGATCATCGGACCCCAGGAGCCGATGTAGTCAATAAAGCGCTGATCGTTGGCGTCCCAGAAGTAAGCGCCTTGCGCACGTTTGACGAAACGGGGCGTGCCGCCCACGGCCTTGAAGGCCCGCACGGGAGAGTTCACGCCGCCGGGGATCAGCGCCTTGGCGCGTTCAAACAGGGGGATATTGAGATCAGTGCTTGGTGTCATGGGGGGGCATTACAAAGCCTTCGAGGGCCTGTGCTTCGTCGATCGGGGTCTCTTCATCTTCGTCCGTGCCGGGCTCGTCGTCTTCAGGCTGGGCCCAGAACATGCGGTCGGGCACGATGTGGCCCATGCCTGGGCGAAAGCCGGCGTCCAGGCAGCGGTCGAGGTAGCCCAGGGCTTCGCTGGTGGCTTCGCCCAGGTCGTTGCCGCTGGCCACCAGGGCCGTGAGGGCGGCCGACAAGGTGTCGCCCGCGCCGGAGAAGGTGGCGTCGAACAGCTCAAACTTGCCGCTCCCCAGCACGGTTTGGGGTGAGGCCAGCACGTTTTCGACAAACTGCTCGGGCAGGGGAATGCCAGTCACCAGGGTGTAAGGCACACCCATCTCGGAAGCTGCCCGCGCAATGTCCCGGGCTGTAGGGCTGCGGTCGCTAGTCCAGTCCGGCAGCAGCCAGCGCCACAGCGTGCTGTGGTTTCCAACCAACACTGAGGTCTGCGGTAACAACAATTCGCGAAAGGCATCCAGGTACTCGTCGATGAGCTCATCGCGCCACCAGGACAGGTTGGGCATGTAAGCGATCACGGGCACTTCGTCGTAGTCGGTTGTGATACCCGCGATGGCGCTGATGTTCTCCGGGCTACCCACAAAACCGACCTTGATAGCTTGCACCGGCAAGTCTTCCAGAACGGCCCGGGCTTGCTCTGCAACGGCTTCGTCGTCAAAGCTGAAGTGGTCAAAAATCTGTGCGGTGTCGCGGGCATAGGCGCCTGTGACCACAGCAATCGGGTGACCGCCCACGGAGGCAATGGTGGTGATGTCCGCTGTCAGTCCCCCGGCGCCGCTGGGGTCGCTGGCGTTGAAGACAAGCACACACGCGGGGCTTGCTTCCTCCGAACCGTCATCTTCGATGTCTATGCTTTCTGGGGAGGGAGGGGATGCTTTGGTGGTCATGGACCAGATCCTGCTTGGGGGGTGGCACCGAAGCCGCAGCCCACGGAGATGACTAGATACAATCGTTGCATTCTATGTGAAGGCCCTTTAAGCTGTGACCGACTCTAAAACTTGGATGTGTTTGATTTGCGGTTGGATTTATGACGAAGCAGAGGGTTCACCTGAGCACGGCATTGCACCCAATACTCCCTGGGATCAGGTTCCGATGAACTGGACCTGCCCCGAATGTGGGGCCCGCAAGGAAGACTTCGAGATGGTTCAGATTTGAGGCGCACCAGCATCATGTGCTGCTGCGTTGTTTATTTTTCCATCGGGAGCAGTAACAATTGACTACAACAGGCGCATCTTTCAAAGTGCTCGTGGTGGATGACAGCAACACCATCCGTCGAAGCGCCGAGATTTTTCTCAAGCAGGGGGGGCACGAAGTCTTGTTGGCCGATGACGGCTTTGATGCTTTGGCCAAAGTCAATGATTACCAGCCTCAGCTGATTTTCTGCGACATCCTCATGCCCAAGCTCGACGGGTACCAGACCTGCGCCATCATCAAGCGCAATGCCCGTTTTGCAGATACTCCGGTGGTGATGCTGTCCTCCAAGGACGGCGTATTCGATAAGGCGCGCGGGCGCATGGTCGGCTGCCAGGAATATCTCACCAAACCGTTTACCAAAGACCAGTTGCTGCAGGCAGTGCAGCAGTTTGGCAATTCCCAACAAGGAGCGATGTAATGCCCATCCAGAAAGTATTGGTCGTCGACGACTCGAAGACCGAGTTGATGTTTTTGACAGACCTGCTTCAGAAAAAAGGCATGCAGGTCCGTACCGCAGAAAATGCCGATGAGGCCTTCCGCCGTTTGGCAGAGGAAAAGCCCGACCTGATCCTCATGGACGTGGTCATGCCCGGCCAAAATGGCTTCCAGCTTACGCGTGCCATCACCCGTGATCCACTGTACGCAGATGTGCCCATCATCATGTGCACCAGCAAGAATCAGGAAACCGATCGCGTCTGGGGGATGCGGCAGGGAGCGCGCGGCTACATCACCAAGCCCGTGGATCCCGCTGAGCTGCAGGCCAAAATTGACGCTCTGAACTGAGGCTGCGGCGCGTTCATGGCCAACCGCGAAGCCCTGCGAGAGCTCCAGACCCGGCTTGCCAGCCGCCTTCAGGCTGCAAGAACTGAAGGGTCCTCTGTTTCATCCTGGCTGGCTGTCGAGTCGGCTGGGAGTTTTTACTTGTTGCCACTGGGTCAGTCGGGGGAAATTTTCCCTTGGGTCTCGATCCAGGCGGTGCCCTACACCCAGCGCTGGTTCCTGGGTGTGGCCAACCTGCGCGGTGGGCTCGTCGGCGTGGTGGATCTCGCAGGCCTTCTGGGCTCCGCGGTTCCTCGCACAGAGCAGGCCCTGTCGGAGGCCAGCCTGCTGGCTTTTAACGCCGCCTTGGATGTCAACGCCGCGCTGCTGGTGGACCGCCTCGCAGGGCTGCGTGGGACCGATGCATTTGTGTCTTCCGAGCCGCCCGCCGAGGACTCGCCAGCGTTCTTTGGCACGACCTATATCGATTCCAGCGGCACACGCTGGCAGGAACTGAACTTGCAGATCCTGTCCCAACATCCCGCTTTCCTGAGCATCAGTGCTTGAGTTTTTCTGTAAGGCTGCACCATGTCCGTCGTCAATCAATTTGGAAAACTGTTCAACCGGAAACCCGCCACGCCGGAAACCGGCGCGACTGCCGGCGCCGCCGACGATGTGCAGGACCTGCTTGCCACGGGGCCACTAGATGGCGCACAGCTGCGCGACACCTACCAGGCTGAGGCAATGAATAGCGTCCAGGGCGACCCTGATGGTTACGCGCCGGACCTGACTGCATCGAGTGCCGAGGAAGACCTGATCGCACTCCCGGTGCTGGGGCGTGCTACCGCAGCAGCCCACCAGAGGCGTTTGCTGGCTCTGCTGGGCGTTGGTGTGTTGGTGCTGGGAGCCATCGCATACTGGGTGCTCTTGCAAGCGGACCGCTCTGCACAACAGCTGGCTGCGACCGGGCAATCCCTGATGCAGTCACAGCGTCTCGCGAAGTCGGTTTCCCAGGCGCTGGTGGGGAGTCCCCAGGCTTTCCCTGACGTGGTGGAAAGCTCCGGCGTGCTGGCGCGCAATGTGCGCGCCCTCAATGCGGGTGATAGCGAACTCGGCGTGGAATCCCTGGGAGAGCCCTACAAACCTGATCTGGATGCTGTGAACCCGTTGATGGAGCGTGCCGAACGCAATGCCAGTGTGGTGATGGGCCAGCAAAAGATCCTGACCCAAGTGGGTGACGCTCTTCGCACCATCAATCGCCAGTCCTCGGACCTGCTGGAGATCGCAGAAACGGTGTCTTCTCTGAAACTGCAGCAGAACGCACCAGCCGCCGAGATTTCTGCGGCTGGTCAGCTTGTGATGTTGACCCAGCGTATCGGCAAGTCTGCCAACGAGTTCCAGACCATGGAAGGCGTGAGCCCTGAGGCTGTGTTCTTGCTGGGCAAAGACTTGAACTCGTTCAAGGAAATCGCCCAGGGCTTGCTGGATGGCAGTCCTGAACTGCGTCTCGCCGCCACCAAGGATGCACAGACCCGTGAACAGCTGGAAGCCCTCGTGAAGCTCTACGAGCAGACTCGTACCCAGGCCAGTGCCATTCTGGGCAACCTGCAAGGTCTGGTGTCGGCCCGTGAAGCGCAATCTGCCATCATTGCCGATAGCGAACCGTTGCGCCGTCAACTTGAAGAACTGCAAGCCAAACTGTCGGCCCAGACGGGTGTGGGCGGTGGTCAGTTGGCAGCTCTTGCGCTTGCCGGTTTGTTTGTGATTTTTTGCGGCGTGGGCATCTCGCGTGTTCAGCTGCTCGATAGCCGTGGTCGCCAGGCTGCTGCCGAAATGCAGCAGAAGGATGCCAAGCGCCAGGAGCAAGAGGCCAAGCGCGTCAACGACGCCAACCAGGCCGCCATTTTGCGTTTGATGAACGAACTGCAGTCGGTCGCTGAAGGTGACCTGACGCAAGAAGCCACCGTGACGGAAGACATCACCGGCGCCATTGCCGACTCGGTGAACTACACGGTGGAAGAGCTGCGCCAACTGGTGGGCAGCGTGCAGAACACGGCGACCCGCGTGGCGCAGACGACTGCCCAGGTGGACAACACCTCGACCGAACTGCTGGCGGCATCGACCGAGCAGCTGCGCGAAATCCGCGAAACCGGCCGCTCCGTTTTGGACATGGCGACCCGCATTAACGAGGTGTCCACACAAGCGCAAGAGTCCGCCACGGTGGCCCGACAGTCGCTGCAAGCTGCGGACTCGGGTCTGCAGGCCGTGCAGAACGCCATCGGCGGCATGAACTCCATCCGCGACCAGATCCAGGACACCTCCAAGCGTATCAAGCGCCTGGGCGAATCGTCGCAGGAGATCGGTGAAATCACGGAACTGATTTCTGACATTACCGAGCAGACGAACGTGCTGGCCCTGAACGCTGCCATTCAGGCTGCGTCCGCCGGTGAAGCGGGCCGCGGCTTCTCGGTGGTGGCGGAAGAAGTGCAGCGACTGGCTGAACGTTCTGCGGATGCGACGCGCCAAATTTCTGCGCTGGTGAAAGCGATTCAGACCGACACCCAGGATGCCGTGGCCGCTATGGAGCGCTCCACTCAGGGTGTGGTGGAAGGGGCGCGTCTGTCTGACAGTGCCGGTACTGCTCTGACCGAGATTGACCGCGTGTCGCGCCGCCTCGCCGAACTGATTGAGCAGATTTCGTCCTCAACTTCGCGGGAAGCCGTTTTGGCAAACGAAGTGGCCGACAACATTCAGCACATTTTTGCGGTGACTGAGCAGACGGGTGAAGGTACCCGTACCACAGCGCAACAGGTGCGCGAGCTGTCGCACATGGCTGAGGAACTGCGCCAATCGGTGGCGCGGTTCAAGATTGCCTGACGCTGTAGTCATCAACCAGCTGGCTCATTGCAGCCGGGGACGAATCCATGTCATCTATTGACGTCAACAATGCACCGGCCGCGGATGGAACCCAGGGAGATCAGGACCTGGGCCCCTTGGCATGGGTGCTTGACGAGTTGCGCAAGTCCCTTGACGGCGCTGTCAAGGCCATGCGCCGTTTTGTGCGTGACGCGGAAGCCGCACGCGAGTCTGATCTCGCTGCGCTAGACGCGGGACCGCTGCGCATTGCACGCCAGCAGTTGCACCAGGCGTGTGGTGCGTTGGAAATGGTGGGCATGGGTCCTCCGGCCTTGGTTCTGCGCGCCATGGAGTCGGCAGTCCAGAAGTTTGTTCAACGGCCTGAGACCTGCAGCGACGACGCTGCTGCAGTGATCGAGCGTGCGAGCTTTGCGCTGATCGAGTATCTCGAAACAGTGCTGGCTGGCAAGGCGGCATCGCCTGTCGCCTTGTTTCCCCAGTATCGTGACGCACAGGCTTTGGCGGGCGCGGACCGCGTCCATCCCGCCGATTTGTGGCCTGTGGAACGTCGGTTTCGCGAGCCCGAGGGGGCTGTGCCCGCTACGCCGCTACCCTACGGGCCCGAAGCACGCGCCCGTCTGGACGCGGCAGTGTTGAGAATTGTTAAATCCGGTGACCTCAGAGCCTCATTGAGCTTGCGCGATACCTGCCTGGGATTTGTGGCGGCCCAGCAGGATCGCCAGTCCCGTGCATTCTGGAAGATATGCGCAGGCTTCTTTGAGGCCTTCGGTTCTGGCCTTTTGCCAGCGGACGTTTACGTCAAGCGCGTAGCCTCCCGTGTGCTCATGCAGTACGCCACCCTTGCCAAGGGCGATACGACAATTGCTGACCGTCTGGTTCAGGATCTGCTGTTCTTTTGCTCGCAGGCCAAGCTCCCAGAGTCCAACGGCAGTGCAGCGCCGTCCTTGCAGGCAGTCCGCCAGGCTTTTGCACTTGACCGGTTCAAGCCAGTGGACTATGAAGCCGCCCGCTTTGGCAGGTTTGATCCAGCAGTGCTGGCGCAGGCTCGCAAGCGCATTGCAGCCGCTACAGAGACTTGGTCGGCCCTGGCGGGCGGTGACCGGAACAAGCTCAAGCCGGCTGCAGACCAGTTCAGTTTGGTTTGCGACTCGTTGCGCAAGCTGCACCCAGGCAGCGAAAGCCTCGCGCAGGCACTGACGCGTGCTCTGGAATCCACCAGCCGTTCGGGCGAACCCCCCTCGGCCGCACTGGCCATGGAGGTGGCCACCGCGGTCTTGTATCTGCAAGCGGCCTTTGAAGAGCTGGATGCAGATGATGAGCAGATGGCAATTCGCGCGGTTAGACTGGCAGAGCGTTTGGATGCAGTGGGTGCGGGTGCGGAGCCAGAACCCCTTGAACAATGGATGGAAGAACTGTACCGCCGGGTCAGTGACAACCAGACCATGGGGAGTGTGGTGGACGAATTGCGTTCCACACTCGGCGAAGCGGAAAAGGCGCTGGACCAGTTCTTCCGCAACCCTCAGGACACAGCAGTGTTGGCGACCGTGCCAGGACATCTTGCGCAAATGCGTGGAGTGTTGTCGGTACTGGGTCTGGACCAGGCGTCGCTCGCAGTGGTCCGCATGCGCGACATGGTGGAGCGCTTGCTCATCAACGAAGTCCCTGAGTCAGACCGCCAAGGCGTGTTCGAGAAACTAGGAAACAGTCTGGGCGCCCTGGGTTTCCTGATCGACATGCTGAGCTACCAGCGCACCATGGCGCGCAAGCTGTTTGTGTACGACGAGGAGCAGGGCGAGTTACGCATCCTCATGGGCAAGACCCGGCCGCGAGCGTCGGATGCGATGGAAGAGACTCCTGCCAAACTGGAAGAGCGGGCCGCCATCCCTCTGCCCGATGTGGTGCCGCGTTTTCCAGCACCTGAGCCCCTCAGCGAGCCTACCGATTTTGGCTCGCTGCCGTCGTTGCCAGATTTGCCTGTAGTGGCTGCGGCAGCGCCGTTAGCTCCCGTAGAGCCCGAGTCGCTTGCGCCCGATATTTCGTTCGATCAGGTGGCTGTTGCGGCCAACGACGTGTTGCCATCCCAGGTCGCGGCTGTGCCTGCACCAGTCCCCGCTCAGGTACCAGAGATTGAGGATGAGTTGCTCGAGGTGTTCCTGGAAGAGGCCCGCGAAGTGGTGGTCAATGGTCTGGCTGCTATCAAGGTGCTGACAGATGAACCGGGCAACCTGACCGAGCAGACTACGCTGCGACGTGCGTTCCACACGCTCAAGGGCAGTTCGCGGATGGTCGGATTGAACGACTTTGGTGAAGCAGCCTGGTCGATGGAGCAGTTGCTCAATGCCTGGTTGGCTGAGCAAAAGCCGATGCACCCGAGCTTGCTACAGCTTTCATCGGATGCGCTGCATGCGTTCAGTCGGTGGGCCGATGACATTGCCACGGGTCAAGCCTCTGGCTGGCAGCCCGATGCGTTCCGTGAGTCGGCGGATGCCATGCGCCTGGATGGAAGCTTCTTGCCACTGGTGGTTCCATCCGACGGTGGAGAAACCCCTGCCCTGGCTGCAGCCGTTCCAGAGCCTGAGGTGGTTGCGTTGGATGACCTATCGCTGGAGCTGCCAGATTCTGTCACTGCAGAAGCTCCGATGTTGGTGTCAGAAGAGCTGGTGATACCGGACTTCGAAGCGACGGAAATCTCCGACCACGTGCCCGAACTGCCTGCAGAAGCCGCGGTTTCTGCGTCAGAGGTCGCTGAGGATATCGATTTCTCCGTGTTTGCCGCTGCGCTCAATGAAGCGCCAGTCGTTCCGGAAGCTGCAGACCCGTCAGGCGTCGATTTTGTCCTGGATCTTGAATTGCCAGACCTGGAGCCCGTCACGCCCAATCCGAACGTGGAGGCTTTGACGCAGGCACCCCTGGTGTCCAATGCAGCTGTGCTGGATGAGGATTTTGTACTGCCCGCTGACGCCCTCGATGCTGCAGAACTTGATGAGTTGCCAGGTCCGACCGAACCAGAGCCGGACTCCCTGCTTTTGAACGCCGATGGGCAGGAGTCGGTGGAACAGGCTTTGCCAAGCGAGTTCGTTGAATCCGTCGAAGTTGTCGCCAGTTCTGAAACCGAACCGCCACAGTCCGTTGAGGCAGTGTCGCAGGAGCAGGAAGACAGTGCCAGCGATGACGCGGTGAAGATCATTGACACCCTGCGCATCGGCATCCCGCTCTACAACGTCTATCTGAACGAGGCCGATGAGTGGTCGCGTCGCCTGGTGACCTGCCTTCAAGAGTGGTCGCTGGAGTTGCACGAGCCTCTGCCCGACATGGCCGTGGCTCTGGCGCACTCGCTGGCTGGAAGTTCCGCAACGGTGGGCTTCACGGCCCTTTCCGAGCTCGCCAGGGTGCTCGAACACGCGCTGCAACATGTGAAGCTGCAGTCCGGCGGTACCCAGGATCAGGCACAGGCCTTTATGGCTGCTGCGGAAGATATCCGCCGTTTGCTGCATCAGTTTGCTGCAGGTTTCCTCAAGGAGCCGAGCCAGGAGGTTTTGGAGCAACTGCGCCAGATTTTGCAAACCGAGGTGGACAACACCTTGTCGCCGCCCGAAGAAGAGACTGCGGACGAGTTGTTGCTGGCGCAGGATGAGCCTCCGCAGGTAGAACCAGAGATGGAGCAGCCGCTCCCAATGGTGGAATCCGAGGCGGAACTGCAAGTCATCGCAGAGCCTGTGCCTGTTGCAGTACCCAAGGGGCATGTGGCGCCCGCTCTGTCTGCTGTGGTCCACGATCAGGACGCAGATCAGCGCATCGACGACGCTATCGCACATGCCGTGGCTCTCAGTTCGGATGTGGATGATGATATCGACGCGATTGACGTCATTGACCCGGACCTGTTCCCGATCTTTGAGGAAGAGGCTGCGGAGCTGTTGCCCCAGCTTGGTGGTGCACTGCGTCAATGGGCGTCGCGGCCCGACAACCTGGGTGCGCGCAGTGAAGTACTGCGTGCGCTTCACACCCTCAAGGGTAGTTCGCGCCTGGCGGGTGCCATGCGCCTGGGGGAAATGGCCCACCGTCTGGAGTCTGCCATCGAGCAGCTGGATGCCGAGACAGTAACCTCAGATCAGATCGAACCTCTACAGGGCAGTTTTGACGGCATTCAGGCCAATTTTGACGCGCTGCGTGCGATTGGCCAGGGCCCTGCCGATACCGTGGTTTCGCTGCCTGTGGAAACGCCAGGTAGCCTGCCCGAGGGCTCCGAGGCACCTTTGGCTCCCGCTGCCGAAGTGGTCTCGGCGTCAGCTGCGTCAGCACCGGCGCTTCCTGCTCCAGCGGTTCGCTTGCCAGGTCCTTCGCAGTTGGCGCCCCTGCGTGTCGCCGCCAACCAGTCCGTGCGTGTGCGCGCGCAGTTGCTGGACCGTCTGGTCAACCAGGCTGGCGAGGTGATGATTAGCCGCTCGCGCCTGGACGTGCGGCTGGGGCAGTTCCGGAGTTCGCTGACCGACCTGTCCGGAAACCTCGATCGTTTGCGTCAGCAATTGCGCGACATCGAGTTGCAAGCTGAATCGCAGATGCAATCGCGTCTTGCTTTGTCGAAGGACTCGGCAGCCGGGTTCGACCCGCTGGAGTTTGACCGCTTCACCCGCGTGCAGGAACTTACCCGCATGATGGCGGAGTCGGTGAACGACGTTGCCACCGTGCAGCGCAATCTACAGCGCGCTATGGAAGGCGCCGAAGACGATCTGATCGCCCAAGGCCGACAGGCGCGAGAGTTGCAGCGTGATTTGTTGCGCACGCGCATGGTGGAGTTCGAGGGCATCGCAGAGCGTTTGTATGCGGTGGTTCGTCAGGCCTCCAAGGAAACCAGCAAGCAGATCAAGCTTGATATCACCGGTGGCTCTATTGAAATGGACCGGGGTGTGCTGGACCGCATGACCCCCGCGTTTGAGCACTTGCTACGCAATTGCGTCGCCCACGGTATCGAAGATCCCCAGGTACGCATTGCGGCGGGTAAGCCTGCATCGGGCACGATCACTGTGGCGTTGCACCACGAAGGTAACGACGTTTCCGTGGAATTCCGGGATGATGGTGCTGGGCTGAATCTACCCCGCATTCGCGAAAAAGCGGTGTCGCAAGGCATTGTGGCATCTGACTCCGAGTTAAGTGATGTCGAAGCCGCCAATCTGATTTTCATGCCCGGGTTCTCTACGGCAGCTGAAGTGACGGGCTTGGCTGGGCGTGGTATAGGTATGGACGTAGTGCGTGCCGAGATCAATGCCTTGGGTGGGCGGATTGAGACCTCTACAGAGGCTGGCAAAGGTGCGGCCTTCCGCATGGTTCTGCCCTTGACCACGGCGGTGACGCAAGTTGTGATGCTGCGCGCAGGTGATCTCGCGATTGGCGTTCCAGCCAACGTGGTTGAGATCGTGCGGCGCACGTCGGCGGCAGACCTGGAGGATGCCTACCGCACGGGTTATTTTGACGACGGCACCGAGCAGCTGCCTTTCTTCTGGTCCGGGGCGCTTCTGCAGGCGTCTGCCCGCAGCAGTGAGCCGGGCGGCAAGACACGCCCTGTGGTGATATTCCGCAGTGCGGCGCAGCGCATCGCCATGCACGTGGACGAAGTTCTGGGCAACCAGGAAGTCGTGGTGAAGAATCTGGGCCCACAGCTGTCCCGCTTGCCCGGTCTGGCTGGCATGTCGGTGTTGGCATCGGGTGCTGTGGTGCTCATCTACAACCCTGTGGCGCTGGCTACGGTGTACGGTGATCAAGTGCGTGCCGCCAGCGCTGGCCTGCCCTCTGTGCTGGAGGCCGATGGCTCCACGGATGCGGGCAAGTCGGTCGTGTCGTCGCAACTGGCTGGTCCCAGCCAGGTGCCCTTGGTTCTGGTGGTCGATGATTCCATCACGGTGCGGCGGGTCACGCAGCGTTTGCTGCAGCGCGAAGGCTATCGTGTGGCCCTCGCGGCCGATGGCCTCCAGGCGCTGGAGCGTTTGCAGGAAGAGCGCCCGACGGTTGTGCTGTCCGACATCGAAATGCCCCGGATGGACGGGTTCGACTTGGCACGGAACATCCGTGCCGACGGTGCCCTTCGCGACCTGCCCATCATCATGATTACATCGCGCATCGCTGAGAAGCACCGCGAGCATGCTATGGAGCTGGGCGTGAACCATTACCTGGGCAAGCCCTACTCCGACGAGGAACTGCTGAGCCTGATCCAGCACTACGCCCGCATCGCTGCGGCAGCCGAGGCCTGATTGCAGGAAGCCCTCTGCCCAGAGATGGGCGGGGAGCGAACTCACTTGCAGACTCTTTGTCGGGCAGGTGGAACCTCTGCACGCCCAACGGCAAGGCCATAGGCGGCCAGAGCGGGCATCTGTTGGGGGCAATGCCGCATGCCGCTCTGTGCTGTGCTGGCCGCGTGCGGTGGATAGCGGATCTATTCTTATGGCCGGATCACTGCTTTTCGCCGAGCGCCTGAGTGCGGTTCTGCCAACCAGCTGATGGATCCCGACAAATTGATCAAAGTCTTTCGGCTGTCTCAAAAAGCCTTTGAAAATGCTCAAAACGCGGAACCATGGCTTCGAAAACCCGCATGGCTGGTGGACTGTGCGAGACGTGCGAATCCGCTATGCAGCCGGCGCTGCTGCATGCGAGTTGAGGGCTAGTTCAGGCGTGGTGTTTGCCGGTCTGTACTCCGTGCACACTCGCAGGGCCAAGCGGTGCAGCGACGGCCCACCTCCCTGTTTGCCCGAGTAGCCTCCAAACACTGTAGCTGGGTCTGTGGCTTGACCCCACGCGCGGTCGTCGGGCGGTGATGGGGCAAAAGGGGGGTAAAACGGCTCGTACCCGCAAGCCACCCCACACGCCAGTCGCTCGCGCAGTGCGCGGAGGGGCTGCTTTGCTTTCCTGGGCGTAGCAACTTCCGCCCCCGTGTGCCACGGCTATGAACGTCGGCTGCTACGCTGCCGCCGCTTTCAAGACGGCGTAGCGCTCCAAGGTGCGCCGCCGGGCTTCGTCGTGGTCCACTACGGGTCTGGGATAGGTATCCCCCAAGCGTACACCTGCTTCCTGCAGCTCCAGTGGGCGCGCCAACCACGGTGCATGCAACGCTTTGGTCGGCAGACCGGCCAGCTGCGGCAGGTAGCGGCGGATGAACTTGCCATCAGGGTCGAACTTCTCGCTTTGGCTGACCGGATTGAAGATGCGGAAGTACGGCTGCGCATCGCACCCGCTGGAGCTGGCCCACTGCCAGCCACCATTGTTGGCGGCCAGGTCGAAGTCATTGAGGTGCGTGGCGAAGTAGGCTTCTCCCCAGCGCCAGTCGATGCCCAGATCCTTGACCAGGAAGCTGGCTACGACCATGCGCAGGCGGTTGTGCATGTAGCCCGTCTGGTTGATTTGCGCCATGGCAGCATCCACCAGCGGGTACCCCGTGCGACCATCGCACCAGGCACCGAACCGGGCGTCGGCATCGGGGCCGGATTCCCACTGGATCGCGTCATACGCGGGCTTGAAACTATGGCCCACCACATGCGGGTGGTGGTGCAGGATCTGAAAATAGAAGTCGCGCCAGATCAGCTCGTTGAGCCAGGTGGTGGCGCCCGGATTGCCTTGCAGCATCAGCCCGTGTGCGGTGCGTGCCAGCAAGCGCGGTGAGATGGTGCCAAAGCGCAGGTGCACGCTGAGGTAGCTGGGCCCTTTCACGGCCGGAAAATTGCGTGTGTCGTCGTACCGCTCGATGCGCCCCAGAAAATCGTCCAACAGCTGCTGCGCGCCGCTGCCACCGGTGGGCAACTTGATCTGCGATAGCGCGGTGGGCTCGAAACCCAGCGACGCCAGGCTTGGCACCCCCTGACCATATTGCAGCGGGCGGGGCGCGAGTCGGTGTGCATGGTGCTCTACCGAATAGCTTGCAAGCTGAAAGTTATCCACCTTTTTGAGCCAGGCGTTTCTATACGGTGTGAACACGCTGTAAGGGTTGCCGGTCTGCGTCAGCACCTCACTGCGCTCGAGGACGGTATGGTCCTTGAAGGTGTGAAACGCTCTGCCATCCGCAGCCAGGCGCGTGCGCACCAAGCGGTCGCGCTCCAGCGCCTGGGGCTCGTCATCGTGGTTGGCAAACACGGCTTGAACGCCCAGGGCGTGGGCCAGCGCGGGAATCGCATCGCTTCCCACTGCGTGCAGCACGATCAGGCCACCTTGGTCATGGCGGGACAGTGCGCGCAGCGTTTCATCCAGTTCCAGCAGCGATTCGCGGATGAACTCCACCCGACGGTCGGCGCGGGGCAGGGCGTTGAGGATGTCACGGTCAAAAACAAAGACGCAATGCACCTGTTGGCACTGCGTCAATGCGCGGTACAGCGCGGCCTGATCGTGCGCTCGCAGGTCGCGCCGGAACCAGACAAGGCCGCTGGGGTAAGAAGGCTCAAAAGAGGCTGCCATGTTCACCGTTAAAATTAGCAGATGTCTTTCGATTCTGCGCCCATGAACCTGACGCATCATTTCCTGATCGCGATGCCCGGTCTGGAAGATGAGTCTTTCTCGCGCAGCGTCGTTTACCTGTGCGAGCACAGCGAACGCGGTGCCCTGGGCCTCATCATCAACAAGCCTTCGGACATCACCCTCAAAGGCCTTTTTGACAAGGTAGACCTGTCCTTGCGGCGCGAAGATCTCACCAAGGAGCCTGTGTTCCAGGGCGGCCCGGTGCAGACAGAGCGCGGTTTTGTGCTGCATGAGTCCATGCGCATGGACATGGCAGAAACCGATGAGTCCGTCTACGCCTCCACCATGACCATCCCCGGCGGGCTGGAGATGACCACTTCCAAGGACGTGCTGGAAGCGCTGTCCACGGGCGCGGGCCCCCGCCGCGTGCTCATCACGCTCGGGTACTCGTCGTGGGGCGAGGGGCAGCTCGAATCCGAGCTGGCCGAGAACGCCTGGCTCACCGTGGCGGCCGATCTGTCGGTGATCTTCGACACCCCCGTGCCCGAGCGCTATGACCGTGCTCTGTCACTGCTGGGCCTCCAGGCCTGGATGCTCTCGCCCGAGGCGGGGCACGCATGACCGGCTTGCCCGTCCAGCCGACCCAGCCGCCAGCCGTTCCTGCGCATTTCCAGACATTTCTTGCTTTTGACTTTGGCCTCAAGCGGACGGGCGTAGCTTCGGGCAATCGCATGCTGCGCAGCGCCACGCCGCAAGCCACCATCAAGGCCGAGGGCGATGCCCGCTTTGCCCAGGTGGCCCTGCGCATCAAAGAGTGGCAGCCTGACGCGCTGGTGATTGGCGTGCCCTACCACCCCGACGGTGCCAGCCACGAGAACACGCAGCGTGCCCTGAAGTTCGGCCGCCAACTGCGCGGGCGCTTTGGCTTGCAGGTGTTTGAGGTGGATGAGCGCTACAGCACCACCGAAGCCATCGCCAGCGGCGCCAAGGATGCCGACGCCGCCTCGGCCTGCATCATCCTGGAACAGTTTTTGAGGAACCTCCCATGACGACTTCTCCTGCCGGCCAGGCCGGCAGCCTCGTGCTCGATGCCGAGGCCCTGTACCGCGAGTTGCTGCGCGGTGTGCGCAGCATGCTCACCCCCACCACACGCCTGGCGGGCATTGCCTCGGGCGGCGCCTGGCTGGCCGAGCGCCTGCAAAAAGACCTGGGCCTGGAAGGGCCCGCCGGGGTGTTGTCTTCGGTCATGCACCGCGATGATTTTGCCCAGCGCGGGCTGGCTGCCGGTGCGCAAACGGCGCTGCCCTTCGATGTGAACGGCGCCGATGTGCTGGTGCTCGACGACGTGCTCTACACCGGCCGCACCATCCGCGCCGTGCTCAACGAGCTGTTCGACTATGGCCGCCCCGCCAGCGTGCGCCTGGCCGTGCTGGTGGACCGGGGCGGGCGCGAGCTGCCGGTGCAGGCCGACTTTGCCGCCGCCCGCGTGGCGCTGCCGGGCAGCCAGTCACTGGCCCTGGCGCGCAATGACCAGGGCAGTTTCCAGTTCCAAGTCCAGGAGGCGTGACCGTGCTGCACAAGCGCAACCCCCAACTCAACAAGAACGGCGAGCTGATCCATCTGCTCTCCATCGAAGGCCTGCCCAAGTCCATCGTCACGCACATTCTCGACACCGCCGCCAACTTCGTGAGCGTGAACGACCGCGAGGTGAAGAAGGTGCCCCTCTTGCGCGGCAAGAGCGTGTTCAACCTGTTCTTCGAGAACAGCACCCGCACGCGCACCACGTTCGAGATCGCGGCCAAGCGCTTGTCGGCTGACGTGCTCAACCTCGACATTGCTCGCAGCTCGGCCAGCAAGGGCGAGTCGCTGCTGGACACCATCGCCAACCTATCAGCCATGGCGGCTGACCTGTTTGTGGTGCGGCACAGCGAGTCGGGCGCACCGTACCTGATCGCCCAGCATGTGGCGCCCCATGTCCATGTGATCAACGCGGGCGATGGCCGCCATGCCCACCCCACGCAGGGGCTGCTGGACATGTACACCATCCGCCACTACAAGAAGGATTTCAGCAACCTCACGGTGGCCATCGTGGGTGACGTGCTGCACTCGCGTGTGGCGCGCTCCGACATCCACGGCCTCACCACCCTGGGCTGCGCCGAAGTGCGTGTGGTCGGACCGCGCACGCTGGTGCCCAGTGACATGGCGCAGATGGGCGTGCGTGTGTGCCACACGCTTGAAGAAGGCATCAAGGACGCCGACGTGGTCATCATGCTGCGCCTGCAGAACGAGCGCATGAGTGGCGCGCTGCTGCCCTCCAGCCAGGAGTATTTCAAGAGCTTCGGCCTCACGCAGGAAAAGCTGCAACTGGCCAAGCCCGATGCCATCGTGATGCACCCCGGCCCGATCAACCGGGGCGTGGAGATTGACTCTGCCGTGGTCGATGGCAAGCAAAGCGTGATCCTGCCGCAGGTGACTTTCGGTATCGCGGTGCGCATGGCGGTGATGTCCATCGTTGCCGGGAATGAAGCCTAACCCCCTGAGCCGCTTCGCGTCTTCCCCCAAGGGGGACGCCCCCAGTGGCCCGGCGAAGCCGGTTCCACGGGGGCACTGGCATTCGGTCGGCTGTGGCGCGAATAGCCGGGCAAAATGTTGAGCGGTGTGAATGCTATGTATTTAATAGCTGTCTGCGCTTATCCATCATGCGCTAGCAGCCCATTTGGCTTGAAATCATGAAAATCCTGATCCAGAACGGCCGTGTGATCGACCCCGCCTCGGGCCTTGACCAGATTGGCGACGTCGCCGTGGCGGCGGGGCGTATCGTGGGCCTGGGCCGCACCCCGGCCGATTTCGCCCCCACCCGCACCATCGATGCGTCGGGCTGTATCGTCCTGCCCGGTTTGGTGGACCTGGCCGCGCGCCTGCGCGAGCCCGGCCACGAGCACGAAGGCATGCTCGAATCCGAAATGGCCGCCGCTGTGGCCGGTGGCGTCACCAGCCTGGTCTGCCCGCCCGACACCGACCCCGTGCTCGATGAGCCCGGCCTGGTCGAGATGCTCAAGTTCCGTGCCGAGAAGCTGCACCAGTCGCGCCTGTTCCCGCTGGGGGCACTCACGCGCAGCTTGGCGGGCGAGGTGCTGACCGAGATGGCCGAGTTGACCGAGTCCGGCTGCGTGGGCTTTGGCCAGGCCGAGGTGCCCCTGGCCAGCACCCAGGTGCTGCAACGCGCTTTGCAATACGCCGCCACCTTTGGCTACACCGTGTGGCTGCGTCCGCAAGAGATGCACCTGGGCAAGGGTGTGGCCGCCAGCGGCCCGCTGGCCACGCGTCTGGGCCTGTCGGGCGTGCCCGTGGCGGCAGAGACCATTGCGCTGCACACCATTTTTGAACTGCTCAAAACCACCGGCGCCCGCGTGCACCTGTGCCGTATCAGCAGCGCTGCCGGTGTGGAGCTGGTGCGCCGTGCCAAGGCCGATGGCCTCAAGGTCACGGCCGACGTGAGCATCAACTCGCTGCACCTCACCGACGTGGACATTGGCTTTTTTGACAGCCGCGCCCGCCTGTCGCCCCCGCTGCGCCAGCAGCGCGACCGCGATGCGCTCAACGCTGCGCTGGCCGACGGCACCATCGATGCGCTGGTCTCCGACCACACCCCGGTCGATGAAGACGCCAAGACCCTGCCGTTTGCCGAGGC
Organism: Acidovorax facilis; assembly: GCA_964031875.1. Classification (GTDB taxonomy): domain Bacteria; phylum Pseudomonadota; class Gammaproteobacteria; order Burkholderiales; family Burkholderiaceae_C; genus Acidovorax; species Acidovorax facilis_A. The sequence goes on from CAXIRU010000103.1 coordinate 127,778, forward strand.
CGAGCCGGGCGCCACCGGGCTGGAACTGCTGCTGAGCCTGGCCCTCAAGTGGTCACAAGACAGCCGCGTGCCGCTGCAGCGTGCGCTGGCCGTGGTCACGTCCGAGCCCGCGCGCGTGCTGGGCACTGCGCTGGGCACCTTGCAGGCCAGCGTGGGCCAGATCGTGGAAGGTGGTGTGGGGGACCTGTGCGTCTTCGACCCGCAGGCGGCCTGGACCGTGCAGAACGATGCGCTGCGCAGCCAGGGCAAGCACACACCTTTCTCCGGCTACGAACTGCCCGGACGTGTTCGCACGACACTGGTGGGTGGCCAGGTAGCGTACGGGTGAGCCCCACTGTGCCGATTCGCGTCATTCCACCAGGGGGGCGTGTCCAGTGGTCCGGCAAAGCCGGTTCCATGGTGCCACTGGCTTGGGGCGTGCCAGTTGCATCGAGCGCGCTATCGGCATATGCGGGCTGTGTTCGGGCCGTCAGGGTTTGGGCTGCGGCGCTTGCGTCCCCTTGGGGGCGGAGATGAAGCATCTGCGCGCCGTGTGGCGCCTTTGTCGCGTGCTGGGCCATGTCGCCAAGGGGCTGGCCATCGTGGCGCTGCGTTTTCCATCGCTGTCGCCCGACCAGCAGCACGCCCGTGTGCAGGCGTGGTCGCTGGAGCTGCTGGCCCATGTGGGCATCAGCCTGCGCATTCTGGGACAGCCGCCGCTCACCGGGCCTGTGATGCTGGTGGCCAATCACATCTCTTGGCTGGATATCCCGGTGATGCACGCGGCGCGGCATTGCCGGTTTGTCTCCAAGTCCGACGTGCAGGGCTGGCCGCTGATTGGTACCTTGGCCACAGCCGCAGGCACGCTCTACATCGAGCGCAGCTCGCGCCGTGATGCGCTGCGCATGGTGCGGTCCATGCAGGAGGCGCTGGAGCGTGGCGAGGTGCTGGCGGTGTTCCCCGAAGGCACCACGGGCGATGGGCGCGAAATGCTGCCGTTCCATGCCAACTTGCTGCAAGCCGCTGTGGCTGCGCAGGCACCAGTGCAGCCCGTGGGCCTGCGCTTTGCCGACAAGGCCACTGGCGCCACAAGCTTTGCCCCCAGCTACATCGGTGACGAGACCCTGGTGGGCTCGGTCTGGCGCACGTTGTGCGCGCCGCCCATCGAGGCCGTGGTGCACTATGGTCCCCCCGAACTGGCGGGTGAGCGCGACCGCCGTACCTGGACGCAGCATCTGCACGACACGGTCGATCAGTTGCGCAAAGCCTGAGTCGACCCCCTTTTTCGGAGCTGTTTTCCGGAGCCCCGATCCTTGTCCCTGATCCGCAGCCCTGGGCGCGAGGGTGGTTTTAGGGGCCAAAAGCGTGCATATTCCACGGTTGCAGCTGCGCGGTCTGCACCCCCGGCCTTCATGGCACGCCGTTTCCCGTATCGTCCGCGTCTTTCGGTCTGCGGGCGCACACCAACGTGCGGGCAGGCCCAACCCCACACTGCCGGGAGGGCACCATGAACCTGATTGACCGCGCCAAGCGCATTCTTCTGCAACCCCAAGAGACCTGGGCCACCATCGACAGAGAGGCTACCGATACCGCCACCCTGTTCACCCGCTACGCGATGGTTCTGGCCACCATTCCTGCTGTCTGCGGCTTCATCGGCATGTCGCTGATCGGCTTTGGGGGCTTTGGCGTCACCATCCGCGTGCCCTTGGTGTCGGGGTTGGTGAACATGGTGGTGTCGTACGGGCTCAGCCTGGTTGGCATCTTCGTGCTGGGCCTGATCATCGACGTGCTGGCACCCACCTTCGGCGGTCAGAAGAACGCTATCCAGGCGCTGAAAGTGGCGGTGTATGCCAGCACGGCCGCCCTGTTGGGCGGCGTCTTCAGCCTGTTGCCCGCGCTGTCCGTGCTGGGGTTGCTGGCGGCGCTGTATTCCATCTACCTGCTCTACACCGGGCTGCCGGTACTCATGAAGAGCGCCCCTGCAAAGTCGGTGGGCTACACCGTGGTGGTCATCATTGCTGCCATCGTGATGGGGGTCGTTTTCAGTGCGGCTAGCGCACTGTTCATGCCGCGCAGTGGCGCGCTGTTTGGCGGTGCCGATGCACCCGCCATCACCATGAACACGCCAGGCGGCAAGGTGTCCATCGACACCGCCGGACTGGAGGCGGCAGGCAAGAAGATGGAAGAAGCCGCCCGCAAGATGGAAGAGGCTCAGAAGAGCCATGATTCCGCCACCATTCAAGCCGAGGCCGCTGCCACGGCCGCCGCAGGTCTGATGGGCGGTGGCCAGACCGTCGCGGCGCAGGCCCTCAAGGCAGCGCTGCCTGAAAAGTTGGCGGGCCTGCCCCGCACGGGCTTTGATGTGCAGGATGGCGCGGCCCTGGGCCTGCCTACCAGCCAGGCCAGCGCGCAATATGGCCAAGGCGACAAGCAATTGCGCCTGGAGATCGTGGACATCAGCGGTCTGGGCCAGATGGCTGCTATGGCTATGGGCGTGGCCCAGGGGGAAAGGGAAGATCCAACCAGTGTTGAGAAGACCTGGCAGGAGGGCGGGCGCACGCTGCACACGCGCTACGAAAAAGACGGCAGCCATGCCGAGTTCAAGGCGGTTCTCAAGAACGGTCTGGTGGTCAGCATTGAAGGCGACAAGATCGGCGTGAAGGAACTGCAGGGCCTGATGTCGCAGCTGGACCTGAACGGCCTGGAGAGTCTGCAGCGCAAGGGCAAGTCCTGATCTCACAGAGGGGCTGCGGTTTCGCTCTGGAAGGCCGACGCATGTCGGCTTTTTCTTTGCCGCCTTCGGGCGGAGGCTGTGGGGCAGGCGATAGACTGGCTTCGGCCATCCACCGCTCTTTCTACCCTTTCCCTCGTCTCCTTCCCGATCCCATGCCACCCCTGTCCCTGTACCAACGCGCCCTGGGTGGCCCTGCCTACCAGCGACTGGCGCCCGCGTTGGCGCGGTTCCATGGCCTCTCGGGCCCGCACCGGCTGGTGGGTCAGGTGCAGGTCGAGGCGCCCGCCAACTGGCTGGGGCGTGTGTTGGCATGGGCCCTGGGTGCCCCCCAGCGTGCGGTGCAGGGGGCGATCGCCTTCGAGTTGCAGGCGCGCCCCGATGCCGAGGTGTGGACCCGCTGCTTTCCTGCCCAGACCATGCAGTCCACCCTGCGAGAGGCCGCAGGCCAGGTGGTGGAACACCTGGGGGCCGCGCGGCTGACCTTTGTGTTGCACGAGGCCGAAGGTCGGCTGGTGATGCAGTTGCAGCGGCTGCATTTTTGCGGCATTCCCTGTCCCGCATGGCTGCAGCCGCAGGTGGTGGCCGAAGAAACCGGGGTGGGCGATGCGCTGCACTTTCGCGTGTCGGCCACGGTGCCGGGTGTGGGGCGCGTGGTCAGCTACCAGGGGCACCTGCTGGTGCCACCGGCTGCGGGGGCGGGGGCGGAGGCATCCGCATGATCGTGGTGTTTGACGGGCAGTGCCTGCTTTGCAATGGCTGGGTGCAGTTTCTGCTGCGGCACGACCGCGCGCAGCGCATCCGGTTTGCGTCCATCCAGAGCGCTGTGGGGCAGCAACTGCTGGCGCGGGCGGGCCTGCAGGTGGAGGGTTTGCAGACCTTGCTGGTGGTGGATGGGGAGCGCAGCTGGCAACACACTGCCGCCATCCTGCGCGTATTGCACACGCTGGGCTGGCCGTGGCGGCTGGCCTGGATCGGCTGGCTGGTGCCGGCCCCGCTGCGCGATGCGGTGTACCGCTGGGTGGCACGCAACCGCTACCGATTCTGGGGGCGGTCTGACACCTGCATGCTGCCTGCGTCTGAGCACCGAGCGCGCTTCCTGGAGCAGGAGTTGCGCGATTGATGCTATTAAATTTATAGCTATTAGAGATTGATGGATAAGCGCTAGGCCCTGATTTCAATTAAATCGACGGTGAGGATTCGCGGGGAAAGGTCACCACATGGTCCACCTGCGCGCGGATGCCGATCCACTCGCCCAGCGCATGGTCGTGGTGGCTGGGCACATGGGCCAGCACCGCGTGGCCGCTGGCCAGGCGCAGGGTGTACAAGAACTCCGAGCCCCGGAACGATTTGCGCACGATCTGCGCCTGCACCGGTGCATGGTCGTCGTGCACGATGTCGTCGGCGCGCAGCAGCACATCGCATTCGCCACCGGGGTAGCTGCCGGGCAGGGGGCATTCCTCCAGGTCGGTCAACTCGCCCAGCGGCGTTTGCGCCACCACGTTGTTGCCGCGCTGCACCAGCGTGGCCGGTGCGAAGACGCCGTGCCCGATGAAGTCGGCTACAAACCGCGTGGCAGGGCGGTGGTACAGCGTGTACGCATCGTCCCACTGGTGCAGGTGGCCATGGTTCATCACGCCGATCACATCGCCAATCGCAAACGCCTCGAACTGGTCATGGGTCACAAACAGTGCGGTGGCGCCCGCTGCCTTCAGGATGCCGCGCACCTCGTGTGCCAGGCGTTCGCGCAGATCCACGTCCAGGTTCGAGAAGGGTTCGTCCAGCAGCATGAGCTGAGGGCGCGGCGCCAGGGCGCGCGCCAGCGCCACGCGCTGCTGCTGCCCGCCCGAGAGCTCGTGCGGAAAGCGGTTTTCGCTGCCCTCCAGCCCCACCAGCTGCAGCACCTCGGCCACGCGTGCGGCCTGCTCGGCCCGCGGCAACTGGTGGATGCCAAATGCCACGTTGCGGCCCACTGAGAGGTGCGGGAACAGCGCGTAGTCCTGGAACACCATGCCAATGCGCCGCTGCTCGGGCGGCACGCTCAGCGTGGCGCTGCTGACCACGCTCTTGGTCAGGCGGATCTCGCCACCCGTGACCGGCTCCAGCCCCGCCACAGCGCGCAGCAAGGTGGTCTTGCCACAGCCTGAAGGGCCGATCAGCACACCGATATCGCCTGCGTGCAGGCCCAGCGTGACGCCTTCTACCGCCGCCTGGGGGCGGCCGGCGTAGCGCACATCGAGTTGGGAGACCTCTAGAAACATGCCCCGATTCTAGGTGGGCGGGGGCGAATGCTTAAAATTCGCATTTGCATTCCTGAGCGCCGTCGGGCCACTGGCTGGCGGCGGGTGTGCGCTTTCTTCCTTTGCCGAGCTCTTCGCCTTGCGCCGCACGCCCTTTTCTGCCGTTCGCACGATTCCCCTGATCCTGTTCGCGGGCTTTCTGGCACTGCCCGTGCTGGCAGTGCTGGCATCGTGGTTGCCGTTTTCGCCCAGCGGGCAAGGCGACGCGCAGGCGGGCGCCATCCTGCGCGAGATGGCGGCCACGGTATTGCCCGGTTACGTGTGGACGACGCTGTGGCTGAGTGTGCTCGTGGCCGTGGGCGCGGCCCTTGTGGGCACGGGCACGGCGGCGGCTGTCACGTTGTTTGACTTCCCCGGCCGCCGTACCTTTGAATGGCTGCTGCTGCTGCCCTTGGCGATGCCCGCCTACGTCACAGCCTATGCGTACACCGACTTCCTGCAGTTCAGCGGCCCGTTGCAGGTGGGCCTGCGCAACACCTTCGGCCTGGAAGGCCGGTTGCTGCCTGAGGTGCGCAGTCTGGGCGGTGCGGTATGGGTGTTCATCTTCTCGCTGTACCCGTATGTGTATCTGCTGGCACGCACGGCCCTGGGCGAGCGCGCGGCCCACTTGATGGAGGCCGCACGCCTGCTGGGCGCACCGCTGCCGCGCCGCATCCGCGCCGTGGCCCTTCCGCTGGCGCGCCCTGCGGTGGCGGCTGGGGTAGCGCTGGTGCTGATGGAAACCCTGGCCGACTTTGGCGTGGCCAGCTACTTCGGTATCCAGACCTTCACCACTGGCATCTACAAGGCCTGGCTGTCCATGGACAACCGCCTGGCCGCCGCGCAGCTGGCCACCATGCTGCTGGTGGTGGTGATGGCGCTGCTGCACCTGGAGCACCGCGCACAAAAGCGCATGCGCTTTGCCACCGGCGGCGGGCGTGCAGGCTCGGCCGAGGCGCAGCCACTGGTGCTGTACGGCGCGCGCCGCTGGGCGGCCTGGGCGGTGTGTGCGCTGCCCGTGCTCATGGGCTTTGTGGCGCCCGTCATCTTCATGCTCCGGCCGCTGGCGGCCGACTGGTCGGTGCTGCCGTGGGAGCGTTTTGTGGAATGGGCCTGGCACAGCGTTCGCCTGGGGGGCATCACCGCTGCGCTGGCAGTGGTGATTGCGTTGGCCCTGGCGTTTGCGGTGCGCCGCCAGCCAGATGCCATCACGCGCGGCGTGGTGCAACTGGCCAGCGTGGGCTACGCCGTACCGGGCGCCGTCATCGTGGTGGGCCTGCTGCTGCCCGTGGGCTGGTTGCAGGCTGCCATGCCGCAGTGGGGTGTGGGGGCGCTGGTCACCGCCACCGCGCTCGGCATTGTCTGGGCGTACCTGGTGCGTTTTTGTGCCGTAGCCCTGCAGTCCATGCAAAGCGGCTATGCGCGCATACCGCTCAGCCTGGACGACTCGGCCCGCATGCTGGGCGTTGGCAGCCCCGGGTTGATGGCGCGGGTGCACTGGCCTTTGCTCAAGCGCTCTACCGCCGCCGCCGCGCTGCTGGTGTTTGTGGACGTGATGAAGGAGCTGCCTGCCACCATGGTGCTGCGGCCCTTCAACAGCGATACCCTGGCCGTGGTGGCCTACCAACTGGCGCGCGACGAACGCCTGGGCGAGGCGGCGCTTCCGTCGCTGGCGCTGGTGGCGGTGGGCTTGGTGCCGGTGATTTTGCTCAGCCGGACGTTGCGCAGCCGGGGGTGAGGGGCCCACTCTGCTCTGCAGAGGCTTCGCATGGTGAGCGGTTCGGCGGCTGTGGGCATGCACGCGCTGCGCGCGCATTGAGGAGGGGCTGTCTATGCTCTGCACGGCTTGCCACGGTCGGCGAGGGCTGCGACGCAGGCACAGTGCGTATCGCTTGCCCCACCCGTTCGGCGCCACTGCGCAAGCCAAGGGCTGCTGACCTTGCGGGTGTCGGGCAGGCTCAAGGTTCGTGAGCTTGCGCGGTACATTCAGACAGCAACTGCACCTGGTGTGGTGTCACGCCCAGCAGATATTCCCGGTCCCCATGCCGGACCACGGCCACCCTTTCCCGTCCACCCAAACAGACCTGCTGCACGACCTGCAACGTGGCCTTGCCGCTTCGGTTCTGCGCGATGCCGGTTCGCTGGAGGATGCGCAGAAAGATCCAGGCCAAGGCCAGCACGAATGCCAGTGCCAGCACCGTGCCCAGCACCTCGGTCAAGGGGGCGGCAGGGCTGCTGGGGGCACTCTGCATTGGGATTGCTGGCTGTACGACGCCGGGGCTGTTGGGAGTGCTGTCCGGAGTGCCTGCTGGGAGCCCCGCCTGTGCGGGGGCGGCTGCGGTGGTGCCTTCTTGGCGCGGAGCAGTGTCTCGATCTGATTGCTGGCTCATGGTGTGGTGGCGTTGGTGGCGCGCGAGCGCCATCCTCTGGGGATATAGCGGGCAAAGCGGTGGGATCTCCAGCCCCGGGTTGCGGCGGCTGGGTCCCCTGCGGCGGGGTTGGGTGAGGATGGGTAGCGGGTCAGGTCCTCGCCGGGCGCCGAGCGTCGTGGACGACGGGGCTTGGACTCGGTGGATGACTCTGCAACTGCAAAGGGGCTTTGGCTGGCGCGCTCGATTTCGTAGCGCACATCCTGCGCCCACAGGATCACGGTGGCGATGAGGTCGAACAGCTCCGCGGGCACCACATCACCGGTTTCGGTATCGGCCAGCAATTGCCGGGCGAGATCGATGTTGCGCAGCACAGGAACGCCAGCCTCCTGTGCCGCTGTCCGCATGGCGAGTGCATCGTCGTCCTGGGCCTTGGCGATCACCGTTGGCACCGGGCAGCGGTCGCGGTGGTAGTCGATGGCAATGGCGACGTGGGTGGGGTTGACCACCAGAACGTGGGCGCCAGCCGCTGCCTTGTTCGCGCTTTGCTGCGCCCATTCCTGCTGCAGTTGTTTGCGCTGGCCCTTGAGGTGCGGGTCGCCCTCCGCATCCTTCATTTCCTGCCGAATGTCGCGCATGCTCATGCGCATCTTTTTCATGAAGCTGTAGCGCTGCCACGCCAGGTCGATGGCCGATACCAGCAGGAAGGCGCCCGTAACCCAGGCTAGCAAGGTCCAGCTGGCGTGCCACAGGGCTGACCCCACGGCCTCCGGGCGGGCGCTGGCGAGGAGGGGCAGATCCGGCAGGAGCGACTTCAGTGCGATCCAGGCAATGACGGCGATCAGAACCGTCTTGAGCAAAGACTTGAGCAGCTCGACCAGGTTGTCCAACGAGAACATGCGCTTGAGTCCGCTGGCAGGGTTCAGGTGCTCCGCCTTGGGCCACAACTTCTCCATGGTCAACACGGGGCCGGCCTGCAGAAACTCCACCAGCACGCCGATCACCGTCACGGGCACGATCACCAGACCCACCAGCGTCAGCAAGGCGCGCAAAGACTGCCACCCCAACTGCGCCAGCGTCTCGGAGAAAGGGTCTTGAAATCCGCGCAGGCTCAGGTCGATGAGCGACGTCATCTGTTCCCCTGCCATCGGGAGCGCCACAGTGGCCAGCAGCAGCAATGTCAGAAGCGTAGCGGTTGCCGTGAGGTCTTTGCTCTTCGGTACTTCGCCTTTTTTGCGGGCGTCCTGCAGCTTCTTCGGGGTTGGCTTTTCTGTCTTGTCGCCACTGTCGTCTTGACCGGCCATGGGCGGGAGTCCTGTTGGAAATGGAATGGGGCATCGGGCAATAGCAGCCCTGGGCCAAAGGCACCGCAGCCCGCGGGCGGGCCGGGCAGCTGCAGTGCATCAAGGGAGTGTCGGGCAGTGTGCCAATGGCCTCGTCATTGTTGAAACAGGATGCAAACAAAAGCGCGCGTCTGCCATGGGCACGCGTTGCATTCGTGTTTCGTCGCTGACAAATGGATACGTGGAGCGACGCGTTTTGCCACAAATTCGACAGGCTGTACACCGACACTATCCCTACCTTGTTGCGTCTGTGTCTGAGCCTGCTTCCAAAAGAGCGAAAGTCTGTTTGTGCGTTCCCCATCGTTTGATCGTGTTTTTTTGCTGGCCCGGCGTTTGTTGATTCAGCTTTTGGTGAGGCGCCCTGGGATGTGGTGCCTCTTGGGATCTAGCGGGCTGGGCCTTGGGGGTCTGACCCACGCCGCACCTGGGCTGGCAGTCTTGGCGCCAGTGCCGACCACCGCATGTGCCGCCGGGTGGGATCAGTTGTTGACACCCGCGCAGCGTGAAGCCGAAGCGCGTGTTCGCGGTTGCCAGGTTTCCGTCACCCCATCCAGCAAGCCCGTCCTGGCTGCGCAGATGGGGTTGTATCGCCACACAGGATCACGCCTATTGCCGGTGGGCGCTGGCGCCCGCACAGCGCAGCCAGCCATGACCGGCAATCTCCAGCCCCGCGCAGCTGCACCATCGCGCAGCATCGAGGCCCAGCCCCTGCGCACCAGCAGCCCTGTCGTGCTAGCACCTTTGGTGGATCGCACTGCGCAAGAGCACGACATTGACCCGTTGCTGCTGCATTCCATTGCCCGCGTGGAGTCCCGCCACCAGGCCGATGCCATCTCGCATGCGGGAGCGCGTGGCTTGATGCAGGTGATTCCCCCGACCGCGCGCCGTTTTGGCGTAGATGGCGCAGAGCAACTGCACGACCCGCAGACCAACTTGCGGGTGAGCGCCCGATACCTCAAAACCTTGCAGCGGCGGTTTGGCAATGACCTGGAGCTGGTGCTTGCTGCCTACAACGCTGGCGAGGGCGCCGTGGAAAAGCATGGACGCAAGATCCCTCCCTATCGCGAGACCCAGGACTACGTTCGCAAAGTGCTTGCCGAATACGCGCTGCTGCGCGGGGTCAGCGCCAGGCAGGCGGGCCATGCCTTCACAGGGAAGGACGCCCTGTGAACCTGGCCAGTTATTTCCGGTCGGCCGCACGTGCCGACCGCAGTGGTGGCGGGCTTGCGCGGTACACCGACATCGTCCTGGTGGCTGGCATCGTGGCCATCATCGCGCTCATGATCGTGCCACTGCCGACCTGGGCCCTCGACACCCTGGTGGCCGTCAACATCTCGGGTGGTGTGCTGTTGCTGCTGCTGGCCATTTATGTGGCCAATCCGCTGGAGTTTTCGGTGTTCCCCAGCGTGTTGCTGATCAGCACGCTTTTCCGGCTAGCGTTGTCGATCGCGACAACCCGCATGATTCTTCTGCACGGCGAGGCGGGCCACATCATTGACACGTTCGGCAATATGGTGGCCGGCGGCAATTTGGTGGTGGGCCTGGTGGTGTTTCTCATCATCACCGTGGTGCAGTTCATCGTGATTGCCAAGGGCTCGGAGCGTGTGGCTGAAGTCGCCGCGCGGTTCTCTCTGGATGCCATGCCGGGCAAGCAGATGTCCATCGACTCGGACCTTCGCTCAGGACTGATCGACAAGGACGAGGCCCGGCGCCGCCGTCGTCAGCTGGAAAGCGAAAGCAAGCTCAATGGCAGCCTCGACGGCGCCATGAAGTTTGTCAAGGGTGACGCCATCGCGGGCATCATCATCATCATCATCAATCTGCTGGGGGGGCTGGCGGTCGGTGTGTTGCAGCAGGGCATGCCCATGTCGGCAGCGGCTATCAAGTACTCCATCCTGGCCATCGGGGATGGCATGGTGACACAGATTCCCGCATTGCTGGGCGCCATGTCTGCAGGCCTGCTGGTGACGCGCACCACCGACGACGAACATGACAAGCACCTGGGGGACGCGATTGGCCGACAACTGACCGCCAAGCCGCGTGTGTTGCTCATGGCCGGTGGCCTGTGCTTTCTGTTTGCTGCCGTGCCTGGCTTTCCTGCCGTGGTTTTTGGTCTGCTGGGTTTGGTGTTCTTCGGGGCTGGGGCCATGCTGACGCCCGCATGGCGTGAGCGCTGGGAGCGTTGGGTCGGGCCGAAGCTCGCCGCTGTACGCCGCAAGCCTGCGCAGGCACCCGAGCTGATGTTCACCGACGCCATCCCGGTGCGCCCCAATGTGCCCCTGCTGCTGGAGCTGCCTGCCGGGCACCTGCGCGGTGACGATAACCGTGACCTGCTGCACGGCCTTGAGGGCGTGCTCGACCATTTTCAGCTCCACTTGGGGCTGCGCCTGCCGCGTATCGATGTCCATACGGTGCCTCTGCCACCTGCCCAGCAGCCAATACCAGCGGCACCGGGGTCCAGCGCACTGGCGCTCGAACCGGCTGCTTCAATGCCTGCTTGGCGCCTGATGGTGCACGAGGTGCCGGTCGCCGAAGGGGGCATGGTGGCCGACGGCGTTGCAGCGGCATTGGCCACCGCTGTGCGAGAGGCGCTGCGCCGCAATGCCGCGCTGTTTCTGGGAACCCAGGAGACCAACCTCCTGCTGACCCGTGCCAGTGCCGATCTGCCGGATGTGGTCAAGGAAACCCTCCGTGCGCTGCCGCTGGCGCGCGTGGCGGAAATCTTGCGGCGGCTGGTGGAAGAAGAGGTGGCCATCCGCAACCTCCGCGACATCCTGGAGACCCTGTCCGACGCCGCTCAGCGGGAGAAGGATGTATTCGCCCTGACAGAGCTGGTCCGGATCGGGCTCAAACGCCAGTTGTGCTACCGCTATGCGCCCACGGGTCGCCTGAGCGCGTTGCTCATCGACCCCTCGGTCGAGGAACTGCTGCGCTCCTCTGTGCGCGTCAACGGCGGGGTGCAGCAGCTGGCGCTCGATCCTGCGCAAACCACACAGCTGATTCAGAAATTCACGCAGGCCATCGCGCTCCACCGGCCGGCAGCCATCGTGACGGCGGTGGACATTCGCCGCCACGTCCGCAAGTTGATCGAGACCGAGTGTTTTGACACCCCGGTGCTCAGCTACCACGAATTGATTCCGACGCTGCATCTGGGCGTTCTGGCCCACGTCGGGAAAGACGACGCCCCCATGTTGCAGGGGGCGCCGTAGTCAGTCGGTCGGCGGTTGCCGACTGTGTTTCGGCGAGGGGCTATTTGAGCAATTCGCCGATGGGTGTATGGGTTGATACCAACAATGAGTTTGAACAAGGGAGTGAGAATGGGAGTGTTTGTTCAAGGGCGCTGGAGCCCCCTGCGGTCCATGCCCAAGGCGGGTGCATGGCGTGCTTTGGCTGCAGGCTGTGCGTTAGGGTGGGCGTTGTGCGCTACTGCGGTGCAGGCATCACCGATTCCGTTCGGGGAGCGGCAGGTCGACATGACCGTGCGAGAACAGCCGATTGCTGCCTTCTTGCAAGACTTCTTCGGCACGATGGACGTCCCTGTGTCGGTCAGTTCGGGCGTCAAGGGCGCCGTCAACGGCGTGTTCCGAGGCACGGCAGAGAAAGTGTTTTCCAGTATCCAGCGCTCGTTTGGGCTCATGGCCTACTATGACGGCGCTGTTGTGCATGTGTACACACCCGCCGAGGTCACAACACGCACCTTTGCATTGCGCCAGGGAGATGCGCGCCAGGTCATCAACACCGCCCGTGACATGAACATCATGGACCCGCGCAACACCTTGCGCGTAAGTCAGAGCGGGGGGCTCATCGCCAGCGGCAACCGCCGGTTTGTCGAACTGGTGGGTGAACTGGCCTCCGGCCAGCAAAGCCAGTCCTCCACCCTCGCACCCGTGGGCTTCAAGGTGTATTACCTGAAGTACGCATGGGCCCAGGATGTGAGTGCCCAGTACGGCGGCACCGTCACGGTCATCCCCGGCGTGGCAAGCATCCTGCGTTCCTTGCTGACAGCCCAGCGAGGCAATCCGTCACCGGCACTGACGCAGTACCGGGGCGTCTCTGAGCCGGGTCTGCGCGGCCAGGGGCTGGCTCGCCAGGGCACCTTGGGAGCTGCGGGTGCCAACCCCATGCAGGCCTCTGCAGAAACCGTGCAGCAAGCCTGGGGTGGCCGACCTGGAGCCGTGGGAGGTGTGCAAGTGGCCACTGTGGACGCGGCGTTGCTGGAAGGGCTGGGCGCGACTTCGGCCGCGAACCAGGCCCGTGTGGAGGCCGATACCCGTCTCAATGCGGTGATTGTGCGGGACCTCCCGGAGCGCCTGCCCTACTACGACGAGCTCATCAAGTCGCTGGATATTGAGCCCCAGGCCCTGGAGATCGAAGCCACCATCATCGACTTGAGCACCGACAAGTTGCGTGAGATGGGTATCAATTGGCGCCTGAGTGGAGACCGCTATTCCTTCCTGTTCGGCAATGGCACCAGCAGCGACACGAGTCTGCTGGGCAGCACGCCGGTTCAGAGCATTACGCCGGCAGGTGAGGGCGGATTCATGTCCCTGGTGCTGGGTGGGCGCAACAACTTTGTGGCGCGAATCAATGCATTGCAGAACAAGGGTGTAGCCCGTATTGTGTCGAGCCCCCAGGTCATGACGCTGTCCAACGTCGAGGCGCTCTTTGACACCAACAAGAGCTTCTATGTGCGCGTGGCAGGTCGAGAGCAAGTCGATCTTTACAAGGTGTCGGCAGGTACATCCTTGCGTGTCACGCCCCATGTGTTCCAGGAAGGCTCGGACGTGCGCATCAAGCTGCTCGTCCAGATCGAAGACGGCGGCATCAATGGAGCCAGCCAGGTCGATTCGATCCCCATCGTAGAGCGTTCCTCCATCAATACCCAGGCGCTGATCGGCGCGGGCGAGAGCCTGCTGATTGGCGGCATGGTCAAGGAGTCCAGCAGCGAAGGGGTTTCCAAGGTTCCATTCCTGGGCGATATCCCCCTGGCGGGAGCGCTGTTCCGTTCGAACAATGACCAGCAAGAGCGGGTGGAACGCCTCTTCCTCATTTCGCCCCGGCTCATCCCTGCACGGCGCGCGACCGCGACCAACGCATCAGCACCCACGGGGCCACTGCGGCCCGGTGGCGCCGTGGCGGCCCCACCCATGCCTGTACTGGAAGAGACCACAACGTCTACCCGCAGCCCCGCGACGGGCGATCCCAGGCCTGGCGTAGCCCAGGGGTTGGGTGAGCAGGCGCCGTGACCGAATCGAGCGAACGAGGCCCGCATGTCCGGGCCGAGGAGTACCGTGGAATGAGCACAGAAACCTTGTACGAACTGCGCGTTCTCAGCGGCGAGCAGCGTGGCGCATCTTCTGTCATTCAGCCTGGGCAGACGCTGCGCATCGGACAGGACTGGATCAATGAAGTCGTGCTTCAGAAAGCCGAAGGCGTTGCTGTGTTGTCGTTTTCGCCCACAGGCACCTTGGTGTTGCAGGTGCAGCAGGGCGGCGGTGCCGTAGCCCACAGGACGCTGGAGGCAGGCGCGCGCGCAGAGCTGGGCTTGTACGAGCCGTTCACTGTTGGAGGGATCCGGCTTGCCGTGGGTCAGCTCGGTGCGCAGCAATGGGCGCCGCTGTTCACCGACGCGGCACCAGACGAAGGTGCCACGTCGGCTACACCGCATGCGCAAGAGTCTGCTCCTGCTTCAGAAGCAGCCTCGGATGCGCGTTCGCAGGGGGGTATGGGGGCGTCTGCTTCGCAGGCCTCCTCTGCCGCAGCTACGCCAGAAAAGGACCCTGCAGCCACAGCGGCAGGGCAGACGTCCCCTTTGCAGCGCTGGCGCTCGCGCCTGCTGCTGGGCGGCACCGCGTTGGTGGGTGTTTCTGTGTGCACCCTCACCCTGGCCTGGGCCATGGGGCCTTCCACCCTGAGTCCGCAAGAGCATGCCGCAAACATCCGCCAGACCCTGTCGCACCTGGGCATGCCCACGCTCAATGTCGAGTCCCGCAGCGGGCAACTGTACGTGACCGGGCACCTGGAGTCCCAGGCTGAAAAGACCCGGCTGGAAAAGGCGCTTGCAGACCGTTCGCCCGCCCGGCTCTCGGTATGGGTCAATGAGCAGGTGGCAGCCAGTGTGGCCGAGGTCTATCGACTCAACGGCATCGCTGCGCAAGTGGAAGCGGCTGGTGCGGGGGGGGTGCGGGTGCGCACGGCCGTGTCTGATACGCGGCAGCTTGAGCATGTTCAGGCATTGGCTCGCCGTGATGTGCCGGGCTTGCAGCAGCTGGCCGCTGTCAACGAGGCTCCCCCGACGCCGCCTCCGGCTGCATCGGCCATCAACGATCCTGGCAAGCGTGTCGCTGCCATCATGCCCGGAGAGCCTGCCTACCTCGTCACCGTGGACGGCACCCGTTACTTCGAGGGGGCCATGTTGCCCAGTGGGCACCGCATTGTGGCCATCCTGTCGGACAAGGTGCAGATGGAACGCGAGGGCGTGGCCAGCGAGCTGTCGTTCTGAAGCCCCGCATGAACCGCTTCACCACGCGTGCCTCTGGGCACCCAGGTGAGCCCACCGCACCGCGTTTGCCCCAAACCGTGAAACGGCACCCTGCCACATCGGTCCTCGGACCGACCCCTTGTTCAACCACCCCGCTGGCAATCACCGCCAGCACCATCTGCAAAGTAGGAGTCAGAGTATGAGCAATTCCATCAATCCGCTGGCCATGGTCGCCACCACTGGACTGAGCAGCTCCCAAAGCCGCGGCGGCAAAGGCGCTAGCTGGTTCGAGGTCATGGCCGATGCCTGGGGCAAGACCCTGGACGCCAAAGCGAGTGAAATCGAGGCCGCAGGGGATGCCCTGGCCGACGGCAACGACAAGCCTGCCCACATCACCCACATGACCATGCTGGCCCAACAAATGGGCTTCATGTCCAACAGTGCCCACACCTCCCTGCAATCGGTGGGCACGGCACTGGAAACCATGGCCCGCAAACAGTGATGTGGCGCTGACACCATGAACGCCACCACCACCATGGGCCTTTCGCTTTCGGGCGCAGACAGTGTCGGCGTACCGGCGGGGCAGAGCCCCGTCCAGGCCGGCTATGGCATCTCATTGACCGACATGTCCGGCTTTCACGAGGCTATTGCGCGTGCAGAAGCGGGCGCGGGCAGCACGCTGCAGGCCCAGCCTGTGCAGGCAATGGGCGAGGGGATGCAGGCTCTATTCAAGCCGCTCGAACACATCAACGCCGAGGCGGTCTCGCTGGAGGAGCATGCGCAAGCGGCCATGGCAGCGGGCAACGACATGACACCGGGCGAGATGGTCATGCTGACCGTTCGCGCGCACGAGTTCCTGTTCCACAGCCAGCTCACCGCCAACATCGCCAACCGCACTTCCGACGGGCTGCAGCAACTTTTCCGTCAGCAGGCCTGACAGCCTGCCCAGACCGCTACACCGCATGAGATCGCTACCTTCAGCCATACCGCCTGTGCGCTTCTGCCTTCCACCCGAGGCCAACGCCTGTGGGGCACAGCGTCCCTCCTGGCGCCTGCGTGCCCTCGCTCCGGTCGCACTGGTCCTGCTCGCCGCCTGCTCTGAGCAGGAGCTGTATGGCCAGCTCACCGAGCGCCAAGCCAACGAAATGGTGGCTGTGCTACGCAATGCAGGCCTGCATGCGGACAAGGCAGCCTCGCGCGACGGCAAGGCTTTTGTCGTCAGTACCCGGCCTGATGATTTTTCCCGGGCCGTAGAGATCCTGCATGCCGGAGGATTCCCCCGGGACTCCTTCGACACGCTGGGGCAGGTGTTCAAGAAAGAGGGCTTCGTGTCATCGGCACTCGAAGAGCGGGCCCGCTTCACCCATGCCCTGTCGCAAGAACTCTCGGCCACCCTCTCCAGCATCGACGGCGTCGTGCAGGCGCGCGTGCATGTGTCGGTGCCCGAGAAAAATCCCCTGTCGGACAAACCCCAGCACTCCACGGCATCGGTGTTCATCAAACACCGCCCTGGTGTCGATCTGAGCCAGCAGACGGGCAAGATCAAAGCCTTGGTGGTCAATGCCATGGAAGGGCTTCCGTATGACAACGTCACGGTTGCCATGTTTCCTGCCGAGCCCATTCCACCGGCCGCCCCGCCGTCCTTCCTGGGCGGTTTGTGGGCGCAGTACGGCGGCGTGGTCATGCTGGTGACGGGGTTGCTCAGCCTCATCGCGGCTGCCGTTGCAGCCATCGCCTGGTGGCAGCGCCGCCCGGCCGCCGCTGCGGCCCTGGCCGATACCGGATTGGCTTCCATGGTGGGGGCCGCGGTGGCACCGCTGCGCCGCACTGCCACTGTGGCGGTCGAATCTGCGCCATCGCCCCGCGTGGGCAGCGAGGCCTGAGGTGCTGGCGTTCGATTCCTGCAGCGACACAGCACTGGCACAAGCGGCCGCCCAGCGGCGGGCGCGGACTGCACTGGCGCGCCGATTGCAGGCAGAGCCATTGAGCTGGCAGCAGTTCATGCAGTGTCCCTTGTGGGTGGCCAACCCTGCGCCTGCTCTCGACACGCTGAGCACGCTCGTCGGCATTTACTGGCTCAAGGCCTCTCTGAAAGCTTGCATTGATGGGCGGCAATTGGCGCCGCTGTCGCTCCGCGTTGGGGCTGGAGCCTTTCGCGCTGCCCTGGAGGCTCCCGACACGCCTGAACTGCTGGTCCGGGCTCCCAGGCCCCTGTTGCCACCCGCCCACACCATCGTGTCGTACGTCGGCGCCTGGGGACAGGCCCTGCTGCTGTGGGACTGTGTGCGGGGACTTCAGGAATGCCTGGCACGCCAGCTCGGATGGAGCCCCTCTTTGGACCTGTTGCCCACGGTGGGCTCCCACTCGGCCTGGGCGCAGTCCACCTTGCAGCAGGCGTATGCGGCTGCGCCCCCCGTGGCCGCGCAGACCAGCGTGGCTCCACCCACTGCCGCGGATATGCCCACGTCCGCGCCCATGCCAGCAACATCGCGATGAGTTACTTGCTCACCCTTCACCAAGACGCGGCCCTGACACTGGCCGCCACGGACCGCACCGTGCCGGCACCCCAGGTGCAGTCCCTGGAGACTGCGTTGGAGCTCGCGGCCTCGCTGCAAGCACTGACTGCCAGCGCCCGCGAGGCGTCAGCCCAGGCACAGCAGCGGGCCCGCGAGCAAGGTCATCGCGAGGGTTATGCCACGGGCCAGGCACAAGCCCGCGACGAAGCGGCTGTGCAGCTGGCGGCGGCCCTCCAGTCACTGGCCCAGCAACACCAACACCAGCGTGAAGAACTGCGGGGAGCCCTGGTCACCCTGGCCACCGCACTGGTGCGGTGCATGGCGGCTGCGCTGGCGCCGGAGCAGGTGGTCACCGCCTTGGCACAGCAAGCGTTTGAGCAGGTGATACCGCCCCAGCCGGTGCGTTTGCGCCTGCCCCCCGATCTGCTGGAGCCCGTGCGCGCGCAACTGGCCCGCTGCGATTTGCCCATGCCTGTGCAGTGTGTGCCCGACACCGAGCTGTCCGGTCTGGATTGCGTTGTGGAATCCCAGGCGGGGGCCTTGCTGGCCGGGTTGGATACGGTCTTGGCCAGCGCTGCCCAGCGGATCGAAGCCACGCAGCGCCAGATATCGGCCCCATCTCCCCAGGTTGCCTGATCGCACCCTCCACCCGCCCTATGCACGCCGACGCCTCCTCCCGCCCGCTGCTCGATCCCGCCATCCTGGACTCGCTGCGCTCCATGCAGCCCGTGGCTGCCCGGGGGAAGGTGGTGCAGGCCTTTGGCACGACCTTGCGCGTCAGCGGATTGCGGGCCGTGATTGGTCAGCAGTGCTTGATTCGTGACCCAGCGCAGCCCCATGGCAACGTGCTGCGTGCCGAGGTCGTGGGCCTGCGCGAGCATGACGCCATCCTGGTCCCGCTGGGGCATCTGCACGGCGTTTCGATGGGAGCCGAGGTGGAACCCCTGGACAGCGGAGAACTGATCCCGGTCGGTGATGCCCTGTTGGGCCGTGTGCTCGACGCCTTTGGCGCACCTCTGGATGGCCGAGCCATCCCAGCCCATCTGCCTCTGCGCCCGTTCCATGCAGAGCCTCCCAACCCGTTGACCCGGCGACCTATCGACACTCCGTTCATTACCGGTGTGCGTGCGCTAGACAGCTTGCTCACGATTGGCGAGGGCCAGCGCCTGGGTGTGTTTGCTATGGCCGGTGGCGGTAAATCCACCTTGTTGGGCATGTTGGCCAAGCTGGCGCACAGCGATGTCAACGTCATTGCCCTGATCGGCGAGCGGGGGCGTGAGGTCAGCGAATTTCTGGAAGACAGCCTGGGGCCCCAAGGGCTGGCGCGTTCGGTGATTGTGGTCTCCACATCCGACCGGCCCGCTATGGAGCGCCTGCGTGCCGCCCAGACGGCCACAGCCATTGCCGAGCATTTCCGCTCGCAGGGGCGGCGTGTGCTGCTGATGATGGATTCCGTGACCCGCTATGCCCGCGCGCTGCGCGAAATCGGCCTGTCCGTGGGCGAGCCTGCCGTGCGCCGGGGCTTTCCTCCCAGCGTGTTCGCAGAATTGCCCCGCCTTTTCGAGCGGGCTGGCAACGATGCGTCTGGCTCCATCACCGCCTTCTACACCGTGCTGGCGGAGGATGAAGACGGCTCCGACCCGGTGGCAGAGGAAACCCGTTCCATCCTTGATGGTCACATCGTGCTCTCGCGACAGCTCGGGCAGGCGGGGCATTACCCCGCCATTGATGTGCTCGCCAGCGCCAGTCGCGTGTTCAACCGGGTGACTGACCGTGCCCACCAGGACGCCGCCATGCGCGTGCGCGCTCTTCTGGCCAAGCACGACGAGATCCGATTTCTTCTGCAGGTCGGTGAGTACGCTCCCGGCAGCGACGCCCTGGCCGACGATGCCATTGCCGCGCAGCCCGCCTTGCAGGCCCTGTTGCGACAGCGGCCTGACGAAGGCACCCCGTTTGAGCAAACCCTCGCTGCGTTGCAGCAGTTCCAGCGGTGACCATGCCCCGTGTCGCCACTACCGCCGTGGGCTTGTGCGCTAGAGCTCTTGCTATTCAGTGCCTGGTTACAGGCCTGTGCACCCACCAGGGGGCGCGGCCATGAGCGCGCCCTCCATGGCCCAGCAGCTGACTGCAGCCACTCAGCTGCAGCGTTTGCGTGCGCTGCGCGAGCGCAAGGCATTGCAGGCAAGCCAGCAGGCGGAGCGCGATGCACAGGCCGCGCAGCAAGTGGTGCTTGAACGCGAAGCCCAGATTCGCCAGCTTCAGGCCCGCAGGCTGGAGCTGCTGCACAGCCTGGTAGGCACCTATGCCGCCCGTATGGGTGTGCTGGCCGGATACGCCAGTGCAGCCCAGGAGGCGCTGGATGACCAGCTTGAGCGCGCCGAGTACGCGCTTATCGACGAGGAAGAAGCACTGATCAGCGCACGAGGCCGTGCGGTGGCTGCACGCAACGCGTGGTTGCAAACGGTGGCCCAGCACCAGGCCAGCACCACGCTGCGGGATGACGCCCGCCAGAGCCTGCGGCGCGAGCGCGAAACCCTGCTGGAGCGGGAAGACCCCCCGCTGCGGCCTGCACACTGAGGAATACCCCGTGAGTGATTTCCGTCCATCGACCACTGACCGCAAGAACCACGCCGCCGATGCGGCCGCCCGTGCCACACAGTCGGGTGGCTGGGTGCCCCCGCAAGCGCGGCGTGACTTCGATGCCGCCATCCGGCGTGCCGGCGAGCGTCCCGACCCCCGCCGTGATGAACCCGAAGAAGCCGAAACCCGTGAGACTGGCCACCCCGAGGCCCCGCCCCCCGGCTTGTGGGGGGCGTTGCCACCTCTTTCGGGTCACGCGGGGCTGGTCGGCGAGGGCGGCGGCATGGTGGGTGGCAGTGCCGCCCTGGCTGTGCCTGCTCCTCCCACTGGGCCCTTGCCAGATTCATTGCCGATGGCGCCGCACGCCGCCAACCTGGCGGTGGGAACGCCCCTGCGCCTTCAAGTGCCACTGGGCGGCGCAGAGGCCGCCACCTTGGCCCTGCGGCTGGCCCAGAGCGGCAACGGCCAGTGGCAAATGCGCCTGGGCACGGACGCCACCACGCGCCAGCAACTCACTCCACACCTGGAGCGGCTGCGCGACCGCCTGCGCGAACACAGCAATGGGCGCATGGATGACCTGGGTTTCGACGATGACACCATCGCCTGACACCCCCACCACACCGGCTGTCTCACCCCACACCGTGCCCCCTCAGACTGCGCCTGCTGCCGGGTGGCTGGTGTTCCGTGGCCCGGTCGGTGTGCACTTTGCCGAGCTGTGGCTGCCGCTGTCGCCAGAGCTTCCCTCTGCCGCCCGCAACCACTCCGATGGCCATCTTCCATCTTCCGGCGATCTGCAGAACGCACACAGTGCCCACCCCGGCGATACCCGGTTCGCTGACAGCGAGGCTCCCCACAGTGCATGCCCTGTGGGGGACGCGGATTCCGTGTGGACCGGTCCGCGCCTGATGCTGCAACTGGCCCAGGCCGAACCCCTGGTGGGTGCGGTAGAGCAATGGCTGCGTTGCCCTTGGCAGCTGCAACCCTCAGACATTCAACCCTCAGACATGCTGCCCGCAGTCAACGTGGAGATGGATTTTTGTGATGCGGAGGTGCAGAACGCTGCACTGGCTCCCCTTGGTACACGCCTGCGCCTGCCGTGGCCAGCGCTGGCCAGCCCGCCGCCCGCCTGGCTGTTGTCCCCGCATGTCGGCTGGCCCAGTGTGCACACTGAGCTGTGCCTGGATACAGTCCCAGCAGCCGATGTGGCAGGCCTTCCTGACGGAAGTCTGGTTTGGCTCACGCATTCCCTGGGTACCGAGTGGCCCGTTACTGTGCGACCCGTCGGGGGGCGCCTTCCGGCACGGGCTGGCTTGCTGGCGCGCGCCCCCGTGGCGCGCAGCGGCAAATCTCCACAGCATGCATGCACCGGCCTGGAACTGCACGCGACGCTCGCCGAGGCCCTGCATGTGCGCGCCGCCGATGCAGATGCAGATACAGGTGCCCACAGTGATGCCGCCGCTGGGCAGAAGGACGATGCTGAAATCGTCTGGCATGGCATGCCTCCCATCGGTCTGGAGCAATGGCTGGGCTGGCAAGCCCGTGCTGCCGCGCCTTCGGGTGCCCTTCGCATGAAACTGCCTTTGCCCGTGCCAGACGGGCTGTGCCTCCAGCAGGGCGGCGCGGTTCAGGCCCGGGGTGAGCTGATTCCCTTGGCGGGGGGCTATGTCTTCCGGATCGGCAATGCCACCGCAGACGCACTTGACATGGTGGGGAGCAGCAGCCCGCCTCTTTCGATTGAATCTCCACGGGCTGTGTTTGCGGCACAGCCATCTTGTTAGCACCATGGACCTGAACCAATTTACCCCCTCCTCGGCACTGGTCACCGTGATCGTTGTCTCCTTGGCGCCATTCGTCGGCGTCATGGTCACTTCCTTCACCAAGATCATTGTGGTGCTGAGCCTGCTGCGCAATGCGCTGGGCCTGCAACAGGTCCCCCCCAACGTTGTGCTCAACGGTATGGCCCTGGTGCTCACCATCTACGTGATGTTGCCTGTCGGGCTCGACATGGCGGAGCGCGCCCGATCGGTCTCCAATGTGGGCAGCACTTCGGGCATGCTGGCGGTGGCCGACGCCGCCAAAGAGCCCCTGCGCGACTTCCTGGTACGTCACTCCTCAGCCCACGAACGCGCCTTCTTCCTCAAGACCGCGCAGAAGACCCTGAGCCCTGAGCGTGCGGCCCAACTCAGCGAGCGGGACTTCGTCGTGGTGGTGCCGGCCTTCACCGTCAGCGAGCTGTCTGCCGCTTTCCAGATCGGGTTTCTCATCTTCCTGCCCTTTCTCATCATCGACCTGGTCATTGCCAACATCCTGACCGCCATGGGCATGATGATGCTCTCGCCCACCACCATCTCGCTGCCGTTCAAACTGCTGCTTTTCGTGCTGGTCGACGGGTGGGTCAAGCTCACCCACGGCCTGGTGCTCTCTTACGGTTATTGACCTTGCCGCCATTGACGTTGCGGACATTCGCGTGCCGTCGCTCTCCCACTTTGCCCTCCGAACACCATGTTTGATAGCCAGGCCATCCAATTGCTATACCAGGCCCTGTGGCTGGTGTTGTTGCTGTCTGCCCCTCCGGTCATCGTCGCCGCATTGGTTGGCCTGCTGATCGCGCTGGTGCAGGCCGCCACCCAGATCCAGGAGCAGACCTTGCAGTACGCGCTCAAGTTCTTTGCCATAGTGCTCACTATCTTCATCACGGCATCGTTGCTGGGCGGCACGCTGTACCGATACACCGACCGCGTGATGACGGAGTTTCCTGCCCTCGTCAAACGCTGAGGCCGTCTACCCATGGGAGAAACCTTTGCCGCAGTGAACAACGTCAGTGAACTGGCGTTGCTGGCGGCGCTGGCCAGTGTGCGTTTTGCCACCGCCTTCGTGCTGCTGCCTCTGCTGGCGCAAGAGACCGTGCCCCAGCTGGTGCGGGGCGCCATTTTTCTCGCCTTCGGTGTCATCACGCTTGCCTTGCAGCCCGCGCTCAGCGTCACCGGATGGAGCGTGTCCCAATGGATCGGACTGTTCGCCAAAGAGGCTTTCCTCGGCTTGGCCCTGGGTCTGTTGCTGGCTGCCGTGCTCTGGGCGTTTGATGCGGCTGGCGAGATCATTGATGGTGCCATTGGCCTGTCGCAGGCCCAGGTCACAGATCCCCTGTCCGGCCGCCAGACTTCGCTGTCGGGCGCTTTTTTGGGACGCCTGGCCGTCTATGTCTTCATGGCCTCGGGTGGTCTCATGCTCTGGATCGGTGTCCTCATGGAAAGCTTTGTGCTGTGGCCTTTGTCCCAGCCCGGTCTGACACCGCGCCAGGGCGGCGTCACGCTGTTTGAAAGCGCCTTCGCGCAGTTTGCGGGCCTGAGCTTTTTGCTCGCAGCGCCCACGCTGGTGGTGATGTACGCCATCGACTTGGCGCTCGGCCTCATGAACCGCTTCGCGCCCCAGCTCAACCTGTACTCGCTGTCCAGCTCGCTGAAGAGCGTGGCGGCCATTCTGCTCTGGTTGGTGATGCTCACCACCTTGATCAAGACGCTGCTCAACTACCTGGCGGCTTTGTTCCCCACGTTGTTGAACCAGGTGCAAGCCTTGTTTCCCGCCTGAAGGCCTCTGCGCCTGCAAGGGCGCAGGTGCTGCGCAGAAGCAGTTTGTTGCAAATAGGCGCCTTCCACTAGGAAGCTTCCCAATGGCGCAAGCCCGCGCATATTTCTACGATAGAGGTCCTCGATTCATTTTCCGCGTCCACACATGGTGACTTCGTCCTCACTCTCGTCGCTGGCGGGCCTCGCTGGCCTGGCGCCCCGGGCCGACGCGCCCAGGCTTGCCCTGGACAGCAGCACCGATACCGCGCGCCTGTTTGGCTACACGGGCAGCGACGCCGCTGCCCGAGCCCTCTCGGTCCCCTCCAGCCGTGGCGATACCCCGGCACAGTTGCAAGCCCGGTTTATTGACTGCCTCTTCACCCGGGGCTGACTCCATCCCCGACCCCCGTT
The DNA here is from genome assembly GCA_964031875.1 of Acidovorax facilis. Taxonomy (GTDB): domain Bacteria; phylum Pseudomonadota; class Gammaproteobacteria; order Burkholderiales; family Burkholderiaceae_C; genus Acidovorax; species Acidovorax facilis_A. Next base: position 152,033 of record CAXIRU010000103.1, read on the forward strand.
TTTCGCGCACCGTGCCGATGCCAGAACCGTCATGGCCCAACCCATCCCCGACCTGACCTTGCGCGACCAGCCCGACTGGGCTGGTGCGGCCGAGGTACTTATTGAAGGCTGTGCCCATCTGCCTTCGCGGGAAGAGCGCGTGCGCTGGATGGAGCGCCTTTGCCTATCGCTCGGCGATGCCCTGTACCCGGCGTTTTTGCAGGTGCTGTGCCGCATCGGCGAACACGGCAACCCGCAGGCCCAGACCGCCGTTGCCGACACCCTGGTGCTGGCCCTGCAAAGCGGTCGCATGCCGTCGGGGCGGCATGCCGCTTGGGGCGCGCAGTGGGATGCCTCCGTGCGGGCCACCCGCACCATGGGGCCCATCGAGTACCTGTGTGCCTGGTTTGCCCAGCCCGACGGGCGCGGCACCCTGGGTGCGGTGGCTTTTGACCGGGCCGCACGCGCACTGGTGGGTCTGGTTTCGCACAGCGAAGCGGCCCGACGCCTCTACTGCGCCAAGCTGCACTGTGTGGCGGATGATCCCCTCGAAGGGGCCTGGACACGCAGCAGCCGCCAGGCACTGCAAGCCATGGCCCTCGCCTGGGCGCAGGCGGGGCCGGAGCCCCACCGCGCGGCCGCGCAAGCGGTAGATGCGTTCATGGCGGCGGGCCGCGGGGGTGAAAGCCGCCACCCTGTTGCCGCTGCGGGCACGCTCGGGCAGGGCTGGATCCCACCGGCCTCCTGGCGGTGATCTGCCTGCGCACCACCGCTGTGGGGTCGGCGGGGCGCGTCCACACCCTGCATACCGCTCCTGCTCCGCATGCCTGATCCCTCCTGGGCTGCAGTGGCCCCCGTCCATGCCATCGGCCCCAGTGCGCTGGGGCGGGCCAAGGGCTGGCCTTACGACAGTGGCCCCGGCGGATCAGACCCCGAGCTGGACGAGCCCGAAGGCCCGCGTCTTCCCGGTCCATCGCTCAGTACCCTGCTGCGGCTGGATGGCAGCGCCCTGCGGGCGTGGGTTCAGAGCCTGCCGCTGCACGGTAGTCAGCTCGCCGTGCCGTGGCACCAGCAGCTTGACTACGCCGATCGCGACACCCTGCTGGCGCATCTGGCGGCGCGGCTGGAGGCCGAGGACCTTGCGCACTTCACCAGCGCTGCCTTGTTGGAGCAAGACATGCACCGCTGGGGTGAGCATCTCGTGCGCAGCGCCAGCGACGCCGCCAAGCTGGGCCTGCTGAACGCCCTGGCCAGCCCCGCCAACCCCGGGCCCAGCGCGCTGCGCGCCCCGCTCATGGGCCGTTTGCTCGGCGGGCTGCATGGCCACACCCGCGCCCTCGATGCTGCCTTGCAGATGCTGTTGCCAGACCCCGACGTACCTACCCCGGCGCCAACCCTCCTCAGGGCTACCGTCAGCGCGTTGTGGCCGACCCGCACGCCAGCGCACACACCGTCCGATCCTGGGCCACTGCGGCAACTGCTGCAGGCATGCGCCGGCGCCACCCACGCTCCGGCCAAAGCCGCCCTGTGGGCCCTGGCGATACAGGCGGCCGCAAACAGCGCAGCGCTGCCCGCGCTGGCGCCAGCCCTCACGCAGTTGCTCACCAGCCAGACCTGCGCCATCGTCCAGGCCCTGGCGCAGCAGCACCCCGACGGCCAAGCGCTGGCCCGCTATCTGCACACCTTGCGCAGCCTGCGGCGCACCCCCGAAATCTGCGTCATTCACCGCCAGCTTCGCCAGGGCTTTGACGGCACCGAACCCGCACTTGCGTACCTGCAGCACCGCAACCGGCGTGGCGCCTACCCCCACGCCATGGCGCTGGGCTACTGCCTGGGCGCCTGGGCCCTGGTGCGTGGAGGAGCTCCTGTAGAAGCTCCTGAAGAGTCGCCTGGAAACTCGCCTGGACCAATGCCTGGACCAATGCCGGGTGCTCTCGCTGCACCACCAGCGCCGCCCCACCATGCAGCGCACGGCGATCTCTGGTTGGCGGGCGCTGCTTTAGCCGCATGGGGCCCCGTCCAGAGCGAGCCCATGGGCCAACCCCTCGCCGAGCCGCCGTGGCAACTGCGTGGACCGGAAGGTGCCTGCCGGGATGCGCGCCAGCGTGTGCTGCAGGCCCACGCCCTTGGGCTGCGGCCCCTCCTGGCTGCACCTGCAGCCAACCAGGGCGGCACAGCCCCTTCTATCAGCCGACCCCATGCCCTCTGAAACCGACATCCTCTACCAAGGTCCGCGCCTGCGCATTCGCCCGTTTCGCAGCGGCGATGTGCAGCCGCTGATCACCATGCACCGCGACCCCCGAGTGCGGGCGCACCTGGCCGACGATATACCGCTGGACGAACCCCGTATCGCGCACAACTTCATTGCGCACATGCAGCAGTTCTACCGGCAATACCCTGGCACCGGCATTTGGTGCGCAGAGCACATCCAGCCGCGCGACCCCGACACCCTTGCCGATGCCCGGCGCGCCCACGCCGAAGGCGAAATTGACGATGCGCTGCTGGCGATCCTGGTGCAGCCGCGTTGGGCCTTTTGCGGCTGGTTCAGCCTGGTCCATTTGGCGGACGACCCACAAACCCTGGAGATTGGCGCGCGACTGTCACCCCAGGCCTGGGGCGGTGCGCTGGCACTGGACGGGGGCGAGTGGCTGCTGCAGCACGCCTTTGGCCCACTGGGGCAAAGGCAGGTGCTGGGCCACTGCGCCAGCACCAACCGCTCTGCCGCCCACTGCCTGCAAGTGCTTGGCTTTTGCCCCCAGGGCTTGGTTGCCTACAACGGTACGCAGGCCCAGCGCTTTGGCATCGACCACGACCAATGGGTGTGCTGGCATGCCCAGTCACGCCGCCAGCGCCAGCGCGCTGTGCTCGGTGCGCCTGTGTTACCCACCTGCAGCAGCGGGCAAGGCCCAGGCTGAGTCGCGGGGTGAGGGGAGAGGGGGGGCCGGCTAGTCAGGGTCTAGCCTAGCCCCTGCAGCTGTACGCCTCAAACAATCTGCATGCCCGAAGAAGTAATGCGCAGGCGGCTGGCGTCCACCTTCAAAAAGCCCTCGATCATCTCCTTGCCCAGCTGCCGCATCTGCGCTTCCAGTGCGGGATCCGGCTGCCGTTGCAGCTGGACCTGCGTCGTGGCCATCAGCATGCCCAGCATCACCGTGGCGTCATACATGCGCTGCTTTTCTGCGTCTGTGACCTGAGCGAAATCACGCTCTGAGGCCAAGGCCTTGCGCAACTGGTTGGCCAGCGGCTTGACGTGGCTGTTGCTCACGTTCTTGTTGTTGTAGGCCATGTATGCCCCCGCCAGAAAAGACGCCAGCCCCGTCGCCACATCATTGGTGGGTACACCCAACTGGCGCGCTACCTGCGGGTACTGTCGGTGCAGCTCCAAAAAGCCTTCCCGCATCTGCGCGCGCTGCGCTGGGGGGTAGTAGCCCACCAACATGTCCAGCGCTGCCGTTCGGCCACTGCGCTGAAAACCGGTGCGCGCGTACGCGGCGTGAGAGGTGCCGCCCATCGCCCCCTTGCGGCTGGCGCGCGAAGCGCGCTGGATCTCGTTGTTCAGCAAGTAGCTGCCAGCGCCCACAGACAGGCTCATGCCCGTGTCTGCACTCATCCACCAGGCACTGGCAGGCGCCATGGTGGCAAAGGTGATCACTACGGCAGTGCAAAGATTCTTCAGGGATTTCATGGTCAGTGTTCAGTCAAAAACGCGGGCAGTTCCGCAACCCAGCCAGCCCTGTGTGGGGCGCACAAAAAGGTGCCAACATCTCAGGAGATACCTGCGCATGCACAGCAGCCCAGGACATCAGCGGCGCCTACCGGGTGGGTAGGGCAGGGCAGGGCGGCCACATCGTATCGGCCGTGGAAGAAAAAAACGGACCGAAGAACGGTCCGTTTCGTTTGTTGCAAATCGCGATATCCGCCCGACGGGCGGACAGGGCTTATTGCTTGCGGGCCATGCTGCTCATGCCTTCGCCCAGCGACTTCAGCGCGGTATTGAATGCATCGGTCAGCAGCTTGAACTCCTGGCTCACTGCCTGGAACTCGGCATTGACGGCCTGCATTTCCTTGGCCGAATCCTCGCCCTCGCCACCAGCAGCTTCCTTGAGCTTGCCCGACAGCTCCACCATCTTGGCGGCCTTGTCGCCCATGGCCTCGCCCATGGCTTGGGCAATGGCCTGCAGCCAGCTCTTGGCGCCAGCCTTGCCACAGCCCCTGCCGCCGCCTTCGCCCGTGCTTTCAGCCATTTGGTTGCGCACGCTGTCGACGATCTGCTGCGCAATGTCATCCACCGAGTTCTGGATGTCGCACGATGCCACATCGGCGATAGCTTCACCTGCACCATCGGTGGGCTTGCAGTATTCCTGCATCACCTGATCGATGGCCTGGCTGATCGCGTCTTGCAGGAACTTCGGCATACCATCTTCGCGTTGCAGTGTTTGCACCGCTTGTTGGGCGCCGCCGCCCATGATGGTGCTGACCAGGTTGGTCGTGGCATTCAGGATGTTGACTGGTGAGAAACCTTCCAGCGTCTTGCTCATGTCGTTACCGCCCAGCAGGCCGCCGACCATGCTGCTCAGAAACTGCGAACCGATGCCGCCGAGCAGACCGCCCATGCTCATTGCACCACCACCCATCAACGCAGAACCCACGACGCCAACTGCTGCACCCATAACAAACTCCTTGAAACTGGCCCATCTTCGGGCCGTGTGATTGATTGGAAAAACTCCCTTACCTGCACAGGTCGCCCTGGCAAGGCCCCCATCAGATCAGCGCTTTTCTAGATTGCGCCTGCACCGTCGGGACAGCCGTGATTGAACAGGCTTTGGTGTCGCCGCACCATATGTGTGATTCCCAGCTAGGAACGTCCCTAGCTAGGGATGACACCTACCTGCACACCGCGCAGCCCGGGCACCCGCACGCGCGCTGGGCCTGTACGCACGCTCCGCTTCGGGTTTGCATTTGCTATAAAATATATAGCTGCTTGCGCTTGATGGATAAGCGCTGGAAGCCAATTTGATTTGAAATTGGGTTGCTGCTGAAACCCAGTGTTGCTGCCGTGAGCCAGCACCGCACACCAGGCCCGGCGCGTGCTGCCAGGTACTTGCAAGCGCGGTGCCTGCTTGCCAATCGTTGCAACTGAAGACCTTTGCAACGTGCACCCAAGGCCTGTGGCACGCGCTGCGCACCGCGCACGGCGCACTCAAAAAAAAGGCCACCCACGGTGGCCACTTACAGAACCTTTTGTGCCATCGCCATGCGGGTGAGGTGCACCGCAGAGTCGGCCTGCATCTTCCCGAGAATCCGCCCCCGGTGCAGCTCCACCGTCTTGGCACTGATGTTCAGATCGCGGGCAATTTCCTTGCTCATCTTGCCGTCCACCACACCACGCATCACCTCGGACTCCCGCTCGGTGAGCGTGGCCAGCCTGCGCTGGAACTCAGCACACGCCGGGGGCCGCTGCGGCGCAGCCGGTGTTTCAAAAGCCCTGGCCAGCGCTTGTTCCAGCGCGCTGTCCTCAAACGGCTTTTCCAGAAACGTGATGGCACCCTTTTCCATCGCCTGCACTGCCAGTGGCACATCGCCATGCCCAGTCATGTACACCACCGGCAGCGGCCACTGTGCGCCAGGCCCCGCAATGCCCCGGGCGATCAGCGCGTCATGCACCTGCAGCCCCGACATCCCTGGCATGCGCACATCCAGCAACAAGCAGCTGTCGGTCAGCGCGCCCGCCTGCATCTGGCGCTCCAGCGCTGCAATCGCTGCAGCGGCATCCGCAAAATCCACCACCCGGTAGCCCGCACCCTCCAGCCACCAACGGGCCGTGGAGCGAAACTCCGCGTTGTCGTCCAGCAAGTACAGCGTTCTTGTCGTCAGTCCCTCGTGCGCCATAGCCATGTGTTCATCCCTCCCTCACAACATCCCAAAAAATTTCAGCGGCCGCAGGCTGGTGCAAGCCGGTGCAGGCTGGCCCCAGGGGCCATCTTGCGTGGCCCTGGCCGCCTGGCGCTCATGGCCACCAAAGCCACCAAAGCTGTAGCCACCGGCTTCACCGGCGATTGCTTCACTGGCGATTGCCCGCCAGCTCCTGCGGCCTGGCCTGCGCCACAGGCGCTGGCGTAGCAACCAGCGGCAGCGCCACAAAGAACGTGCAGCCCCGGTCTGCATTGGGCGTAAACCACAGGCGGCCCTGGTGCAGCTCAATCAGGCTGCGGCAGATGTTCAGCCCCACGCCCATGCCGTTGGGTTTGGTCGAAAAAAACGGCATGAACAACTGTGCCGCCGTCCCATCCGCCATGCCGCAGCCGGAATCCCGGATCGCCAGCTCCAGCATCTGGTCCGCCTCATCGATGCGGCACACCACCTCCAGGCGCCGTTCGTGCGCGGGTGACGTCGCCATGGCATCGATCGCATTGCGCAGCAAATTCACCAGCACCTGCTGCACCATCACGCCATCGGCCACCACCGCCCAGCCGCGCTGCTGCAGCGCGTGCTCAATGCCGTCTGCCAGCACCGTCCACTGCACCCCGTGCCGCTCCAGGTCCCAGTCCAGCAGCGCAAGGCTGCTGCGCAGCAAAGCCAGCGTATCCAGGGGCTCCCGCTGCGGCTGGTGATTGCGGGTGTAGTCGCGCACCCGGCCAATCACCTTCGCGGCGTACTGCACTTGCTCCAGCGCCAACTGCACGCCCTGCGCCAGCGCAGGCAGCCGCTGCGGATGAAAATCCTCGCCCGCCGAAGCCAACCGCGCCTTCAGCCCCCGCAGCACATTGCCCACTGCCCCGAGCGGCTGGTTGAGCTCGTGCGCCAACGTGGTCGCCATCTCGCCCACTGCGAGACTGTGCGACGTAAAAAGCAGCCGCTCACGGTCCTCCAGGTGCCGCCGCGTCGGGTTCAGCGCCCCGTTGTCGGGCCCCAGCCACAACGCCCACAGGCCCTGCTGCGCCGCCACCGGAGCAAGCCGGGCAGGGCGCGCGCGCGCAACCACCGGCGCATCCACTGGCGCATCCAACGGCGTATCCCTGTCAGCCACGGCCCCCTCGCCACACAGCTCCACCGTGCCCGCCCAGCCCTCGTCACAACCCGGCCACTGCGCTACTGCGCACAGCCCAGCCGTCAGGCCCTCCAGCCGCTCGCACAGCTGCGCCAGCGGGGTCCCCACGGGCGGCCAGTCGTTCGCGTTTACGGCAACCGCAACCACAGCTGTGGGTTTTGACGTTGGCGTGTGGGCTACTGCCGCGCACAGCGCCGCATTGCGCCACAGCACCCTGCCCGTGCCCGAGACATCCAGCACCGCCATGGCATCGCCCAGCGCCATCAGTGCGCAGCCTTGCCAGTCGGCCGAGGGCGCTGGCAAGTCGATCCCGCTGCCAGGGGCCTCTGTGCTGCCCCCAGCGCCCAACGCCATCAACCCGCTCAAGCCATCACCCCGAATGCACGGCATGCGCCGCACCCAGGCCGGTGCCATCCAGCGGCACGGGCACCCGCAAAGCCATCAGCGTCCATTGCGTGCCCAGCAAGCGGCGCAAGCGGCGCGGCTCCTGCAACGCAATGCGTTCGGCGGCGCCAGGGCCTGCCATGGCGGGTTCTGCTGCCGCACCCTCCACCACCAGCTGTGGCGTGTGCCGGTCCGGCCGAGACGCACCCAATCGCCACCGGCCCGCTGCATCCACATCCTGCCGCAAGCGCCACACCCGCCACTGCGTATCAGCGGGCATCGTGGCCGTCCAGCGCGCCACCAGTGGCCAGGCCAACCCCGCTGCGCCTGCTGCCAGCCCTGGCTGCTGGGCGTTGGGGCGCAGCACATGCCCCCACAGCCGCATGTGTGAGACATCGGGTGGCGCCAGCACCAACACACACCGGCCCGCCTCCAGCTCCCGCAGCAACACCTGCTGCGCATTGGCCTGCAGCCATACCCACAGCGCACGGTAGTGCTGGGCAGCGGCCTCCCGGCTCACATCCTCCGCGCCCTGCGCCTCGCCCGGCTCGCCGTCAGCACCGTCATCGGCATCGTTCCAGGCATCCCAGAAATCTTCATCCTCCAGCTCTGGCGCAGCATGGCGCGGCGTATCGCGCTCCACCCGATCCACCCGGTCTTGCGACGCGCGTTGCCGCACCTTGGGGGCCAGCGCCAAAGCCATCGCCAGGGCCTGCGGCATCTCCGTCGGTTCGCCCGCCAGCAGTGGCTTGCCGGGGCCCCGCTCCTCGCGCACACCTGCCCCGGCAGGGGCGCCCAATGCCTGAGCCCCCGCGTTAGCGGCCAGTTGCCCTGGCCGGACCACCCGGCCTTCCGGTCGGCCCTGCTGCCCGGTGGCCAATCCATCGGCTCGGGCGCCGCGTGCCGCCATTTCAGGGTTTCGCCCTGCGCCACCCGCCGCCGCAGTGCCCGCGCCCGGGCCTGCTGCACCCGCCGCCAGCCCCTCGCCCAAGCGCGCAGCCCGCAGCGCCCACTGCGCTTGCGCCAGCGCCACCGCAGCCGCGCCCGCAGTCATCTGCCCCGCCAGGGTGCGCCCCAAAGCCTGTGCCAGTGCAGCTTGCGCCTGCGCTACCGCAGGCTGCGCACCGTTGCGCCCTGCGGCCCCTGCGGCAGACACCCCGCCATCGCGGGCCTCCGTGCGCGCGCCTGCTGGTGCCGTAGCCCCTGTATTCACAGCCTGGGCTGCCTGCGCCGTCTGCGCCGCCTGCACCGTGGGTGCCGTGGTCGGTGACTGCCCCCCTGGGGGTTGCATATTTTTGGAGGCAGCGAACCCATTGCTTTGGGCCAAAGACTGCGCCGCCGCATCGGCCCGAGGGTTGGCAAAGCCCGCCTGCACCGCAGCCAGGCTGGCACCTTGCGGAACCTGCAAGGCACCGCCCACACCCGCGCCCCCCGGGCGCACCGCACCGCCAGCTGCCGCCGCCTGCCACGGCGCCGCGCCGTAGCCCGTGCCACCAACTGCGCTGCCACCGGGCACCGCGGTGCCAGCGCTCCAGCCAGTGCCGGTGATCGTCACAGATGTGCCCGCCAACGTGGTGGCCGTAGCCAGAACGCCAGACTGCGCCCCGGTAGCGTGCGGGCTACCCGGTACGCCACCTTGGAAGGTGTTGCCCCCTGCGTTCCCGCCCCACGGGCCTGGCGCCGCACCTGCACCTGGGTACCCATTCTGTGGTGTACCCGAGCTCTGGGGGCGCGCGTTACCCTGGCCGCCCCCCTGGGCCTGCCCCGAGCTACTTTGACCAGAAAAATGCCCCGGGCTTCCCCCTGGGCCGCCAGCGCTTCCACCTTGCCAGCCCGTCCCAGCCGATCCCATTCCGCCTGTGCCCGAACCCCCAGCGCTACCGCCGCCCTGGCTGGCAGCACCGCCAACCCCGTCGCCGCCATGGTTGCCACCATCGTGCCCGCTCGCTCCATTGCCGCCGCCATTGGGGCTGGTCCCGCCGGGGGTTGCGGCAGAGTTTGCCCCAGGGTTGTCAGACTCAGTTGGGGACGTCTGGTTGGAAGGCGTGGGCTGCGAGGACAGCGGAGGATCGACCGGATTGTTGTTTCCACTGGATTCGGCTGGCTGTCCCTGCCCCTCGGGGGCAGGGGACAGCGGCGGTGGGGTAGGCGTGATCTGTGGGCTTATCCCATCACTATGGCCGGTGAACATTAGTGAAAAGAGATAATTTTTATTATATTTTTAGAAGCTATGGCGCAATCCAATGCCATAGTTGTTGAGAGTGCCTTCTCGAATGTAATTGATGTAGGTTTGTGTTCGCTTGGATAAAGCGTAAGTACCATTAATGGTCGCGTTAGTGTATTTTTTACGAGTAAACCGGGCGTTGCCAACGGTGTACTCAGCCTTGGTTTCGCGGGCTATATCGATACCTGCTGAGAATTGATTCCAGGTAGCCTTGGCGCCCAAAGTAAAGCCGCTGGATGAGAAAATGGCGTTGGCCACGCTAAGTAGCGTAGAAGGGTCGTAATAACGTCCATTGCGCGACTGATAGAAGCCAGCTGAAAAATCAAGATTTTGATATTGGTATTTGGCACCAAGGGCAAAATTGGAATCCTGGTCGCTTGCTTTGTTATATGCAGCGCCCATAGTCAGAGGGCCTGTTTTGTAAGTTGCGCCGAGGTCTACCTTACTGCGGTTGGCGCCATTGAGTAAATCGTTGTCCTTCGGCACATATGCGGCCTCTAGCACAAGACCGCCCAATTCCGGCGTACGGTAGCTGATCTGGTTGGACTGGCGCTGCCCAGTGCCCACAGCACCAAATATCCGTACTGCAATGGAATTATTTCCAGCGCCCATCAAGTCCCAGGAAGCCATAGCGTTGTAGCTGGGCGTAGTGGCTCGACCTAGTTTGATACGGCCCCAGCTATCCCCCACCCAAACGCTTGAGTTACGAGCAAAAGCCCCTGCAGGGTCGGTAGCACCGCTGGACGCATCTAAGCCTTGCTCCAGTTGAAAGCCCGCTTGCAGCCCGCCGCCCAAGTCTTCCACACCTCTGAAACCTACAAAGCTGTCTTGGAGATTCACCATAGAAGAACTTTGTAGGCCGATCCTGCCTGGCTTTACTTGGGTACTGTCTACTTGATATGTTTTCCCCACTGCCACATCCACAGCGCCATAAATCGTCACATTCGATTGCGCCCAGGCAGGTGCGCAAGCCAGCAGCGTTGCCAGAGCCAAAGGGGTTACTTGGTATTTGTTCATAAATAGTTGTTGATCCAGAGGTTGCTGAAATGCTGCCCCTCCCTGATGCCCACCAGTCCAACCTGGCGGGGCAGCCCAGCGCGGGATTACAGCAAGCCTCAGGCAGCGTCGGCCTGCGCTTTCGCGCTTACGCAACACGGGTGTTACAGCGCTCTGGGAGAGGGTGCAAAGAATGTTTCTTTTGATTGCAATTCGGGTTCGACGGGTCAGTGCAGTGCTCGGGCTGGCCCTGGCCGCCAGGGCAACTGTCGGCAAAAGCGCCTGTGTGGTCCTGGGGCGGAGCCGGGTAAACGTGAGCGCTGCCAGCAAGGGGGCGGGGCTGGCTGACCAGGTTGCAAGGGGCGCAGGAGGCGGAGGGTGCAACTTGCATGGCGCGCGGCGGAGCCGGGCCAGGGGGCGCAGCGAAACTGGGAAGGCTCCTGGCCAAGGGCGACACCCATGCGGGATGCGCTGACTGGGATCAGGGCTAAATTCGGCCCCGGGGCACAGAGGGCAAGCGCTACCAGCTATTAAATCAGGAGCGATCGTGCAATCAGGGTGAAGGATGGTGTTGCACGGGTTGAAGATTTTTATGGGGCGTTGGCAGCCCCAGTGGGTGCCAGGCACCTCTCAGGGCCGCCTCGGTTCGCAGCCGTGCCCGAGCCCCCAGCACTACCGCCGCCCTGGCTGGCAGAACCGCCAACCTCGCCGCCATGGTTGCGACCATCGTGCCCGCTCGCTCCATTGCCGCCGCCATTGGGGCTGGTTCCACCGGTGTCAGCAGGGGGGGTGGTCCCGCCGGGGTCTGGGGTTGCGGCAGAGTTTGCCCCAGGGTTGTCAGACTCAGTCGGGGACGTCTGGTTGGAAGGCGTGGGCTGCGAGGACAGAGGAGGATCGACCGGATTGTTGTTTCCACTGGATTCGGCTGGCTGTCCCTGCCCCTGCCCCTCGGGGGCCGGGGGCCGGGGGCCGGGGGCCGGGGGGCGGCGGCGGGGGCGTGGCCTATGGGGTTATCCCAACAGAGTAGAGGTCACTCATTGATAAACTTATACCAGAACTGGTTGGTAATATTGATTTATATATTTAGAAGTTATGATTTAAACCAATCCCATAATTGTTGAAGCCGCCTGCACGCATGTAATTAACATACGTTTTTGTACGTTTTGACAAGGCGTAAGTGCCATTGAGTAATACATTGGTATATTTTTTTGCATCGAACTGGCTATTTCCGATGGTGTACTCTGACTTGGTTTCTCGTGCGATATCAATACCAGCCGAGAATTGATTCCAAGTGGCTTTTGCGCCTAAGGTAAATCCGTTGGAACCAGCAATTGAATTGGGAGCATACTGCAATGTGGTGGGGTTGTAGTGGCGACCGTTGCGCGAATGGTAGTAAGCCCCTGCGAACTCAAGATTCTGATAGCCGTACTTGGCGCCTAAAGCAAAATTGGCATCTAGACCACTGAACTTGTTGTAAGCTGCACCCACAGTCAAAGGGCCTGCTATATAAGTAGCGCTCAAATCTACTTTGCTATAAGTATCTTCTTTGGGTGCATATGCAGCTTCCATCACAAAACCACCTATTTGTGGTGTACGGTAACTGATTTGATTGGATTGGCGTTGGCCACCAGTACCTACAGCACCAAAAGTTCGCAGTGCGATTGAATTGTTGCCCATTCCCATTAAATCCCAGGATGCCATGGCGTTATAGCTGGGCGTGGTGGCGCGGCCCAGCTTAACGCGGCCCCAGCCACCGCCCACCCAAACGTTGGAGCTGCGCGCAAACGCGCCTTCAGGATCATTTGCACCGCTAGAGGCATCAAATTTCTGTTCCAGCTGAAAGCCCGCTTGGAGCCCGCCGCCTAAGTCTTCCACCCCTCTAAAACCTACAAAGCTGTCTTGCAAATTGACTCGGGATGAGCTTTGCAGACCAGTGTTGAATTCTTTGATTTGAGTAGCGTCAGCTTGATAGAACTTGCCCAGCGCCACATCCACAGCGCCATAAATCGTCACATTCGATTGCGCCCAGACAGGTGCGCAAGCCAGCAGCGTTGCCAGAGCCAAAGGGGTTACTTGGTATTTGTTCATGAATAGTTTTTGATACAGAGGTTGCTGAAATGCTGCCCCTCCCTGATGCCCACCAGTCCAACCTGTCGGGGCAGCCCAGCGCGGGATTACAGCGAGCCTCAGGCGGCGTTGGCCTGCGCTTTCGCGCTTACGCAACACGGGTGTTACAGCGCTCTGGGAGAGGGTGCAAAGAATGTTTCTTTTGATTGCAACTCAGGAGGGTGGCATTTGCGCGGCTGGCGGCTAAAGCACCCCCTACAGATTGGGTGCCACGTCCAAAAGCTGCCCGTGGTTGGGCGAACAACCGGTGGCATGGGGCCTATGGATGTCCTGCATCACTCCCTGCGGACAGTGAAAGCACGGCTTCGGGCGGTTCACTGCGTTGCTTTTCTTGCTAATAGCATGGCTATTGGCTGCAAAAAGACGCTTTGTGGCCCATCCCGACCCGCGCTATCACCACCTCGCGAGGGTGATGCCGGACATCCCAAGCAGGCTGCTGAAATACCTCCCGGCAACTCCAAAAACTGCGTTCCCTATGGCCAATTTCCTCCTGGGGGGGCTCAAAAAAGTAGCCTGCAGGCCCTTTTGTGAGGTCGAGCTTTTGCAGTTGGCATCGGCAGGCTGGTATTTCGGCAGCCTGCTAGCTTCCGGCTCTTGTGAAGAGTTTTGGACTGGATGGACGCGCCATCGTGGTGGTGAGAGGGGCTTTGGAGCGCCGGAGTCGGGGCAGGGGATTGCCCACGGTGTCATTGCTTGCCGTGCACACACAAGCACCTGCCTCGCGGCGCTGGTGTTTTACCGGGTCATGCGCTCACGACGCGCCAGAGTCCCTGTGGTAGTGGCAGGCGCGAAAGGCGCGGGCTCTACAGAACACCCGCTGATGTGATTTTGTGTCGAGCGCAGGGGCATGGCTGCGGCCTTGAGCGCGAACTGAGGTCCTTACGCTTCAGCCCTGCTGTTGAATCGATGGCAGTTTCATGCTGGCTTCTGGCTGCAAGTGTTCGTATCTCATTTTCATTTGCGTGCATTACGCCGGTGAGGGTGTTGTGCTTCAGGTTTGAGACCGCCCCAATAAAGCCATCCGCAACACCTATTCAAGGGCAAAAGAAAACCTATCTGCCCAACCAAATTTCTCATCCTGCAGCTCAACTCGTCGAAGCACATCAACAATTGCATCAAAGTCAGACCCTAACGCCTGTTTTGACTTATCAGACTGCTTCCAAGTCAGCGTCACAGGCCTTTCAATACTAGCGCTCAAAACATCCCACAACGCGTGAAGATTTGCACCGTAAAAACTTTCAACTCCCAGCGCAACCGCAAATGCGCGGTGAAAATCACCCGCCGTTTCAAGCGTTTCACCATCAATGAGTATTTCCATGCTTTCCCCTATTTTTTCCAAATACCGATTGGCACAACCGTTTCATAGTGGTCAGTTGTTATGTACAGAAGACCATCATTGGAATAGAGCAACCGTGTACCAGGTTGATTACTTCTGGACATGGTATTAATCAGTCCAATATCCACTTCCTGCCAGGTCCTGTTTGCAGTTTGCGGTAGGCCTTGCAGCCCGGCTTTGCCCAGGTGGCCCAGGCTGCGGGTGGCCAGGTCGGCGCTTTGCAGTGCTGTGCCCAGTCCCGTGAGGTTCGTGACCCCAAACGTTACGCCTGCTGTCAGCGCTGAGCGCAGCAGGTCTCCCAGGTCGATCTTGCCTCCGGTGGTCAGTTGCATGGTGGCGCTGCCGATGGCGCCCAGTGCCATGCTTTGACCCAGGCTGGTGCTGGCGCTGGCGGCGGTGATGCCAAAGGCTCCGGCGGTGGCGAAGGTCATGACGCCGGCAAACACCAGGGGCAGTGCTTTGTCCACGAAACTGGTGCTTTGCCGGATGTTGGTTTCCAGGTCCGTGCTCCAGCCGTTGACGGGGTCAAACCACAGGTACTCGTTGTTGATCAGGCGCCGGTTTTGTTCGGGGGTGATCTGGGTGGCTTGCCAGGTGCTGGCAGCCCAGGGCCCGGGGTTGCCGTTTTCTGTGACGGTGGGGCCTCCGCGCACCAGGTGGTTCTCGCCCAGGCTGTAGTAGGCGGGGCGGCGGTGGCAGCGGCTTGATTTGAGGGCTAAATGGCCGCTATCGCTTAATGGGCATCATTATTAGCTATTCATTTGAGAGCAAATGAGGTAAGGCGCCCGCAACCCAAGCTTTGGCGGCCCAACCGCGTTCGTAGATGCTGGTGTATCCCTCTCGGGTGTTTTAGCCTGCCAGTGTGATTGCTACTCTCTTTATAGCAATCAGCGCTTGATGGATAAGCGGTAGCGGCCAATTTTTATCAAACTTCGTGTGCTGTGGCTGTGCAGCGCCAGATGTGCCCCAAAAAGGGAGGCGCTTCAGGCTGCCGCAAAAAGCAAAAACCAGCGGTATGGTGGAGCGATTTAACGGCCGCATTGCGGACGTTCTGAAGACCCACAGGTTCAACAGCCGCGAAGACATGGCGCAGACCTTGCTGCGTTATGTGGCCCTGTACAACCACCAGTTGCCGCAGTCAGCGCTCAAGAGCAGTACGCCGATCCAAGCCATGAAAGATTGGTACCAGACACACCCGCATCTGTTTCTCAAGCGACCATATGATCGTCCGGGATGCGACAGCTATTGCTTTGGTTTTGTTTCTTCAATTAGCCCGCGTATTGCTTGGCGAGTCTCTGAGCTCATCGTAGCTGTGGCTAAAAAATAGTAAGCTGCAAAGTGCACGCTACTGGGAGCCAATTCACGCTTCTCAATTAACTGACCCAAAAACATTTCTGCACTCATCCGATAAGAGAATACCTCAGAAACTAGAACCTTTATTGTGTTTGTTTGGCCCGACATAAGAGCAAGATGCAGAAGTTCCAATTGCTGAGCGACAGGGAGCTGTGCTCTTACTGCAATAGCCGCCGCAGCTCGCACGTTTCCTCCCATGAGCTGAACAACGACTTCCAGCATTTCCTGCGGGGGTAATTTCCTACAAACTTTTGAGAGTTCGTTTTCCACAGTCGAAACCCGACGCTCAATCAGCTTGGCAGCCAACGCCTTGGCAAGGATAAGAGATTCTTCCATTTTTTAGTCGGGTATTGGATTAAAAAGATTGGGTGGTAGATTAACGATAGGCGATTTTTTGGCTGGTGGCTGATAGTGGCCGGAGCTATTATCCCACCACTTTAGAGCACCCTTCTGTGAGAATTGAATACTTCCCGCGTAGTCAACCTCTGAGCCTTTTGATAACTGTAAGTGGGTGGAAAATCCATCATTTCTGACTGGTGAAATCCTTATTTCGCCTCCAATTTGAACAAAATCAAAAGTCCCCTTAGGTGTGCGAAGTTCTCCACTTGGTAGTTGATACTTAAAATCTCCCGATTCCGTTTGTATCAACTTATATCTGGGACCAGGCATAGCCGGATCGCCTGGGTAAAGGTTGGATAATTTCCCTGTTCCCCCATTTGCCCCTACCTGCCAAGAAGAAGGCACATTCAATCCGGGCTCCGAAGCATACGACAAGGCTCCCGTCTGGTACTGGTAGCCCTCCATCGCCGCTCCCCACCGCTGTCCGACGCCCGAAGCAGCAAAATCTTCCGCCGCCAACTGCACCCCCGCCTTCACGTTGGGCATCGAGCCGCGCAAGCCTGCGCCAGCCAGGGCGGCATTCAATCCTAGAGCGCCGAATTCCTCTCCCATCGAGTGATAGTCGCCTCGTTCGTATGCATCTCCAATCCTGTCTGGCGTTGTCATCAGCGATACAAAGCCGCCGTTGATGATGTCTGCGGTCGTCGCCCCCTGTGCTGCCATTTGACCGATGCCGCTGATGAAATTGATTTCACGGGGGGCCTCCCCTGTGATCCAGCTGCGGCCCCATTCATTGCCCACTTGGAGGAAGTCGCCCACTGGCGCAATCAATTGCAAGGCGGCTTTGCCTGCACCGTAGGCCAGGCCCTGAAGGGTGTCCATGACTGGGCTCTCGGCTGGGGCATGCGTGGACGTACCGCCACCCAATGCATTGTCCAAGCCTTCATTGACGGCGTTGACCACACTGGAGGTGTACTTGAAGTCCGGCAGCCCTGTCTCCGGGTTGACTAGCAGTTCATCCGCTGACGCGCTCTCCCGCACCTCGATCTCCGCCAGCATGGGCTCGCCCTGGTTGCTTTGTGCCAGCGTGCTGGTGGTGCCGTCAGCCCAGATCAGCTGGGCCGGCTCGATGTAGTCGCCACTGC
>CAXIRU010000104.1:0-82264 GCA_964031875.1 Acidovorax facilis
TTTCTTGCCAATAGCCGGGCTATTGGCTGCCAAAAGACGCCTTGCGGCCTGTCCCGATCCGCACTACCACCGACTCGCGAGGGTTATGCAGGACATCCCTTGCGCCTTTGGGCAACTCAGCCTGGAACCTGACCGGAGTACCCCCATTGCCGGGCGTGACCTGCCGGGCTGCGAACCGGACGGCTTGATCCCGCCTGTGGCCCCACCCACCAGCCCAAGGCCGGATTGTTCCGGTCGTTCAACGGTTTCAGGGCCGCCATGGAGATGCCCGAGGCGCGGGATAGCGCTGATTGCTCTGGGCTGCGGGATCAAGCGCCAGCCGACCGAGCCCGCCGCCGCATTCGTATGCACCGAAGCCGCGCGCATGGCGCAGGTGGTGAAAAACGCCCATGCGAAGACTGACTGACGGGCCAGAGGGTGAGCGGGGGAGGGCATGACCTGTCCATCAGTCTGTCAGGCCGCGCAGAAGAAGATATTTGAGGCTTTGTAGGCTGTTGCCGCCCGCTGGGTATTGTTCTTTGCTATCAACTTGATAGTGATTCGCGTCAGGCGCGCGGTGCAGGCAGGGCGTGGTGCTGCTGGGAACGCAGCGGGGATGGGTGCGGTTGATGCAGCTGGTGGCGCAGGCGGAACACCGCAACGGCATCCACCATCTGCCGGGCCTGGCTGCTCAGGCTGCCAGCGGCTGCGGCGCTTTCTTCCACCAAGGCAGCGTTTTGCTGCGTCACATCGTCCATGCGCACGATGGCCTGCGTCACGCGTTGCATGTCCGAAGTCTGTGCGGCGCTGGCCTGGCTGATTTCTTCCATCAGGCTGCTCACCTCGCGGATGGACGCCACGACCTCGGTCATGGTGGTGCCCGCATCCTGCGCCAGGTCAGAGCCCGCCTGTACGCGCTCCACGCTGGTATGGATCAGGGCCTTGATTTCGCGCGCCGCACTGGCGCTGCGGGTGGCCAGGTTGCGCACTTCGCTCGCCACCACGGCAAAACCCCGGCCTTGTTCGCCCGCGCGTGCGGCCTCCACGGCCGCGTTCAGCGCGAGGATGTTGGTCTGGAAGGCGATGCCGTCGATCACGCCAATGATGTCGGCAATGCGGCGCGAACTCTCCTGGATGCCCTGCACCACCTCCACCATCTGTGTCACCACATCGCCGCCGCGCTGCGCCACGGTGGCGCCGCTCTTGGCCAGTTCGTTGGCGCGTTGCGCGTTCGAGGCGTTCTGCTGCACCGTGGCCTGCAGCTGTTGCATGGACGAAGCGGTTTCGTCCAGCGACGAGGCCTGCTCTTCGGTGCGCATGCTCAGATCAGCATTGCCCTGGGCAATCTCGGCGCTGGCGCTGGCCACGCCCTCGGCATTGCTGCGCACACCGGCCACCACGGTCTCCAGGTTGTCCTGCATGGTGCGCAGGGCTTCGAGCAGCCGAGCGGGCTCGTCGCGGCCCTCCACGCGGATGCTGGTGGTGAGGTCACCCGCCGCCACCTTGTGGGCCAGCGACACCGCCACGCCCAGCGGGCGCACCACCGAGCGGGTGAGCAGCCAGCCCGCGCACGCGCCCAGCACCGTGACCAGCGCAAGCGCCACCAGGCTGCTGACCAGCGCGCGCCGCGCATCCTGCGCGGCAGTCTCTGCAATCGCTGCACTGCTGGCCGCTACCTGCTGGCTCAATTCGGTGAGCAGCTTGGCCGGGCCCTGGTCGATGTCGGCCACGTCGGCATCCCCGGCCGACGGCACGAAGCCCAGTGACTGGAACACCTCAAAGCCCTTGCGGTAGCCCTGGGCCATCTGCGTGTGGGCCTGGGTGAATTTTTGCAGTGCGGCCTTTTCCTGCGCGTCGGTCAACTGGGGCTCCAGCGCCTTGGCGGCATCGGCCACGCGTTTTTCGCTGGCCTGGAAGGCAGCCCAGTGCAACTCGCGCTTGCGCGAGTCTTCGCCGCGCAGCAGGGTGTTCTTCCACTCCAGCACCTGGGTCTTGAACTCGCTTTCCATGCGGCTCACGGCGCGTTCCTGCGCCACGCGCCCCAGCACCGTGGTGTCGTAGGTGCCCAGCGTGCGGTACAGCGTGGCAATGCCGAACAGCGCGGCACCGAGCAGCAGCGCCAGCACCAGGCCCAAGGCCGTGGCCATGCGTGCGCCGATGGAGTGGTTGGACATTTTCATCAGAGGCTCCAAGGGTTCTGCAGCGGGCCCGGGGGGCCTGGTGGTGAGATCAGGCCTTCAGCTTCAGCAGGTAGACCATCACCCGGGCGGTGGTGAGGTCCAGTTCCATGAACTCTGTCAAATCCTTGCCGGCGAGCCACGAGGGCTCCCACCGGTTCTGCTTGAGTGTGCGCGTCCAGGACTCGTGGTGGGTGGCGGCCTCGACGGCAGCCAGCATTTCGGCCATGCGTGCGGGGGGCACGCCCTTGCCCGTGAACACGCCGCGCCAGTTGGCCATGACGGCGTCCAGCCCCTGTTCGCGGAAGGATGGCAGACCAAAGGCGCTGCGGCGGGACGAGACGCCGATGGCGCGCAGCTTGCCCGAGGCTATGGCGTCACTGAATTCGCTGTAGCCCGACAGGCCCACTGAAGCATTGCCCGACACCACGGCGTCCACCACTTCGGAACCGCCAGGGAAAGGTTTGTAGACCAGCTCCTCGGGTTTGGCCTTGGTGGCGCGCGCCAGCACGCCCGCAAAAATATGGTCTACCCCGCCGGCAGAGCCTCCAGCCACAGGTATCGCCTTGAGGTCCGCGCGCATGGCATCGGCCAGATCCTTGGTGGTCTTGATGGACGATTGCGCCGCCACTGCCGCCACCAGGTAGTCACTGGTCAGGCGCGCAATCGGTTGTATCTGGGTCATGTCCACCGCAGGCTTTTGCAGCGCCACGGCGCCCACCATCACCATGCCACCCATGAACAGGGTGTTGGCATCGTTGCCGTATTTTTCTGCGTACTTGGCAAGGCCAATGGTGCCGCCCTTGCCGCCGATGTTTTCATACTCGACCTGGTCTGCAGCCCCCGCGCCCACGAGCGCCGCACCCAGGGCGCGACCCGTCTGGTCCCACCCGCCGCCCGGGTTGGCAGGAATCACGATGCGCAGCGTGCCCGCCAGCTTGGGGGCCTTGTTGGCGGCCGGGCGAGCTGCCGTGGCGCTGGCTTGCGCCCAGGCGGCAGGGGACACAGCGGTCCATGCTGTTGCTGCGGTAGCAGCATGTGCGAGAGCTTTGCGGCGGCTGATGGGGGTCATAGGGTGCCTCATGAAAATGCGGGGGGAAGCATGTCCTTCGCGCAACCGGGCAGCAGGGCCGGCCGCGCCGCGCAGCCTCGCTGCAAAAGGGCGGGGTCAAGCGCTGCCTGGAAGGTTCTCAAGTTTGACCCGAAGTGGTGGCAATCGTCACCCTCCAAGCTGTCAGTCTGCTGTCGGGAGCATCAGGGTAAACCTTGGCGCTGCGTGACATGGCGGCCCAGAAAAAAGCCCTGCGCCGCAATTGCGGGGCAGGGCGTGGTGCGGAACGACCGCTGTGGTTTAGCGGGCCGTAGGCTGGACGTGAATCACAGCGAGTCGATAAAGCTGCGCAGCTTGTCCGAGCGCGAGGGGTGCTTCAACTTACGCAGCGCCTTGGCTTCGATCTGGCGAATGCGCTCGCGGGTCACATCGAACTGCTTGCCCACTTCTTCCAGCGTGTGGTCGCTGGTCATTTCGATACCGAAGCGCATGCGCAGCACCTTGGCTTCGCGGGGGGTCAGGCCATCGAGGATGTCCTTGACCACATCGCGCAGGCCGGCCTGCATGGCGGCTTCGATAGGGGCGGTGTTGGCGCCGTCTTCGATGAAGTCGCCCAAGTGGCTGTCATCGTCGTCCCCGATCGGCGTTTCCATGGAGATCGGCTCCTTGGCGATCTTCATGATCTTGCGGATCTTGTCCTCGGGGATTTCCATCTTGGCCGCCAGGATGGACGCATCGGGCTCAAAGCCAAACTCTTGCAAGTGCTGGCGGCTGATGCGGTTCATCTTGTTGATCGTCTCGATCATGTGCACCGGGATACGGATGGTGCGCGCCTGGTCGGCGATCGAGCGGGTGATGGCCTGGCGAATCCACCACGTGGCGTAGGTCGAGAACTTGTAGCCCCGGCGGTATTCGAACTTGTCCACCGCCTTCATCAGGCCGATGTTGCCTTCCTGGATCAAATCGAGGAACTGTAGGCCACGGTTGGTGTACTTCTTGGCAATCGAGATCACAAGGCGCAGGTTGGCCTCGATCATTTCCTTCTTGGCATCGCGCGAGGTGGCTTCACCTTCGTTCATGCGCTTGTTGATGCCTTTGAGCTCGGCCAACGGCACGACCACGCGCGACTGCAGGTCGATCAGCTTTTGCTGCAGGTCCTGGATGGGCGGGATGTTGCGCGCGATCACGGCCGACCAGGGCTTGCCGGCGGTAGCCTGCTTCTCGACCCACTGCAGGTTCAGCAGGTTGGGCGGGAAGTCCTTGATGAACGTCTCCTGGGGCATGCCGCACTTGTCCACGATGATGCGGCGCAGCTCGCGCTCCTTCTTGCGCACATCGTCCACCTGGCCGCGCACCATGTCGCACAGCTTCTCGATGGTCTTGGCCGTGAAGCGGATGGTCATCAGCTCGGCCGACAGGGCTTGCTGGGCCTTGACGTATGCAGGCGTGCCGTAGCCTTCCTTGTCGTACACCTTGTGCACTTTTTCGAACAGCTCGCGCAGCTTGTCGAAACGCTCCAGGGCTTGCTTCTTGAGTTCTTCGAGCTTCTTGGTCAGTGCCTTGGAGCCGCCCTTGCCGTCGTCATCGTCGGCTTCGTCGAACTCGTCAAAGTCTTCTTCGGCCACATAGTCGTCGGCCTCGTTGGGGTTGGAGAAACCGTCCACGATGGTCGAGATGACGACCTTGCCTTCGCGGATCTCTTCGCCCATGTTCAGGATTTCGGCGATGGTGGCGGGCGATGCACTGATCGCCTCCATCATGGCCATCAGGCCGCCTTCGATGCGCTTGGCGATTTCGATTTCGCCTTCGCGTGTCAGCAGCTCCACGGTGCCCATTTCGCGCATGTACATGCGAACCGGGTCGGTGGTGCGGCCGAATTCCGAGTCCACGGTGGACAGGGCGGCTTCGGCGGCTTCTTCGGCTTCTTCCTCGGTGGCGCCAGCGGGAGCGTTGTCCGTGATGATCAGCGCTTCGGCGTCAGGCGTTTGCTCGTACACCGCCACGCCCAGGTCGTTCAGGGTGGTGATGACGGCTTCAAGGGTTTCGGCATCGACCAGCTTGTCGGGCAAGTGGTCGTTGATTTCAACGTGGGTGAGGTAGCCGCGCGTCTTGCCCAGCTTGATCAGGGCCTTCAGGCGCGCACGGCGCTTGGCCATGTCTTCTTCGGACAGGACGGTTTCGTCCAGGCCGAATTCCTTCATCAAGGCGCGTTCCTTCGCCTTGCTGATCTTCATGCGCAGGGGCTTGACCTTCTCAACCGTGGCTGCGGTTTCAGTAGTCTCTTCGACCTCACCTTCGAGGTCGGCTTCGATGTCGGACAGATCGGTGTCGTCCACGCTCTCATCGCCACCGGCAGCCGCCTTGGGCTTGCGGCCACGCTTTGCGGGCGCCTTGGCATCGGCAGCACCGGCGGCCTTGGCAGGGCGGCCTGGGCGCTTCTTGGGGGTATCTTCGTCGTCGGATGCTGCAGCCTTGGCGCGGGCAGGCTTTTTCTTCAGCAATTCATCAGCAGCTTTGGTCAGCTCGGCAGAACTTTTCACGGGCACAGTTTTCACTTTCTTGGCAACCGGGGCAGGCGTGGCGGCAGCTTTTGGAGGGGCAGCCTTGGCCGGGGCTTTGGCAGCGGTTTTGGAGACAGCCTTTGCAGCGGTACCTGGAGCAGACTTGGGTGGCTTCGCGGACTTTTGAGCGGGCATGGAACAACCTCAGGATCAAAAACGGACACAAAGAAAACGCAAGCGCCTCAGGTCCCGGCGCGGGTGGCAACGCAAAGCCAGGAAGGCTCTACGCTTTGAGGGGAGGCCCTCAGGGGCAAGATGTCTGGGCGATCATTTGGTGTGCAGTCCTTGCGATGGTTGGACGGTTGTGCGCGTTTGTCACGGTGGTCCGGCTCGGAGGTGCTGCTGTCGCTCTTGCCAATAACTAACCCTACATTATACCTTTGGCGCCGATTTCAAGCCGCTTCTCACACCGCTTTGAGCGGCATGCCCTGCAAGGCGTTGCGCTTTTGTTCCAGGGCGCGGTAGCGCTCCAGCGCCGTCGGGTCTTGCGCTACCTGCAACACCAGCAGCTTTTGCTGCTCCTTGATGTCTTCAATCTGCATGCGGTTGAGCAGATCGCGCAGCTCCAGCCGCAACTCCTGCAAGGCGCCTTCCGTCTGGGCGTGTGAACCCGTCATGACCTTGACGGCCAGCGCTTCGCATTCGTGCTCGCGCAGGCTCTCTCGCAGCACGGCCCAGGCCAGGGGGCCATGTTCATGAAACTGCGCTTCGAGCCAGCTGAACAGCGGGCCGTGGGGGGCAGGCTGAGCGCACAGCGTGGTGTGGTCGTCGTGGGTCAGCTCGTCCAGAAACGCCATGTGCGATAGCAACAGCCGCGCAGCGTGGTCCGCACGGCTGGCTGTGGGGGTGCGCGGCAGGCGGGGCTGGGGTGGCCAGGGGGAGTCCTTGTCCTTTTTCTTCCAGTGGCTCTTCCAGTCGCCACCCTTGCGGAATGCGGGTTTGTTGCCGTAGCCATTGCCGCTGCTGCCATAGCTGCCTTGATATCCACCGGCCGGCTCTCCCTGGGGTGGCCACGTTCCGGCATCGGGCGGGGCGTCCCAGGACGGCGGCTCCTGATCGTAGGCCGCAGGTGCCTGCCGGGCTGGCGCACTGCCAGCGCCAGGGTGGCTGGAGTAGCCAGAGTGGGGGGGGCGGGAGGCTTCGCGCGATGTGGCCTGGCCCCACAGGTCGGCCAGGTCCTGGGCCTTGAGCTGGGTCAGGTCTGCCAGTTCGCTGAGCACCTGGCGCTTGAGCACGCCGTCGGGCAGGGCTGTCCACAGCGGGCGGGCGTTGCTGGCCATGTGGGCGCGGCCTTCGGCGGTGGCCAGGTCGCAGTTGTCGCTGGCCGCCTCTACCAGGAAACGGCTCAGCGGCACCGCATCGGATACCCGCTTGGCGAAGGCCTCGGTGCCGTGCTCGCGGATGAAGCTGTCCGGGTCGTGCTCGGCGGGCAAGAAGAGGAACTTGATGCTGCGTGTGTCCGTGGCGTGGGGCAGAGCGCCGTCCAGCGCCTTGCGCGCGGCGCGCCGCCCAGCGGCGTCGCCATCGAAGCTGAACACCACCGATTCGGTAAAACGCAGCAGTTTTTGCACATGGTCGGGCGTGCAGGCCGTGCCCAGTGTGGCCACCGCATTCGGAAAGCCCAGTTGCGCCAGCGCCACCACGTCCATGTAGCCTTCGGTGACCAGCGCATAGCCGTGCTCGCGGATGGCGGTGCGTGCCTCGAACAGGCCATACAGCTCCCGTCCCTTGTGGAACACCGGTGTTTCGGGCGAGTTGAGGTACTTGGGCTTTTCATCGCCCAGCACCCGGCCGCCAAAACCGATGCATTCGCCCTTCACATTGCGGATGGGGAACATCACCCGGTCGCGAAACCGGTCATAGCGCTTGCCGCCGTCTTCGTCGTTGACGATGACCAGCCCGCATTCTTCGAGCAGCGGGTCGTCGTACTGGGGGAATACGCTCGCCAGGCTGCGCCAACCCTCCGGCGCATAGCCCAGGCCATAGCGCTTGGCCACGGTGCCCGAGACGCCACGGCCTTTGAAGTAACCGATAGCGCGTTGTGACTCGCGCAGGTGGCGGCGGTAGGCGTCGGCGGCTTTTTCGAGCACATCGGTCAGTGTGGCCTGCTTTTGGCGGGCGGCGGCGGCGCGCTCTTTTTCCTGGGGCGAGATGTCGTCATCTGGCACCTGCAGGCCTACCTGCTGGGCCAGATCTTGCACCGCCTCGACAAATCCCATACCCGCGTGTTCCATGAGGAAGCTGATGGCATTGCCGTTTTTCCCGCACCCAAAGCAGTGGTAGAACTGCTTGGAGGGGCTGACGCTGAACGAGGGGGATTTTTCGCCGTGGAAGGGGCACAGCCCCATGAAGTTGGCGCCACCTTTCTTCAATGGCACGTAGCGGCCCACGATGTCGACCACATCAACGCGGGCAAGCAGTTCCTGAATGAAAGACTGTGGGATCGTCACACCCTCTATTGTCCGCGTAAACTATTTGTTACCAGATATTGCACAAGCGGGGCTTTCGGAATGGCGGTCACGTTGCAGCAGCAAGCGGTAGTTGATGCAGGCCCTGAGGCGCAGCACATGCTGCGGCGCAGGGATGCGGTAGCGCTTTTGCCGATGGCGGCGGCTGCCGCAGCAACAGCCACAGCACTTGTGTGGCCATCCGTTGCGCATGCGACGCCAGTGCTGCGTGTTCTGTCCTGGCCCGGGTATGCCGACCCCGACATCGTGGCGGTTTTTGAGAAGCGCCATGGCGCCACAGTGCAAATCACCACGGTCGGTTCTGATGACGTACTGCGTGCCAAGCTCGCCAGCACGCAACCGACTGGTTTTGATGTGGTGGCTGCCAATACGGCCGAAATTGCGCGGCTGGCGGCACGCCGCATGCTTGCACCCTTGCCCGTGCACAACATCCCCAACACCGAGCGACAGTTGCCGCGCTTTCGGCAACTGCATGCCATCGCCGGCCTTGCCCAAGGAACGGACGTGTATGGCATGCCCTACACCTATTCCGAGATGGGGTTGGTCTATGACCGCCAGCAGATCAGCGCGCCTCCTGTCTCCATCGCCGCACTGTGGGACCCGGCCTTGCAGGGGCGTGTGCTGGCATTTGACGGGAGCAGCCACGGTTTTTCGCTGGCTGCGATGCGCCGGGGCATCGCGCCGTTCCAGATACCCGCCGCACAGTTCGGACCGCTGGCCAAGGATCTGGTGGCCCTTCGCCGCAATGTGCGATCGTTCTACAGCCTGCCCGAAGAATCGCTGGAGCTGTTTCGCAGGCACCGCATTGCAGTCATGCATGCCAACTATGGTCAGCAGCAGCTCAAGCAATTGCGGGATGCGGGGCTGGATGTGGGCTATGTGGTCCCCCGCGAAGGTGCGCTGGCTTGGCTGGACTGCTGGGCCATCACCCGCCGGTGCACCCAGGTGGCGCTGGCCGCCGCGTGGATCAACTACATGCTCGAACCCTCTGTCAGTCGAGAACTGACCCGGCGCCAGGGGCTTGCCAACACACTCGAAGAGCCGCCTGCGCTGTCGGGCGATGCCCCTGCGGGCGCCATCGTGTGGCTGGAACCCGTGGAGGACGAGGCCCGCCGCGCCCAGCTGTGGCAGCGCATCCTGTCCGGTGACCGGCCTCACAGGTTCTGACCCATGGCAATCCACATGACATGGGGCATTGCATTGCGCCTGGGGGTGCTGCTCGCATCCTTCAGCGTATTTGCTGCCGTGCTGGCGGGCTATTACAGCTTTGACTCCAGCCGCGAGCGCCTGCAGGGCCGCGCCGAACAAGCGCTGCTGGCCACCACCCACGTGCTGGCGCGCCACATGCAAGCTGGTTTTGGCACCGTGGCACGCGACACGGCTTTTCTGGCCAGTGTGGCAGCCATTGAGCTGGACAAAAACATGCTGGCCAATGTGTTTCGTGCCAGCCTCATCTCCCACCCGAGCTACCTGCAGATTCGCTTCATCGGCGTACAGGACCACGGCCTGGAGCTGGTGCGTATCGACCGCAAGGGTGATGCGTGGATACGCGCCAGCGACGACGAACTGCAGGAGAAAGCCCACTTCCCCTTTGTATTCGAAACCCTGGCACTCGCACCGGGTGAGGTCTACCTGTCGGAGTTCGGCATCAACCACGAAGGCGCTGCCGATGCCGAGCCGCTGCCCGTGTTCAGCATGGCATCTCCGGTCGTGAGAGGGGGGCAGGTGCGTGGCGTGGTGGTGGTGCGTGTGGCGGCGCAGCAGTTTCTGCGCGACTTCGATACCGCGCTGCCCGCGCCCTATGGGTTTTTTCTCAGCAATCGCTGGGGCGATTTTCTGGTGCACCCCGACGCCAGCCAGGCCTTCGGGTTTGATCGGGGGCAGCGCATCCTGATCCAGGACAGCTTCCCGCCTGTGGGCGCGCTGATCGAGGGTCGCCAGCAAGATGTAGTGCTCAGCCTGCCAGGCACCGACGAAGAGGAGGCCCGCGTCTTCTCATTCGTGCGCATGCCTTTCGGGCGCGAAGGCGAAGGGCGGTTCATGGTGGTGGGACTCTCGCAGCCGCTGGCAGCGGTGCAGGGCGAGGTGGTGAACCTGGGCAACAGCATCCTCCAGATTTTGCTGGTGCTGAGCGCCGTGGGGGTGGTGCTGGCGGCGCTGGTTTCGCGCGTAGTCACCCAGCCCCTGAAGGCCATGGTGAGCGCCACCCAGGCGTTGGCACAGGGCCGTCCCCACGGCGCGCTGCCGGTGCAGCGCGAGGACGAGGTGGGTGAGCTGGCGCGCAGCTTTCAAGACATGGAGCAGCAGATCGTGCGCCAGATGACTGAACTCAACGCCAGCCGCGATGCCATGTCGCACCTTGCTTACCACGACGCACTCACAGGCCTGCCCAACCGCCGCATGTTCGAGCAGCGCCTGGCGCAGGCGCTGGAGCTGTCGCGCCGCAGCGGGCGGGACTGCGCGCTGCTGTTTGTCGACCTGGATGACTTCAAGGCCATCAATGATGGGCGGGGACACGCCGTGGGTGACCTGGTGCTGCAGGCCGTGGCCCGCACAATTGTGGGCGCAGTGCGCCAGGCCGACACCGTGGCCCGCATTGCGGGCGATGAATTCACCGTGCTGTGTGAGAACGTGGATTCTGAAGACGCTGCGCTGCAGATCGCCACCAAGCTGGAGCTTGCCTTTGAGACCCCGCTGCAGATCGAAGGCCTGCCACTGCCCGTGCGTGCCAGCATTGGCGTGAGCCTGTTCCCGCGTGACGCCCAGGACGCGCACACGCTTCTGGCCAGCGCCGATGCAGCGATGTACCGTGTCAAGCAAAGTCGCCGCCGCCGCGTCTGATCCGCTCCCTTGGTGCGGGTCTGGGTTGGCACCCAACCCCACTGTCGCGTACGCTGTGATCCGATCCCTTTGTCCACAAGGCGCGCCATGACTTCCATTTTTGACCAGCACCTGCCCCGCACCGAAGCCAACTTCGCGGCCCTGTCCCCCCTGTCGTTCATCGAACGCACGGCCGAGGTCTACCCCGACCGGCTGGCCATCGTGCATGGCACGCTGCGCCAGACCTGGGCCCAGACCTATACACGCTGCCGCCAGCTGGCCAGCGCCTTGGTGCAGGCAGGCATCGGAAAAAACGACACCGTGGCCGTGATGCTGCCCAATACGCCCCCGATGGTCGAGGCGCACTTTGGCGTGCCCATGGCGGGCGCGGTGCTCAACACCCTCAACACCCGGCTGGACCCCGAAGCCATTGCCTTCATGCTCGACCACGGCGAGGCCCAAGCCGTGATCGTGGACCCGGAATTCACCGGCACCCTGGCCAAGGCGCTGGCCCTGCGCTCGGGCACCACGCCCATCCGCGTGATTGAGGCGCAAGATGCCCTTTACGGCCCCGCTGTGCAAAGCCTGGGCGGCACCGACTACGAGACCTTTGTGGCCAGCGGCGACGCCGCCTTTGCCTGGAGCCTGCCCGCCGACGAGTGGGATGCGATTGCCCTCAACTACACCAGCGGCACCACCGGCAACCCCAAGGGCGTGGTCTACCACCACCGGGGCGCGGCCACCAACGCCATCAGCAACGTGCTGGAGTGGGACATGCCCAAGCACGCGGTCTACCTGTGGACACTGCCCATGTTCCACTGCAACGGCTGGTGCTTTCCGTGGACCATCGCAGCCCGTGCGGGCGTCAACGTGTGCCTGCGCCGTGTGGACGCGCAGGCCATCTTTGACGCCATTCGCAACCACGGCGTCACGCACTACTGCGGCGCGCCCATCGTGCACGGCCTGCTGGTCAACGCGCCCGAGGCGATGAAGGCGGGCGTTCCTGCAGGCGTCAAGGCCATGGTGGCGGGCGCAGCGCCCCCGGCCTCGATGATCGAAGGCATGGAAAAAATGGGGTTCGATCTGACCCACGTGTACGGCCTGACAGAGGTTTACGGCCCCGCCACCGTCTGCGCCAAACACGCCGCCTGGGACCAGCTTGACATTGGCGAGCGCGCCTGCCTCAACGCCCGCCAGGGCGTGCGCTACCACCTGGAGCGCGACGTGCGCGTGCTCGACCCCGAGACCCTGTTACCCGTGCCGCAAGACGGCGAAACCATGGGCGAGATCATGTTCAAAGGCAACATCGCCATGAAGGGCTACCTCAAGAACCCCCAGGCGACTGCCGAAGCCTTTGCAGGAGGCTGGTTCCACAGCGGCGATCTGGCCGTGCAGTACCCCGACGGCTACATCAAGATCAAAGACCGCAGCAAGGACATCATCATCTCCGGCGGCGAGAACATCTCCTCTATCGAGGTCGAGGACGTGCTCTACCGCCACCCCGACGTGCTGGCCGCCGCCGTGGTCGCCAAGCCCGATGCCAAGTGGGGCGAAACGCCCTGCGCCTTTGTGGAGCTGAAAGTGGGCGCCACCACCACCCCTGAAGACATCGTGGCGCACTGCAAAAAGCACCTGGCGGGCTTCAAGGTGCCCCGCGCCGTGGTGTTTGGCGAGCTGCCCAAAACCAGCACCGGCAAGATCCAGAAGTTCGAGCTGCGCAAGCAGGCAGGGTCAGCGTCGGCCATTGACGTGTAAGCCGCGCAGGCGCGACCAAGTCCCCCACCCAGCCAATGCCTCCACCGCTCCAAACTACGAAAATCATGGCTTCGTTTGCTATTTATTTAATAGCTTATAGCGCTTGATGGTAAAGCGGTAGAGCCTTATTTGATGCTTGAAACCCGCCCAGCTGCAACCTGGCGCACCAAAGTCCACGTGTGCGTTTTCTGCACGCATGCCCTGCCGTAAAGTCGTTTGTCGGTGCAGCGTCCCTGTTGCACCATGGCCGCTCCTTGATCCCCGAAACCGCCGCCCACCCAAGGACGCCACCGCTATGACACCCGACCACGACGCGCACGCCATCGACACGCTGCCACGCCTGCAAGCCCTGCTGGGCACGCTCAGCGACGCTTCAGTGCACAAAGAGTTGCCCTACATACACCCCGGCTACCGCGCCATGATCGCCGCATCCCCCTTTGCCGTGCTGGCCACCACCGGCCCCGGCGGGCTCGACGCCTCGCCGCGCGGCGACCCCGCTGGCTTCGTCCAGGTGCTGGACGACGACAAAACCCTGCTGCTGCCCGAACGCCGGGGCAACAACCGGGCCGACAGCCTGCGCAACATCGTGGCCGACCCGCGCGTGGCGCTGCTCTTTCTCATCCCCGGCGTGGGCGAAACCCTGCGCGTGAACGGCCGCGCCCGTATCAGCGTGGCGCCCGACCTGCTCGCGCGCTTCGTGGTCCACGGCAAGCCCCCTCAATGCGTGATCGTGGTCGATGTGGAAACCGTCTTCTTCCAGTGCGCGCGCGCCATCCAGCGATCCCGCTTGTGGGACGCCGTGCCCCCCAACGCCCCTCGGCCCGTGCCCACCCCCGGCGCCTTGCTGACATCCATCACCCAGGGCCAGTTCGACGGCGCCACCTATGACCGCGACCTGCCAGCCCGCCAGCAGGCCACGCTGTACTGACCGATGGCCGCTAAGAACCTGTTCAAAATCTTTTCGGGGGTCCCGTTGGAGTGCAATCGGGATGAGTGGATGCTTCGGATGCGCCGCATGGGCTTGTGCCCGTGCAAGCAGCCAGGGCGTCCAATCGCCCGATTTCACTCCAACCCTGCGGGCAAGTGCCTTGCCGGGCGGTCTGTGGCGTTGCGGCGCTTGTTGATAGCCGAGCTATCAACGGCACCCCGCGTCTAGCATCCCATCCCGGCACGGCGCTTGCGCGGCCCTGAAAAGATCTTGAACAGGTTCTAACGGCAGAGGGGCATCCAAAGCCGCTCAAAACGCGGAGATACCCTTCCAGAGCATGTAGGCCGCCAGACCGAACAGGAGCGACGCGAACACACGCTTGAGCTGCTTGACTGGCAGGCTATGCGCGGCTTTGGCGCCCAGTGGTGCGGTGAGCACGCTGCAGGTCGCAATCACGCCCAGGGCGGGTAGCCAGATGTAGCCCAACGAAGCGGTTGGCAATCCCTCCACGTTCTGCCCGCCAATGACATAGCCCACCACGTTGGCCAGGGCAATGGGAAAACCCAGCGCTGCGCTGGTCGCCACGGCATTGTGGATGGGCACATTGCACCAGGTCATGAACGGCACGCTCACAAAACCACCGCCTGCTCCCACCAGTCCTGACAGGAATCCGATTACGCTGCCTGCTGCCACCTGGCCAGCGCCACCGGGCATCTGGCGCGTGGGCGCGGGCTTTTTGTCCAGGAACATCTGCGTGGCTGAAAAACTCACAAACAGTGCAAAGAAGATGGCGAGGAAGGAGCCCTTGAGCATTGCAAACACGCCCAGGCTTGCGATGAACCCACCGAGCACGATGCCAGGTGCCAGCCGCTTGACGATGTCCCAGCGCACTGCGCCGCGCTGATGATGGGCCCGCACGCTGGAGATGGAGGTAAACATGATGGTCGCCATCGATGTTGCAATCGCCATCTTCACCGCCAGGTCTGGGGCTACCTTCTGAGCCCCCAGTATGTAGGTCATGAATGGCACCAGCAGCATTCCGCCGCCAATCCCCAGAAGGCCTGCCAGAAAACCTGTGGCCAGGCCCAGGACACCGAGTTCAACAATCAGCAGGGGGTCGAGCATGGCGCAGCGTCACAGGCAAAGGGGTTGGGAGGGGAGGGCGGGGGAGTGCCAGAAGGTGCACTGTCGGGGTGCTGCAGCGGAGGGTTGCGAGGACAGTGGCATGGGGAATAAGGTGTCTGCGAATGCCACCGGACTCTCATCCTGAACCGGGGGTTCAGGTGGGCGAGGGCAGCCAAGCGTTGGGTTCATCTGACGCGAGATGATCACGCTCACCGGGCGATGTACCAAGCCCGAGCTCGTTGAGCATTGGTTCAAGGAAATATAAAGCCCGGCGGCTTCGCAGACACCACCATTGTAGGCGCTGGCAGCCTGGGTTGGGAGCGTGGGGCCATGTAAAGCCCGCTAGCTTTGAAGGCTGCAGACCCGGCGAGATCCAGCAGGCTGGGCGCTGTTTGGGGCGGCTGTCAAAGGAGGCGACCGTCGTCACCCAATACCTGGTCCAGCTGCTGCACCAGTGCATGAAGGCGCTGCTGGTCTTCGTCGGGGATCAGGGTTTCCTGGTGCCCTGTGCTGGCAGCGGGCGCGATGGAGGGGGTGGCCGCGCTGGCAGGACTGGCCGTTTTGGCAGCAGCATCCGCTGCCAGATCGGCCGCCTCGCGGTCGGCGATCTCGAAAGCCAGGTTCAAGGCCGCAAGCACTGCAATGCGCTCGCGGGCGCGGACCTTGCCCGCGTCTCGGATGCGGGTCATGGCAGTATCGACGCGCTCCACGGCATCGAGCAGCCGGCTTTCGTGGCCCTCGGGGCAGGTCAGCAGGTAGCTTTGCTGCAGGATCTGCACCTCGATTTGCTTCATTCGGCTTCCTTCGTGACGGCGGCAGGGGCTGCTGCGGGCAGGCGCTCCAGCAG
This sequence comes from Acidovorax facilis, assembly GCA_964031875.1. Taxonomy (GTDB): domain Bacteria; phylum Pseudomonadota; class Gammaproteobacteria; order Burkholderiales; family Burkholderiaceae_C; genus Acidovorax; species Acidovorax facilis_A. The sequence continues at coordinate 15,712 of CAXIRU010000104.1, forward strand.
TGCGTCCACACGGGCACGGGCTGCACTGAGGCGGGATTTGAGGGAGTCCCGTTCTTGGGTGAGCGCAGCCACCTGGTCGGTCAGCAGCGCGTTGGTGCGTTGCAGTTCTGCGTGGCGCAGCAGCAGGCGTTCGACGCGCTCGGCGATCTGGTCGGTGGGGGACGGTGTTGCCATACAGCCCATGATTGTAGGGTTGTGCGTTGTAAACGGTCGTAAAATCCCGCTGTTGGTGCTCGCGGTGTGGTTCACATGCCGCAGTTCAACGGGAAGCAGGAAGGCGCCGTACCACCGGTACATGCCCAGCCTGCGCTGCCCCCGCAACGGTCAGCGGACGAATCATCTGATTCTCTCTCCATCCATACGCCACTGAGCGCCTTGAACAAGCGCATGGGAAGGCATTGGGGGGTGTTCCGACAGCCCGGATACCGGCCAACACGGTGGCTGCGTGCGCCCGTTTTTTGGCGCGGCGCGGCTGTATCACCCACACGCTGGCGGGAGGCCGGCCCGGGTTGTTTGTTGACGATGATTCCCATGAAAATCCGTACCCTTCGTGCGCGCCCCGTGGCGCTGCTGCGCATGCCTGTCTGCCGTGTGGCCTTGGTATCCCTGGCGGTTGGCAGCGCCTGCAGTGCCTTGGCCCAGGGCGTCCCGGCCACAGGCGAACTGCTGGCTCAGAACCTGCGCGCTCCCTCGCTGGCCGAAACCGTCGTCGCGGCCACGCGCACGCCCCAGCCGCTCGCCGACCTGGTGGCTGACGTTTCTGTTGTAGACCGCGAGACCATTGAAAACAGTGGTGCCACCGGCCTGGCCGACTTGCTGGCCCGCTTGCCTGGCGTGGAGTTTTCGCGCAACGGCGGCCCGGGCACCACTACCGGCGTGTTCCTGCGCGGTGCGGAGTCGCGCTTCACGGCGGTGTACATCGACGGGGTTCGCATCGACTCGCAATCCACGGGCGGTGCGCCGTGGGAGAGCATTCCGCTGGGTCTCATCGACCGCATCGAAGTGCTGCGTGGCCCGGCAGGGGCTGTTTACGGCTCGGATGCCATGGGGGGGGTGGTGCAAATCTTCACCAAGCGTGGTGAGAATGGTGTGGCGCCCTACGTGGGCGTGGGTATTGGCAACCACAACACCACCAAGGTCGAAGCCGGCATCAGCGGTGCCAGCGGCACGGTGGATTACGCGCTGGGCTTGGTGCGGGACGACAGCAAAGGCTTCAACGCCCGCACGCTGGCCACCCAGAATCCCGACCGCGACGGCTACCGCAACACGGCAGGCCATGCCCGCGTGGGCTTGCAGGTTGATGCAGTCCACCGGCTGGAAGGGACGCTGATGGTCAATAATTCCAACAGCGGCTACGACAGCGGCCTGGGCAAGGACGACCGCAATTTGCACACCATGCACGCACTGGGCCTCAACTGGACCGCCCAATGGAGTACGGCCTACAAGACACGCTTGTCCATCACCGACTCGCGCGATGAATACGAAACCCGGCCCTCGCCCTACCTGAGCGACACGCGCCTGCGTGGCTATTACTTCCACAACGAATGGCGCCAGGGCGCACACCTGGTGACGGCCGCGCTGGAGCGCCGCGAAGATCGCCTGGAGAACGTCCCTATCGATGCCAAGCGCTCTCAGGATGCGCTGGCCCTGGGTTACGGCTACAACGCCGCAGGCCACACTGTGCAACTCAACCTGCGCCACGATTCCGACAGCGAGTTCGGTGGCAAGGGTACGGGCAGCGTGGCCTATGGCTACACCATCACCCCGCAGTGGCGCGCCACGGCATCCGTGGGTACAGCCTTCCGTGCGCCCACGCTCTACCACCGCTTCAGCGAATATGGCCTGGCCACGCTGCGCCCCGAAAGCAGCCGCAATGCGGAAGTGGCGCTGCGCTACGCCCAGGGCAGCAGCACGTTTTCGGCCACGCTCTTTCGCAACCGTGTGACCAACCTGATCTCCTTTGGCGGCGCGGGCACTTGTGCCTCCAGCTTTGGCTGCTATGCCAACACGGCACGCGCCGAATACAAGGGCGTGACGTTTGCAGGCTCGCACCGCCTGGGCGATGTGCAGCTGCATGGCTCCATCGACCTGCAGCGCCCGCGTGACCTGGACACCGGCAAGCAACTGGCGCGCCGTGCCAAGCAGCATGCCACTTTCGGCGCCGACACCCGCCTGGCAGGCTGGACGCTCGGTGCCGAAGTGCAGGCATCAGGCCGCCGCTTTGATACCGTGGCCAACACCAACGTGCTGGGCGGCTATGCGCTGTTCAACCTGTACGCCAGCACTCGCATTGCACGCGACACCACTCTGCTGGCCCGCATCGACAACCTGGCCGATAAGGACTACCAGCTGGCGCGGACCTACGCCACCGCAGGCCGCACGGTCTATTTCGGTGTGAAGTGGGCGCCACAGTGAAGCCCCCCCTGAGTCGCTGCGCGCCTTCCCCCCGGAGGGGGGACGCCACCCGTGGCCTGGCGGAGCCAGTTCCACGGTGGCACTGGCTTGGGGCGCGCCAGTTTCGTCGGCCGCTGGTTGAGTACCGCACCGGGGGTGGGGGGTGACACGCTGTCCCGCGCTGCTGATTGCAGCCCCAGCCTCTGGGCAGGGCAAGACCACCGTCACTGCCGCCCTGGCACGCCTGCATGCGCGCCAGGGGCGGCGGGTGCGGGTGTTCAAGTGCGGGCCGGACTTTCTGGACCCGCATTGGCACCAGCTGGCCAGCGGTGCGCCGGTGCACCAGCTCGATCTGTGGATGACCGGCGAGACCGACTGCGCGCAACGCCTGCACGCGGCTGCGTGTGATGCGGATCTGATCCTCATCGAAGGCGTGATGGGGCTGTTTGACGGCAGCCCCAGTGCGGCGGACCTGGCCCGGCACTTTGGGGTGCCGGTGCTGGCGGTGGTCGATGCCTCGGCCATGGCGGGCACGTTTGGTGCGCTGGCGTATGGCCTGCGCCACTACCGGCCGGGCCTGCCCTGGGCTGGCGTGCTGGCCAACCGCGTAGGCAGTGCACGCCATGCCGACATGCTGCGGGACGGCTTGCACGATGCGGATGACTGGATGGGGGCGCTGATGCGGGTGCAGCCAGGTCCTGTGCCTGCTGCGGACAAGACTGGCGCCACGTTGTTGCCCGAGCGCCACCTGGGCCTGGTGGTGGCGCACGAGCTGGACGATAGCCTGCTGCGGCTGGATGCCGCCGCCGACGCTCTGGCCGCCACGCCGCTGGGCCAGATGGCGTTGGCAGACCTCCAGTGTTGGGACGTGGACTTTCCGGCTCCCACCTCGGTGCCAGCCGTGCAGCCGCTGCTTGCGGGCCGCACGGTGGCTGTGGGGCGCGATGCGGCTTTCTGCTTCATCTACGCCGCCAATGTGCAATGCCTGGAGCAGATGGGTGCCCGCGTGGTGTTCTTCTCGCCCCTGCACGATGCCGCGCTGCCCGATTGCGACGCCGTGTGGCTGCCCGGCGGTTACCCCGAGCTGCACACTGCACAGATCGCCGCCAACACCGGCATGCAGGCCAGCTTGCGCGCCCATGTGGATGCGGGCAAACCCCTGTGGGCCGAATGCGGCGGCATGATGGCGCTGTTTGAATCCATCACCCTGGCCGATGGCAGCACAGCCCCGCTGTGGGGCCTTCTGCCCGGCCGCGTGACTATGCAAAAACGCCTGGCGGCACTCGGGCCGCAGCAGTTGGCGGTGGCAGGGCATACCCTGCGCGGTCACACCTTCCACTACTCGACCAGCGACAGCAGTGTCCCTGTCGTGGCACGCACAGCGCGCCCGAGCGAGGCGGTTGCGCCAGATGCGGGTGAAGCGCTGTACCAGCAGGGCAGCATCCACGCCAGCTACTTTCATGCGTGGTTCCCGTCCAGCCCCGATGCTGTGGCGCATCTGCTGGGCGGTGCTGGCAAACCATGACCTTTGCATTGCACCCCATCACCACCGAACTGATCCTGGGTGGCCAGAAAAGCGGCAAGTCTCGCCGTGCAGAGCTGCTGGCGCGAGACTGGTTGGCGCAGTCCGCCGACCACCGCGCGGTGTTGATCGCCACCGGCGAAGCCTGGGACGACGAGATGCGCGAGCGCATCGCCCGCCACCAGCGCGACCGTGCCGACCGTGTGCCTGGGCTGCAAACGGTGGAAGAGCCCCACGACGTGGCCGCAGTGCTCACACGGCTCAGCACGCCGCAGACCCTGGTGGTGGTGGACTGCCTTACGCTGTGGCTCACGCACTGGACCATGCCCATGGGTGTGGAAGCCATGAGTTTTGAACAAAAAATGGCTCTGGCGCTTGACTGGAAAGCGCAGCAAGCTATGTTTTTGATAGCGGTTCGAGAATCCCCCGGCCCCGTTCTTCTGGTGGGCAATGAGATTGGTCTGGGCGTCATCCCGATGGGGCGCGAGGTTCGCGCCTTTGTGGATGCCCTGGGCATGCTGAACCAGCAGGTGGCGCAGGTGTGCCCCCGGGTCACGCTCATGGCCGCAGGCCTGCCTCTGAGACTGAAATGAACCTCCCCCTGAGTCGCTTCGCGTCTTCCCCCTCTCTCGCTTTGCGGGGGAGGCGCTGCCCGTGTACACAGGCGAAGCGCCGCATCTGCGGCTTGGCGGCCCTTGCACGGCGGCCCTGGCGTGGGTCGCGCCATCTTTGGAGCACTGTGGGTTGTGTGTACGGCAATGATTTCACGGAGATAGAACTATGAAACCAACCCCCGTGCGCCGCATCCTGTGGGTCATCGCCATCCTCATCGGGCTGGGCCTTCTCATGGCCGGGCTGGCACAGGCGCAGCCCGTGCAGATCACTGACGACCGGGGCCGCAAGATATCGCTACCCCGCCCGCCGCTGCGTATCGTCAGCCTGCTGCCTTCGCTGACCGAAAGCGTGTGCGAGCTGGAGCAGTGCCACCGCCTCGTGGGAGTAGACCGCTATTCGAACTGGCCCGAGGCCGTGATCGACAAACTGCCCAAGGTGGGAGGCGGGCTGGACCCGAGCATCGAGGCCATCGTGGCGCTCAAGCCGGACCTGGTGCTCATGTCCGTCAGTTCGCGCGCCAGCGACCGCCTGGAGGCGCTGGGCCTCACGGTGGTCACCCTGGAGCCCAAGACCCACGCCGATGTGCGCCGCGTGCTGGGCACCGTGAGCGACCTGCTGGGCGTGCCGCGTGCGCAAGGCTCAGACCGCCTCTGGCGTGTGATCGATGCAGGCGTGCTGGCGGCGGCGCAGTCCCTGCCCCCCAAGGCCAAAAATGTGCGCGTGTACTTTGAGGTGAGCCGTGGGCCGTATGCGGCGGGCGAGGCGTCGTTCATTGGTGAAACCCTCACCCGGCTGGGCGTGCGCAATGTGGTGCCCGCGTCACTGGGGCCGTTTCCGCGCCTGAACCCCGAGTTCGTGGTGCGCGCCAACCCCGACATCATCATGATCGGCAACCGCAGCATGCAGGCCATGGTGCCGTACCCCGGCTGGGCCAGCCTGCGGGCCATCCGCGACAACCAGCTGTGCGTTTTCGGTCCTGGTGACTCTGACGTGGTGGTGCGCCCCGGCCCGCGCATGGCCGAGGCAGCGCGCATCATGGCGCGCTGCCTGGTGGAGAAGGCTCCCCCTGAGTCGCCTGCGGCGCCTTCCCCCTCTGGGGGACGCACCCAGTGGCCTGGCAAAGCCAGTTCCACGGGTGCACTGACCTCGGCGGCGCCAGTTGCGTCGGCTGACAACAGTGCCAGCGTTGCGGTCAACTGAAATGACCAATGCCATAGACCACCACCACCAAGCCCGCCGCGCCGCTTGGTGCGCCGCCTGGCTGCTGCTGGCCAGCGTCGTGCTGACCCTGTGTGGCGCCAGCGTGGGCAGCACCGGGTTTGACAGCGTTCTGCGCATGCACGGCGACCCCGTGGCCTGGCAGATCGTGTGGGACATCCGTCTGCCGCGCACGCTGGGTGCGTGGCTGGCGGGTGCGCTGCTGGGCCTGTCGGGCGCGGTGGCGCAAGGGTTGTTTCGCAATCCGCTGGCCGACCCCTACCTGCTGGGCAGCGCCTCCGGTGCCGCATTGGGCGGGGCGGTGGCGATGGCCATGTTTGGCGTGTCACCGGTGGCGGCGCAGTGGCTGGCGCGCATCGGCATCACGGGCATGGCTTTTGTGGGCGCGGCGGGGGCGGTGGTGCTCACGATCATCCTGGCCCGGGGCGTGCAGCACACGCTACGCCTGCTGCTGGCGGGCGTGATCGTCGGCGTGGTGCTGGGCGCGCTGCGCGATCTGGTGGAGCTGGCCTCGCCCGACATCCTGCAGGCCATGCAGGCCTTCATCCTGGGCAGCACCGCCTTTGTGGGCTGGATGGCCTGTGTGCTGATGGCGGTGGCATGGGGGCTGTGCTCGGTGGTGGCCTGGATGCTGGCACGCGCGCTGGATGGCCTGGCGCTGGGCGAGGCCACAGCCATCAGTCTGGGGCTACCCCTGATGCCCATGCGCGTGGGGCTGGTGGCCGCCATGGCGCTGGCCACCGGGGCTGCCGTGGCGCAGACGGGGCTCATCGCCTTCGTCGGCTTGGCGGCGCCCCACTTGGTGCGGTCCATCGTGCGCGTGACGCACGCACGGCACATCGTGCTCTCCAGCCTGATGGGGGCGGTGCTGCTGCTGGCGGCCGACATTCTGGCGCGCTGGCTGCTGGCGCCGCAGGAGCTGCCGGTGGGCGTGCTCACCGCGGCGCTGGGCGGCACCTACCTGCTGTGGCTTATGCACCGGCGCACAGCGCAAGGTGGTTTGCTATGAAATCAATAGCTATTAGCGCCCGCCAGATAAGCGCTAGCATCGGAAATAACTTGATATTGCAGGGCGTTGACCTGCAGTTGCCCGCCGGGCGGTGGACCAGCATCGTCGGCCCCAACGGCGCGGGCAAATCCACCTTGCTCAAGGTGCTGGCGGGCCTGCTGCCGCGTGCTGCGGTGCAGGGCGATGTGCAGTTGCTGGGCCGCCCGCTGTCGCAGATTCCTGCGCGCGAACGTGCCCGGCAACTCGCCTGGTTGGGCCAGAACGAAAGTTCTGCCGACGACCTCACGAGCTACGACGTGGCCATGCTGGGCCGCCTGCCGCACCAGGCCTGGCTCTCCCCGCCGGGTGCAGCCGACCACGCGGCGGTGGAGCAGGCGCTGCGCACCACGCAGGCTTGGGACTGGCGCCACCGCCCGCTGTCGCAGCTGTCGGGCGGCGAGCGCCAGCGCGTGCTGCTGGCCCGCGCCTTGGCGGTGCAGGCGCAGGTGCTGCTGATGGACGAGCCCCTGGCCAACCTCGACCCGCCGCACCAGACCGACTGGCTGCACACCATGCGCGCGCTGGTCGATGCGGGCGGCACGGTGGTCAGTGTGCTGCACGAGGTGTCGCTGGCGCTGCAGGCCGACGACATGGTGGTGATGGCGCAGGGCCGCGTGCTGCACCAAGGCGCCTGCAATGCACCCGCCACGCATGCCGCGCTGGAGCGCGTGTTTGACCACCGCATCCATGTGCGGCATCTGGATGGCCTGTGGATGGCGCTGCCATCGCTGCAGCGCCGTCACAACGAGATCAAGGGAGAGAGAGCATGAACATCGAATCAGGTTTTGCGCAGGTCGCGCAGTCGTTGCTGTGGCCCGTGCTGGTGCTGGTGGGGCTGGCGTTTGTCTACGCGCTGTGGGCGGGGGGCGCTACGTTGATGGAGGCCTGGCAGCGCTGGCGCCAGCCGCAGTACCGCTCGCTGCGCGTGGCGCCCGGCTTGTCGATGGAAGAACTGGAGCTGCAACTGGTGCGCCAGGTGGAGCCCGTGCGCCTGCTCAGCCGCCTGTCGCCCATGCTGGGGCTGATCGCCACCATGATCCCGCTGGGCCCTGCGCTGCAGAACGTGGCGGCGGGCAATGGCCAGCAGGCCTTGGCCGTGTTCAGTGGAGCGTTTGCGGGCGTGGTGCTGGCGCTGGCGGCTGCCTCAGTGGGGCTGGTGGTGTACTCGGTGCGCCGCCGCTGGCTGCTGGCCGAGCTGCTGGTGGTGCGCAAGGAGCGCGGGGTGGCGCAATGACCTTGAAGCACCTGAATGTGCTGGCCGAGGACGATGACGACCCGATGCTGTCCGCCGTGAACTTGGTGGACGTGTTTCTGGTGCTGGTGGTGGCCCTGCTCACGGCCGTGGCCGTGCAAAGCCAGACCAGTGCGCAGGAGAGCGTCACCATCATCCGCAATGCGGGCCAGCCCGACATGGAAGTGGTGGTGCGCGAGCATGGCAAGGAAGTGCGCTTCAAGGGCGCGGGCAGCGCCGCGCAAGGGCAGGGCGTGCGCGCGGGCGTGGCCTATCAGCTTGAAGACGGCAACATCGTCTACATCCCCGAAACCGGTGCGGCGCCCCACGACACGGGCACAGCCAAGCCCACCAAGCCATGAGGGCATGGTCCCTGGGCGTGGCACTGTGGTGCCTGCTGCTGGTGGCGCCCTGGGTGCAGGCTGCACCGGCTGCGCCGGTATTGCTGTGGCTGACGTCCGACATCACCACCGCCCCGCGCACGGCCATGGTGCAGCGCCTGGCCTCCGAGGCGGGCCTGGGCTTTGTGCACATCGACTACCCGCTGGGTGGCCCGGCGCTACTGGACGCGGCCCAGGCCCAGAAGCTGGAGCGCGCATTGTCAGCCGCCGCCATGGTGTGGGTGGATGCTCCGCACGCCAGCGTGGAGGCGCGCCTGCGCCGCATGGTGGGGACGCAGCTCGATGCCCGTGCTGCACGCGCTCCGGGCCGTGTGGTCTGGGTGCCTGCGGGCACGCCCGCCGTCGACCTGACCGCGCTCGATGCGTCCGCCCGCATGGTGGCTTACCTGCAGGCAGGCGGCCCGCGCAACCTGAAGAACGCCATCGCCCTGGCACAGGCCACGGTGCGGGGCACAGCCCTGCCCACCTTGCCCGCGCCCGACATCCTGCCGCCCCGGGGCCTCTACCACCCCGACGCCCCCCGCCTGCTGCCCCACGCCGCTGCGCTGGAGGCTTGGCGCCAGGGCCAGCCCGCGCTGCGCAGCCTGCCCGCCGTGGCCGTGCTGGTGCACCGCCACCATTTCATAGACGGCAGCACGGAGTGGCTCGATGCCTGGCTGCGCACCTTCCGTCAGCAAGGCCTGTTTGCGTATGCTGCCTTTGGTCAGCAGGTCACAGCACAGACGCTGGCCGAGGTGTTGGAGTTGCCCCCAGAGAACGGCACTGGCCCCGGTCGCCTGCATGCCTCTGCCTTGGTGCTGCACCAACTCGTGCCCCAGGCCGCCGCGCTGCAGCCGCTGCTGGCGCGCTGGGGTGTGCCGCTGCTGGGCACGCAGCCCTACCGCGCGGGCGATGCTGCGGCGTGGGAGGCCAGCGACACGGGTTTGTCGCTGTCCGATGTGCCGTTCTACCTGGCGCAGCCCGAGGCGGCCGGTGCCATCGACCCGGTGCTGGTGGCCGCCCACGGCGCCGAGGGGCAAGACTTTCGCCTCATCGAACGCCAGGCCCAGGCCGTGGCCGCCAAGGCGCGGCGGCTGATTGCACTGCAGACGAAGCCCGCCGCCGACAAGCGCCTGGTGGCCATGGTCTACAACTACCCACCGGGCGGCACCAACTTCGGTGCCTCGTTCCTCAACGTGCCGCGCAGCCTGGAGCAGGTCTCGGGCGGCCTGGCCCAGGCGGGCTACCGCACGCATCAGGTGCCCGAGCAGGGCTGGATCGAAGGGCTCAAGCCGCTGCTGGCCGCCTATTACCCCGGCGCCGATGTGCGCGCGCTGCTGCAAAACGGCCAGGCCGCCGCGCTGCCGCTGGCGCGCTACGAGCAGCACCTGGCCACGCTGCCCAAGGCCGTGCGCGAGCGCATGAACGCGCACTGGGGTACGCCCGAAAAGAGCCGCTACGTGCTCGAGTGGCAGGGCGAAAAGGTGTTCGCCATCCCGCGCCTGCAGGTGGGCAATTTATCCGTGCTGCCCCAGCCCCCGCGCGAGGAAACCCTGCGCCTGGGCCAGAACCCCTTCATGCACAAAAGCAAGGCGCCGCTGTCACACCATTACCTGGCCGTGTACCTGTGGGCGCAGTTGGAGGCCGACGCCCTCATCCACTTCGGCACCCACGGCACGCAGGAATGGGCCGGTGGCAAAGCCCGTGCGCTGGATGTCTATGACGATGCGCTGCTGCCGCTGGGCGACCTGCCCGTGGTCTACCCCTACATCGTGGACAACCTGGGCGAGGCCCTCACGGCCAAGCGCAGGGGCCGGGCGGTGCTGGTGAGCCACCGCACGCCCGTGTTCGCCCCGGCAGGCTTTGAGGCGCGCATGGCCCACATGCACGAGGTGATGCACGAGTGGGAAACCGTGGACGAAGGCCCCACGCGCCGCGCGCTCGAAAAGCAATTGGTCGCGCAGTTTGTGGAACACCAGTTGCACCGCGACCTGGGCTGGACTGCCGAGCGCATTGCGGCCGACTTCAGCGGCTTCCTTGAAATCCTGCACCCCTACCTGGACCAGCTCGCGCAAAGTTCGCAGCCCAAGGGCCTGGCCGTGTTCGGCCGCGTGCCCGCGCCCGAGCAGCGGCGCGAGACCATCTTGCAGGCGCTGCGCAAACCGCTGATCGAGGCATTGGGCGAAGACATCGACGAGGCTTTTTTGATCAAGCACGATGCCGTGTTGGCCGCACGCCCCGCGCGTTGGCTGGAAGTGGCCTTGAAGGACGCGCAGGCTGCCAGCGTGCTGGACCTGCGCCCCGCGCTGCCTGACACGGCGACCGCACAGGACGGCCTGGTGCGCGCCGAAGACCATGTGCCCAACCGCGCTGCACGCCAGCCCATCGACACGCCCGCGCTGCTGCAACTGGCCCAGCGTGCGCAAGAGCTGGAGCGCCTGCTGGCCACGGAAGGCGAGCTGCCCGGCTTGCTGGCTGCGCTGGGAGGGCGCTACCTGCCTGCAGCCTACGGCGGCGACCCCATCCGCAACCCCGATAGCCTGCCCACAGGCCGCAACCTCACGGGGCTGGACCCCAGCCGCCTTCCCACCCGCCAGGCCTATGCCGTGGCGCAGAGACTGTTCAACGACTGGTTCAAGAACTACCAGGCGCGCCACGGCGGCCAGGCGCCGGAGCGCATGGCGCTGTCGCTGTGGGCGGGCGAAACTTTGCGCCACCAGGGCATCATGGAAGCGCAGGCGCTGGTGGCGCTGGGCATGCGCCCGGTGTGGGACGAGTCGGGCCGCCCCGTGCGCGTGGAGACCATTGCCGCCGATGAGCTGAAACGCCCGCGCGTCGATGTGCTCATGAGCATCACCGGCTCGTACCGCGACCAGTTCCCCGCGCTGATGGCACTGCTCGACCGCGCCGTGGCCCAGGCCGCCGCGGCCGAGCCCGGCAATGTGATCGCACGCAACACCGCGCAGATTGGCCAGGAGCTGCGCAAGCAGGGCGTGCCCCGTGCGCAGGCCGAGCAACTGGCGCGCGTGCGGGCCTTCGGCAATGCGGTGGGCGACTACGGCACCGGCCTGTCAGACGCGGTGCAGAGCGACGGCTTGCAAACCAACGATGCGCGCCTGGGCCAGATGTTTTTGCAACGCATGAGCCAGCCCTACCTGGACGGCGAACCGGTGACCGGCGTGGCAGGCGGCACGGCGGCGAAGGCACTGGGTGCCCACCTGCGCCGCACAGATGCCGCCATCCTGTCGCGCAGCTCGCACCTGTATGCCATGGTCAGTTCGGACGATCCGTTCCAGTACCTGGGCGGCCTGTCGGCGGCAGCCCGTGTGGCAGGCCGCCCGCAGGGGCTGGAGCTGCATGTGGCGCAGTTGCAGGATGTGGGCGAACCCAGCACCGAAACCGCGCAACGCGCCATTGCGCTGGAGATGCAGTCGCGCTACCTGCACCCTGGCTGGCTGCAGGCGCAGAAGGACGAGGGCTATTCGGGCACGCTGCAGGTGCTCAAGGCCGTGCAGTTCGCCTGGGGCTGGCAGGCCGTGGCGCCCGACACGGTGCGCAGCGACCATTGGCAAAGCTTTTACGACGTGTTGGTGCGCGACAAGCACCAGCTGGGCCTGCCCGAGTGGCTCAAGGAACACCCGCAGGCCTACGCCCAGTCGCTGGAGCGCCTGGTGCAGGCGCAGCGCCAGGGCTATTGGCAGGCCGATGCCGACACGCAACAGCAGCTTGCGCAGATGTATCAGGAGTTGACGCGCGCAGCCCCGCTGGCGGCCGAGCTGCCCAATGTGCGCCGCTGGGTGGAGCAGGCCGCGCGGGGTGTGCACCCTGCAGACGCAGCGCCCCTGGGCATGGCCATTGCCGCGCCGCAGTCGCCAGCCCTTGCTGCGCCACAGCCCGAGCCGCCCGCCCAGGCAGAAGCACCACCCTCCGCGCCCGCCGCACCTACCCTGGGCGTGTTGCTGGAGCGGCAGCCCGAGCCAGCCCCTTCCGACAGCGCCAAAGAGCCCAGCCCCGTAGAGCGCTTTGCGGGCATCGTGGCCTTGCTGGTCATGGCCCTGGTGGTTTTGGCGGGCGCTGCGTGGCAGGCGCGCCGCCCGTTCTCGTTGTCTTCCCCATTGCAACCGGCCGGCGTGTGATGCCCGGCCCCTCTGAAAGAATCGACACCATGCAGATCGAAACCCCGCCCACCGAAAAGCGCTACGAAAAGCCCGAGGGCGAACGCCGGGGCCTCATCATCGTCAACACCGGCGACGGCAAGGGCAAGAGCACGGCGGCCTTTGGTCTGGCGCTGCGCGCCCACGGCCGGGGCAAGGCCGTGAAGATTTTCCAGTTCATGAAAGTGCCCACGGCGCGCTTTGGCGAGCACCGCATGTTCGAGCAGATCGGCCTGCCCATCGAGGGCCTGGGCGACGGCTTCAGCTGGAAGAGCAAGGACCTGGAGCACTCGGCCCAGCTCGCGCGCGACGGGTGGGAGAAGGCGCGCGCAGCCATCCTGTCGGGTGAGCATTTTCTGGTGGTGCTCGACGAGATCACCTACCCGCTGATCTATGGCTGGCTGCCGCTCGAAGGCGTGTTGCAGACGCTGCGCGAGCGGCCCAAGGAGGTGCATGTGTGCCTCACCGGTCGCCGCTGCCCGCCCGAGATCATTGAGCTAGCCGACACCGTGACCGAGATGCAGCTTATCAAGCATGCGTTCAAGGCGGGTGTTCCTGCCCAGCGCGGTATCGAAGATTGAGCCACTGTGTCTGAGCACGGGTCTCTGTGGCTGTTTCCCCTCCTGGGCTGGCCTGCCGCTGCCGTCTGGATCAGTGTGCCTTTGCTGGCCTTGGCGGTGGACTGGTGGCTGGGCGAGCCCCGTGCCGCCTGGCATCCGGTGGTGTGGATGGGCCGGGCGCTGCAGTGGTGCGGCGACCGGCTTGCACCCCAGGTGCCCGTGGCCGGTGATGTTAAGCTTTTTTGGCGTTCAGCGCTTGTCTGGTGTGCGCTGGCAGCTATCATTTTTGTAGTTTCTTGGGTGGCGCAGTACTTGGTGCTTGCGCTCCACGTGTTTCTGGCGACTGCTTTGCTGGGCTTCTTGCTCAAGCCTTTGCTGGCCTGGCGCATGCTGCGCGATGAGGTGCTGGCGGTGGAGGTAGCACTGGGCCAGTCCTTGCCCGCCGGGCGTGCGCAGTTGGCCCGTTTGGTGAGTCGTGATGTGAGTGTGCTCACCGCAGTGCAGGTGCGCGAGTCGGCCATTGAGTCGCTGGCCGAAAACCTCAACGACTCGGTGGTGGCGCCGCTGTTCTGGTTTGCGCTGCTGGGCCTCCCGGGGGCTGCGCTGTACCGATTTGCGAACACGGCCGATGCCATGTGGGGCTACCCTGGCATGCGCGGCGGGCGTTACTGGCAATGGGCGGGCAAATGGGCTGCTCGGGCCGACGATGTGCTGTCGTGGGTGCCCGCACGCATCACCGCCTTGCTGATGGTGGTGGTGGCCAAGGGCTTGCCTTTTTCCACATTGGCCCGTCAGGCGCGCAAGACGCCATCGCCCAACAGCGGCTGGCCCATGGCGGCCATGGCACTCGCGCTGAATGTTCGGCTGGCCAAGCCCGGCGTGTACACGCTGCACAGCAAGGGCCGCCGGGCCGGGCCGCTCGATACGCGGCGTGCAGCGCACTTGGGGACGCAGGTGGTCCTGGCCATGGTTCCGTTGGTCGCCGCGCTGCAACTGCTGGTGCTGGGGGCGTTCGTTTGGGCGCGCGCATGAGTTCGTCGGATCTTTTCGCCTTGTCGGCTCCGCAGCACGGCGGCCCGGACGCTGCAGGCATCCCGGTGTTTGATTTTTCGACCAACAGCAATGCCTGCGGGCCCTGTCCCGAGGCGCTGCATGCCGTGCGCGCGGCCGACGCCACGCGCTACCCCGACCCGGCTTACACGGCCCTGCGCGAGGCCCTGGGCGCCTTCCATGGCGTGGCGCGAGGGCGCATCGCCGTCGCGGCGAGTGCCAGCGAGTTCATTCACCGCGTCACCGCGCTGGCTGCGCAGCAGGGCGCGGTGCAGGTAGCCGTACCGCCGCACAGCTATGGCGACTATGCGCAGGCCGCACAAGTGCGCGGACTGGAGGTGCTGCGGGGTGGCGGTGCGGCGGCGGGTTTGGAATGGGCCTGCGAGCCATCCAGCCCTTTGGGTTTGGAGGAACCCGCTCTGCGAGCCTGGCAACAAGGGGCTGCGGACGCTGCCTGGCGTGTGCTCGACTGCGCGTATGTCCCCCTGCGGCTGGACCCCGAGGGCGCATGGACGGGCGCACCGTCGCCGCGCACGCCCTCGGCCTGCTGGCAGCTCTGGACCCCCAACAAAGCGCTGGGGCTGACGGGCGTGCGTGCTGCTTACGCGATTACGCCGCCAGACGGTGAGGAGCTGGCGCTTGCTATCACATGCTTAGCACCCTCGTGGCCCGTGGGTGCCCATGGCGTGGCTTTGCTGCAGGCGTGGGCCCAAGCCACCGTGCAGCAATGGCTGGTGCATAGCCTGCGCACGCTGAGTGATTGGAAGGCGCGGCAGCTGGCGTTGTGTACCGACCTGGGCTGGGCCGTACACGCAGGCAGCCTGGCCAACTACTTCTGCGCGCAGCCGGCCACAGCGACGCTGCCGAGCGACTTGGCAGCGCTGCGCGCCAGCGGCATCAAGCTGCGCGATGCCACATCGTTCGGCCTGCCCGGCACCGTGCGCCTGGGTGTGCTGGCGCCCGCTGCACAAGATGCGCTGCAGACCGCATGGCAAGCCCTGCCGGGTCGTACCATCCCGCACAGAGTTTCAACCGGTTCAGGGGAGACCTTGTGAGAACCATCGCTGTCAACCGCTACGTCACGCCGCTGCGTGAAGGTGGCTCCATGCCCGCCATCATCGAAGGTGACGACCTGGGTACCTACGTGCTCAAGTTCCGTGGCGCAGGGCAGGGCGTGCGCGCGCTGCTGGCCGAGATGATCGCGGGCGGCATCGCCCGTGCGCTGGGCCTGCCCGTGCCCGAGATCGTGCTGGCCCAGCTCGACCCCGCCCTGGCGCAGACCGAGCCCGACCCCGAGATCCAAGACCTGGTCCGCGCCAGCGGCGGCCTGAATGTGGGGCTGGACTACCTCTCGGGCGCGCTCAATTTCGACCCGGCGGTGGATACGGTGTCGGATGACTTTGCCTCGCGCCTCGTGTGGTTCGATGCCCTGGTGGGCAACGTGGACCGCACCGCGCGCAACACCAACCTGCTCATGTGGCACCGCCAGCCCTGGCTCATCGACCATGGCGCGGCGCTCACCTTTCACCACGCGTGGAACGGCACGGTGGCCCAGCCCGCCAAACCCTTCGCGCCGATTGCCGACCATGTGCTGCTGGCCCGCGCCAAGCTGCTCGCGCAGGTGGACGCTGAGCTGGCCGCGCGCCTCACGCCCGAGGTGGTGGCTGGCATCCTGGCCGAGGTGCCCGACGAGTTTTTGGTGCTGGCCGGTGCCGACCACGAAGAAGGCCTGCTGACCGCTGCCGCCACCCACCGCCAGGCCTATGTGGACTACTTCTGTGCCCGCTTGGCCGGGCGCGCCACCTGGGTGAATGCGTTGAAGGAGGCCGTCGATGCACGCGCCTGAGGTGTATGACTACGCCATCGTCCGCGTGGTGCCGCGCGTGGAGCGCGAGGAATTCATCAACGCGGGTGTGATCCTGTCGTGCCAGCGCACCGGATTTCTGCAGGCCGCCATCGCGCTCGATGAAGCGCGCCTGCTGGCCATGGACCCGCATGCCGACATCGACACCGTGCGCCGCCACCTGTCCGCCATCGTGGCCATCTGTGCGGGCGACGAAGCCTGTGGCCCGATTGCGCGCCTGCCGTACCGCCAGCGCTTTCACTGGCTCACGGCCAAGCGCAGCGCCATCATCCAGACATCTCCCGTGCACACCGGCCGCTGCACCGATGCCGCGGCGGCGCTTGAACACATCATGGACCGCATGGTCCGCCCACTGCCTTGAATCCAAACCCTTCTCCCCATCTGGCCCGCTGTGTGATGGTGCTGGGCACCACCAGCGGTGCGGGCAAAAGCTGGCTCACCACGGCCCTGTGCCGCTACTACAGCAACCTGGGCCTCAGGGTGGCGCCGTTCAAGGCGCAGAACATGAGCAATAACGCGCGCGTGGTGGCCAGCGAGACTGGCAGCGGCGAGATTGGCTCTGCCCAGTACTTCCAGGCCCTTGCGGCCCGTGCCGAGCCCGAGGTGCGCATGAACCCGCTGCTGCTCAAGCCCGAGGCCGACACGCACAGCCAGGTCGTGCTGATGGGGCAGGTGAGCGCCGAACTGACGGCCATGCCTTGGCGTGGCCGCAGCGAAAAGGTGTGGCCGCAGATTGCTGCAGCGCTTGACGCACTGCGCGCCGAGAACGACGTGGTGGTGATTGAGGGCGCGGGCTCCCCTGCTGAGATCAATTTGCACGCCAGCGACATCGTCAACATGCGCGTGGCCCGCCATGCCGACGCACGCTGCCTGCTGGTGACCGACATTGACCGGGGCGGCGCGTTTGCCCACCTGTACGGCACCTGGGCGCTGCTGCCGGAGAACGAGCGCGCGCTGATCCACGGCTTTGTGCTCAACAAGTTTCGCGGTGACGCCAGCCTGCTGGCGCCTGCGCCGCAAATGCTGCAAGAGCTGACCGGCGTGCCCATCGTGGCCACCATCCCCATGCAGTGGCGCCATGGTCTGCCTGAAGAGGACGGTGTGTTTGATGACCGCAGCACCGCTGCCGGTGCGGTACACACCACTGTGGCCGTGGTGGCCTACCCGCGCATCAGCAACCTGGACGAGTTCCAGCCGCTCAAGAACGTGCCTGGCCTGCGCCTGCTGTGGGTGCGCAGCCCGGCCGACCTGGCGGGCTTGAGGCCCACCGACTGGGTGGTGCTGCCCGGCTCCAAGTCCACCGCGGCTGACCTGGCCTGGCTGCGCGCGCAAGGGCTGGACAGCGCCATTGCCCGGCATGCCGGGCAGGGCGGAACAGTGCTGGGCGTGTGTGGTGGCCTTCAGATGTTGGGCGAGGCGCTGATCGACACCGCTGGCATCGACGGCAATGCGCCGGGCCTGGGCCTGCTGCCTTTGGTGACTACCTTCGAAGTCGCCAAGACGGTCCAGCGTACCCAAGCGCAGTTTGGCGCTGCGCAAGGTGCATGGGCCGCGTTGGCCGGTGTGTCCGTCACTGGCTACGAAATCCACCACGGCCAGACGGCACAGCACCCCGCCATGGCTGCCAGGGGTGATGTAGCGCGCGAAGTCATCCCAGGCATTGCGTGGCAAAACCCGGCTGGCAATGTGCTGGGCATTTATCTGCACGGCTTGTTCGAGGATGCTGCCGTGCTGCACGCGCTGTTTGGCCGCGCGGGCGCAGACCCAGTGCCTACCCTTGATGGGGTGTTTGAAGGCTTGGCGCGCATGGCGCAAGCCAGCTTCGAGCCCGGTGCATTGCAGGCGTTGATAGCTCCGATTTCTGCTACAGCCTGAGCGCTGCGGCGCACAGCCCCTTCTGTTTCCATTGTTTTTTTCGACTTCACACACCATGCAATCCCTGGCCCAGTTCACTGTCCCTGCCATCGCCGATATCTCCGACGCCGCGCTGACTGTCCGTTTGCAGCATCTGCTCGATAACAAGACCAAACCGCTCGGCTCGCTGGGGCGGCTGGAGGCCCTGGCCCTGCGCATCGGCCAGGTGCTGGGCACCGATGCGCCGGTGCTGCAGCAGCCGCAGATGCTGGTGTGCGCGGGCGATCACGGCCTGGCAGCCCGGGGCGTGTCGGCCTTCCCCAGTGATGTGACCTGGCAGATGGTGGAAAACTTTCTGGCCGGTGGCGCTGCCGTGAGCGTGTTGGCGCGCCAGCATGGCCTGCAACTCACGGTGGTGGATTGCGGCGTGGCGCGCCGCATTGCGCCGCGCGATACCGCACCGGGCGCGCCACGCCTGTTGACGCGCAATGTGGCGCCCGGCACACAGGATGCTTCGGTGGGCCCAGCCATGGCGCCTGAGCAATGCGCGCAAGCCCTGCGCAATGGCATGGATGTCGTACGCGCCTTGCCGGGCAATGCACTGCTGCTGGGCGAAATGGGCATTGGCAATACCTCGGTGGCGTCGCTGCTGCTAGCGCGCTTGGCAGGTTTGCCCCTGGCCGACGTGACTGGTGCGGGCACGGGGCTGGATGCCGCCGGTATTGAACGCAAACGCGCTGTGCTGCAGCAGGCGCTCGATGCGAATGCCGACGCCACCACACCGCTGGCCGCGCTGGCTGCGCTGGGTGGGTATGAGGTTGCCACGCTGGTGGGCGCCGTGCTGCAAGCGGCGGCAGAGCGCCGCGTGATCGTGGTGGATGGTTTCATCACCAGCGCTGCGGTGCTGGTGGCTAGCCGCTTGCAGCCCGCTGTGCTGCAACGCTGCGTGTTTGCCCACCGTTCAGGTGAGCGGGGGCACACCCTGATGCTGGCGCAAATGCAAGCCGAGCCGCTGCTGGACTTGGGCCTGCGGCTGGGTGAGGGCTCAGGTGCCGCCCTGGCGTGGCCGCTGCTGCAATCGGCTTGTGCGGTGCTGGCCGAGATGGCGAGCTTTGCGTCGGCAGGGGTGGCCACCCAGACGGTTTGATACGGTCGGGCTTTCCCGCGCCTGATCAGGCGATACAGGTCCGGTTGCGTCCTTCATGCTTGGCGCAGTACAGCGCGGCATCGGCGCGCGACAGCATGGCATCCAGGGTTTCGTGGGGGCCGGTCCAGCTGGTCAGACCGATGCTGACCTGGCAGTCCAGCGCATGGCCAATCGCCAACGCGGCATGGATGCGTTGCGCTACAGCCGCTGCGGCCGCTGAATTCGCGTCGGGCAGCAGCACCAGGAACTCCTCGCCCCCATAGCGCCCCAGTCGGTCTGCGCGGCGCAAAACCTGGCGTGTGCATTCTGCGAAATGCACCAGTACGGCATCGCCGTGCTGGTGGCCGCCGCTGTCGTTCACGGCCTTGAAGTTGTCCAGGTCCACCATCATGATGGACGGTCCATTGCCGTAGCGCTGTGCGCGTTCCAGTTCGTCTTCGCAACGCTGCAGCAGCGCGCGGCGGTTGAGCGTTTGAGTCAGCGAATCGTAGGTGGCCAGATATTCAAGTTCTGTGCGCAAGCGGTCAGTGGCCATGAGCACGGCCCCGATGGACAGCATGAGTACTGTGATCACGTAGGCCCCGATGTACAGCGTCTGAAGCAGCGAGGGCTCCATCAGGTCTGTACCGGCATGTCCGGTGGCGATGGAGGCCAACCGCAGGGCGAGCACCACCATGTGCAGGCACAGCACGACCTCCACGAGCCCCACCGGGAAGTTGCGCCCGCCATGGCGCAACATGAACCGCATCTGGGCCAGGTAGATCACCCCCATGACGACAGTAAAAAAACCGACCCTCAGTGCGTAGTCGGGCACCCAGTAGGTGAGCACGATGAAAACCAGGGTAGTGCCTGCCATCAGCCAGTTCCATGTGCGCCAGGTGGTCGGCTGGCCCATAAAGCTGCGTGTGCCCATGTAGTACGTCACTGTGCCCAATACCAGCAACTGGTTGGCAAATACCAGGCTGAGCCAGTCGGGAACAAGGTCTCGTACCCCGAACAATACGGTAGACACCAGCCAAAGCAGTGGCGCCAGGGCCCAGGCACCTACCCCCCGGATGGATGGCGGGTAGTAGCGCCGCATGAAAAGCAGCACGATGGCCATGACGGCTGACATGAAGCCCGCCATGGCGATCATGGAACGTGGGTCGAGGTTCATGCAGCGAGGTGGGCGGTGGCGGCGACGTAAGAAATTGTTTCTTGATGCCGGGGCCAGTATAGCTACGCACCTGCGAATGGCAGCAAGATGATTTACCGCACCACTTCTTACGCCTTTGCACCACAACGTCCGCTCTTTCGGTCAGCCATGGTGCAGGCGCACTGAGACGCTGCTGGCGGTGTGCACACTGCTGGTGCATTTTGTATGCAAAATAAATAAAAGATTGTGTACAAAGTTGGCATGGGCCTTGCGTAGGGCATACCCATGCAAAGTTCCCACCCAGCGCCCGCCCCCGTCGCGATTGAAATCGTGGGGTTGACCAAACGCTACGCCAGCGGCAAGCCTGCCGTGGATGCCATCAACCTGCGCATTGCCAGCGGCAGCTACTGCTGCTTGCTCGGGCCCTCGGGCTGCGGCAAGAGCACCACCTTGCGCATGATTGCGGGGCACGAGTCGGTGAGCGGCGGCGACATCCTGCTGGAGAACCGCAACATCACCGACCTGCCCGCCGCCGCGCGCGGCACGGCCATGATGTTCCAGAGCTTTGCGCTGTTTCCGCACCTCTCGGCGTTGGACAACGTGGCCTTCAGCCTCAAGATGAAAGGCGTGGCCAAGGCCGAGCGCCAAGCCAAGGCGCGCGACTTGCTGGAGCGCGTGGCCCTGGGCCACCTGGCCGATCGCAAGCCCGCCGAACTCTCCGGCGGGCAGCAGCAGCGCGTGGCGCTGGCGCGGGCCTTGATCACCGAGCCACGTGTGCTGCTGCTGGATGAGCCGCTGTCGGCGCTCGACCCCTTCCTGCGTATCCAGATGCGTGCCGAGCTGCGCCGCTGGCAAAAGGAGCTGGGCCTGACCTTTATCCACGTCACGCACAGCCAGGAAGAAGCCATGGCCCTGGCCGACACCATGGTGGTGATGAACCACGGCGTGATCGAGCAGGTGGGCAGCCCGCACGAGGTTTACAACCGGCCCGCCAATGAGTTCGTGGCGCGCTTCATGGGCGGGCACAACGTGATCGACACGGCCGCTGGCAAGTTGGGTGTGCGCACCGACCATGTCCAGGTGGCCGCCGCTGGGGTGGCGCTGCCGCCCGGCGCACAGCACATGCTGGCCGTGGTGACCGATGTGGAGTACCAAGGCACCTATGTGCTGCTGGGCCTGCAAAAGCAGGGCGTGGCGCTGTCGGCCAACGCCACGGCGGCGTACTCGGTCATGGTGTCCGAGGCGGCCTATGCCGCAGCCCCCTACGTGGTGGGGCAGGCGGTGCAACTGCACTGGCAGCCGCACCAGGCGCACCCGCTGTCTGCGCCGCAGCCCCAGCCTGCCGCCATTGCTGCCTGATTTCGATTTCCGTTCGCTGTCCCTGTTCCGTTTCCCTTCCGCAACCCAAGGAGTTTTTCCATGTCCGATGCTTCCCGTGCTGATTCCCCTGCTGTTGTCCCCGAAGCCACTGGTGTGGCTCGCCGCTCGCTGCTCAAAGGCACGGCGGGCATCCTGGCCGCAGGCATGTTCCCGGCCGTGCATGCGCAGGAAAAAATCGTGCTGCGCTACCTGGGCACGGCGGTGAACCAGGACAAAGCCATTGCCGAAAAGTTCAAGGCCGACACGGGCATCGAAATCCAGTACGTGGCTGTGACCACCGACGACGTGACCAAGCGCGCCGTCACCGCGCCCAACAGTTTTGACCTGATCGACACCGAGTACTTCTCGCTGAAAAAGATCGTGCCCACGGGCAACCTCAAGGGCATCGATACCAAGAAGATCAAGAACGCCGACAAGATCACCACGCTGTTCACCACCGGCCAGGTGGCGGGCAAGGCCGTGGGCGACCAGGGCACCGCACCCAAGAAGGTGATTTACCTGGAAGGCGAAAAGTCCAAGAAGTTTGCGACGGCGCCCACGCAGTTCATGTCGCTCATCCCCACCGTGTACAACGCCGACACGTTGGGCATCCGCCCCGACCTGATCAAGCGCCCCATCAACTCCTGGGCCGAGCTGCTGAACCCCGAGTTCAAGGGCAAGGCCGCCATCCTGAACATCCCGAGCATCGGCATCATGGACGCGGCGATGGTGGTCGAGGCCATGGGCATCTACAAGTACCCCGACAAGGGCAACATGACCAAGAAGGAGATTGATCTCACGATCAAGACCCTGATCGAAGCCAAGAAGCAGGGCCAGTTCCGCGCGCTGTGGAAGGACTTCAACGAGTCGGTGAACCTGATGGCCTCGGGCGAGGTGGTGATTCAGTCCATGTGGAGCCCGGCCGTGACGGCTGTGCGCACCAAGGGCATCGCCTGCAACTTCCAGCCGCTGAAGGAAGGTTACCGCGCCTGGGCGGCCGGCTTTGGCCTGCCTGCCACGCTGAGCGGCCGCAAGCTCGACGGCGCGTACGAGTTCATCAACTGGTTCCTGGACGGTTGGGCCGGTGCCTACCTGAACCGCCAGGGCTACTACAGCGCCGTGCTGGAGACCGCCAAGTCCAAGATGGAAGCCTACGAATGGGCCTACTGGATGGAAGGCAAGCCCGCCACTCAAGACATCAAGAGCCCGAACGGCGACGTGCTGGCCAAGGCCGGTGCCGTGCGCGACGGCGGCAGCTACGAGTCGCGCATGGGCGGCATTGCCTGCTGGAATGCGCTGATGGATGAGAACAACTACATGGTCCAAAAATGGAACGAATTTGTGGCGGCGTAGAGGATTGCACCCCCTGAGGCGCTGCGCGCCTTCACCCCTCTCTCGACCCGCTGCGCGTGTCGGGAGGGGGACGCTCCCAGCGCGGCGGGGCGGCCCTTGCGCGGGAGCGCTGGTCTGGGGCAGCGCCAGTTTTAACGATTAGCGCCGAACTTCAGGCCGTTGGATTCATTGATTGCAAACACCATGAGCACCACCACACCGTCCTTACCCTCTGCTGCCGTCCCCGGCCGCAGCATTGCCGCCTGGTGGCAGGCCGCGCCGTTCACACTGGTGTTTGCGATGTTTTTCCTCGTCCCCCTGGCGCTGATCGTGATGGTCAGTTTTTGGGACTTCAACGAGTACGAGCTGCTGCCCGGCTTCACGTTCAAGAACTACGTGTCGATCTTCGCGGGCTGTGGCGATGCGTCAGAGGGGCTGTGCGTCACGCTCAAGACGTATTACTCCACGCTCAAGTTCAGTTTTTTGGTGTGGCTGATCACGCTGGTGATCGGCTTCACGGTGGCCTATTTTTTGGCTTTCCATGTGCGCTCGTCGGGCATGCAGACGCTGCTGTTCGTGCTGTGCACCATTCCGTTCTGGACCTCCAACGTGATCCGCATGATTTCGTGGGTGCCGCTGCTGGGGCGCAACGGTTTGGTGAACCAAACCTTGGTGGGCATGAACCTCATCGAGACGCCGATTGAGTGGCTGCTGTTCTCGGATTTCTCGGTGGTGCTGGCCTTTGTGCACCTGTACACCATGTTCATGATCGTGCCCATCTTCAACAGCATGATGCGCATCGACCGCAGCCTCATCGAGGCGGCCAGCGACAGCGGTGCGAGTGGCTGGCAGACGCTGTGGAACGTGATTGTTCCGCTCTCGCGCACCGGCATCATCATTGGCTCGATCTTCGTCATCACCATCGTCATGGGTGACTTCGTGACGATTGGCGTGATGGGCGGCCAGCAGATCGCGTCCATCGGCAAGATCATCCAGGTGCAGACGTCTTATCTGCAGTTCCCGCTGGCGGCGGCCAATGCCGTGATCTTGCTGGCCGTGGTGCTGATGATCATCTGGGGCCTCACGCGCCTGGTTGATATCCGAAAAGAACTATGAACACCCCTGTTGCTTGCTCACTGCGTGTAGCCGCCTCCCCCCTCAAGGGGGCGACACCGGTGGCCCGGCAAAGCCGGTTCCACGGTGTCACTGGCCTGGTGCGTGCCATTTTGGACGGCACTATGCCTAAGTCGAACAATCATGGGAATCCAGCATGAAAAACCGCGTCCGCGAAACCCGCCCCGCCAGCTTCTGGCCCCTGGCCATTGTCTTTGCGCTGTTCGTGCTGTTCATGTACGGGCCTATGTTTGTCATCTTCATCCTGAGCTTTCAGGGACCGGAAGGCGGGCTCACCTTTCCCATGCGCGGCGTGTCGCTGCACTGGTTCGCCAAGCTGGCTGAGGGGTTAGGCGTGGTGGACATTGGCGCGGCGCTGTGGCGCTCGCTGGGCCTGGGCGTGGCGGTGATGCTGTGCACGGTGGTGCTGTCGGTGCTGGCGGGCCTGGCGTTTCGCAAACGGCTGGCGGGCGGCAACACGCTGTTCTTCATTGTGGTGGCCAGCCTCATCATGCCGTCCATCATTGTGTCGCTGGGCATTGGGCTGGAGTTCCGCCTCATCGACAACGGCATCAAGGCGGTGCTGGAATGGCTGGGCATGGAAAGCGCGCTGGAGGGCTACGGCACGTCGCTCGGCCTGTTCACCTCGGCCCTGGGCGCGCACCTGACGTGGACTCTGCCCTTTGGCCTGCTCATCATGTTTGCGGTGTTCAACCGCTTCAACCCTGCGTATGAAGAAGCCGCACGCGACCTGGGCGCCACGCCCTGGCAGGGGTTCAGGCATGTGGTGCTGCCATTGATTGCCCCTTCAGTGGTGGGCATTGGCATGTTTGGTTTCACGCTGAGCTGGGACGAGATTGCCCGCACCTCGCAAGCCATTGGCGATGTGAACACGCTGCCGCTGGAGCTGCAGGGCCTGACCAGCACAGTGACCACGCCATCCATCTACGCGCTGGGCACGTTGACCACGGTGGTGTCTTTCGGGGTCATGGGCATCACGCTGGCGCTGGTGTGGGCTTTGGGCCGCAGGCGCAAGGGCCGCGCGGGTTAAAACGGCGCCCAACGGCATCAGCCTTTATGACCAACCCCATTTCCAAGCCCCGGCGCACTCGCACTGCAGCGACCACGCCACGCGTGCGGGGCTCTGTTCAGCCTTCTCTTGCGCCCGAGGTCGCAGCCCAACTCAGCGACAGCGACATGTACGAGCGCATGGTCTCGGCCATCCTGGACCACAAGCTGCCGCCCGGCACCAAGCTGGTGGAGGACAAGCTGGCCGCAGCGTTTGGCGTGTCACGCACCCGCGTGCGCCCCGTGCTGGTGCGGCTGGCCAATGAACAGGTGGTGACGCTCACGCCCAACCGGGGCGCATCCATTGCCCAGCCCACGCCGCAAGAGGCGCTGGAGGTGTTCGAGGCCCGCCGCCTGCTGGAGCCGCGTCTGGTCGAGCTGTTCATCGCCAACGCCACCGATGCCGACATCGCCGCGCTGCGCACCTGCATCGACGACGAAGAGGCCGCCCGCGCCAGCGGCGACATGCGGCGCGCCATCCGCCTCTCGGGCGACTTTCACCTGCACATTGCGCAGGCCGCAGGACACCAGACGCTGGGGCGCATCCTGCGCGAGCTGGTTTCGCGCACCTCGCTCATCCTCATGACCTACAGCCCCAGCCACGCCCAGACCCGCGAAGAGGCCACCGCCTGCGGCTGCCGCGAGCACCGGGCGCTGATCGACGCGATTCGCCTGCGCGACGCCAAAGAAGCCGCCCGGCGCATGCTGGACCACCTGGCGCGCATCGAGGCGCAACTGGAGTTCACTCCGCCCGCCACCGACGCGACCGACCTGGCCGAGCTGCTGGGCGGGGTCTGATCTTCACCACCCATCTTCCATGCGCCAACTGCTCGTCATCAACCCCAACACCTCGGCCCATGTCAGCGCGCTGCTGCAGCAGCATGTGCAGGCGGCTGCGGGTTCGCACGTCGCAGTGCGCACCGCCACGGCGCGGTTTGGTGCCCCCTACATTGCCTGCGAGGCCAGCTATGCCGTGGCCGCCCATGCGCTGCTGGATGCCTGGGCGCACGACCTGGCGCAACCGCATTCACGCCCCGACGCGGTGCTGATCGGCTGCTTTGGCGACCCCGGCCTGATGGCGCTGCGCGAGAGCAGCCCCGTGCCCGTCACCGGCCTGGCCGAAGCGTCGTTCATCGAAGCCGCGCGCCACGGCCGCTTTGCCATCGTCACCGGCGGCGAGCGCTGGGGGCCGATGTTGCAGCGCCTGGCGCAAGCGCTGGGCCACGCCCATGGGCTGGCGGGCATCCACACCGTGGCCCCCACGGGGGCGCAATTGGCCGCAGACCCCATCGCCGCCCGCGCCTTGCTGGCCCAGGCCTGCCGCGATGTGGTGCGCCAGATGGGCGTGCAGGCCGTCATCCTGGGCGGGGCAGGGCTGGCCGGTATGGCCGCCGCCGTGCAGCCGCAGGTGTCGGTGCCCGTGATCGACAGCGTGGTGGCCGGGGCAAGCTGGGCCCTGCGGGCGCACCCCGTGCCGCCTGAGCGCAAGGCGGCGGGGTTTGATGTGGCGTGGGCGGGGGTGTCAAGGGAGATGCTGGCTTTGGGGCAGGCTGGCGTGGTTTGACGTTGCCGAGAGGAAAGCCTAGTATTACGTATGTAATTACTTGGAGGTTCCCTCATGCACATGCTCAAACTGACCCAGATCGGAAACTCCGTGGGTGTTGTTCTGCCCAAGGAAGCCCTGGCGCGTTTGAAGCTGGGCAAAGGCGAATCCATCTTCCTGACAGAAACGCCCGACGGCTATGCCTTGACGCCCTACGATCCGACGCTCGAAGAAGAGATCAAAGCGGGCCGTGAGTTCATGCACGACTTTCGTGACACCTTTCACCAGTTGGCCAAATGAGCTGGCGCTGGGTGAGCAAGCAGGCGCTGGTTCTGCTCCACGGTGAGAGCCTTGCCACGCATGGTGGGCGCGAAGGCATGCGGGATGAGGGTTTACTGGAGTCAGCCCTGGTGCGGCCGCAGAACATCGTGGCTTATGCAGATGCCGACAATTCCCCGGACGCAGCGGCCCTGGCCGCAAGCTACGGCGTGGGTCTGGCCAAGAACCATCCTTTCGTGGACGGAAACAAGCGGGCTGCGTTCTTGGCCGTGGGTTTGTTTCTGTACCTCAATGGCTTGCGTTTGCAAGCCACCCAGACGGACGCCACGCTCACCATGCTGGCCGTCGCCGCAGGCGACATCACCGAGGAAGCCTTCGCCGCCTGGCTGCGAGAGCATGTCGTGGCTCGGTGATGTGAGCTGCAGTATTTCTGGCCGCTAGCGCTTATCTAATAAGCGCTAGCAGCTATAAAAATAGAAGCGGCTCCCCCGCTTTCCGGTCTTCTCTTTAAGCGGCCAGCGTCTTCGGCTGGTGGTCGCAATACTGGCTTACCGCACATTCCCAGCAGCGCGGCTTGCGTGCCTGACACACATAGCGGCCATGCAGTATCAGCCAGTGGTGCGAGTCCACCGCATAGGCTGCTGGCACCCGCTTCATCAGTTGCAGCTCCACCGCCAGCGGGTTCTTGCCCGGCGCCAGGCCCGTGCGGTTGCTCACGCGAAAGATGTGCGTATCCACCGCCATGGTGGGCTGCCCAAAAGCCACGTTCAGCACCACATTGGCCGTCTTGCGGCCCACGCCGGGCAGGGCTTCCAGCTCCTCGCGTGTGCGTGGCACCACGCTGCCGTGGCGCTCTACCAGGATGCGGCAGGTTTCCATCAGGTGCTTGGCCTTGCTTTTATACAGGCCAATGGTCTTGATATAGCCCTCCAGCCCTTCCAGCCCCAAGTCCAGAATGGCCTGCGGCGTGCCCGCCACCGGAAACAGCTTGCGCGTGGCCTTGTTCACGCCCACATCGGTGGCCTGGGCCGACAGCAGTACGGCGGCGAGGAGTTCAAAGGGGGTCGTGTACTCCAGCTCGGTATTGGGTGTCGGGTTGGCTGCCTTGAGGGTCGCGAAGAAGGGTTCGATCTGCTCGGTTTTCATGGTGGGGATAGGCATGCTTCTTGTCGGTCCCCGCATTGTCCCCCAGGGCTACCCTGCACCCAACGAGCAGATTGTGTACGGCGTAGACCGTGTGGTGCACTCCGTGGCAACGGATCGCATGAATGGCGGCGATCGCGGCGCCCACCGTGGGCCGCGAAAGAACACACCGCCGTGTCAGTAGCGAGCGCGCCCCGATGCATCGATGATGGCGACCTGCGTGAAAAGGCTGCCCTCGCGCCGGGTGCCGTGGAAGGAAAGCTCATAGCCGCCCAGGTCTATGCGGGCTGCCTTGCTCAGTGCTTCTGCCAGCGATTTGCCATTGGCAGGCCGCGATGCCGCTTGAAGTCCCTGTGCGATCGTCTTGGCAACCAGGAAGCCCTCGAAAGACGCCAGCGATGTCAAGGCGGCCTCTTGTTTGGCGGCGAGCATCAATTGCCGATATTCGCGCACTACCGGTATGGCCTGGTTTCCCAGACTGGGAAATACCTGGCTCATGCCCACGCCGCGCGCGGTATCCGGGCCCAGCGATGCCACCAGTTTCACGGGGTCCAGGTCTGACGTGCCCACCAGCTGTGCTCGCCCGCCTGCTTCTCTGTATGCCTTGACGAAGGCGCTGCCGGCCGCGTGGCCCGCCACCATGATGATCACTTGCGCGTCGCTCTTGAGCAGCGCGGCCAGGGCCGCCTGGATATCTGAAGTGGCGCGGTCGTACGAGGCACTGACTTCCAGAGGCAGCTTGCGCTCGCCCAGCGCCTCCTTGACGGCCTCCAGTCCGGACTGTCCGTACACATCGTTTTGGTACAGAACGGAGAACTTGCGTGCGCTCAGGGCATCCGCCATCTGTGCCACAAGCTTGCGCAGCTCTGCGGTGTAGCCCGCCCGCACATGAAAGACAAAGGGGTTGACCGGTTCACGGATGGTCTGAGAGCCGGAACGCGTCGGGAAAAGCGGTACGCCGCTGTCCTGGGGCAGCTTTTCCTGGATCAGCGCCAGCGTGTTGCTGGTGGCAAACGAAATCAGCGCAGCAGGCTGAAGGGCCATCAGTTTTTTTGCGCCGGCAATGCTCAGCTCGGGCTTGAATTGGTCGTCCTCCACCACGTATCGCACCTGAAGGCCCGGAGACACGCCGCCAGCGCTGTTGGCTGCCTTGAAGTAGGTTTCAACGCCCAGCGCTACCTGCTTTCCCACCTCTGCCGCAGTGCCGCCGGTCAGCGGAACCACCTGTCCGACGGTGACGATGTTGGATGCCTGGGCACTGATACCTGCCCACGGAAGCGCCACCGAGGCGACCGCGCTTTGGGTAAAGAGTCTGCGTTTCATGAGGGGGCTCCTGAGCTTTGCACAAGGGAACGAACAGCCTGTACCGCCAGTTCACGCCGCACTCGTCAGGGGTCATGCCGAGACGGGTACGCAGACCTTGCATTCCCGCTTGGTACCGGGTGGTGCCGTGGCGCAGTGTCCAGGGCTGCTCCACCCAGGCCCGTGCGTCCATGCTTTGGAATTGCGGCGAGGTGTTGTGGCGTGCAGCCCAGTTTGTGCTGAATGGGCAAGGCGCTTCAAATGCCGATATGGCCGAAAGCCATGCCTTCGTGTTAAGCCCTGTTGCAGGCCCAGCGTGCGGTACAGGCCGGTGGCCTGGCGGTCAGTGGGGGTGTGGCTGGTAGTGCAGCGGCTACTTTGAATTCTGCTTGCCCGAGCTCTGCCTGCGCACGGCCCGCGCGGGTGCTGCCGTCGTGGCCAAGGCCTTGCGTTTTGGTTTGGCGCTTGGCTCGGCCATCAATGCCCAGTGGTGGGCCAGCAAGCGCACCATCTCCAGACCCGCGCTAGACAGTGGGCGCTCCGCGCTGCTCATGGCGTATGCGGTGTAACGCTGGGGCTCGGCCAGTGGGCGCAGCACCAGGTCGGGCCCCTGGCAGTGTCGTGCCGTCACGTCGTCCACCACCACCACGCCCCAGCCGCTGGCGGCAATGCTGCAGGCCACGTAGGCGTAACGCACTTCCACGGTGGGTGCGATAGGCTGGTCAGATGCCCCCAGCATAGAACCCACGAGTTTGCCGTGCTGTGTCTCGCGGCCGAACGAGATGAGGTCCGGCCTTTGCAGCATTGCCGCCGTGAGCTTGGGGTGCTTGGCCAGGGGGTGGCTGGGCGCCATGGCGCACAGGATTTCGCCCTCACCGATGGGGTGCACGTTCAGTGCCGGGTGGTGGTTCTGTACAAACGACACGACGCCGATGTCGCATTCGCCGCTGAGCAATTGGTCAGTGATCTGGGTATGCGTGGCAATCTCCACGCTGATGTGCAGTTGGGGCATGGACGCCTTGATCTGCGCGATCGCCTTGGGCACGAGCTCAAGCCCTGTGCTCAGGTTGGAGGCAATGCGCAGCGTGTCTGCCACGCCATGGCGCAATTGCTCGGCGTAGCTGCGCACGCGGTCGATGCTGCGGTAGGCGCTGTCCACCTCGCGCTTGAGGGCGTGCGCTTCGGGGGTGGGGTGCAAGCGGCTGCCGGTGCGCTCGAACAGCGCCACTCCCAGCTTCACCTCCAGGTAGCGCACGAGACGGCTCACAGCGGGCTGGGACACATGCAGTGCCGTGGCCGCGCCAGAGATGGAGCCCGCCTGCATGACGGCGCGGAACACTTCGATCTGACGCAGATTCATGGGGTTAACGTCATGTTATGGATTTAGGATATTTTGGCATTTGTGTGACCATTCGTCACGGGCCGATACTTTGAGCCATGGCACGAGCACCCCACTGTCTCCCTGAAGGTATCGAACGCATCGCGGTCTGTGGGCTGGGCCTCATCGGTGGGTCGGTGGTGCGCGCGCTGCGCGCACGGGGATTCGCGGGTCGCATCACCGGCATGGATGTCAACGCGGACTTGCTGCAGGCGCTGCACGTTGACCGTTGGATTGACGATGCTGTGCACGTTCAGGGCCCGATCCATGGGGGAGAGTCGTCTTCGGAGCCCGATCGCACGGCGCTAGACCTCTTTGCCCAGCATGACGTGGTGGTACTTTGCCAACCTGTGCGCCCTTTGATGGCGTTTTTAGAGCAGCACGGCGCGCAGATGGCCCAAGGCCGCGCAGTGAGCATGGACGTGGCCAGCGTGAAAGGCCCCGTGGCGCAAGCCCTGAGCGGCGTACCCGCTGAGGCTGCAAGGCGTTTCGTGCCCTGCCACCCCATTGCCGGAAAAGCCCAGCACGGTTGGGGGGCCGGCGATGCTGGATTGTTCAGCGGCAAACGCTGCGTGCTCACTCCCGCCGATACAGTGGATGCGCAAGCCCTGCAGACTGCCCGCGCTTTCTGGGAAATGCTGGGCGCCCGAGTTAGTTACATGGACGCGCAGCAGCATGACACGGTCTACGCTGCGATCAGCCACATGCCGCAGCTGCTGAGCTATGCATACCTGCACAGCCTGTCGCAGCGCAGTGATGCGCGCGAGTGGCTGGCCTACCAGGGCACGGGCTACCAGGGGTTCACCCGCCTGGGGGCATCCGAGCCGACGCTATGGGCCGGCATCATGAACTACAACCGGCATCCCCTGGTGACTGAAATCGATCGCCTGCAGGACGCTCTGGGCTTGATCCGCCAGCAGTTGCTGCAGGGTGACGACCAGGCCCTGCAGGCCACGTTCGAAGAAGCCCGCGCCTTTCATGCCTTGGGCCTGCACCCTCGTGAAGCTGCGCACTCTGTCCCCGTTTCGCCATCCCCGCAACCACCCCAGGAGTTTTCATGACCATGCCCGCCACCACCCGCCGCATCGCCATTGCTGCGATCACGCTTCTTGCCTCGCTGGGCGCAAACGCAGACCAGCTCGCCGACATCAAAGCGCGCGGCACCCTCGTGTGCGGCACGCTCACCAGTACCGAGCCCCTGGGCTTTCAGGATCCACAGTCGCGCCAGATTGTCGGCTTTGACGTAGACATGTGCGCTGCCATTGCCCGGCACATGGGACTGAAGCTGGAGCACAAGGGGCTGTCCATCGAACAGCGCATTCCTGAGTTGTCCACCGGCCGGGTGGACATCGTCTCGGCCGCGCTGGGCTACACCAAGGAGCGAGCCCAGCAGGTGGCTTTCACCTCGGCGCACTACCAGGTGCCGATTCGCGTCATGGTCAAAAAGGGTGCTGGTATCGACAGTTTTGCCAAGCTGGCGGACAAGCGAGTGAGCGCAGTCAAGAGCGCCACCACTGAAATCTTCGCGCGCCGGGGCCTGCCCAAGACCGCCGTCGTGACCTTCCAGGATGGTCCGTCCGCCTTCCTTGCGCTGATGCAAGACAAGGTGGATGGCTTCTCCACATCGCACACCGCCGGTCTGCGCTACCTGGCCGAGTCCAAGGGCGAAGCGGTTTTCATCGACGACAGCCTGGCCTGGGAGCCTACCGCCCTGGGCGTGAAGAAGGATGAGCCTGCGCTGCTGGCGGCCGTGAACAAGACGCTGGAGGATATGGAGAAGGCCGGCGAGATCGACTCCATCTGGAACCGCTGGTACGGCCCTGAAACCCGCTTTGCCTTCAAGCGCGAGAAGAAGCTCACGCCGATTTCCACCTTCGCCCAGTAAGCCGCCGACCCCATCGCACCGAGCCCTTGGCCCGTCCCATGAAAGATCTGCTGCTTTCCAACCCGGACTACGTCACCTTGCTGCTGCATGGGCTGGTGGTCACCGCCAAGCTGTTTGCCATCAGCTGGGTGCTGGCCATGGTGGTCGCATCGCTGCTCACGGCGGCGCGCAGTTCCAGCAAGCGCTGGATGCAACGCGCGGTGATGCTGTTTGTGGAGTACCACCGCAACGTGCCCGGGCTGGTGCAGATCTTTGTGTGGTACTTCGGTGTGCCGCAACTGCTACCTGTGGAACTGCAGCGCATGATCAATCGCAATGACGGCGAATTCATCTTGTCGTGCGTCGCGCTCACGCTGTATGCGGCGGCTTACATGAGCGAGGATTTGCGAAGTGGCCTGCGCTCGCTGCCGCGCGGGCAGACGGAGGCCGCACGATCACTGGGCATGACCTATGGCCAGTCCTTGCGCTTCATCCTGTTGCCGCAGGCCTTGCGGGCTGCGCTGCCGCCGCTGGTCAACCAGACGCTGGCCTTGTTCAAGGCCACCAGCCTTGCCATGACGGTGGGGGTGGCTGATTTGATGCATGCCACGCGCCAGATCGAGAACGAGACTTACCGCACTTTCGAGGTGTTCATGGTCGCCTCGGTGGCGTACCTCATCGGGTCCTGGCTCATCATGGGCGTTGGAGCATTGGCTCAACGTCGGCTGTCTGCCACCAGGGGGTGGAAATGATCGATATCCTGCGGGACTACGGTCTCATCCTGTTGATAGGCCAGTACCCCCAAGGCCCGCTCGGTGGCCTTGCCATGACGTTGATTCTGGCTGCGCTGGCTCTGGTGATCTCGTTCCCCCTGGCTGTGCTGGTGGGCGTCGCCCGTACTTCGCCTATCAAGTCGCTGGCCTGGGCTGCAGCGTTGTACGCCAATTCGGTGCGCGGCCTGCCGCTGTTGCTGGTGGTGTTCTGGGCGTACTTTGCCGTCCCTTACCTGACCGGCCAGGCCGTGAGCGCCACGCTCATGATGCTGGTAGCCCTGGTGGTGTATGAGAGCGCCTACCTGGGCGAGATCGTACGGGCCGGCATTGCCTCGCTGCCGCGTGGCCAATACGAAGCTGCACGTACTCTGGGCATGGGGCACATCACCACGCTGCGCAAGGTGATCCTGCCGCAGGCGCTGTTCAACATGATTCCCAGCATGCTGAACCAGTTCGTGGTGGTGGTGAAGAACACTTCGCTGGCTTATGTGATCGGGGTGGACGAACTTACCAACGCCGCCTATCAGATCAACGGCCAGTTGCTGACCCGGCCGTTCGAGGTCTATGCGCTGCTGGCGCTCACCTACTTCGTACTCTGCTTTTCGCTCAGCCGCGCGGTAGAGCAGGTGGAGCGGCGAATTGCCCAGAGCCGCCGCAGTCGTCCCGTCTAGCAAGTTTTGCCCGGCATCCCTTGCCTCCCGCTACGTCTTCATTCATACGCCATGCTCGAATTCATCCAGGTTGAAAAATCCTTTGGTGCCACCCCTGTGCTGCGCAATGTGAACGAGCGTGTGGCTCCTGGAGAGGTTGTCGTGGTCTGCGGGCCCTCGGGATCGGGCAAGTCCACGCTGATTCGTACCATCAACCGGCTAGAGAGCATCGATAGCGGTCGCATCCTTGTCAACGGCCAGGACGTGTACGCGCCTGGCGTGGATGTGAATGCGCTGCGCTCGCGCATAGGCTTCGTGTTTCAGCAGTTCAACCTGTTTCCGCACCTGAGCGCTCTCGACAACGTGGCGCTGGCACCTGTGCAGGTGCTTGGCATGGCGCGTGCACAGGCGCGCGAACTGGCCCATGGCCTGCTGGCGCGCGTGGGCCTGGAGGCCAAGGCGGGGCAGTTCCCGGGCGAGTTGTCGGGGGGGCA
The DNA here is from genome assembly GCA_964031875.1 of Acidovorax facilis. GTDB lineage: Bacteria > Pseudomonadota > Gammaproteobacteria > Burkholderiales > Burkholderiaceae_C > Acidovorax > Acidovorax facilis_A. The sequence continues at coordinate 50,182 of CAXIRU010000104.1, forward strand.
GCAGCAGCGCGTTGCCATCGCCCGCACGCTGGCGATGCAGCCACCGTTGATATTGTTCGACGAGCCCACCAGCGCGCTCGACCCCGAAATGGTGGGCGAGGTTCTGGCCGTGATGAAGGACTTGGCTGCGCAAGGAATGACCATGGTCTGTGTCACCCATGAAATGGGGTTCGCGCGCGAGGTGGCGCACCGTGTGTGGTTCCTGGATGCTGGCCAGGTGCTGGAGCGCGCCACACCGCACGAGTTCTTCAACGCGCCGCAGCATCCGCGCGCACAGCAGTTTGTGGCCGACATCCGGCACTGACCCACCAGAAAAGCCCCGGCGTCATTGACCCGGCTGTGATCGCCTTGACCCTGGAACGTGGGTGCACCTGCATGCGGGGGAGCCGGGTGCAGCCACTGGCTACCCGGCCACCCATCGCGACACAACAGGTGTCAGCGAGCCCGCGTGACTGGAATGCACAGCCAGCACGGAAAGCGCCCCGTGGCTGGGTCCACCGCAAAGTCCTCGTCGTAGATCTCCAGCGCGGCGCGGGGCTCCCATTCCCAGCCTTCGGGGATCTGGCCTGGTGTGCCCATCTGCGCCCAGGCGGCGCCGATTTCAGACCCCGTGCCCACAAAGTGCATGCAGGCATAGTCGCCGCCTTCGTAGTCCATCACCTGAACGTGAGGCCCGGTGCGCAGGCCCACGCCAATCTGTACCGCCGCGTCATAGCGGCACAGTGCCGGCGGCGTGCAGGCCGGGTCGTCGTGGCTGAAGCCGTAGAACTTGGGGCGCGGATCATCCAGTCGGTGGGCGGCGCACCAGCTGCCAAAACGTTCCCACAACTCGGTCAGGCCCGGGTGGCCGTAAGCGCCGGTATGGCGCATGGTGGCTAGGCGCATGCGGGGCAGGGTGCGGAGGGTCAGGGTCATGGCGGGCAGGACAAGGGCGATGGAAGGAAAACCCAGTTTAGAGCAGCTCACAGACCTCAGCGCAGCGGCCCTGGCTGGGTGTTCCGTCGCAGGCAGTACAAGAGGTACGAAAAGACGGAACAACGATGCCAGGTGTGTTTTGTGATCCGCTCGAGCTGACACCGCATGAATCCTGCGTCGCAATTGGCGACAATGCATGGTTTGTTGCCAACCACTTCTGTCCACGCCATGCAATTTGCCGACCGCCTGAACAACGTAGAAACCTCCGCCATTCGCGAGCTTTTCAAGCTGCTGGGCAAGCCCGGCATCATCAGCTTTGCGGGCGGCTTTCCGGACAGCGCGATGTTCGACGTGGAAGGCATCCGCGCCGCCAGCAACGCAGCCCTGGCCGAAGAACCCGGCGCCGCGCTGCAATACGGCGCCACCGAAGGCTACAACCCGCTGCGCGAGCAACTGGCCGCCTTCATGGCCAGCAAAGGTGCCAAAGACGTGGCGGCCGACAACCTCATCGTGACCACCGGCAGCCAGCAGGCGCTGGACCTGCTGGGCAAGACGCTCATCAGCCCCGGCGACAAGGTCATCGTGGAAGGCCCCACCTTTCTGGCCACCATCCAGTGTTTTCGCCTGTATGGCGCTGAACTGATCAGCGCCCCCATCGATGGCAATGGTGTGAAGACCGACGAGCTGGAAACGCTGATCGCCGAGCACAAGCCCAAGTTCGTCTACCTGATCCCCACCTTTGGCAATCCCAGCGGCGCCATGCTGAGCCTGGAGCGCCGCAAGGCCGTGCTGGAGATGGCGGTGAAGCACAACACCTTGATCGTCGAGGATGACCCCTATGGCGACCTGTACTTTGGCGATGCGCCACCGCCCAGCCTGCTCAACCTGTCGGCCACCGTGCCGGGCAGCCGCGAGCTGCTGGTGCACTGCGGTAGCCTGAGCAAGGTGCTCTCGCCCGGCCTGCGCGTGGGCTGGATGATTGCCCCGGCCGAACTGCTGGGCAAGGCCACCATGTGCAAGCAGTTCAGCGATGCACACACCAGCACCTTTGCGCAGGCCACAGCCGCGCAGTACCTCAAGGCTGGCCGCATGCCCGCCACGCTGGCCAACGTGCGCAAGGTGTATGCCGAGCGCGCCCAGGCCATGGGCGACGCGCTGCGCAAAGAGCTGGGCGACGCCATCGAGTTTGTGCAACCCCAGGGCGGCCTGTTTGTGTGGGCGCGCCTGACGGGCGCGGGTGGCAAGGTGGCCGACGGCAACGTGCTGGCCAAGCGCGCCATTGAAAAGGGTGTGGCCTTTGTGCCGGGCACGCCGTTTTTCTGCGCCAACCCGGACCACGCCACCTTCCGCCTGTCGTTTGCCACAGCCGATGTGGACAAGATCCGCGAAGGCGTGGCGCGTTTGGGCCAGGCCCTCTGACGTCCGCCCGCTTCCGTGATGCATCGCCTTGCTTTGCTGGTGTGTACCCTGCTGTGCAGCCTGGCAGTGCACGCCCAGCCAGAGCAGCACCCCGGCGCGCCTGCCCCAGGGTTCGACTGCCTGCGGGCCAGCAAGGCGGTGGAGCAATGGATCTGTGCCAGCCCCGAACTGGCATGGGCCGACCAACGCCTGAACGGGCTCTACCTCACGGCCCAGGCCAAGCCCGACGATGACGCGGCACTGGCATCGCTGCGGCGCGCCCAGTTGCTCTGGTTGCGCGAACGCAACCGCTGCGACACGGCCGACTGCGTGGCTGCCAGCTACGCGCGCCGCATTGCGGCGCTGGAGGCCGCCAACGAGCGTGTGCTGCAGTGGCGCGGGAAGCCGTTTGAGCCCGTGTTTTCGCGTACGGTGCCGGAGGTCAACGACACGCGGGTGATCTCGGGTGTGAAGCTGCGAGGCACCCAGGCAACGGTTTTCCAGGTGGAGCTGTACACCGACCCTCGGGACGCAAGGCCCTGGGTGCGCGGCGGGCCGGGGGCACGCATCGCCTGCTGGCCGCCAGACCGGCGCGAGGGCTATGCCTCGCGCTTTCAGTACCAGGCGCATACCTGGGGCGATGCGTTTCGCCTGATTGAGCGCGACGGGCGCAGCGGCCATGTCCTGCTGCGCTTTGCGCTCGGTAAGGACCTGCCCCTGAACGAAGACATCAACTGCACCGTGGCGCTGACGGAGTGGTTGCTGGACCACCCCAGCGAACTCCACGTAGTACCCCTGCCGAACTGACCATGCCCGACTCCACAACCGAAGACACCCTGCGCCGCCTCGAATCCCTGGAGATCAAAACCAGCTTCATGGAAGACCTGCTCGATCAGCTCAACCTGACGATCTATCAGCAACAGCAGTTGATTGATCAGCTGACGCACGAGGTGATCGAGCTGCGCAAGCAGGCGCCCGAGGCAGGCTCAGGCGGCACGCGCAATCTGCGCGACGAACTGCCCCCGCATTACTGAGGTCCACGGTTCGGGGGCGTCAAGGTCGGGCTCATGTGTCGCACGGGGCTTGTCACAGGCTTCGGCCGTATCCGGACATGCTCAACGGATCAAGGGAGCCAACTGGTCAACGGCTGGATCGCGCGGATCGATCCCTCTGCATCATCCCTGCAGCACCCGCCATGCTGCATCTGCCAGCTCTGCCCGGTATGCCACGGGGGAGGGCATCCCGCCCTGGCCTGAGCGCTCGGACAGCCAGGCTCGGCAGTAGCTTTGCACGGGCCCCATCACCAGCGACGGCATCAGCTCGCAAGGCAGGTCGCGCAGCATGCCCGATGCGCGGTGCGGTTCAAACCAGGTGACCAGTGCTTGGTTGCGCCTGCGAGCCGCCTCGGCGAGGTCAGCCTTGCGCGGGCCAGCCGCCACGGCGCCGCGTGCCTGAAACATGAAGCGCGCCCGTTCGGGCTGCGCCACCACCCAGTCCAGATAACCCGTGACCAGCGCCTGCACGCCTGCGCGCGCGCTGCGTGCGCGGTCCAGCTGCTCCTGCACGCTGCGCGACTGGTCGTGATAGATGTCGAAGAACAGCGCCGCCACGATGCCGTCGCGGTTGCCAAAGTGGTGATAAATGCTGCCCACGCTGGCCCCGCAGCGCGCACGTACTCCGTCGATGGTGACCGCATCCACGCCGCCTTCGGCTGCGCAGGCCAGGGCGGCGTTCAGGATGTCCTGGCGGCGGTCGGTAGTGGCCTCGGCAGGGGGGCTGGAAGGGCTAGGGGTGCTTCGGCTTGCCATGGAAGCAGATTCTAGAATAAAGTTCTAGAAAAACCTTCTATCCCCACGAGACATCATGTATTCCTCCGCCACCACCGCGCCAGCACCTGGTGCTTCCAAGCTGCCCAACCCCGGCGCTGCCCTGTACCCGCACCTGCTTGCCCCGCTTGACCTGGGCTTTACCACCCTCAAAAACCGCGTGCTCATGGGCTCCATGCACACGGGGCTGGAGGACGGACGCGACCTCTCGCGCATGGCGGCGTACTTCCGTGAGCGGGCCGAGGGCGATGTGGGCCTGATCGTGACGGGGGGCTTTGCGCCCAACATCGCGGGCTGGGCCAAGCCGTTTGCGGGCACGCTGGCGACCTCGGGCGCGGCCAGGCGCCACCGGGTGGTGACTGAGGCCGTGCATGAGGCGGGCGGCAAGATTGCGCTGCAGATCCTGCACACAGGCCGCTACGCCTACCACCCGCTGGCCGTGGCGCCCTCGCGGCTGCAGTCGCCCATATCGCCGTTCACGCCTTTTGCGCTGTCGGCACGCGGGGTGGAGCGGCAAATTCGCGCTTTTGTGAACTGCGCTGTGAAGGCGCGCGAGGCGGGCTACGACGGCGTGGAGGTGATGGGCTCCGAGGGCTATTTCATCAACCAGTTCCTGTCGCAAACCACCAACCTGCGCACCGATGCCTGGGGCGGTGACTACAGCCACCGCATGCGCTTGCCGGTGGAGATCCTGGCCCGCATGCGCGAGGCGGTGGGGCCGGACTTCATCATCATCTACCGCCTGTCGATGATCGACCTGGTGCCCGGCGGCAGCGCGTGGGACGAGATCGTCACCCTCGGCAAGGCCGTGGCAACAGGCGGGGCGAACATCATCAACACAGGCATCGGCTGGCACGAGGCGCGCGTGCCAACCATAGCCACCAGCGTGCCGCGTGCGGCGTTTGCGTGGGTCACGCAGAAGATGAAGGCTGAGTTCGCGGCCGCAGGCATCACCACGCCGCTGGTCACGTCCAACCGCATCAACACGCCCGAGGTGGCCGAGCAGGTGCTGGCCGATGGCTGCGCCGACATGGTGTCAATGGCGCGGCCGCTGCTGGCCGATGCAGCGTTTGTGAGGAAGGCTGCGCAAGGCCGGGCCGACCGCATCAACACCTGCATCGCCTGCAACCAGGCCTGTCTGGACCATGTGTTCCAGAACAAGACCAGCAGCTGCCTCGTCAACCCGCGTGCCTGCCATGAGACCGAGTTGGTGTACCGCCCGGTGTCGTCGCGCAAGCGCGTGGCGGTGGTGGGCGCCGGGCCTGCCGGCCTGACCGCCGCCACTGTGGCCGCCGAGCGTGGGCACGACGTGCATCTGTTCGACGCGGCACCCGCGATCGGCGGCCAGCTCAACATGGCCAAGGTGATCCCGGGCAAGGAAGAGTTCCACGAAATGTTGCGCTACCTGGCCACGCGGGTAGAGGACACGGGCGTGCGACTGCACCTGAACCGCAAAGTGAAAGCCGCCGACCTGGCAGGCTTTGACGAGGTCATCGTTGCGACCGGCGTGGAGCCGCGCGACCCGCAGATCCCCGGCCAGGATCACCCCAAGGTGCTGAGCTACATCGACGTGCTACGCCACGCCAAGCCGGTGGGTGAGCGCGTGGCCATCATCGGCGCGGGTGGCATCGGCTTTGATGTGGCCGAATTCTTGACGCATGGCGACCACCCCTCCACCACCCTCGACCTGCCTGCCTGGAAGGCCGAGTGGGGCATCGTTGACCCAGCCGAGGCGCGCGGTGGCCTGGCTGCCAGCGGCCCGCGTGTGACGCCTTCCGCGCGGCAGGTCACGCTGCTGCAGCGCAAGAAGGGCAAGCTCGGCGCCGGCCTGGGCAAGACCACGGGCTGGATTCACCGCACCGCGCTCAAGATGAAAGCAGTGCAGATGGTCAGCGGCGTGAACTACGAGCGCATTGCCGACGAGGGGCTGTTGGTGTCTTACGGCGAAAAACGCGAGGACCCGACCTGGATGGCCTGCGACACCGTCGTGCTGTGTGCGGGGCAGGTGCCACTCTTCAGTCTGGCGACGGAACTGGAGGCTGCGGGCCACAAGCCGCACCGTATTGGCGGTGCGTTCGAGGCAGGCGAGCTGGATGCCAAACGTGCTATCGACCAGGCGGCGCGGCTGGCCGCACGCTTGTGAGGTGAGTGGGGGCGGAATGTAGAAAGAAATAAGCCTCTAGCGCTTGATGGATAAGCGCTAACAGCTATCGTTTTAATAGTGAATGGTTCGAGGCCTGCGCTGCATCCGGTTGCGTGGCGGCGTTCTCTAGCGCATTGAACACCCGCAGCGCCGCCCATGCGTCGTTGGCGGCATAGACCAGTTGGGCCTCGGTCAGCCGGGCGTTGGCCCAGTTGGAGGTCGCGGCCTTTTTGGACTTGATGAAACGTCGGTTGAACAGCACGGCCACCGCGCCCTTGACCCCCATGTCCTTGCGGTAGCCGCGTTGGCGGAAGACGGTGTTCAGTTCCAGCACATCGGCTGGTTGCACGCCCAGTTTGTACTGGATGCGTTTGGTGTCATCCCCCAGCCCAAAGCCCGCCTTGGTCACGCCGCGCAGCGCCAGCAGCTCGGCCACGCGGGCGCGGCAGCCGGGGTCGTGGAGCTGGAACACCCAGGCCATGTCGAGCGTGGCCAGCTGCACGATGTGGGGTCCGTCAGACTGCTCACCCTGTGCAAAGGTGGGTTTGGATTCGGTGTCGAACCCCCAGGCGCTGGCCGCTGCCAGGGCATCGCAGGCCTTGTCGGCTTGCTCCGGATTGGAAACGAGTGCGATGCGGTCCATGCCCAGCCGCTCGAAGGGCTCCAGCAAGGCGATCTGGTCTTTGTCGGGGGTGATGTGGTGGGCGGTGCGCAAAGGCGGGCGGGGGCGTTGGGGAGGGGGGGCCGTCATGGACCCATTGTGCCGCGCCAGCCCCGGAACCCCACCGTGCCCCGCGATGGTGGGGTGGCGCAATGGCGGATCGGCTCCTTTCACCGCCTCTCAGCGTTTGCCTGCCTTGTGCAGCCGGGGCATATCGGCCAAGTGGCCCAAGGCCTTTTCGCAGTCCGCCACCGTCAAAGCCTGCCTCGCAGCCAGCCAGCCCACGCCGAACCAGGCCTTCGGGTCTGTGGCCGCGATGTCGCTGTACAACGCGCGTGCCACGTGTTCGTCGCCCAGCCGGCCCAACGCCGCCAACGCAGGCTGCAGGCTGGCGAGGAACGATTCCCCCTCGGCGTCCAGAGCCGGCGCGACAAATTCCGTCAGATAGCGCAAGCGCTTGAGGCGCTTGCGCAGGCGGTGTTGTTCCTCTATTGGCAGGGCGGCAAAGTCTTCGGAGCCGTTGCGCACCTTGGTGTGCAGGCTGCGCAACCGCTTTTGCAGCAGGCGGCGGGCGTCCTTGGCCCCCAGCGCTTCTTGTGTGGTCGCCGGCAAGGCATCCCAGCCCTGGGCCGTGAACGCCATGAGTTCGATCAACGCTACCTGGAACGCTGGTGCCCGGACGATGGCGGCGGCGGTGGAGGCTGTTTCATCTCGGGTGCCCGCAGGCGCATCCAGTGCGGGAGCGCCTGCATCGTGCATCTCGGCGACGATGGCCTGGATTGCCTGCCCCTGGTCGCGCAGCTCGCCCAGGCGCCGGAACACCTCTGCCAGCGGTGGTTCCCAGGCGGGGTTGAACGCGCCAGGCGCCAACGGTGCCAACTCGCGCAAGGCTGTGCGCAATCGGCGGATGCCGATGCGCAGCTGGTGTACGTGCTCCGCGTTGCCCCCGCCTTCCACGATTTCGCTGGCATTCGCCAGGGTCTGCTGCAGGCAATGGGCCACCGCCGCGCGCTGCAGTGCGTGCCCGTTGGGAAAACGCCTTTGTGGGCCGCTGACCTTCATCGGGCTGGTCTTGGTAGCGGGCCGAGCCCACTGCGAGGCCAGCAGGCGCTCGCCTCGTTCAGCCTTGGACACCGTGCTCAGAAACAGCCCATGCCGTGTGGCCCACTGGGTGGAGATGGCTGCCAGGCCAGCCAGCGGGCCAGCCTTGAGCTCCAGCTCCAGCTCGCAGATGCGTGCCTCTTTCTGCTGCGGCGTACCGGGATGGGCGATGACCCGCCCGGTGTCCAGCGCCAGTTCCACTGCGCCGCCCTTGAAGGCGATGTCCCGCGTCACGCGGTCCATCTCGGTGCAGTAGGTTTCAGTCAAGGCGCCGCTGGCGGCCTGCAGCGCGCCCAGCAGCCGCGCGCCCGCCACGGTGCCTGCGTGCAACTCAGGCTGTGGCGCCGGTGCGGGGCCTGTGGCGGGTGCTGGGCCCCGGTCCACGTTGTGCTCCTCGCGGTCTAGCGGGCCATTGCCCAGTGCTTTGACGGTTTGCACCCACTGGTCACCCTCGCGGCGCAGCCTGAAGGCAATCCCGCGCGACGACAGCGCCGCATCGGGCGTATCGAAGTAGCGGGCCTCCATGCGGATTTGCGCGTGAGCGCCCCGTCGCACGGCGGTCTGCACTGCAGCCAGGCGCTCTGGTGGGATGCAGAACTTGAATTCGATTTCCATGAAGAGGGTGTCGGGTGATGGTCGATGGCGGAGCTTACCGCTGACAGGTCAATACCACTCCCATCAAAAAATTTCATCACGAAAATCAGGTGTGGCTGATTTTCGTATTTAAGGTGCTGGCGATGAAATAAGGCCCATTCCCAGAGGTGTGCCCTTTTGATCGCGTATGGAGGTAATTACTTTGAATGCCGATGCTTGAACTCTGTCGGGTAATCGAACAAAGTTGTTTTCGTGGACGAGGGTGTCGCCATTGAGGAATGACCAGATAATGAATTTGAGGGCCTGTGTGGTTTGCTCGGGGTTCTGGGTGACTTTGGGAAACACCACAAATGTACCCATGGTGATGGGCCACACAGCCTTACCGGGCTTTTGCGTCAGCGTGCTATTGAAGGTCCCCGTGGCTGGCCACTCGCTGTTGGCCAGTGCAGACTTGAACGCCTCGATGGAGGGTTTCACAAAAACACCCTCGGCGTTTTTCATCTGCACCGATGCCAGGCCATATTCCGCCACATAGCCAAAATCCACATAGCCAATGGCACCCACCGTATCGCGCACAGCTTTGGCCACCCCCTCGCTTCCCTTGAAAGCCAGAAATCCTTCGGGCCACCGGATGCTGGTCTTGGCCCCGTGGGTGGTCTTCCACTTCTCACTCACCTTGCCCAGGTAATCGGCAAAGTTGTAGGTGGTGCCTGAGCCGTCGGCGCGAACCACCACCTTGATCGGCATATCGGGCAGCGGGGTCTCGGGGTTCAGGGCCGTGATCTCGGGGGCATTCCAGCGGCTGATCTCGCCCATGAAGATGCGGCTGAGAACCTCCCCGGTCAGACGCAACTGTGCATTGTTGACTTTGGGCAGGTTGACGATGGGACTGATGCCGGTGATGGCCACGGGCAGAGCAAGCAGGCCGTGCTCCATGAGGTCTTTGTCCGGTGGGTGAACATCGGTGGCGCCGAAGCCCACAGCCTGCTGCTGGATTTTTTTCATGCCTGCACTGGAGCCTACAGGGTCATAGTCCACCTTGGTGCCGGTGGCCTTGGCGTAGGCCTTGGCCCAGCTGCGGTAAATGGGGGCCGCAGCCGAGGAGCCTGCGCCTGTCACGGCCTGAGCGCTGGCTTCACCCACCTGCAAAGCAGCGAAGACCAGCATGAATATGGTGTAAATATTTTTCATGGGCTTGATGTAATGATTATTGCGGATAAATATATATGGGATATTCCAGCGATGATCTGGGCTGGGCAGAGTGAATGTGGGTTGGTTGTTGCTAGCTTATCAAGGCGGCGGCGATTTTAACCATTTCAATACAGGGGCAAGGTTTCTGCGCGCGTCATTATTTTGTCATTTGAAACAATTAGTATCTTTGGTGGCGCTGCGATAGCCCTCGCGGGCAGGGTGCAACGCCCCGCACTTGGGGGCTCGGCCCCAGTGGCCCACTTCATGAACCTTCACGAGAGATTCAGATGCTTCAAAAAATCAAGATCGGCACCCGGCTCGCGCTAGCGTTTGCAGTGCTTTTGGTGCTGATTTCTGCCCTGGCTGCAGGCGGAATCAGCGGTGCCAAGCGCCTCACGGAGCGCAGCGCAGCCTTGTATGGTGACCGCACGGTTCCGCTCGGTGTGCTGGCCGAAATCAGTCACCTGACGCAGCGCAACCGGGTGCTGGTGATGGACATGTTGATGGACCCCGGTACCAGCAACCTGCAGTCCAGCCATGCCGCCTTGACCGCCAATGTCGAGCGCATCAAGTCGCTGTGGACAGCGTATTCCAGCAAGGCGTTGGGTGCTGAGGAGCGGGGCTTGGCGCAGGCTTTTGCCGAGGCCAATGTCACCTACCTGGACAAGGGGCTCATCCCCGCTGCCTCGGCTTTGGTCGCTGGCAAGTACGACGATGGCTCCGAGCTCTATATCAACCAGATTCGTCCCAATGCGGCCAAGGTGCAGGGTGCCATCGAGCAACTGGTGGCACTGCAGATCAATGTGGCGGCAGCAGAGTTTGCAGGCGCGCGGGAGATGAGCGACACCATGCACTGGTGGATGCTGGCGGCCACGGGGCTGGCGCTCGTGGTCGGGGCCGCGATGGCCTGGGTCATCACCCGGTCGATTTCGCGCCCCTTGCGCCAGGCGGTGGTGCTGGCCCGCACCGTGGCAGGTGGCGATCTGAGCGCACAGATCGATGTGCGCGGCACGGATGAAACTGCCGAATTGTTGGGTGCCTTGCGAGAGATGAACCAGCAACTGGTGCGCGTGATCACCGAGGTGCGCGACAGCACCGAGACCGTGGCGCAGGAGGCCGTGCTGATCGCGGGCGGCACGGAAGACCTGGCGCGCCGCACCGAAGTGCAGGCCTCCAACTTGCAGGAAACGGCCGCGTCGATGGAGCAGCTCACCATTACCGTGCAGCACAACACGGACAACGCCCACCGCGCCACCGAGCTGGCACAAGAGGCCGCCAAGGTGGCCAACGAGGGTGGCAGCGTAATGCGCGACGTGATCGCCACCATGCAGGAGATCCGTGCGCAGTCGCAAAAGGTCACCGACATCGTCAAGGTGATCGACGACATCGCGTTCCAGACCAATCTGCTGGCCCTCAATGCGGCGGTGGAGGCTGCCCGGGCAGGTGAGCAGGGTCGTGGCTTCGCCGTGGTGGCGGGAGAGGTGCGCGGGCTGTCCCAGCGCAGCAGCACGGCAGCGCGCGAGATCCGGGGCCTGATCGCCGCCAGTGTGCGCGGCGTGGAGCGCGGGGCCACGCTGGTAGGCCAGGCGGGTGAGCGTGTGGCCAGCACGGTGCAGCGGGTGGACGCGGTGATGGAACTCATCAGCGAAATCAAGGGTGCAGGGCAGGAGCAGGCCCGTGGCATCGCGCAGATCGGTGAAGCCGTGCGGCAACTGGACGCAGCCACGCAGAAAAATGCCGCGCTGGTAGACGACAGTTCGTCAGCATCGTCCGGAATGAAGAGCCAGGTCCGGCGCTTGCTGGAGGTCGTTCACCAGTTCAGGCTGGTGCCAGACAGCGCTGGCGATGCTTTGGACGGGGGCTACCGCGTCAAACAGTCGCTGCCAGGCGTGCCTGCAGTGGGCGCCTCCCCTCAGCAATTGTCCTTGGCACCCCGGTGATGGGATCACAGGGCCGGAAGGTGGCAGGTCATCAGATTCTTTTGCCGGGGGAAGGCGCCGCATGAACCGCACGGATGTCCTCATCGCCATTGCCGAGGTTGCACGGACGGGGGGCGCTTCCGCGCCCGAAGACGCCATCTCGCAACTGGCCGTGATCATCGACAGCCTGGAGCTATCGAGCCGCGGCTCGGAGCAGGTCATGGAGATGCTGCTGGGGATTGGCGCCTGCCTGTGGAACCTGCAGCAGGAGCGCATGCGTTTGTAGTGCGCTGGCGCTGATCGGCTGATCGGCGAATCAGATGAGGGGCTACGGCCCCAGCGGTTCCAGCGAGCCGATCTGGTTGCGCCCCCGGTGTTTGGCCAGGTAGAGCGCCTGGTCGGCGCGGTCGAGCATGTCGCGCAGGCTGCGGTCCGTCTGGCGCAAGGTGCTCAGGCCCAGGCTGGCCGTGATGCTGTAGGCGTTGCCAGGCTCGTCGCTCAGTTGCAGTGCGCGAACACCGTGCAGGATGCGCGTTGCCACCTCCAGGCCTTCGTCCACGCAGGTCAGCGGCAGCAGCACGCCAAACTCTTCACCGCCCAGGCGGCCTGCGGTATCGCTGGCGCGCAACTGGTTTTTGACGGCCTGTGCAAAGCCCGCCAGGGCGCGGTCGCCCTCCAGGTGGCCAAAGCGGTCGTTGATGGATTTGAAATGGTCCAGGTCCAGCATCAGCAGCGTGAGCGGCTCACCATGGCTGCGTGAACGTGCGTATGCCGACTCTGCGCATTCCAGAAATGCCCGGCGGTTGGCCATGCCGGTCAGCATGTCGGTGGTGGCCAGGCGTTGCAACTCGCGCTCCAGGTTCTTGCGCTGCGTCACGTCCCGGTAGACGCCCTCTACCCCTGCAAAGTTACCCGCGTGGTCGTAAAGGGCATGGCTGCTGATGGAGATATCGATCACCTTGCCATCGCGTCGCACCATCTGCCCCGGAAAGTCTGATACTTCGCCGTGCGCCAGGATGGCTGCCTTGAACGCATCGCGGTCCGTGCTTTGCGGGTAGTACGACTCCGCCGTGCGCCCCTCGATCTCGTGGGGCTCGTAGCCCAGCACCCGCCGCACGCCGGGGCCCACATGCTGCACGATGCCCAGGGCATCGGTCCGGTAGTAGACATCCTGCATGCTCTCAAACAGGCGGCGGAAGTTCTGCTCGCTCTCGCGCAGCTGGGCCTCGATCTCGCTCTGGTGGGTCATGTCCAGGCCACACACCAGCACGGCAGGCGCACCGTTCCATTCCACAGCCACACTGCTGATAAGCACCATGCGCAGGTTGCCTTGCAGTGTGCGAATGCGAAATTCCGACGACTTGTTGGGCCGGCCGACTTGTTCGGGCACTGCCACCTGTCGGATACGGTTGCTGGAGCGCAGCTTGTCCATGGGGTGCACGAAATCGCCCGATAGGCGGCCGATCAGGCTCTCGGTACTGGGCGCTTCCAGCAGCTCCATGCTGGCTTTGTTGGCAAAACAGATGGCATCCTCTTGGGTGACGAGCACAGCCGCTGGCAGCGTTTGCAGCAGACGGAGGTCATGGAACATCGGGCTCGGTGGTCACCAAAAGTAATGCACCATTGTGGCATCGGGGTGTCCTGCTGGGAATTGGGGCGTGTCACAGGCGGTACTATCACCCATGAGAAAAACTTTCCAGCTCCATGTTGAAGGCAAGAATCGTGATCGCGTTCTGGACGCCGTCAAGCACGAAATCCGCAAGTACATCAAACGCGAACGGCGCCGCGACCTGCCCGATGGCGCCGACTTCTGGGATTTTGACTGCCAGTTCGGCCGCACCAAGGAAGATGCCACTGCGGCCCATCTGGCAGCTTTGACCGGGCTGATCAACGGCGTTGCCGCGGAGGGTGGTGCGCAGTTCTATGTCGAGATTCTGGCCAAACCGGCAAAGCGCAAGTCCCGTGCCGATGGTGACGAGGCCAATGGCATGGACGGGGCCACCGAAGACGGCGTTTGAGGCCTTTGACAGGGCCTTTGATGGGGCATCCCAGTCAGGATGCCGTTCGCCCCCGCTCTACAGGCTCCTTTCAGGGGCCTTTTTTATGGGCGGTGGAGGGCGACGGCTGAGCCGTAGATTCAGCCGCGGCCGCAGCACGTAGCTTGTCCTTTTTGCTGGGTCGCTTGCCCTTGATTCCCCCGGTGCCCTGCGGGTCTGTCGAGGGTGCGGGCGCGGGGGCTTCTGTGGGCTCAAAGCCCGCAATTTCTTCGCGCGGGAGGGTGAGGTGCTGGCGCTTTTCGATGAGCCGGAAATGCGCTTCGGCATCGGCTGTCACAAAGCTCACAGCCACCCCGCTTTCGCCCGCGCGGCCTGTGCGACCGATGCGGTGCACGTAGTCCACTGCCGAGCGAGGCAGGTCGTAGTTCACCACAGCAGGCAGCTGTGCAATGTCGATGCCGCGTGCGGCCAGGTCGGTGGTCACGACCACCTGCCAGCGTTCGTCCTTGAACTCCTGCAGCACCTGGTTGCGCGCGCCCTGGCTCAGGCCGCCATGAAACGGGCTGGCGAAGATGCCTGCCTTGTAGAGTTTTTCAGCCACATGCTCGGCAGCGTATTGCGTGGCCACAAAGACCAGCACGCGCGACCAGTTGTGTTCCTTGACCAGATGGCGCAGCAGCTGGGTGCGGCGGCTGGCATCCACCGCAATAGCGCGCTGCTCGATGGCCGGCTCGTTGCCGGGTGTGTGGGGCACCTCCACGCGCACTGGGTTGTGCAGCAGGCCATCGGCCAGCGCCTGCACCGCAGCGGGAAAGGTGGCCGAGAAAAACAGGTTTTGCCGCCGCGCAGGCAGCAGCGCCAGCACGCGCTGCAGTTCCTCGGCAAAACCCAGGTCCAGCAGTCGGTCGGCCTCGTCGAGCACCAGGTGTGCCACGGCGGACAGGCGCAGCGCGTTGTGGCCGACCAGGTCGAGCAGGCGGCCTGGCGTGGCCACCACGATGTCGGCGCCCCCGCGCAGGCCCAGCATCTGCGGGTTGATCGAAACGCCGCCAAAAACGATGGCGATTTTGAGCGGTGGTTGCAGGTGCTGGGCCAGACTGCGCAGCACCTCGCCCACCTGCGCGGCCAGCTCGCGCGTAGGCACCAGCACCAAGGCGCGCACGCGGCGTGGTCCGCCGGTGGCGCTCAGCAGGATCTGCTGCAGCAGGGGCAGGGCAAAAGCTGCTGTTTTGCCCGATCCTGTTTGCGCAGCGCCCTGCAGGTCAGCCCCTTCCAAAATGGCTGGGATGGCGCCCGCCTGGATGGGCGTAGGCGCAACGAAGCCCGCTTTTTCTGCAGCGTGGACAAGGGCAGGGGAGAGACCGAGGGAGGCAAAGGGCATGGAGACGGTGCTGTGGTGCATTGCAAGGGCAACGCGCAACAGCGCAACCGGGGGAACAGAGATGGGGTGATTGTCGCCGCAGTTGTTGCCCGGGCCCGTGCGTGTGCGCCAACCCGTCCAGCAGCGGGGTGCGCCGGGCCTGGCTGCGCGCTCTGTGGCCGCCAGCGCCCTGATAATTGGGCTACCGGCGGCTCGTCGGTGTGTCCTTTGTTTCTCCTGCACCATGGCCCTCACCCTCGATTCCTCTGCCATCACCCACGGCATCCAGCTGGCGGTGGCCCCTGTGTTTTTGCTCACCGCCGTGTCCGGCATGATCGGCGCCGTGGCCGGGCGCCTGGCCCGCATCATTGACCGGGCCCGCGTGGTGGAAGACCGTGCCCGTGCCAGTACCGAGCCCGAGTTTCTGGCCCGCGCCTACAGCGAGTTGGCCGATCTGCGGCTGCGTGGGCGGCTGGCCAATGGCTGTATCGGGCTGCTGACCTTCTGCGCGTTCCTGATCGGCATCACCATCATCTTGTTGTTCCTCGGCGAGACCACCAACTTCCAGTCTAACCGGCTGGCCGTGGCGGGTTTTCTGGCGGGGGTGGCGTCGTTTCTGCTGGCACTGGTGTGCTTTCTGACCGAAACCATGCTGGCCACCCGCTTGCTCAACTTTCACATGCTCCAGCAAGAAGTGGAGGGGAAAAAGCCATGAAGTCGTTTGCCGATCTGGGCGGCTTGGTTTATTCCACCGAGTCCGGTCGCATGTGCCCGGGCTGCCGCCAGCCGGTGGCGCAGTGCGTGTGCAAGCAAAACAAGCCTGTGCCCTCCGGCGATGGCACCGTGCGCGTGTCGCGCGAAACCAAGGGCCGGGGCGGCAAGGCCGTGACTTTGGTCAAGGGCGTGCTGGTGGATGCCGCTGCGCTTGAGCACCTTGGCAAGCAGCTCAAGGCCGCCTGCGGCAGCGGTGGCACGGTGAAGGACGGCGTGATCGAAGTGCAGGGCGACCATGTGGAGCGCGTGATGGCGGCCCTGCAGAAGCTGGGCCACAAGGTCAAGCGGGCGGGTGGCTGAGGAAGGGCTATGGATTCGGAGAAGCTGCAGCGACTGGTCTCGACCGAAATGCCCTTTGGCAAGCACAAAGGCACGCTGCTTGCCGACCTGCCCGGTAACTACCTGAACTGGTTTGCACGCGAGGGCTTCCCCAAAGGTGAGCTGGGGCAATTGCTAGCGCTGATGCACGAAATTGACCACAACGGGCTATCGGACCTGCTCAGGCCCTTGCGTGGGGCGAGCGGGGGGCGCGGTCTGCGCGACGAGAACCCTTGAGTTCTGGTGGGGTGGAAATCTGCCACGCCCCCCGCAGATCCTGGCGCTGTGGCCACCACCTTGGCGGGGCGCTCGGTGTGCGGCTCAGCCTTTGTGCTGGCCCGAGCTGCCGTGCAAGCCAGCGTAGTTGATCGCGATGAGTTGCGCGATGGCGAGAATATCCGCGCGCGAATGGTCGGCTCCGGGAAACAGATCCTTGGCCAGGCTTTGGGCTTCTGTCACCTGTTTGGTGGCAAGTTCGCTGGCGCGATAGAGTTCTCGCGCGAGGGCGATGTCTGCGTTCTGGCTCATGCTGTTCTCCGGGTGTCTTGAAGACCTCAGTATGACCGCTCAATCACGCCATGGCCTTGGGGTATGCCATGTGTGCTGCATGCTGGCTCAGGGGCGCATTGCTGCGATCCAGGTCAGCGCCTTGGGCCTGCACGGCACCTTCGTCGTCTGTGCGCAGCCATAATCGTGCTCCATACCAAATCACTACCCGAGGGAATGCATATGAAGGGCCATATCGCGGCGATCGTTCTGGTCGTGTTGGGCGTGTTTTTTCTGCTGAACAATCTGGGGTTGATCAGCATCAGCCTGCGTGAGGTGCTGCGGGTGTGGTGGCCGGTGGTGCTGATTGCGGTGGGCCTGGCACTGTTCTTCACGCCGGGCGACAAGAAGAAGTAGTGCTGGCGCATGCCGCGCTACAAGCCATGTCTCCGTCGCGTGAGGCTTGCCACGACGGGCAGTGCGTGGCTTGGGCGCCGTCGGATGTGCGCGTTTCCAAGGGCTTGCGCCTTGCCCTGACCAAAGAATCCATCGGCCTTCAATGGGCCGTCCGGCGTGCAACACCAAACTCGCATTTTTCCGGTGCGCGCAGCAAACGCCGAGTTTGCACCGACGGAACGCTTTCGCCGCACCAGGCAGATGTGCCATGCGGTCGCGCCGTCACCCTGCAGCCTGCGTGTGATCCCAAGCCCCAAATGTTGAATAAAAATCGGCTGTAGCGCTTATCCATAAAGCGCTAATAGCTACTTTTTTTGTAGCTATTTCCGCCACTGCGGTATGGTCTGTGCCCACCACATTCGCAGGCGCATGGCCCATTCTGGGGTGTAGCCTGAGGTGGCGAACCGCACCTGGCCCTGCGCGTCGATGACCACCAGGGCAGGCACGGCGCGCACGCCCCAACTGCGTGACAGGCTGGCTTGCGGGTCTACTGCCGTCTGCCAAGGCATGCCGCGCTGGCGTTGCACCTGTGCCACGCGTTCGGCATTGCCTGACTGCATGGCCACGCCCAGCAAGGGCCAGTCGGCGGACAGGCTGGCGACGCTAGGCTCTTCGAGTTTGCACACAGCACACCATTCGGCCCAGAAATGCACCGCCACGGCCTGGCCGGGGTACTGGGCCCGCCATTCATCCAGGGTGGTGACTGCGGGGGAACTGCCGTCGGCTGTGGCCATGACCAGCGCAGCATCGGGTGCAGGGCCCTGGGGCAGGTCACGCGTGCGCCAGGTGTCCACTGCCACGATGGTGATCCAGGCGAGGGCTACGGTGCCGAGGTGCCGCCTCCAGCCGGCGCGCAGGTTGTGCGCCGCGCGGGTCAGGCGTGCATTTAGCAGGGTTGGCGGAGCCACTGCGGTGGATGTGGGTCAGCGCAGTACTTCCAGCAGCCGGTCGAGCCCGCCTTCGTTGATGGCCACCTTGGCCTGTGCGCGCACGGCGGGCTTGGCATGGTAGGCCACCGACAAGCCTGCAGCTCCCATCATGGGCAGGTCGTTGGCGCCGTCGCCCACGGCGATGGCCTGTTGGGGCGAGATGCCCATGAGCGAGGTCATTTCCAGCAGCGTGCGGCGTTTTTCCGCGCCGTCGCAGATGTCGCCCCAAGGCTGGTCCACCATGCGGCCGGTGAGCTGGCCATCTTGCACTTCAAGCATGTTGGAGCGAGCGAAATCGATGCCCAGGCCCGCCTTCACGCGGTCCGCAAAAAAGGTGAAGCCGCCAGACACCAACAATGTGGTCAGGCCCGCAGCCTTGGCGGCAGTGATCAACTCCTTGGCGCCGGGGTTAAAGCGCAGGCGCTCTGCAAACACCTGCTCCATGTGCTGCACCGTCACGCCCTTGAGCAGGGCCACGCGCTGGCGCAGGCTCTCTTTGTAGTCGGTGATCACGCCCTGCATGGCGGCTTCGGTGATGGCAGCCACCTCTGACTTGCGGCCTGCGGCGTCGGCGATTTCGTCCACGCACTCGATGTTGATGAGGGTGGAGTCCATGTCAAACGCGATGAGCTTGTAGGCCGACAGGGACAGCGGGGGCGTGATGCCCTGGACAACGAGGCCGGGGGCGAATTCGGTAGCGTGGGTCATGGCGCAGGCGACGGGTTTTGTGTGGGGGAGAACAGAACCCGCAATGGTATCGCCCCGCTTCATGCCCCTTCAGTCAGCGTCTGTTGCCCTGCTACCTTGGGTGCGGGCGGCTCGTTCATCTTGATCAGAAACATGCGGAGAAAAAATGCCGCCATGCACAGCATGAAACCGATGCCAATGGTGCTCATCAGACCGTAGTCGGTAGAGAAAAGAACGTTCAGCAACTTCATGGGTGGTCTGCGTTGATGTGGTGCGGCTCAATCCCGTTCTGCTGCAGTCAGCAGGGCGGCGATGCGCTGCTGCAGCGCCAGGGCCGCCATGGGCTGGGTCTGCAGCCACGCGTGCAGGGCGTGGCCCACGCCAGGCAACTGGACCACGTCCACACTGCGCGCGGCCTTGGCGGCTTGGCCGTAGCCCTGGATGACGGTGGGCGGGATCACCGCGTCCTCCGCGCCCCACACCAGCAGCAACCGGCCGCGAAAACTCCGCAATGCTGCCCAGGCCAGGGCATCGGCAAAGTCCCTGGTGGCGCGCAAGGTCTGCTGAAAATCTGGGCCGAAGGGCTGGTGCTCTGCCGCCGGTGTGTACGCCGCCGGGCAGAACAGCACCAGGGCGCGTGGCTGCAGCGTATCCAGCAACTGGCAGGCCGTGTGGCCGCCCATGCTGGAGGCGATCAAGGCCAAGGGCGGATGTGTTGCCCCCAGGCCCAGGTGTGCCGCTACAGCCAGCGCCTGAGCCTGGCGATCTGCCAGGCTGGAGCCCAGCAGGCTGCCGCCCGTGGTGCCGTGGCCTACAAAGTCGAAGGCGGCACCGGTCCAGCCTTGGGTGGCCAGGGGCTGGAGCAGGTAGTCCACGCGCCGGTGGTTGGTGGCCACACCGCCGCCATGCAGAGACAGCAGGCGCGGCGCCGCTGCGGCCATGTGACCCCAGGTGCTGCCATGCAGTTGGTGGGCGCCATGGGCCACGGCAAAAGGCGTGCGCACGGCGACGGATGCGCTGTGCGCTATGGCCTCTGGGGTGTCGGAGTCAGGGCTTTCGGTCATGCAGGTACAGCCGGTCCGACCAGGTGGCCAGCCATTCGGGCTTGAACGCCACAAAAATCGCCGCGATCATGCCCGTCACAAACCCGTCGCCCCAGGCCATCAGCCAGCGAGCCACCAGCGACAGCTCATCGCCCACGCCGGGCAGCAGGTGGCCGCTCCACTGCGACAGCACGCCCGCTGTAAACACGCACACCACCGTGCCCAAAAAAGCGCGCCCCAGCACGTAGACAAATGGCTTGGTGCCCGTGTAGCGCCGCACCAGCGCGCCCAGGGCCAGCGCCAGTGTGGCTGGCACCACGCCCAGCCACACCGTGGCGCTGAGCGTGTCGGCCCACGTCATGGCGGGTGAAATCATCCACGCCGCCGCGCCCACGGCTGTGAGCACCGGGACCGCCAGTGGCCAGCCCACCATCAGTACCACCAGGCAGGCGCCAGACCACTGCAACTGCAGCGGCATGGCATGCAGTGTGGGCAACGCCCACAGCCAGGGCAGAAAGACCAGCGTGGCGAGCAGCGGCGTCCACAGCACAGACGGCGCCCCTTGGCTGTCGTGCGTCAGTGGCTTTCGGTGGGCCAGCATGCGCCATGGCCGTGCAGCCAGGGCGGCCGCCAAGGCCAAAAGCAGGAGGGCGACTTCAAACCACATGGCTGTGTTTGCTACTCTATTGATAGCTGCTTCCGCCCGATGGACGAGCGGTGGAGGCACTTTTTATTGATATTCGCACCTCATGCGGCTACCACTG
This sequence comes from Acidovorax facilis, assembly GCA_964031875.1. Classification (GTDB taxonomy): domain Bacteria; phylum Pseudomonadota; class Gammaproteobacteria; order Burkholderiales; family Burkholderiaceae_C; genus Acidovorax; species Acidovorax facilis_A. The sequence goes on from CAXIRU010000104.1 coordinate 70,744, forward strand.
GCTGCCCCAGCGACCGCAGCACGTCGCGCACCATCTGCGCGCGGTCCTTGGGCTCCTTGAGTTCGCGCTCGATGCGCAGCTTCTCGTTGCCTGCCAGCTTGATGTGCTTGTTCTTCTGGATCAGCTCGATGATGCGCATCGGGTCAATCGGGGGTTGGGGCTTGAAGGTGATGTGGATCACGCCGGGGGCGGCGTCCACCTTCACCACGCCGTAGGGCTGGCTCAGCACGCGCAGGCGGTGCACGTCGATGAGGGTCTGCGCCTGCGGTGGCAGCTTGCCGAAGCGGTCCACGATCTCTTCGAGCAGGCCGTCAATCTGGTCGGGCGTCTTGGCCGTGGCCAGCTTTTTGTAGAACGACAGGCGCAGGTGCACGTCGCCGCAGTAGTCGTCGGGCAGCAGGGCGGGGGCATGCAGGTTGATGTCAGTCGTGACGGACAGGGGCGACAGCAAATCCGGCTCCTTGCCGGCCTTCAGGGCCTTCACCGCTTCGTTGAGCATCTCGTTGTACAGCTGAAAGCCGATCTCCAGCATGTTGCCGCTCTGGTTCTCGCCCAGCACCTCGCCCGCGCCGCGGATCTCCAGGTCGTGCATCGCCAAGTAGAAGCCGCTGCCCAGTTCCTCCATCTGCTGAATGGCGTCCAGCCGCTGCTGTGCATGTTTGGTCAGCCCTTCAATGTCGGGCACCATCAGGTAGGCGTAGGCTTGGTGGTGGCTGCGGCCCACGCGGCCGCGCAGCTGGTGCAGCTGCGCCAGGCCGAACTTGTCGGCGCGGCTCATGATGATGGTGTTGGCCGTGGGCACGTCGATGCCGGTCTCGATGATGGTCGAGCACAGCAGGATGTTGTAGCGCTGGGCCACGAAGTCGCGCATCACGCGCTCCAGCTCGCGCTCGGGCATCTGGCCGTGGGCCACGGCGATGCGCGCCTCGGGCAAGATTTCTTCGAGCTTCTGGCGGCGGTTCTCGATGGTTTCCACCTCGTTGTGCAAAAAGTAGACCTGCCCGCCGCGCTTCAATTCGCGCAGCACCGCTTCGCGGATCACACCTGTGCCCTCGTTGCGCACAAAGGTCTTGATGGCCAGGCGCCGCTGCGGTGCGGTGGCGATGACCGACAGGTCGCGCAGGCCTTCGAGCGCCATGCCCAGCGTGCGCGGGATGGGGGTGGCCGTCAGCGTCAGCACGTCCACCTCGGCGCGCAGGGCCTTCATCTGCTCCTTGTGGCGCACGCCAAAGCGGTGTTCCTCGTCGATGATCAAGAGGCCCAGGTTGTGGAACTTGGTGGATTCGGACAGCAGCTTGTGCGTGCCCACCACGATGTCCACCGTGCCGTCGCCGATGCCCTTGATGGCGGCGGTGATCTCTTTGCCCGAGCGAAAGCGCGACACTTCGGCCACCTTCACCGGCCACTTGGAAAAGCGGTCCACCAGCGTCTGGTAATGCTGCTCGGCCAGCAGCGTGGTGGGCGCCAAAAACGCCACCTGTTTGCCGCCCGTCACCGCCACAAACGCGGCACGCAGCGCCACCTCGGTCTTGCCAAAGCCCACGTCGCCGCAGACCAGGCGGTCCATGGGGCGGGGGCTGATCATGTCCTGGATCACCGCGTGGATGGCGGCGTTCTGGTCGGCGGTTTCATCAAAGCCGAAGTCGTTGGCAAAGGTTTCGTAGTCTTGCGGGCTGTAGCGGAAGGCATGGCCCTGGCGCAGTGCGCGGCGGGCGTAGATGTTGAGCAGCTCGGCGGCGCTGTCGCGCACCTGCTCGGCGGCCTTGCGCTTGGCCTTTTCCCACTGGCCGCTGCCCAGCTTGTGAAGCGGCGCTTCGTCCGCGCTCACGCCGGTATAGCGGCTGATGAGCTGCAGTTGGCTCACCGGCACATACAGCACGGCCTTGTCGGCGTATTCCAGGTGCAAGAACTCCTGCATGGCGGGCGTGCCGTCGGGGTTCTTGTTGCCCACGTCCATGTTGATCAGGCCCCGGTAGCGGCCAATGCCGTGCTGGCTGTGCACCACCGGGTCGCCCAGCGTCAGCTCGGCCAGGTCTTTGATCAGCGCCTCGACGTCGCTGACTTGCTCTTGCTTCTTGCGGCGGCGCGTGGTGGGGCCTGCGGCAAACAGTTCGGTCTCGGTGACGAAGTCGATGCCGTCCTCGATCCAGCTGAAGCCTACGGTGAGGCCTGCGGTGGCAATGCCCACCTTTTCGTCAGCGGTGCCCTGGAACTCGGCCAGCGAGTCAAAGGCCGGTGGGCTCACCCCGCTGGCGCGCAGAAAGTCGAGCAGGCTTTCTCGGCGGCCATCGCTCTCGGCCAGCAGCAGCACGCGGTGCTGCGTGTTGCGGATGTGGGCGTGCAGGCGGGCCAGCGGGTCCTCGGCCCCGCGCACTACCGACAGGTCGCCGAGCTTCTGGAAATGCGGGTTGTCATCCACCTCCTGTACGCCAGGGCGCAGCGACAGCTGGGCGTGTTCGTTGGCGCGTGTGTAGAACTGGTCGGCCGAGAGGAACAGCGCCTCGGGCGGCAGCGCCGGGCGCTCGGGGTCGCCCTGCACCAGGCGAAAGCGCTCTTTGGTGTCCTGCCAGAACCGCTGGAACGCAGGCTCCAGGTCGCCATGCAGCACCACCGTGGCCTCTGCGCCCAGGTAGTCGAACACGGTGGCGGTCTCGTCAAAGAACAGCGGCAGGTAGTACTCGATGCCTGCCGTCGCCACGCCCGCGCCCATGTCCTTGTAGATGCGGCTCTTGGTCGGGTCGCCTTCGAGCATTTCGCGCCAGCGGCTGCGGAATTTGGCGCGCGCCTCGTCGTCCATGGGAAATTCGCGGCCGGGCAGCAGGCGCACCTCGGGCACGGGGTACAGGCTGCGCTGGCTGTCGGGGTCGAAGGTGCGGATGCTGTCGATCTCGTTATCGAACAGGTCCACCCGGAACGGCACCAGCGAACCCATGGGAAACAAGTCGATCAGCCCGCCGCGCACCGCGTATTCTCCCGGACTCACCACCTGCGACACATGGGAGTAGCCCGCCAGCGTGAGCTGGGCCTTGAACTTGGCCTCGTCGAGCTTTTGCTTGACCTTGAAGTGGAAGGTGTAGCCCGCCAAAAAGGAGGGCGGCGCCAGCCGGTACAGCGCCGTGGTGGCGGGCACCAGCACCACGTCGGCCCCGGTGTCCTTGTCCTTTTGGCTGATGCGCCACAGCGTGGCCAGCCGCTCGCTGATCAGGTCTTGGTGCGGCGAGAAAGTGTCGTAGGGCAGCGTCTCCCAGTCGGGGAACAGCGCGCATCGCAGGCCGGGGGCAAAGAAGGCCATTTCCTCAATGAGGCGCTGCGCATCGGTGGCATCGGCCGCCACGATGGCGGTGGTGCGGCCTGCGGCCTTATCGCGCTCGGCCAACTGGGCCAGCAGCAGGGAGTCGGCGCTGCCCACGGGGCGGGGCAGGGCAAAGCGTTTTCCGGGGGAGAGTTTGGGCAGTTCCATGCGGACGGTGTCTATCGTCGGTGGGCCCGCCGCATCCCCAGGGGCGCGAAACACGCACGGGCTGGATGGGAGGGCAACAGAGGATTCTAGAATGAGTGCCCCATGACCGCTCCCTTGCTGCAACCCCCGCTCGCCCCCTTGTCTGCCCACGGGCGATTCTGGGCGCTGGTGCCCTGCGCCGGGATGGGCTTGCGGGCCGTTGCGGCGGGCGCTGCAGCCGTCGCGCCTGTCTCCGGCACTGCTGCACCATCGACTTCTCATTCGACGTCTCATTCGACTTCTACCACTGCCTCAACCATGGCCGCTTTTTCAGCGGCCGACGCGGCGCCCCCCCCGTCCGAAACCCCCTTGCCCAAGCAGTACCACCTGGTGGCGGGGCAGCCCATGGTGCTTCACACCCTGGCGGCTTTTGCGGGGGTGGGGCGTTTGCTGGGCACGCTCGTCGCAGTGGCTCCTGGGGACCGGTTTCTGGACGCACATGCGCATCCCACTTTTTTCGCAGTGGAGTGCGGGGGGGCAACGCGTGCAGACACGGTGCTGGGCGGACTCAAGGCGCTGCTGGCACGGGGGGCGCGGCGTGATGACTGGGTGCTGGTGCACGATGCTGCGCGCTGTCTGGTCACGTCTGACCAGATCGATGCCCTGATTGACCAGTGCGCTGGCGACAGCGTGGGAGGACTGCTGGCCCATAAGTTGGCGGACACGCTCAAGACCTCCATCGACGGGCCGGGTGGCGTGCGCGTGGCCTCCACGGTGGATCGCAGCGACAAGTGGCTGGCGCAAACCCCGCAAATGTTCCGCATCGGCCCGCTGATGGATGCTATCGACAAGGTGGGCTCCAACGTGACCGACGAAGCCAGCGCGATGGAAGCCATGGGCTTGCACCCGCGCCTGGTGCCGGGTGGGGCACAGAACTTCAAGGTCACGTACCCGGACGATTTTGCGCTGGCAGCAGCCGTGCTGGCGGCGCGCGCACACGGCACGACCTTGGAGCGCTTTGGGGGAGACCGTGGCCAGGTGACTACGGCCCCGGGCAAGAAGAATCTTTTTTAGGGCTTTTTGTCCATCGCTTCAACCCCGGCCTGGGGGCGTAGCGGGGCGGGAGCGCAAGGCAATACAACGCCGCAAGGCACGCAACAACAAAGGCAAGCGGATGAATTTCAGGATTGGTGAAGGCTGGGATGTGCATGCCTTGGTGCCCGGTCGTCGGCTGGTGATTGGTGGCGTGGACATTGCCCACCCCATGGGGCTGCTGGGCCACTCGGACGCCGATGTGCTGCTGCATGCCATCACCGATGCGCTGCTGGGCGCAGCTGCCCTGGGCGACATTGGCAGCCATTTCCCCGACACCGACGCTGCCTTTCGTGGTGCCGATTCTGGCGTGTTGCTGGCCGAAGCAGCGCGGCGCGTGCGTGCGGCGGGCTATGAGATCGGCAACATCGACAGCACCGTGATCGCGCAAGCTCCACGTCTGGCGGCGCACATCCCCGGCATGCGTGTCGCCATTGCGCGCGCTGTGGGTATCGCCGAAGGGCAAGTCAATGTGAAAGCCAAGACGGCCGAGCGCCTGGGGCCCGTGGGGCAGGGGCTGGCGATGGAGGCGCGGGCTGCGGCGCTGATCTATGCGGCCTGAGCTTTTGCGCTGACCGGGCCGGGCGGCATTGACTGTTCGCAATCTGCGCGGCATCCCCCGTCCGGGGGAATGCCTGTCTTGCCCGCGCTGCGAGGAGTGTGGGGCCAGAACCACCAGGAGGGGGCCACACACTGCGCAATCCGGTATCCAGAGCAAAAATGAGCGTTGGGCGCTGCGCCCCATGGTTGCGCCACGCTTGCCGCGCGACTTCACTCCATCGTGATCTGGGATGTCGTCACGATATCGCGGTACAGCTTCGCCTGTGGTCGGATGAATGTCTTGAATTCAGGTCCGTTCAAGGGGGCGACAGTAATGCCTGCTTCCTGCAGCTTCTGCCGCAGCTCGGACTGCGCAAGCGCTTCCTGCAGTGCCTTGTCGGCGGCGTTCACAGTCGCGGCGGGCGTGCCCGCCTTCATGAAGAGGCCTTGCCACAATGGCAGAGCCATGCCGGAGAAACCCTCCTCCTCTCCAATGCGCTTGACGTCCGGCAACTGCTGCACCCGCGCGTTGTCGGAGACCGACAGCGCCCTGATTTTGCCGTCCTTGAGAAATGGCATGGCCGTAGACAGCACCAGCATGGCACTGTCCACCTGTCCGCCCACCAGGTCGTTGGTGATGTGGGTGCCGCCACGGTAGGGGATGTGCAGCATGGAAACCTTTGCCTGCTTGTTGATCAGCGCACCGTACAGGTGCTGCATCGTCCCGATGCCTGGTGTGGCGAAGTTGATGCTGTCCTTGCCGCCTTTGCGCAGCGCGGCGACAAGGTCTTGCAGGTTTGCGTAGGGCGATGTCTTGCGCACGGCAAAGATCATGGGCACGGTGGTCATGCGCCCCACGGGCATGAAGTCGTTCTCCCAGTCGAGCCTGACCTTGGGGTTGACCATGGGTACGACGACTGTGTCGGTGCCGCCCATGTAGATCATGCTGCCGTCGGTGGGTCCATTCAGCACCCGTTGTGCTGCCAGCATGCCGCTGGCACCTGCTACGTTCTCGACAATCACCGTGCGGCCCAGTCGCTTGCCCAGTTCCGCCGCGACAAGGCGCGCTACCAGGTCTGCGCTTCCGCCAGCGGAATAGCCCACGATCAGTGAGATGGGTTTGGTATTGCCGCTGTCGCTCTGCGCCTGCGCGGTGTGCGTGATAAGAGTGCCCGTGCTCAGAACAGTCATCGCGGCGGCCTGACGGAGGAGTTGTCTGCGTTGCATGTGGTGACTCCTGTTCAGAACGTGTGCTTCACGCCAAAGTCGATGGCCGTGGTGCGTGTGAGGCCGTCGCGCTTGGCCGTGCCGAGGTTGGTGTAGAGCAATGTGCGTTTGCTCAGGTCGTACTGCAGTCCTGCGCCGATCATCTGCGAATCGAGTTGGGTGGCGGGTTTCAGGTGCCCAACCATGAGGTAAGTACGACCAAAACTCAGCGGCACCATGGCCGATATGCTGTAAGCCGTGGCATCGCCGTTGACCCCGCCTTTGGCGCGGCTGTAGCTGGCTTTGGCATGTACTGCGCCAAAGTCATAGCCGCCAGCCAGCAGAGCCAGGTGGGTTTGGGCGTTGAGCCGGTCGAACGCTGCGCCCACCCACACAGGCCCACTTCTGTACTGCAGGTTGCCTGATGTGGCATTGCTGCGTGCCCCTTCGCCCAGGGCTCCAGCGATCTCCATGCTCACGCCTGCGACAGTGGGCGACTTGTAGCCGATGGCGTTTGCCCAGCGGATGTTGGATGCCTCCACGGGAGCCGCCACAGGGGTGTAGTTGGCATAGGTGTAAGCAGAGCCCAACTGGCTCACATAGCTCCAGTACGTGGGGTCGGCATTGAGGGCCACTGTGTAGGCGGCCGAATATTCGCGCCCCGCGTACACCTCGCCCCACTGGTTGCTGCCCACGGCCACCACCGATCGGCCAAGCCAGTAGATGCTGGCATTGCTTGGCGCGCCTGTGTCTGCGGCAAAGCGGTGTTCGATCTGGAAGCGCGAGTAGAGACCGCCGCCCATGTCCTCGCGGCCCATGAACCCCAGTCGAGATGTGTTTCCGGCCTTCAGGGTCCAGACCTGTGGCGCCACGCCGCGCCCAGGTAGCAGGGCGCCGGGGGTCGTGCCCCCATTGGCACGCGCCAAGCCCTGGTCGACGATCCCATAGATGGTCACAGACGACTGGGCTTGCGCTGTGCTCCAGGTGCACAGGCTGATCAGTGCGAGGCACAGCAGTTTGGATCGAGGTGTTGCTGTGTTTGGGCAAGCCGTACTTGCCAAGAAATGCCGTGTCATGAATATGTCTCCGTTGGATGCTGTGTGCGATTGACGAGCAAATTGTATGTATTGAATCTGATAATTTCAATACAATGCAATATGTAATCTTGCGATCACGTGCAGGAAATCGACGCTTCAAGACGTTTTTTCCCTTGGAGTACCAATGCAATACAACACAATCTACGGACAAACCCGAGGTTGTATGAATGGAGCACATATGGCGGTTGGAATGTTCGAATCCTTCATCACGGGGTACTGGTTCAGTGCACCTGCCAAGGCCATCTGGAGCGATGTTGCAACCCTGCAGGCCTGGCTGGATGTGGAGGCCGCCTTGGCCCGCGTCCAGGCAGGTCTGGGGGTGATACCGGCCGATGTCGCCCCGGTGATCGCAGCACACGCGCGGGCAGAACTGTTCGATCTGCCGCAGTTGGCCGAGGCCATCGCGTTCGCGCAACACCCATTGGTGCCTGTGCTGCACCGGTTCGAGCAGTTGTGCGGTGAGCCTGCGGCCGGTTTCATCCATTGGGGTGCGACCACGCAGAACATCTTCGACACTGCTAGCGCGCTGCAGATGGTGCGAACCCATGCGCTGCTGGCAGGGCACCTGGACGCCGCCATCGCTGCGTTGGCCGCGCTGGCACTGGAGCACCAGGCCACGCCCATGGCAGGCCGCACGCATGGTCAGCACGCGCTACCTATGACCCTGGGCTTCAAGCTCGCAGGCTGGGTCGATGAACTGGACCGCGCTCGCCGCCGACTGGCCGAGCGGCTTGCCCACTCGTTTCCGGCCAGCATGGGGGGTGCTATCGGCACCTTTGCCGCTACCGGCCCTCTGGGGCCCGCAGTACAGGCGATGCTGGCACAGCAATTGGGGTTGCTGCCGGCTGACATGCCGCTGCGGTCGTCCTATGACCGGGCCAGCGACTACCTGTCGGCGCTGGGCCTGCTGGCGAGTACCGCGCAGAAGATCGCGGCGGACGTGATTTTTATGCAGCGCACCGAGATTGGCGAGGTCGCGGAAGCCTTCCACTTTGGGAAGGTGGGCAGTTCCACCATGGCGCAAAAGCGCAATCCGTCCACAGCGCTTTTGCTGGTGAGTCTGGCGCGCATGCTGCGCACACGGACCCAGGCCGCAACGGAGACCATGGTGCGCATGGACGAGGGTGACTCGTCGGCCACCAACGTGGCCGATACTTTGCTGCCCGAGATCGCTGTCATCGGCACTTCGCTGGCCGAAACGCTGGCGCAGCTGGCGCGGGGCCTGGTCGTCAATCCAGAGTCAATGTCGCGCAACTTGGTCACGACACGTGGGCTGATAGCTTCTGAGGCGGTGATGATGCGGCTTTCCCGCCTCATGGGGCGGCACGAGGCGCACCGCCTGCTGTACGCGGCAGCGCAGCACTCGCAGTCCGAGGGGGTGCCTTTTGTCGACGCCATCCGCGCACAGCAGCCGTTCAATGGAGATCCTCTGCCGCATGACCTGCTGCAGGCGCTGAATGCACAGGCCTATGTCGGCGAGTCGACGCGGCTCACGGTGGACACCGTGGCGCGCGTGGCACCTGGCTGCGCGCAGCCATAGCCGCATTCTTCGCTATTGACCGTGGGGCGCTACCGATGTGCCCGCACGGTGGGTCACCGGCGTCAAGTGCACGCCGTAGGGTGTTTCTGCATCAGCCCAACGCGCCGTGATGGCGCGGTGCAGGGCATCGACCTGATCGGCCACGCTGCAACCGACAACCTCGAAAAAGTCCGCATGTTCACTGGCCAGGTCCGTGCGGCCGAGCAGCACCACGCTCAACTGCGCGGGCACCGCAATCCCGCACTGGGCCAGCAGCCGCCGGAAGAGGGCACCATCTTCGATGCCCCAGGCCACGAGGGCCGTGAAGGGCAGGGCGCTCGCGCTGTCGCTGCTGTTCCCGCAGGCTTGGATCTGCTGCACCAGCCGGGTGGTGTAGTCCTCATGCGGGAGCATGTCCAGCGTGATTTCCTGCAGCATCGCCTCAGGCAGCGTCGCCTGTAGATATGCAAAGCGTCGCCGCCCGAGCTGGGTGGCCAGAAACGGATGCGAGGTACAAGCGTAGGCAATGCGCCGGTGGCCTTGCCGCATCAGCAGGGCAATGGCGGCTGCCAGCGGCTCGCCCCATTCGGTACCCACAGCCTCGACATCGGCACCGACCAGTGCCGCCCCGTCCACGGCCAGCACATCGCACTTGTCGCGCAGAGCAGCCAGCAGGGCAATGGGAATGGCCTTGAAGGTGGATTGCACGACGCAGGCATCGAAGCGCGGCAGGCCTTTGAGCACCGTGAGCGCATGGTCGGGGTCGGTGTAGGACATCTCCATGACCCGGTGCCCTTCGGAGGCCAGGCGGTGTTGCAGGCCTTCAATCAGCACGCGCCCGCGTGCAATGCTGATGGAGCGGCGCAGCAGCAGCACCGACTTCACAGCGGGTGTAACTGCCGCAGGGGCTTGGGGAGGCTGGCGCATGCTGGGGATGGCGGGCGTTTCCGTCGTCCTTGCAGGTGGCGCGCCGGCACCCAGGAAGTAGGTGCCCCGGCCCACATGGGCATCAATCAGCCCCTTTTCCTTAAGGCGTTGAAAGGCCCGCTGAACCAGCATTTGCGATGCGCCAAAGCGCTTCATCAATTCGCGGATGGTGGGAAGTCGGTCGCCCGGGTGGGCTTCGTGTGCGAGCTGTTCCAGGAATTGCTCGAGATCTGGCGAGGGGCTGCTGCGCATGGTGTTCATACAATACACCACAAATTGCACGGTATTGGTATGCAGAGACATGCCAATGCCCCCCGGCCCGGGTCTCTGGAGGTGGTGGGCTTCCTGTTAGGCGCTCTCGCGCTCAACGATGGAAAAGCCGATATCCACCACAGGCTCTGCCACGGTCTTGCCCTCAGCACGGTCGGCAATCAGCAGTGCGGCTGCCTGGCCCATGCGGGTGCCGTCGATGCGCACGGTGGAGAGGCTGGGGCTCACGGTCTGCGCGAAGTCGATGTCGCCGAAACCCATCACTGCGAGCTGATCGGGTACGGCGATGCCGCGCACGCGCGCTTCGGTCAGCACCCCCAGGGCCAGCATGTCGGAGCTGCAAAACACTGCATCGATATCGGGCGCCTCGTCCAGGAGAGCTGCCAGCCCCTCGCGGCCATCGGTATGGGTGGTGGGGGATTTGCCCAGCCGTACCTTGGGCGCGGGCAGCCCCAGGCGCTGGGCCGCTGCCGCGAAGCCGCGCGCGCGGCGGGCGGCACGCTCGTCACCACCACTGAGCAGCGCCAGGCTTCGTCGCCCCTTGGCAAACAGGTGCTCGCACACGGCCGCCCCCAGTTCTTCATGCCGCAGGCCCACCAGCATGTCGATAGGGGCGTCAGTGAAGTCCCAGGTTTCGACGATGGGGATGCCCGAGGCGGTGAGCAGCCGCCGCCCCTCGGGTGAATGCATCACCCCTGTGACCACGATGCCATCGGGCCGTCGTCCGACGATGGCACGCAGCAATGCATCCTCGCGCGAATGCGCGTAACCCACCTGGCCCACCATGACCTGAAAGCCGCGCTGCTCCAGCGCTTCGGTGAGCGCCTGCACCATTTCGCCGAACAAGGGGCCTGTGAGCGTGGGCACCAATGCAGTGACCACATGGCTGCGCGCTGAGCGCAACCCGCCCGCCACCAGGTTGGGCACATAGCCCAGCGCAGACACGGCGTCCTGCACGCGCTCCCGCGTGCGCTCGGACACCTGTTGCGGGGTGTTGATGGCGCGCGACACCGTGATCATCGATACGCCTGCGCGCTCGGCCACTTCGCGCAGCGTGACAGCGTGGCGGTCTCGACCAAGAGGCAGGGATGGGGGGGGCGGGTCGGGTGCTTGCATGGTGGCGGAGTCTAAAGCGGGAAGGCGCCTGAGCAGCGCCGCAGGCGAAATGACAGCGCGTCGGCAATTCATGAACTCAAGATAAGGGTTTAACCTATGTTGTCTGATGATGTTAACGTTAACATTCTGAAATGCAGACGATTTTTTCGTAATTCATGCTGAAAAAGTCAACTTGTACGACCTTCTGATTTTTCTTTGGTACCTACCGCACACCCTCCACCATGACCCCTCAAGAACTCAAATCCATCATGGGCTCCGGCCTGCTGTCCTTCCCCATCACGGACTTCGACGAGCAAGGCAACTTCCGCCCCAAGA
>CAXIRU010000105.1:0-77767 GCA_964031875.1 Acidovorax facilis
TAATTGCCAGTGAGCCTTGCAACAGTTGGCCGATGGGCTGGGCAAGGGGGTTCTGAGCAATCAGTGCCTCCCGGCTGCAAGGATAATTACATGGGCTGGTTCTGATCCGGGTACCTTGGGTTGGAACGAGAAAATAGGGTACTGGCGGCTCATGTAGCGTGCGACTGCGCGACATGGGTAGCGAGATCCAAAACAGATCGCTAAACATGTAGATCTGCCTGACAAAGGCTTGCGGACGCGGGTTCAATTCCCGCCAGCTCCACCATACACCCGTCCAAGGGCGTCCACACTAATCCAGTGGACGCCCTTTTTCTTTGGTGAATCAACGACTTGCAGTCCATGGCCGTCTACAGCCGTCCATGCCCAGCCAAGCAAAAGTCGGGGTACAAGCGGGGGTACAAACCCACAAATCTGGTGAGACCGGCGTTTTGTTCCCCCACTTCCCACCGCAGCAGGGGCTTCGCCATAGGGAAATCTGCACCCCTACCGGCTACCTTCATCCATCGTTTTGTACCCCCATGCTGGCTGACCTTGAGTGCCGTAACCCCATATGCCCCCGAGCGCAAGCAAGCGCGATTCAGTAGTTCGGCCGCGCTCTATCTGCAAGTCAGCCCGAACGACTCCAAGCGCTGATTTCTCAGGTGTCAGGTCAACGCCAAGGAAAATGGCAGGCTCTGGGCAGCTAGATCCATGTCTCCAGCCAGTACCACGACCCTGCGTTCGTGCGGCTTGTTGGCAATTGCCCCAATCATGGCAATGCCGGGCGTCGCTGTCCCCAGGCGTCAGCGCTGCGAATGATCTATCGGGTGCCTACGGTGCTTTTGCGTTGTGCATAGATGTTGATGAGGTCACAGGGCGTGCTGGTCGCTCCAGGAGCGCCGCGTGCGGCGATGGCGGTCAGGCGGGTGCTAGCTGGTCAAAGTCAGCCAGCGGCATTTCTGTGCCGTCATGGGCCACCAGAACGCCCGCAGTGGATTCAGAAACTTCAATCGGACTACCGTTGAATTTCCCCTGCTCAGGCTTCACTCCGGGCATGGGCACACAGCCGTAGAGTCGACACAGGTGCAAGTCGTCGGCCTGTTGCTGGGTGAGGATTAGTTTTTTCGGTAGTGCCGCTCCGTGCGCGCGCCAATGGGCGCGGAAAGCGTTGGTTGCGCGGCGGTGGATGTCTGCCATGCCCGGGTGGCAAGGAGGAATGTCTACGATGTTCTGTGCGGCCATGCAGGTGATTTTCGCGCCGAATTGCAGTGCCTGGCGGTTGCAAATTTCAGAATTCGCAGGGTCCGACCTGCCGACTCGCAAGGGTTGCGCGTGATACCCCTTGAGTTGGGTGAAACAAAACGAAATAAACCGAAACTGCGTCGAGACCACATCGGCAACGCCCGTCGGCACCATCACGGTCATGTTCAACACCTTCCCTGAAAGGTCTGCACCGTGAAACCCTGGATCAAGAAAACCCTCATGGGCATCTTCGGCGTCTCCATTGCTGTGGGCGGCTTGACGGCCTGCTCCAGCGGCTACCACCACCGTGGCCCGATGAGCCCCGAGAAGATGGCCGAGGTGCGCGGCAAGGTGGTGGAGCGTGTCAGCAGCAAGCTGGACCTGAACGATGCGCAAAAACTCAAGCTCAATGCGCTGGCCGACAAGCTGGAAGCCCAGCGCATTGCTTTCATCGGCAAGACGGCAGATCCACGCACTGAAATGCAGGACATTGTGGCGGGGGCCAAGTTTGACCGAGCGCGGGCGCAGACCTTGCTGGACGAGAAGACCCGCGCAGTCCAGGCCAACAGCCCTGAGGTCATCGGCGCGCTGGCTGATTTCTATGACAGCCTGAATCCTGAACAGCAGCAGAAAGTGCGGGAGATGATGCAGCGGCGCAAGGGCTGGATGGCGCGCGGCTGATGGCGAGGACCGTTCACATGTCACCCACGCTGGAACCCATCCATCGCTTGGCACAAGGCGTGCGCAAACATGGGCATGCGCTGCTGGCGGGCATACCCGACCCCCACGACGAGTTGATGTCACTGGTCTGGGGGCCGCGTTTCGACCGCGAACATGCGCTGGGCTTGGTCGCTCGCCAGCCTGCAGCCGCTGCCCAGGCCCTGCCTGCGCTGCTGGCCGCAGCCGACCACTTCGACACGCTCCATGCTGGGGCGCAGGGCCGCCTGCGCAAGCTCATCGTGCGGCACCGGGCAATGCGTGCGGTGAACGGTGCGCTGGGGTCCAGCTACGGAGCGGGCGCTTGACGGTGTGAGAATTGCGCATGCACCGCATCCTGCTCATTGACGACGACGCGCAGCTGGGCCCCCCACTGGCTACCTACTTCCAACGGTTCGAATTGGAGTTGATCCATGCGCTCAAACCGAGCGACGGGTTGGCCCGACTGGCTGCAGGCGGATTTGATGCCGCCATCCTGGATGTCATGCTGCCCGAAATGGACGGGTTTGAGCTGTGCCGCACCATTCGCAAGCAGGGCGATCTGCCCATCGTGATGCTGACTGCACGGGGCGAGGTGATGGATCGGGTGGTGGGGCTGGAGCTGGGGGCGGACGACTACCTGCCCAAGCCCTTTGAGCCACGTGAACTGGTGGCCCGGTTGCAGACCGTACTGCGCCGCCGCCGGGCCAGCGCACCCGGGAGCGGCCCTGGTGCCACGCTGGAGTTTGAAGGCCTGAGCATTGACGCAGCCCGCCGCAGCGTGGTGCGCCAAGGCACGGTTCTGGAGCTCACGGGGACGGAGTTCGACCTGCTGCACCTCCTGGCCAGGGAGCCGGGCAAGGTTTTCAACCGCGACGACATCCTCAATCAGTTGCGAGGGCACGAGGCCGAGTTGTACACGCGTGCCGTCGACATTGTGGTCAGCCGCCTGCGCAAAAAGCTGGAGCCGCTCGATTGCATCAAGACGCTGCGCAATGCGGGCTATTCGCTGGCGCTGCGCAGGGTGGCCAGTGCGCCGGGCACGCCTGTTTCGACGTCGGCTGAGCCATGAAGTCCTCGGACCCCTTGTGCGGCCACGACCCGGCCTGTCCGTGGCACCGGCGGGCACGCGACGCAGTCGGGTATTCGCTGCGCATTCGCCTGGTGCTGGTGTTCATGGCACTGGCTTTGACTGTGGCCGTGGTCTTCATGGGTGGCATGCAGAAAGTGGTGGCCCTGGGCTGGAAGGAGGCTGCGCGCCCGCTGCTCATGGACTACGTAGACCGCCTCACCGCCGAGATTGGCAGTCCGCCCAGCATCGAGCGCGCCCAGGCCATTGCCGACCGGCTGCCCGTGACGTTGCGCATCGAAGGGCCGCAGATCCACTGGGATTCGCACCCTGATCGGCCGCGCTCGGACTGGATGAGCGACAAGGTCCAGCGCCAGGACCACTGGAGCCGCGATGACACCGGCTACCGCCTTCTGCAGCGCACCACGGCCGATGGCCACCACATCGAATTCGGGCTGAACGCGCTGTCGTGGGACAAGCGCCCGCGCATCGCATGGGGCACGCTCACAGTGTTGCTGTTGCTCACGGCACTGGCCTTTGTGTATGTGCGCCACCTGCTGCGGCCGCTGGATGACATCCGGCATGGCGCACGGCGCTTTGGCAATGGCGACTTCGGCGAGCCGATTCCGGTACGCCGCGCCCACCGGCCCGATGAGCTAGGCCAACTGGCGGGCACCATCAACACCATGGGTGAAGACATCCACCAGATGCTGGAGGCCAAGCGTGCCCTGCTGCTGGCCATGAGCCACGAGCTGCGCAGCCCCCTCACGCGGGCGCGCCTGAACACCGAGCTGTTGCCCGAATCGCCCGACGTGCAGGCCCAGCGCGCAGCCCTGATGCGCGATCTGGGCGAGATGGCCCGGCTTATCACTGACCTGCTGGAAAGTGAGCGCCTGGCCGGGCGCCATGCGGCCCTGCACCGCGAGCCTACCGACCTGCCCGAGCTGGCGCGCGAGGTGGTGGCAGAGCTGGAAGTGCGGCATCCTGGGGCTGCAGCTATCAGGCTCCTCGTGCCAGGCCCTTTGCCCACCTGCATGCTCGACCGGTCCCGCGTGCGTCTGCTGATGCGCAATTTGCTGGACAACAGCCTGCGCCACAACGACCCCGCAGCCCAGCCGCCGCAGATGGAACTGCGGATGAGCGGCGGCGTGGTGGAGATCGAGGTGCGGGACCACGGCCCCGGCGTGCCGCCCGAGCATCTTCCGCATCTGGCCCAGGCGTTCTACCGCCCCGACACGGCACGCCAGCGCACGACAGGTGGTGTGGGGCTGGGTCTGTACTTGTGCCGCCTGGTCACACAGGCCCACGGCGGCACCCTGCTGGTGCGCAACGCAGAGCCGGGGCTGAGTGTCACGGCCCGCCTGCCGTGTCCCGACCGAGCGCAGCGGGGCATCTCTGGCCAGGAGGGCTGAGCGTTCCGAAGTCCACGCTGATGTCGGATGCCCGTGGGAGGAGGGCGCTTCGGATTCGCAGGCGATGCCCATGGTTGGTGCACTGGTAGTCCATAGCGCTGTGCCGTGTTGGGGCTGTTGGGCGCCGAGCTGCCAGGCCTTCACTGTGGTGGTGATGAGGGTGTGGTGACGAAGTAGTACGGACAAAAATAGCTGCTAGCGCTTTATAGGCAAGCGCTAGCAGCTATAAATTTGTGAGTATTTGGACTGCTGGGCTGCGCGTCAGGCGCCCAGGGTGTGCGGCTGGCCCCGATCTTGCTGGTCACACTGCACTACCGCCGCACACGGCGATGGCCTAGCGTTTACCCTGTATATACAGGTATGCTCCGGCTGTCATCATGGCAACCGGCACGCAGGCGCGTCCCGGCAGGGTGGGCCCATGAACTTTCTTCACACAGGAGCAGATGATGACTCGATCGGTTGCGAAATGGACGTCGCTGGCAGCAGCAACGGCATGCGTGATGGCACTGGCCGCACCGGCCCAGGCGCAGGACACCAAGATTGTGCTGGGCATGTCCGGCTGGACGGGTTTTGCACCACTCACGCTGGCCGACAAGGCAGGCATCTTCAAGAAGAACGGCCTGGATGTAGAGATCAAGATGATCCCGCAAAAGGACCGCCACCTGGCCCTGGCCTCCAAGTCCATCCAGTGCGCTGCCACCACGGTCGAGACGCATGTGGCCTGGAACGCCAATGGCGTGCCCATCGTGCAGATCTTTCAGATGGACAAGTCCTACGGCGCCGACGGCATCGCGGTGCGCGGCAACATCAATAGCTTTGCGGACCTCAAGGGCAAGACCATCGGTGTAGACGCGCCCGGCACCGCTCCATACTTTGGCCTGGCCTGGATGCTGAGCAAGAACGGCATGAGCCTCAAGGATGTGAAGACCACCACGCTGTCGCCCCAGGCGGCTGCACAGGCCTTCGTGGCCGGCCAGAACGACGCCGCCATGACGTATGAGCCCTATCTCTCCACCGTGCGCGACAACCCGTCCGCAGGCAAGATTCTGGCGACCACGCTGGACTACCCCATGGTGATGGACACCGTGGGCTGCGACCCTACCTGGCTCAAGGCCAACGCCAAGGCCGCACAGGCGCTGACCAACTCGTACTTCCAGGCGCTCGACATGATCAAGGCCGACCCGGCCAAGTCCAACGAGATCATGGGCGCGGCGGTCAAGCAGACAGGCGAGCAGTTTGCCAAGTCCTCTTCCTTCCTGCGCTGGCAGGACAAGGCTGCCAACCAGAAGTTCTTTGCGGGCGAGCTGCAGTCCTTCATGAAGGATGCCACGGCCATCCTGCTGGAGGCCGGCATCATCCGCAAGGCGCCGGAGGATCTGACCGTCACGTTCGACGCGAGCTTCATCAAGTAACAGACCCAGGAAGAAGAACGCGCCATGTCTGCCGTGCAACCCCTGTCCGTACCCGAGTCCCAGGCGCCCGTGCGCCGTCGCTCGTTGGCCCCCTTGGAGCCCGTGAGTGCCCGCGCGCGCTGGATGCTGGGGCTGGCCTTCTTCGTCGTGTTCGTGGCGGTGTGGGCGTTCTTCACACTGGGCGGCTTTGTGTCGCCCACCTTCCTGGCCAGCCCCATCACCATGGCCAAGGAGGGCTGGCTGCTGTTCACCGAGTACGGCTTCATCAAAGACATCGGCATGACCATCTGGCGCGTGTTCGGCGGCTTCATTCTGGCCGCCATCATTGCCGTGCCCCTGGGCATTGCGATGGGTGCCTACAAGGGCATCGAGGCGTTCTTTGAGCCCTTCATCTCGTTTTGTCGCTACCTGCCAGCTTCGGCCTTCATCCCGCTCTTGATCCTGTGGGCGGGCATCGGCGAGGCGCAGAAGATTCTTGTCATCTTCATCGGCTCGGTTTTCCAGATCACGCTGATGGTGGCCGTGACGGTAGGCGGCGCGCGGCGCGATCTGGTGGAGGCAGCGTACACGCTGGGCGCGGGCCACAAGGGCATCGTCACCCGCGTGCTGATCCCCGGTGCTGCGCCCGAGATCGCAGAGACCCTGCGCCTGGTGCTGGGCTGGGCCTGGACGTATGTGATCGTGGCCGAACTGATCGGCTCGTCCAGCGGCATCGGCCACATGATCACCGACAGCCAGTCGCTGCTCAACACCGGCCAGATCATTTTCGGCATCATCATCATCGGCCTCATTGGGCTGGTGTCCGACTTCGCCTTCAAGGCGCTCAATCACCGTCTGTTTGCCTGGAGTTTTGTGCGATGAGCCGCGTATCCATCCAAGCTGTTTCGCGCGTTTTCGAGACCGCCAAAGGCCATCGCACGCAGGCGCTGCAGCCGGTCGATTTTGAAGTGCGGGACAACGACTTCGTCACTATTCTTGGCCCTTCGGGCTGCGGCAAATCCACGCTGCTGCGCATCGTGGCGGGGCTGGACCACGCCACCAGCGGCCGTGTGCTGCTCGATGGCGCGCCGGTCGAAGGCCCTGGCGCTGAGCGTGGCATGGTGTTCCAGAGCTACACGCTGTTCCCTTGGCTCACCATCGAGCAGAACATCCGTTTTGGCCTGCGCGAGCGCGGCATGCCCGAGGCGCAGCAAAAGGAGCGCGCTGCGTACTTCATCGCCAAGGTGGGCCTGCGCGGCTTTGAGCAGCACTTTCCAAAGCAGCTGTCGGGCGGCATGCAGCAGCGCACCGCCATTGCGCGCGCCCTGGCCAACGACCCCAAGATCTTGCTGATGGACGAGCCCTTTGGCGCGCTCGACAACCAAACCCGCGTGCTCATGCAAGAGCTGCTGCTGGGCATCTGGGAGGCCGAGCGCAAGACGGTGCTCTTCGTCACCCACGACATCGACGAAGCCATCTTCATGGCCAACCGCGTGGCAGTGTTCAGTGCCCGGCCTGGCCGCATCAAGACCGAGCTGGCGGTGGACTTGCCGCACCCACGCCACTACACCATCAAGACCAGCCCCGAGTTCATGGACCTCAAGGCGCGCCTCACGGAAGAGATCCGCGCCGAGTCCATGGCGGCCGATCTGCACTGACCTGACTACGCAACTCCCATGAGCGCCCGTCCTTCCCGCCGCACCGCATCCACGGTAAACCGCAGCGCCACGCCCGCCAAGGCTGTGGCCGCCACGGTTGCGCCCGCGCAAGCCATGGCGCTGTACGAGCAGATCAAGGACCACATCTCGCGCAAGATCCAGGAAGGCATCTGGCGCGCGGGCGACCGCCTGCCGTCCGAGAACGAGCTGGTCACCCAGTTCGGCATCTCGCGCATGACGGTGAACCGCGCGCTGCGTGAACTGGTGGAGCAGGGCCGCATCGTGCGCGTGGCGGGCGTGGGCAGTTTTGTGGCTGAAGACAAGCCACAGTCCACGCTCTTGCAGATCGCCAATCTGGCCAGCGAAATCCGCCAACGGGGGCACGACTACCGCTGCGACGTGTTGGCGGTGGAGCGCATCTCGGCCACGCTGGAGGTGGCCGCGGCACTGGACCTGCGCACGGGCGAGTCGGTCTTCCACTCGCTGTGCATCCACCGGGAGGACGGCCTGCCCGTGCAGCTGGAAGACCGCCACGTGAACCCGCGCCAGGTGCCCCAGTTCGCCGCGCAGGACTTCACGCAGCTCCAGCCCTCCGAATACCTGGTGCGCAACGTGCCGTTCGACCAGATCGAGCATGTGGTCGATGCCGTCATGCCCACCGCCGAGCAGGCCACGCTGCTGGAGATGTCTCCGCAGGAGCCTTGCCTGTTGCTCACCCGCCGCACCTGGTCGCGCGGGGTGCCAATCACCGTGGTGCGGTGTTTGCACCCCGCCACCCGCTACCGCCTGGGCAGCCGCTTTCGCGCGGATGGCAACCCGGTAGCAGGATGAACGCGATGCTGATGTCCCGCCACAGCCAACCTACCCCCAGACCGTTCGGGCTGAGCCTGTCGAAGCCAAGGCGCCACCGACCCAAGCTGCGACCCGCTTGAGGTGAGCCCTTGAAGCCCTGACTATCGTTGGTAAATCGACCGCTTTTTCGCTGACACCTACTTGTATATACAGGATCAACGCCATGACACTCAACACATCATCCATCACCTTGCACCCCGGCCGCGTCACGCTGGCGGAGTTGCGCCGTATTCACGCTGGCCCCGTACAACTGGTGCTGGACGCCTCGGCCCGTGCCGGCCTGCAGCAGTCCCTGACCACCGTGCAGCGCATCGTCGAAGAAGACCAGGTGGTCTACGGCATCAACACTGGCTTTGGCAAGCTGGCCAGCACCAAGATTGCGCACGACCGCTTGGCCGAGCTGCAGCGCAACCTGGTGCTGTCGCACAGCGTGGGCACGGGCGATCCGTTGCCCGACGACGTGGTGCGCCTCATCCTGGCGACCAAGGCCGTGAGCCTGGCGCGCGGCCACTCTGGTGTGCGCCCTGAATTGGTGGACGCGCTGCTGGCCCTGGCCAACGCCAACGTGCTGCCGGTGATTCCGGCCAAGGGCTCGGTGGGTGCATCCGGCGACCTGGCGCCGCTCGCTCACCTGGCCTGCGTGCTGATCGGTGAAGGGCAGGCCAAAGTGGATGGCAAGGTGGTGCCGGGTGCCGAGGCCATGCGTTCCATCGGCCTGCAGCCCTTTGTGCTGGGCCCCAAGGAAGGGCTGGCGCTGCTCAACGGCACGCAGGTGTCCACCTCGCTGGCGCTGGCCGGGCTGTTCGGCGCGGAGAGCGTGTTTGCTGCCGCGCTGGTTGCGGGCTGCCTGTCGCTCGAAGCCATCAAGGGCTCGGTCAAGCCGTTTGACGCACGCATTCATGAAGCACGGGGCCAGGCCGGGCAGATTGCCGTGGCGGCTGCTGTGCGCGCGCTGCTGGACGGCAGCGCCATCGACCCCTCGCACCCCCACTGCGGCCGCGTGCAAGACCCATACTCCATCCGCTGCGTGCCGCAGGTGATGGGCGCGTGCCTCGATAACCTGCACCACGCGGCGCGCGTGCTCACCATTGAGGCGAACGCCGCGTCGGACAACCCGCTCGTTTTTGACAACGGCGACGTGATCTCCGGCGGCAACTTCCACGCCGAGCCTGTGGCGTTTGTGGCCGACATCATCGCGCTGGCCGTCGCCGAAATCGGCGCCATCTCCGAGCGCCGCCTGTCGCTGCTGCTCGACCCAGGCCTCTCGGGCCTGCCCGCGTTCCTGATCCGCGACAGCGGCGTGAATTCCGGCTTCATGATCGCGCAGGTCACCGCCGCAGCCCTTGCCGCTGAAAACCAGTGCCTGGCCAACCCCAGCAGCGTGACCAGCCTGCCCACCTCTGCCAACCAGGAGGACCATGTCTCCATGGCCACCTACGGCGCGCGCCGCCTGGGCGACATGGTGCGCAATGCTGCGGTGATGGTCGGCATCGAGGCCATGGCTGCCGCACAGGGCATGGAATTTGACCGTGCTCTCAAGAGTTCGCCACTTATCGAAGGCCAGTTCGCCGCCATCCGCGAGCGCGTGGCCTACCTGGAGCAAGACCGCTACCTGGCCCCGGACATCGAATCCATGCGCGAATGGGCCCAGCAGTCCGCATGGCCTGCGCCGCTCACGCAATGCCTGCCCAGCTTCGCCTGATTTTTTCCAAGCACACCCACTGATTCACAGGAGCCCACCATGAACGCCAACGACGCCATCATCGCCGCAGCCTCCAGCACCGACCCCCGCCACGACGCCAGCCGCGTGATCCGCGCGCCGCGTGGTAACCAGCTCACCTGCAAGAGCTGGCTCACCGAAGCCGCCTACCGCATGATCCAGAACAACCTCGACCCCGAGGTGGCCGAGCGCCCGCAGGACCTAGTGGTGTACGGCGGCATTGGCCGTGCCGCCCGCAACTGGGAGTGCTATGACCAGATCCTCACCTCGCTCAAGGACCTGAACGACGACGAGACCCTGCTCATCCAGTCGGGCAAGCCCGTGGGCGTGTTCAAGACCCACGCCAACGCACCCCGCGTGCTGCTGGCCAACAGCAACCTGGTGCCCAAGTGGGCCAATTGGGAACACTTCAGCGAGCTGGACCAGAAGGGCCTGTTCATGTACGGCCAGATGACGGCGGGCAGCTGGATCTACATCGGCACGCAAGGCATCGTGCAAGGCACTTACGAGACCTTTGCCGAGGCGGGCCGCAAGCACTACGGCGGCTCGCTGGAAGGCAAGTGGATTTTGACCGCAGGCTTGGGCGGCATGGGCGGCGCGCAGCCGCTGGCCGCCACGTTTGCGGGCGCGGTGTCGCTCAACATCGAATGCCAGCAAAGCAGCATCGACTTCCGCCTGCGCACGCGCTATGTGGACAAGCAGGCGCGTAACATCGACCATGCGTTCGAGCTGATCCAGCAGCACACGGCAGCCAAGGAAGCCGTGTCGATTGCGCTGCTGGGCAATGCTGCCGAAATCCTGCCCGAGCTGGTGCGCCGCGCCAAGGCGGGTGGCCTCAAGCCCGACCTGGTGACTGACCAAACTTCGGCCCACGACCTCGTCAACGGCTACCTGCCCGCAGGCTGGACGGTGGCGCAATGGCGCGCCGCGCAGCAGGATGTGACACAGCATGAGGTGCTGAAAACGGCGGCTGCCAAGTCGTGCGCTGTGCATGTGCAGGCCATGCTCGACTTCCAGCACATGGGCATTCCGGTGGTGGATTACGGCAACAACATCCGGCAGGTGGCGTTTGACGAAGGCGTGAAGGACGCGTTCGACTTCCCCGGCTTTGTGCCCGCCTACATCCGTCCGCTGTTTTGCGAGGGCAAGGGCCCGTTCCGCTGGGTGGCCCTGTCGGGCGACCCGGAAGACATCCGCAAAACCGACGCCAAGATCAAAGAGCTGTTCCCCGAGAACCGGCACGTGCACCGCTGGCTCGACATGGCGGGCGAGCGCATCGCCTTCCAGGGCCTGCCCGCACGCATCTGCTGGCTGGGCCTGGGCGAACGCCACATCGCGGGCCTGGCCTTCAACGAGATGGTGAAGAACGGCGAACTGAAGGCCCCCATCGTCATCGGCCGCGACCACCTGGACACGGGCAGCGTGGCCAGCCCCAACCGTGAGACCGAAGGCATGCAGGACGGCACCGACGCCGTGAGCGACTGGCCGCTGCTCAACGCGCTGCTCAACACCGCAGGCGGCGCCACCTGGGTCAGCCTGCACCACGGCGGCGGCGTGGGCATGGGCTACTCGCAGCACTCGGGCATGGTCATCGTGGCCGACGGCACCGATGCAGCGGCTGCGCGGCTGGCCAATGTGCTGGTCAACGACTGCGGCAGCGGCGTGATGCGCCATGCCGACGCCGGTTACGAGCTGGCGGTGGAAACGGCCAAGAAGCAGGGCCTGAAGCTGCCGATGGTCAAGTGATGCGGCCCGAAGGACCCATGCCGACGCTACGATGGATTCCCCTGGGTTGGGTGCAGCCCAACCCAGCCCAGCCCGTTGGGGCTGAGCTTGTCGAAGCCTGGCCCCAACCACGATCACACCGCCTTGCCGATGAACTTCTTTGACCTCGCGACCGCCCCCAGTACCCCTTGGAAAAACGGCGGTGGCAGCACGCAAGAACTGGCCTGTTGGCCCCCGGGTGCCGACATGCACAGCTTTGAATGGCGCGTGAGCCTGGCCACGGTGGACCGCTTCGGTCCGTTCTCCGCATTCCCGGCGATCGACCGCCAGATCATGCTGCTGTCTGGCGATGGCCTGCACCTGCGCAGCCCCGGCTGGGAGCACCGGCTGGACCAGCACTGGCAGCCGTTTGCCTTCTCGGGCGACGACGCTGTGGATGGTTCGATGCTGGGGCGCACCTCCAAGGACTTCAACCTCATGCTGCGCCGGGGCGTGTGGCGCGGTGTGCTGCGCGTGGTGGCTGGGGCGCAGCGGCCCGCCGCCGCCCCAGCCGGTTTTTGCATGGTGCTGCGAGGGGACTGGCGATGGATGGAGCAGGGTGGTGAGCCCCGCGTGCTCCAGGCGGGGCAGGGCTTTGGGTGGACGCCAGACAGCGCGGTGGCGCCGGGCCATCTGGAGCCTGTGCCTGGCGACGGCAGCGCGGATGTGCCCGCACTGGTCTGGATCGCGCTGGAGCGCGTGACTGGGCCGAAGCTTGAATAAAAAACGGCTCTAGCGCTTGATAGGAAAGCGCTGGTAGCTATTATTTTTGTAGCATATTGTCATGAACCATACCGCAGACAGAACGCTGCGTCCGCCGCAGGTCGGCGCACGGGGTGAAAGCGCCGATGGCGTGTGGATGAACCTGAATCCCGCACCCGGCCTGTGGGTGGCCGATGTGCCGGTGCCCGAAGGTCAGCCCGCCTGCGTGGTGGTGCAGCAGGGCCACATGGTTTGGGTAGGGCCTGAGGCGCAGTTGCCCGAAGCCTATCGGTCCCTGCGCTGCCACGACGGGCGCGGTGCGTTGACAACCCCCGGCTTGGTGGACTGCCACACCCACTTGGTCTACGGCGGCCAGCGGGCCAATGAGTTCGCCATGCGACTGGCCGGGGCCACGTACGAAGAAGTCGCCAGGGCCGGTGGCGGCATCGTGTCTTCGGTCAAGGCCACGCGTGCCGCGACCGAGGACGAGCTATTCGCCCAGGCCGCCCCGCGCCTGCAGGCGCTGCTGGCCGAGGGCGTGTGCGCCATCGAGATCAAGTCGGGCTACGGACTGGCGCTTTCGCACGAGCGCAAGCAATTGCGCGTGGCCCGCCGTCTGGGCGAAGCCTTTGGCGTGACGGTGCGCACCACCTTTTTGGGTGCCCATGCCCTGCCGCCAGAATTTGCCGGGCGCAGCCAGGCGTACACCGACCTGGTCTGCGACGAGATGCTGCCCGCACTGGTGGCCGAAGGCCTGGTGGATGCGGTGGATGTGTTTTGCGAGCGCATCGCCTTCACGCTGGCCGAGACCGAGCAGGTCTTCCAGGCCGCGCAGCGGCTGGGCATTCCCGTCAAGCTCCATGCCGAGCAGCTGTCGGACATGGGTGGCTCGGCGCTGGCTGCCCGCTATGGTGCGCTGTCGTGCGACCACATTGAGCACCTGTCGGCAGAAGGCATCGCGGCGATGAAAGCCGCTGGTACCGTGGCCGTGCTGCTGCCCGGTGCGTACTACACGCTGCGCGACACGCACCTGCCGCCCATTACCGCACTGCGCGCAGCGGGCGTGCCCATGGCGGTCTCCACCGACCACAACCCGGGCACCTCGCCCGCACTCAGCCTGCTGCTCATGGCCAACATGGCCTGCACGCTGTTCCGCCTGACGGTGCCCGAGGCGCTGGCGGGCATCACCACCCATGCCGCGCGTGCGCTGGGCTTGCAAGATTCGCACGGTTTGATCGCATCAGGGCGGCCTGCCCATTTTGTGCTGTGGCCCGTGGGCGAAGCGGCTGAGCTGGCCTATTGGTTGGGCCACAAGCCTGCCTGCACCATCGTGCGGCAAGGGCGCATTCACGGAGTTTTGCCATGACGCAACAACTGTTTGCTGCTGACGCTTTACTGCCCTGCGGCTGGGCGCGCAACGTGCTGATCGAATGGGACGGGGCAGGGCGCATCACCCAGGTCACGCCAGGCTGCACCGCCCCTGTTGGGGTGGCGCAAGCGCCAGGGCCGCTTCTGCCCGGCATGCCCAACCTGCACTCGCATGCCTTCCAGCGCGCGTTCGCGGGGCTCACCGAATACCGGGGTCAGGCGCAAGACAGCTTCTGGAGCTGGCGCAACCTGATGTATCGCTTTGCTGCGCGCATCACGCCCGAATCGCTGGAGGCCATTGCGACCTGGCTGTATGTCGAGATGCTGGAAGCGGGCTACACCAGCGTGTGCGAGTTTCATTACGTGCACCACGACCACGATGGCACGCCGTATGCCGACGATGCCACGCTGTCGCTGGCCCTGCTGCGTGCGGCGCAGAGTGCGGGTATCGGCATCACGCTGCTGCCGGTGCTCTACCAAACCAGCGGCTTTGGTGCCAAGCCGCCCCGCGCTGACCAGGCACGCTTCATTCGCAGCACGGACAACATGCTCTCATTATTGGAGCGGCTCACGCCCGTAGCGAAAGCGATGGAGGCTGGTTTGGGTTTTGCTCCGCACTCGCTGCGGGCAGTGCCGCCCGAGAGCCTGACCGCCGCCGTGCAGGGGCTTGCCGCCCTTGATCCCCATGCGCCCATCCACATCCACATTGCTGAACAGACGCAGGAGGTGGATGACTGCCTGGCCTGGAGCGGCCAGCGCCCCGTGCAGTGGCTGCTCGACCATGCCCCGGTGGATGCACGCTGGTGCCTGGTGCATGCCACGCACATGACGCCGCAAGAGTACGCCGACGCAGCCCGCGCGGGTGCCGTGGCAGGCATCTGCCCCACGACGGAGGCCAATCTGGGCGACGGTATCTTCGATATGCCGCTGTGGCTGCAGCACGGCGGCCGCTGGGGCGTGGGCTCGGACAGCCATGCCTGCGTGAACGCGGCGGAGGAGCTGCTGATGCTGGAGTACGGCCAGCGCCTGTCACGCCGCCAGCGCAATGTGCTGGCGTCTGCTTTGCAGCCCGAGGTGGCGACAGCCATGACTTTGCAGGCCGTTGCAGGCGGGGCACAGGCTGCGGGGCGCGCCATAGGTGGCATTGCCGTGGGCCAGCAGGCTGACCTGGTGGCGCTCGACGAGCAGCATGTGGCCCTGGGCGGCCTGTCCGCGCCGAGCATGCTGTCGGCCCATGTGTTTGGCAGCCACCGCACCTCGGCCATCGACAGCCTGTGGGTAGCGGGCACGCGCCGAGTGTCCAACGGCAGGCATGTACTACACGAACCAGCGGCCCAGGCCTTTGTGGCGGCCCGCACAGCCACCATTGCCCCGGGCTGATGTTTCAAGGGCGGATGCAAACAACCACGCAACCAACGCCGTTGCCTTGGTGTGGGCCGCTTGCCCAGGCCCTGTTGTCCGCAAGTCACCCCCTTTTTTTATCCACTGATCATGACCGACACCGCACCGCCTCCGTTTCTGTTCCACCAGGGCACGCAGCCCCTTTTGGTCTCCATGCCCCATGCGGGCACCTATGTGCCGCAGGCGCTGGCGGCACGCTTTACCGAAGAGGCCCGCCAGGTACCCGACACCGACTGGCACATGGAGCGCCTGTATGGCTTTGCCAAGGAACTGGGGGCCTCCATCCTGGTGGCCACACACTCGCGCTATGTGGTGGACCTGAACCGCCCTCCCGACGGTGCCAGCCTGTACCCCGGCCAGAGCGTCACCGGCCTGTGCCCGGTCGATACCTTTGACGACACGCCCATCTACGCCAACGGTGATCTGCCAGGCGATGCCGAAATTGCTGCGCGCCGCGACGCGGTGTGGGCGCCGTACCACGCGCAGCTGCGTGCCGAGCTGAACCGTATCCGCGCCCAGCACGGCGTGGCGGTGCTGTGGGATGCACATTCGATCCGCTCGGTGCTGCCGCGTTTCTTTGAAGGCAAGCTACCAGACCTGAACCTTGGTACGGCCAATGGTGAAAGCTGCGACCCCGCCCTCGCGCAAGAACTGCTGTCGATTGCAAAACAAGCCACGGGCTACACCGCCGTGCTCAATGGGCGCTTCAAGGGCGGGCACATCACACGCCACTATGGCCAGCCAGCGCACAACATCCACGCAGTACAGCTGGAGATGACCCAGTGCAGTTACATGCAGGAGGTTTTTCCTTTTGACTACCTGCCCGATGTGGCAGCGGGGATTCAGCCGCACTTGCAGCGCATGTTGAATGCAGCGCTGGTATACGCCAGGGGCTGATTTGCAGGACGCTTTGTCTTGCGACAAAGTGAAATGTGAAAGTCGGAGGGGGATCGGTGCTAGGATGCCCGGAGCGGTCTTTGACAGGCCGCGCGGTGTGCCACCTGGCCACCTTTGCGGAAGGAGCCGCATCCCTATGGAATCTGCGGCGTTTTACTACATGCCATTGTTCAGGCCTGGCGTGGTCGTCCAGCTAGGACAAAGCCGCGAAACGGTGAGCCACGTGATGTTGAGGCGCAGTGGCTTGATGGTCTACTTGGTGGGGCATGAATCCCCGGTGCAATCCGACACACTGCGGCTGGAACCCAGTGCCTTTCAGCTCAACCGGGTGCCAGACTGAAAACGGTGCCGGAGCCCGTGCAGTGACGGCACTAGAACCTGTTCAGGACGGCACTTGAACCTGTTCAGGACGACGCAAGCTGCGCCATCGCTTCACCCAACTGAATGGGTTTTGTGGGGGCCCACTGCGGGTTGAACTGCAGCCCCCCCTGCGGGAACAGCATCACCACGGTGGAGCCGAGCAGAAAGCGCCCCATCTCCGCGCCCTTTTCCAGCCGCACCTGGCCCGGGGCGTAGTCCCATTGCCGCAGCGTGCCGGTGCGCGGCGGGTTTACCTGCCCGTGCCACACGGTGGCCATGCTGCCCACGATGGTGGCGCCTACCAGCACCAGTACAAACGGGCCCTGGGCGGATTCAAAAAAGCACACTACGCGCTCGTTGCGCGCAAACAGGCCCGGTACGCCGCGTGCGGTGGTGGGGTTGACCGAAAACAGATCGCCCGGAACGTGCACCATGCGCGTCAGCTCGCCCGCGCAAGGCATATGAATGCGGTGGTAGTCGCGCGGGCTCAGGTACAGCGTGGCGAAGTAGCCGTTGTCAAACCGCGCTGCAGCGGCGGCGTCACCGCCCACCAATGCCGTGGTGGAATAGCTGTGGCCCTTGGCCTGGAAGATCTGGTCCTTGGCGATGGGGCCAAACTGGCTGATGGCGCCGTCTACCGGGCAGATCAGGTCTGCCGTGGCCAGCGGGCGGGCACCGGGCTTGAGGGCGCGCGTGAAAAAGTCGTTGAAGCACGCATAGCTGGCAATGTCGGGATTGGCCGCTTCTGCCATATTGACGCGGTAGCGGGCAACAAACCGGCGAATCACCGCCGTGGTGAGGCCGCCCAGTTGGGCCGATGCAAACTTGCCCGCCAGCGAGGTCAGTGCGCGTTTGGGCAGAACGTATTGGGGGAGTACGGCAAAGCGGTCGGACAAGACGTTCTTTCTGAGTTTCGGTGTCAATGGGCGGAACGTTGGATTCTACCGAGCGGCCTGTCGGTGGCTGGTGCTGGCGGGCAGGCCTTCGCAGGCTGATTTGCTGCCACTGGCAGTGCTCCGAACGCCGCCGCGAGCAATTGCATGCAGTCGCAATCTATCGGTGATATGCGCAGCAAAAGAAATATTTTTATCAATTATGTTGATTTTTGTGTTTCAAAAAATTACATTTGATGCATCAAGGCACACCCGTTCGAAAGTCGGGGTCGCAAAGCCACCGGTCTAACCCCGCATTGCGCGGACACGACAGCGGGGTTGCCCACACGGTCCTGCGCCCCGCCGCGGTGGCCTGGCGTTCAGGCGCGCGGCAACCTTTTCGCAGTGCGCGCGGCTCCATCTTCCTGGTGTGCGACATGCCATTCGCATCCCCTGGAGAAAACGATGTCAGCCAAATCACTCGGAAGTTCTGTAGCCCTGGTGCGCCGCTGTGCGCGTTGGGCGGTCTGGGGGGCCATTCCCCTCGCGGTCGTCGCATGCGGTGGATCGGACGATCCTGAGGTCAGTGCAGACGTCGCGTCGAGCACCATGACGCTGGAGTTGGAGCCCGAATGGCTGCCGCAGGCGGCTGCGAGCCAGGTCGCGCAACCGTTGTTCCATATTGCCCCGGTGGTTTTGAACGCGCCGGATGATGCAGATGTGCTGGATGCCAACGCGTCGGCCGTGATGTCGCCCAAACTCCAGGCCGTGCCGAACGAGTTTCGCGCGCTTTCCACCCGCCGGCTGACACCTTCCAGGCTGGAAGAGGTGCACACGAAGGCAGCGCAAGGCATTTCTTCGGCCTCGCAGGAAGCCGGCGTCCTGCCGCTTGCGGGCTCTGGGGTGGTGACCACCTATTCGGTGGCGCAGGTGCGGGCAGCCTACGGATTCAGCCCCTTGCCAGCGGTGGGTTCCAAACCGGTGGGGCCGCAGGCGGCGGCATTGGGGGCGGGGCAAACGGTCTACATCGTCAATGCCATGCACAACCCGAATGTCGCAGCTGAGTTGGCTGCGTTCAACCAGAAGTTCGGGCTGCCCACCTGCGCCACCAAGGTCCTGCCCCCGGGCACCACGTTGCCCCTTGCGGCAGCTTCCGCATCCACAGGATGTGAATTGTGGGTGGCCTACAGCTCTGCGTCAGGGGCCATTACATCGACGCCCCCCGCCTACGACGCAGGCTGGGCGACTGAAATTGCCCTGGATGTGCAATGGGCCCATGCCATTGCGCCCCTGGCGCGCATTGTCTTGATTGAAGCCCCCGATGCGTCTGTCAACAGCTTGCTGGCCGCAATACGACTGGCCAATTCGATGGGGCCTGGGGTGGTATCCATGAGTTTCGGTGCCCAGGAAGGGGGTTGGACGGCGTCCGTGGATTCTGCTTTCTCGGGTGCGGGCATGACCTATCTGGCGGCCACCGGGGACTCTGGTGCCACGGTCAACTGGCCCTCGGTTTCATCCAATGTCATCGCGGTGGGGGGTACCACGCTGACGTATTCGGGCACAGGCACCCGCTCCGAAGTGAGCTGGTCGGGCACGGGCGGCGGGCCCAGCGCCTTCATCGCCACACCCGCATACCAGAGGTCTTCGCTCCCCGGTGTGGGGTCGGTGGCTCGCCGCACAGTTGCCGATGTGGCCATGAATGCCGACCCTGCCACCGGCCACTACGTCGCTGTCATGGCGCCGGGCAGCAGTGCCGTGCAATGGATCAGCGCGGGTGGCACCAGTCTTTCGGCCCCCATGTGGGCAGGCCTCGTGGCCGTGGCGAATGCGAGCCGCGTGCAAGCGGGTAAATCGGTGCTGGGGGCTGCCCACCCCTTGCTGTACGGTCAGGTGGGGGCGGTGCCCGGCAACTACGCAAGTGGCTTTGCAGATATTCGTTCGGGCAGCCACGGTGCCTGTGCGACGTGTTCGGCGCGGGTGGGCTATGACCAGCTGACCGGCCTCGGAACGCCAAACGGCAGTGCGCTGGTCTCGCTGCTGTCGGGGGCCTCGGCACCAGCGGTGGCTCCTGTTGTCACCCCAGCGAACATCAGCGGAACTGTGGGTACCGCATTGACGTTTACGGCTGCGGTAAGCGCTCCGAATCCGGTCGCGCTGAGTCTTTCTGGTGCGCCTTCGGGAATGTCGATCAGCGCAGCAGGTGTCGTGTCCTGGCCCAAGCCGGTTGCCGGGACCTATGCCGTCACCGTGGTCGCCAAAGACACGAAAACAGCACTCACCGGGCAAGGGGTCTACACCGTCACGGTGGCTGCACCCGCAGCACCTGTCGTAACTGGCGCCAGTATTGCGGGGCGGCCTAGTGTGCCCCTGAGCTTCAAGGCGAACGTGACTTCTGCCAACCCTGTCACCTACACCCTTGCCGGTGCTCCGGCTGGCATGGTGGTGGGAGCTGACGGTGTGGTGAGTTGGGCCAAGCCGCTGGTCGGCAGCTACAGCGTGACTTTGACGGCCAAGGACTCCAAGACCGGGCTGTCTGGCCAGGGCACCTTCGCCGTGAAGATCTCTGCCGCCGGCCCTGTCATCAGCGCGGCTGCCATGGTGGGCGTGGCGGGCAAGCCGCTGTCAGGCACCATTTCGGTCTCTTCCCCGGGTGCAACCTCTCTGTCGGTTTCCATTGCGGGTGTTCCACTGGGCATGGGGTTCTCCATCGCCGGGACCACCATCACCGCAAAGTGGCCCAGCCCGGTGACTGGCAACTACCGGTTGCTCGTCACGGTCCGGGATTCGGCAGGGCTGTCTGCCCAACAGGCGGTACCGGTCACGATCACCGCCAAATAGTCTGGAATGCCTGGTGTGCTGACCCTGCAACGCGGCCCCAGGCGGGCTTGGGACCGCAATCCAATAGATTTCAAACGCCCAGGTACTGCTCCAGCAACTGCGGCTGAGCATGCAGTGCATCCGAGCTGCCTTCAAACACCACCTGGCCTTTGACCAGGATGATGTTGCGGTCAGTGATTTGCGTGACGTGCTTCCAGTTCTTGTCCACGATCACGCTGCTGATGCCACTGTCCTTGATGAGGCTGCAGATGCGCCAGATCTCGCGGGCAATCAGCGGCGCCAGGCCTTCGGTGGCTTCGTCGAGGATGAGTACATCGGGGTTGGTCATGAGCGCGCGGCCAATGGTCAGCATCTGCTGCTCGCCACCACTGAGCTGCTGGCCGCCATGGCCCAGGCGTTCCTTCAGGCGCGGGAAGGTCTCGAGCACCCGGTCGTAGGTCCAGTCGCGCTGGCCGCGTGTGCCAGCGCGGGCGGCCATCTGCAGGTTCTCCACCACGCTGAGGTTGCCGAAGATGCCGCGCCCTTCGGGCACATAGGCGATCCCAAGGCGTGCCACCTCGAACGGTGGTTTGCCGGTCATGTTGCGGCCGGCCACAGTCACGCTGCCTGAGCGCGGTTTGACCAGCCCCATCAGTGATTTGAGCAGGGTGCTCTTGCCCATCCCGTTGCGGCCCATGAGGCCAATGGTCTCGCCTTGGCCCACGGTGAAGTCGATACCGTGCAGGATGTGGCTGCTGCCGTAGAAGGTGTGGATGCCTTTGGCATCGATCCATGGCGTGCTCATCTCAATGATCCTCCCCCAGATAGGCGGCCTGCACCGTGGCATCGGCGCGCACTTCGGGCGGTGTGCCATGGGCGATCACTTCGCCATTGACCATGACGGTGAGGTGATTGGCGAGCGCAAACACGGCATCCATGTCGTGCTCGACCAGCATGATGGCGTGGGCGGGCTTGAGGCGCTGCAGCAGCTCGACCATGCGTTCTGCCTCGGCCACCCCCATGCCCGCCAGCGGTTCGTCCAGCAGCAGCACCTGCGGTTCGGTGGCCAGGGTCATCGCGATTTCAAGCTGGCGCTGTTCGCCGTGGCTCATGGCACCGGCAATCGCCATGCGCCGGTCTTTCAAGCCAGAAAGCTCGATAGCGCTTTCCAGACGTGCGCTAGTAGCTCTGTTTTTGATAGCGTTTGTGCGTGTGTCCTGCCACCAGCGCAGTGGGTTCCAGGGCTGCTGCGGGTCGCGCGACTGTGCGGCCAGGCGCACGTTTTCGTGCACCGTGAGCGGCAGGAAGATGTTGGTCTTTTGGTAGCTGCGGCCCAGCCCTTGGCGCGAGATGCGCTCGGGCGCCCAGCCGGTCACATCGGTGCCGCCCAGCTGCACCTGGCCCGCGCTGGGTGGAAGGTCGCCCGAGAGCAGGTTGGTCAGCGTGGACTTGCCCGCACCGTTGGGGCCGATCACCGCATGGATCTGGCCACGCCAGAGGTCTAGCGATACGCCATTGACGGCAGCCAGGCCGCCGAAGCGTTTGGTGAGTTGGCGGGCCGAGAGCAGGGCATTAGCCATGGTGTGAGTCCTCCTGCGCCTTGCTGGCCCGGCGCTGCCCCAGCATGCCCAGCAGCCCGCGCGGCGCGGCCAGCACGACGAGCACGATGAAACTGCCCATCAGCAGTTGCCAGTGTTTGGTGATGTCCTTGAACACATGCAACAGGTATTCGAAGGCAAAGGCGCCCACGATGGCCCCTGCAAAATTGCCCATGCCACCCAGGATGATCATCATGATGGCGTGGGCGCTCATGTGAAAACCCATCAGCTCCGGGTTCACGTAGCCCGTCTGCGCGCCCCACAGGTAGCCTGCCAGTCCGGCCAGTGCGCCGGCTACGGTGAATGCGGTGAGTTTGTAGCCGCGCGTGCCAAAGCCCATGGCGCGCATGCGGTGTTCGTTGATGCGGATGCCCGCCAGCGCACGTCCCAGCGGGCTCCAGAGCAGGCGTCGCAGCAGCGCGTAGACAGCGACCACCAGCGCCAGCGTGAAGTAGTAGAAAGTCTTGCGGCCCTCCAGATCGAACGGCAGCCAGCCAAAGATGGATGCGTCGGGCCGGAAATTGATGTACAGGCCATCTGAGCCACCCAGTGCCTTGTTGTCGAAGAACAGATAGAACACCATCTGCGCAAAAGCCATCGTGACCATGATGAAGTAGATGCCGTGCGTGCGTACCACAAAGAAGCCGATGACCAAAGCCACCAGAGCTGCGCCCGCTACCGCCAGGGGCAGCGACCACCACAGACTCACGGGCATATCGGCAGGTGTGAGAAAGGCGAGTGCATAGCCCGCCACGCCAAAGTAGGCGGCATGGCCCAGTGACACCAGGCCGGTGACGCCCTGCAGCAGATCGAGGCTCATCGCAAAGATGGCCATGATCATCATGCGTGTGACCATCTGCACATAAAAATCACTGCCGACGACCGGGAACAGCAGCAAGGCCGCCAGCCCGAGAGCCAGGGAAAACTGCACGCTGCGCGGTAGCAATTCGATATTGGCGCGGGGTGTACTCATAGGGGGCCGCCGACCTGTGAAATGCGTGAAGCGTGCGAAACGTGGGAGGCCCGCGAAGTGATAAGCATCAGAGTCATCATTGTTTGAAGAGGCCTTCGGGTTTCCACAGGAGCACGGCTGCCATCAGCATGTAGACCAGCATGCCAGCCATCGACGGCAGCAGCACCTTGCCGAAGGTGTCCACCAGCCCCACCAGCAGCGCCGAGATCAGTGCCCCACGCACCGAACCGATGCCGCCGATCACCACTACGACAAAACACATGATGAGCACCGAAGAGCCCATGTTTGGGTAGACGCTGGACACCGGCGCTGCCACCATGCCCGCGACCGCCGCCAGGCCCACGCCCAGTGCAAAGACAATCGCATGGATCAGTTTGATGTTCACGCCCAGCGACTCGGCCATGTCGCGGTTGAAGGCTCCGGCGCGGATCTTCATGCCCAGGCGGGTCTTGGAGATCAGCAGGTACAAGGCCAGCGCCAGCGCAATGCACACGCCCGAGATGAACAGCCGGTAGACCGGGTAGGAGAGGGTATCGGTGAGTGGAATGGACCAGTCCAGCATTGCGGGGATCGGGACGCCGTGCACGTCGTCGCCCCATAGGATGGAGCGCAGTTCCTCAAAGATGTAGATGAGGCCGAAGGTCAGCAGCACCTGGTCCAGGTGGTCGCGATGGTAGAAGTGGCGAAACAGCAGCCATTCCAGCGCCAGGCCAAACACCACGGCGAGCGCAGCCCCACCGAGGATGGCCAGCGTCAGGCTGCCGAAATGCCCCGACAGCGAATACGCGAGATAAGCGCCCAGCATGTAGAAGCTGCCATGCGCCAGGTTCACCACGCCCATGATCCCGAAGATCAGCGTGAGGCCAGCGGCCAGCATGAACAGCAGCAGCCCATACTGCACGCTGTTGAGCAACTGGATCAGGAAGGTTGCGAAGTCCATCGGGTGCCGTGGTTGGAGTGCAAAAGACCATGCTGCCCGGTGCGGAACCGGCAGCATGGCGCCCGGCATGGTGACCGGGCGTGTGAAAGGAGTGTGCGCCCGCGTGGAGCGGGTCAGCCCATCCTGCAGCCAGCGCCGCTGTCGGCCAGGGCCTTGGCGGCGACGCCGATCACCTTGTTCTCTTTGTTTTCAACGCGGCGCAGGTAGATGTCCTGCACGGGGTTGTGGGCCTTGCTCATGGTCCACTTGCCACGAGGGCTGTCGATGGTGGCGCCTTCCATGGCCTTGATGACAGCAGCCTTGGCACTGAGGTCGCCCTTGACGGCGTTCGCCCCTTGCACCAACAGCAGTCCCGTGTCGTAGCCCTGCATCGCGTAGACGTCGGGCTGGCTGCGGAAGGCCTTGGCGTATTCCAGGCGGAACTGCTGGTTGCGCGGTGTGTCCAGCGAATCGCTGTAGTGCATGGTGGTGATGATGCCTTCAGCGGCGGGACCCGCTGCATCCAGAACCCCTTCGGTGAGAAAGCCCGAGCCATAGAGCGGAATCTTGTCCTTCAGGCCTGCGGCTGCATAGTCCTTGATGAATTTGGCGGCACCGCCGCCCGCGAAGAAACACGCCACGGCGTCGGGCTTGAGGGCGGCGATTTCGGTCAGCAGCGCCTGGAACTCCACGTTGGGGAAAGGCAGGCCCAGTTCTTTCACAATGGTTCCGCCCGCTGCGGTGTAGCTTTGTTTGAAGCCTTCAAAGGCCTCATCCCCGGCTGCGTACTTCCAGGTGATCCATACGGCCTTTTTGTGACCTTTCTCGACCATGGCCTTGCCCAGCGCCAGCGTGGGCTGGGAGTTGCTGAACGAGGTGCGGAAAACGTTGGGAGCGCACAGGGCGCGTGTGGCGGCATGTACACCAGCGTTGGGTATCAGGTTGAGCACGCCCGTATCGCGCGCCACTTTCTGGATGCCCATCTGCACGCCTGAGTGCACAGTGCCGATCAGCACGTCCACCTTGTCGCGCTGCACCAGCTTGCTGGCGTTCTCCACACCCTTGCTGGGCTCGGACTCGTCGTCCACCTTGAACCATTCAATCTCACGCCCCCCAAGCTTGCCACCCTGCTGGTCGATGGCCAAGCGCACTCCATTCTCGATAGCGACCCCCAGTTGGGCAAAGGTGCCTGTATAAGGCAGCATGAAACCTACGCGCACCTTGCCACTTTGTGCACGCACGATGGAAGGCAACAGCAACCCTGTAGATGCGGCACCTACGAGGGCGGCGCTGCGGCTGATGACGAGGCGGCGGGTGGTCATGGGACTTGTTTCCTTTGTTTAGGCTTAAAGTAATTTACTGCAAGCACTCTTGGGTGAATACCTATGGGTTACCCGTACCACCGAGCGAGAAACCGAAGCCATGCGCGGTGCCAAGCGGCTATCACAGGGTTCGTGCGCGGCGGCTTACTGGCGATCGGTGTCTCACTTTGGGCTGCGCGTACCTGGCACCATTTAATGAATTAAAGTGCATGTTATTATTTTTCGTGCAGTATAGATCGTGTTGTTTCTACTGTGGCGGCTATTTGTAGCTCCAGTATCAGTAGTTTCGAGCATATGCAGGGGGCAAAGGTCGTAGCGGACGGGCTGTTCGGGAGCGGTTGATTCAGTCCACTGGACCGATCTGGTTCGATGGGTTCGCGCTATCCAATGCACCTTGGTCTCGTCCTCCTTGCATCGTTCAAGCATGCGCACCGGCACATCCCCCGTCATGGGCTACGACGACCAGAATGGTTTGGCAGGTTTGACTTCGTGGGCGGACTTTGTGTGGCTCTTGGTCACGGCCATGGTCATGTAAGGGTAGCGATGAGCATGAGCTCACGGGTGCCGCATGGGTGCCAGGCAGTACGCCTGCCGCCGGGCAAGTTGCCCCATAGGCAACGGGTGGTACATCGCGGTACAATCGACAGGCTTAGCACAGTGCTCACGCCTGTCCACTGAAGCCGTCTCCCCCGGCCCTCTGCCTGATCTGCGCCCCGGGTGCAGCGACTCCCACCGCCCGCAATGCACCGTGTGTCGAGCTCCGACCGCGCCTTCGCTGCCATGGTGGATGCACAAGCTTCAGGCGCCGATCACAGAATATTTGTTTTGAAAAGATAGAACATGGCCAAAGAAGAACTCATTGAAATGCAAGGCTCCGTGACGGAAGTCCTGCCAGATTCGCGCTTTCGCGTGACGCTGGACAACGGTCATCAACTGATTGCCTACACAGGCGGCAAGATGCGCAAGCACCACATCCGCATTCTGGCTGGTGACAAGGTGTCGCTGGAAATGTCACCCTATGACTTGTCCAAGGGCCGAATCACCTTCCGCCATCTGGCCGGTCGTGGCCCTGGTCCTGGCCCCTCGGGCAATCGCTGATCCGCCTGCTCGGCGAAACCGGCGGGTTGTTGTTTGCCCGTCCTGTCCACTTAGCTCTCTTTTTTACTTTTTTCTCGTATTTCTTCGTCGGCGCACTTCTCCTCGCTTGAGGTGGTGCTTTTCTGTCTGAGGTGCTCGCACATTGCTTTAAAAAAATCATAAAAAGCGTGTGTTGAACCAAAAACAAGGGAATTGCCGGGTTAGAATACGAGCTGTCGGAGCGTAGCGCAGCCTGGTAGCGCATCTGCTTTGGGAGCAGAGGGTCGCGAGTTCGAATCCCGCCGCTCCGACCAATGTTTGAAGGCCTTGCAGCACATGCTGCAAGGCCTTTTTTATTGTCGCTCCTTTTTCGCTTGTCGCACATTGATGTCGACCAGCATGGGGCGGACTCGACGTGCGTACTATCGGGCCAAGATGGCGGGCAAGTAGCGCGCCGACACCTTCGCTGGTATTGCCTATGAACCATGCGCTTTCCTCTCCGTCAGCCCCTGTCTCCTCATTTCATCCACCACGCCGCTATGACAGCGTGGATGCCTTACGGGGCCTGGCGATGGTGTGGATGACGGTTTTCCATTTCTGTTTTGATCTCAGCCATCTAGGCTTTTGGCCGCAGAACTTTCGTGCCGACCTGTTCTGGACCTCGCAGCGCACGGTGATCGTGAGTCTGTTTCTGTTCTGCGCCGGGCTGGGGCAAGCGATTGCGCTGGACCAGGGGCAGGGTTGGTCGCGTTTTGGCCGACGGTGGTTGCAGATTGTTGGCTGCGCGCTGTTGGTGTCTGTGGGATCGTTTGTGATGTTTCCCCACAGTTTCATTCACTTTGGCGTGCTGCACGGTATGGCTGTGATGCTGCTCATCGCCCGGTGCACCGCAAGTTGGGGGCGTTGGTTGTGGCTTGCCGGGCTGGTGGCTGTGGCGCTGCCATCGTTGGCGCACCAGCTTTTAGCAGGTGTCTGGGCGGACGCAGCGCCCTGGTTCAATGGGCGGACGCTCAACTGGTTGGGGCTCGTGTCGCGCAAGCCTTTTACCGAAGATTATGTACCCGTGCTGCCGTGGCTGGGGGTCTTGTGGTGGGGGCTCGCTGCTGGCCAGTGGGTCATGGCGACGGAGCGGGGCCATTGGTTGCGATGGCGACTTCCCCGGGTGCTGCAGCCTTTGGCAGTGCTGGGGCGGTGGAGTCTGAGCTACTACATGGTGCACCAGCCAGTAATGATTGGAGTTCTGATGGTGGTGGCCTGGCTGTCACGGGGCTAACCGGACTGGCGCACGCAGTGAGCCTGCGGGCTCATAGGCTGCGCAGCCCTTTTGCTATGGCGCTCCGCCTTTCCTTCGCCCAGAAAAAACGCGGCCTGGGCCGCGTTTTCTGGAGGCATCCCCGGAGCAGATGCCGTTCTGGGTTGCCAGTTATTCGACCTTGGCCTTGGCGCGCAGGTCTTCCTGGAACTTGGCCAGCTTTTGTTGTTGCAATTGCTGGGCCACCTGAGGCTTCACTTCTTCCAGCTTGGGCAGTTCTGCCTGGCGCACATCGTCCAGTCGGATCACGTGCCAGCCGAATTGGCTCTTCACAGGCGCATCGGTCATCTTGCCCTTTTGGAGCTTGATCAGTGCTTCGGTGAATTCGCTCACGTAGCTGGACGGGTTGGCCCAATCCAGGTCGCCACCCTTAGCGCCAGAACCTGGGTCCTTGGATTGCTTCTTGGCGATGTCTTCAAACTTGGCACCCTTCTTGATGGAAGCGATGATGGCCTTGGCATCTGCCTCCTTTTCCACCAGGATATGGCTGGCCTTGTATTCCTTGCCGCCGTTGGCCGCGACGAACTTGTCGTACTCAGCCTGGATCTCGGCATCGGTCACGGGGTTCTTCTTTTGGTAGTCGGCGAACAGTTCGCGGATCAGAATGGTCTGGCGGGCCAGATCCATTTGTGCCTTGTAATCTGCCGAGCTTTCCAGGCCGCGCTTTTGGGCTTCCTGCATGAAGATTTCGCGGGTGATGACTTCTTCCTTGATCTGACCTTCGATGTCAGGCGTCACAGGGCGGCCCGAGCGTTCCACCTGCTGCTTGAGGGCTTCGACGCGCTCTTTTGGTACGGCCTTGCCATTGACGATGGCCACGTTCTGGGCGGAAGCGGGCAGGGCCATCGTGCCCAGCACGGCGGCGGCCACGAGGCCGGACAGGAGCTGTTTCTTCATGCGGAATCCAAAAAATGAGAGGTTGTTTGTGCCAGCTGAAATCCGGCGAAATGCTATCTGAGGCCGGTTCAGAGAACTTCAATGGCAAGGGCGTGTACGCCTTGGTCAATAAATTCTTGCAGCGCATCATACACAAGGCGGTGCTGCGCCACGCGGGGCTTGCCTGTAAACAAAGGTGACGAAATCCGGACCCGAAAATGGGTTCCAAAACCGGTGCCGTTGGCTCCGGCATGGCCTGCGTGGGCAGCGCTTTCATCCAGCACTTCGAGGGCCGTGGGCGTTAGCCGGTCTGCCAGGGTCTGGTGCATCTGCTGGGCGAGTGTGGTCATGGCGGGTTGTCTCTCAGGTGGCGGGTTTGTCGCCTTCGTCGCTCTTGATGTGGGGCGCCACATAAATGCCCTGGCCCACCAGGAAGACGAGCGGGAAGACGTAGCCCCAGAGTTTGAAGTCCACCCAGGCCTCGGTGCTGAAGTTGACAACGACGTACGCATTGATGGCCGACATGAAAGCGCAGTACACGATCCAGGCGACGTTCAGCCGCTGCCACACGCCCTCCGGCAGGGTCAACTGGCTGCCCAGCAGCATCTTGAGAAAGTTCTTCTTCATGATCCACACGGCCACAGCGAGGGCGAGGGACATGGCGCCATACAGCACGGTGGGCTTCCACTTGATGAAACGGTCGTCCTGTAGCACCAGTGTGAGTGTGCCGAACAGCAGAATCAGCACCAGGGTGACCTTGTGCATGGTCTGCAGCCGCCGGTCTATGGCGTAGATCAATGCCATCTGCGCGACCGTGGCTCCCATGAGCACCGCCGTGCCCACGTAGATGCCATAGAACTTGTAGGCCCCGAAGAACAGCAGGATGGGGAAGAAATCGATCAGAATTTTCATGGGTTCAGGGGCGGGTCTCGGGGCTCAGTTCTGGCCGGATTCAAAATCCAGCGAGGCCGAGTTCATGCAGTAGCGCAGGCCTGTCGGCGCAGGACCATCTTCAAAGACATGGCCCAGGTGGGCCCCGCATTGTGCACATACCGTTTCGGTGCGGACCATGCCATGGCTGCGGTCCACGATTTCGGTGATGGCTCCCGGAATGGCTTCGGAGAAGCTGGGCCAGCCGCAACCGGCGTCGAACTTGGTAACGGAATCGAACAGTTTCGCACCGCAGCAGATGCAGTGGTAGCTGCCATCGGCCCAATGGGCTTCGTATTTACCGGTGAATGGCCGCTCGGTGGCGGCGTGGCGCGTCACCTGCAGCGCGACGGGCTCCGCGCCCTTGTCCTTGAGGATGGCTTGCCACTCGGCATCTGATTTCTGGATGGGGTAGGTCATGATGAACAACTGATCTCGATGGAAGAGGCCCAGTCGGGCGGGAAGGCGGCGTAGGCGTCGTGCCCGGGGTGCTCGTCAAACGGGTGCTCCAGCAACCGCTGCAGGGTTTGGAGTTCGCTGAAGTCGCCAAGTTTCGCGGCTCGGATGGCCTGCTCGCCCAGGTGGTTGCGCAAAACGAATTTGGGGTTGGCTTTTAGCATTAAATTGGCCGCTAGCGCTTTATTTTCAAGCGCTGGTAGCTCTGAATATGATAGCAACCAACCGTCAAAGGCGCTCCGGTCGGCGAACAGGTCGCGCACCGGCTCGAAGTCGTTCTGCTGCACTGCGTGCGACAGGCGGCGCCAGAAAATGGTGTAGTCCACCCCGTTCTGCGCCAGTAGCATCAAGACGCCGTCAATCAGTTCGCCGTCGCCTTCGCGGACACTCGCCAGCCCGAGTTTGGCGCGCATGCGGGCCATGAACGATTCTGGGAACACGGTCTTGTAAGACTCCAGGGCGTCCTTCGCCAGTTCCTGGTCGCCGATCAGCGGCAGCAGTGCTTGGGCCAGGCAGAACAGGTTCCAATAAGCCACATTGGGCTGGCGGTTATAGGCATAGCGGCCCTGGCTGTCGCTGTGATTGCACACATGGCCGGGCACGAACGCATCGAGAAACTGGAAAGGGCCGTAGTCGATCGTCAGGCCCAGGATGCTCATGTTGTCGGTGTTCATCACCCCATGGCAAAAACCGACCGCCTGCCACTGGGCCATGAGGCGTGCGGTGCGTTCGCTCACGCACTGCAGCAGGGCTGCATACGCGTTACCGCCGAAGTCGTGAGTGTCCCGGCATTCCGGGTAGTAGCGGTCGATGGTGTAGTCGGCCAGGGTCTTGAGCTGCCGTTGCAGGTCGTTGGCTGCAAAGTGCTCGAAATGGCCAAACCGCACAAAGCTGGGAGCCACCCGTGTCACCACGGACGCTGTTTCGACCTCTTCACGGCGGACGGGTGCGGGCGAACCGGTGATGCACAGTGCGCGCGACGTTGGAATGCCCAGGCCGTGCATGGCCTCGCTGCAGAGGAACTCGCGGATGCTGGAGCGCAGCACAGCGCGGCCGTCGCCCATGCGGGAGTAGGGGGTGCGGCCGGCGCCTTTGAGCTGGATTTCCAGGCCGGCTGCTGTTTCTCCGAGCAAGATGGCGCGTCCATCACCCAGTTGGCCTGCCCACACGCCGAACTGGTGGCCGCTGTAGACGCTGGCCAGGGGGCGTGAACCCTCCAGCAGCGTGTTCCCTGCAAAGGCTTGCAGAGCTTCGTCACGGTTGAGCCAGTCTGGCTCCAGCCCGATCAGTTGTGCGACAGCGGGGCTGGTGCCGACCCAGTGGGGCGAAGGCAGGGGAGTAGGGCGCAGTTCGGTAAAAAAGTCTGGCCCCAGGGCTGCAAATTCGTGGTTCCAGACCAGGCCGATGTCGGCGGTGCGGGTCGCGCTTTCAGCGGGCAGGTTCATGGCGCGATTGTCTCGCACCCGGGATGACCCGGCGCCGTGAGGGCCTTGGGCAGTTTCTTAGCGCTCGTGCCTAGGCCATGCCTTTGCCTCGGGCTGCGGCACCTGAGCGCTTCAGCGCGCCACCGTGGCGGCGAGGTATGCGTTCAGGGCCTCGTCGTCCAGGATGGCCACACGGCTGAAGTCCAGCGACACAATGCCCCGGCCTTCGAGCGCGCGGAGCACCTTGTTCACCGTCTGGCGTGACAGGCCCACCAACTGGCCCAACTCGTCCTGTGTCAGGTTCAGCCGGCGCGTGCTGCGCCAGAACAGGCGGCTCAGGTAGAGCGCTACGCGGTACTCGGGGGATTGTGTACGCCCGGCTTCGATGATCGTCATGGCCTGGCCCAGCCGCATGTTCATGTGTTGCACCAGAAACTGGTTGAAGCCCAGGCTGGTCTCGCGCAGCGTGGCAAACAGCGGCAGCGGCAGGCACAGCAGCGCCGTGGGGCGAAGCGCCACCACGTTATACCGGCGCGGCTCAGGTTTCATGGCCGAGCCTTCTCCAAACCATTCGCCATCGGGTACGCCGATGAATGCCGAGCTCCGGCCCTGTCCCGCTGGGCTTTGCAGCATCACCAGGCCGGACAGCACGGCATGCCAGCCTTGCACTGGGCTGCCGGCCGGCATCATGACCGTGCCCTTGTCGGCGTGCTCGGCCGAGACCTCTTGCCGCAGCCTTTCCTGCAGGGCCACAGGGACTCCCGCAAACCAGGGCTGTGCTTCGATGAATCGCTGTGCAGACGGCGCGGAGCTGAGCATGGGTGTGATTGTCGCTGGTACAAGCCGTGCGTTCAGGGTAATCCCTTGTCGTTTGTCAACGGGACGACATGTGTTGGCAGGCATGCTTCACGCGCGCACACTGTCCGCCTGTCATGGGCGCCGGGCCGAGAGGGGCGCTTGCCTGAGCGACACCCCGGCAAGAGCCCCCGCGCTACGATGACCGATCCCGTTACTACAACATCCAAGGAGCACACATGCTGGGCCTGATGCAGAGCCAACCGTTGCTGATTTCGTCGCTGATCGAGTTCGCCGAGCGCCACCATGGCGACGCCGAAATCGTGTCCCGCCGTGTCGAAGGCGACATCCACCGCTACACCTACCGCGACCTGGGGGCT
This sequence comes from Acidovorax facilis, assembly GCA_964031875.1. Taxonomy (GTDB): domain Bacteria; phylum Pseudomonadota; class Gammaproteobacteria; order Burkholderiales; family Burkholderiaceae_C; genus Acidovorax; species Acidovorax facilis_A. The sequence continues at coordinate 32,263 of CAXIRU010000105.1, forward strand.
CGTGCACGCCGACTGGCCAATGCCCTCGACGAACTCCAACTGCAGTTCAGCGACCGCGTGGCTACCCTGGCGTGGAACGGCTACCGCCATATGGAGATGTATTTCGGTGTGAGCGGCTCGGGCCGCGTGCTGCACACCGTGAACCCGCGCCTGCACCCAGACCAGATCGCGTGGATCGTGAACCATGCCGAGGACCAGGTACTGTGTTTTGACATGACCTTTTTGCCCCTGGTGCAAGCCGTGCATGCCAGGTGCCCGACGGTCAAGAAGTGGGTGGTGCTGTGCGATGCAGACAAGCTGCCTGCGGACTCGGGGATTCCGGGCCTCGCCAGTTACGAGGCCTGGATTGGCGCCCAGTCGGCCGACTATGCATGGCCCGAGTTCGACGAGAACTCGGCGTCGAGCATGTGCTACACCAGCGGCACCACCGGCAACCCCAAGGCTGCGCTGTATAGCCATCGTTCGACCACGCTGCATGCCTATGCGGCAGCGCTGCCTGATGTGATGTGCCTTTCCGCACGGGACTCGGTGCTGCCGGTTGTGCCCATGTTCCACGTCAATGCCTGGGGCATTCCATACTCGGCTGCGCTCACGGGTTGCAAGCTGGTGTTCCCTGGTCCCGCCATGGATGGCAAGTCGATTTACGAACTGATCGAAGGCGAGAAGGTCACCTACGCCGCTGGCGTGCCCACCGTGTGGCAGATGATGCTGGGCCACATGAAGCCCGCAGGCCTCAAGTTCTCCACGCTGCGACGCACCGTCATTGGCGGTTCGGCCTGTCCGCCCGCCATGATCCACGCCTTCAAGGAAGACTATGGTGTGGAGGTGTTGCACGCCTGGGGCATGACCGAGATGAGCCCGCTGGGCACGCTGTGTACCTTGAAGAACAAGCACCTGGCCATGTCCAAGGATGACCAGATGAAGATCCTGCAAAAGCAGGGCCGCGCGATCTACGGTGTGGACATGAAGATCGTGGGTGGTGATGGCAGCGAGTTGCCCTGGGATGGAAAGACCTACGGCGATTTGCTGGTCAAGGGGCCCTGGATTGTCGACAGCTATTTCAAGGGCGAGGGCGGCAATCCCCTCGTCAAGGATGCACATGGCCGGGGCTGGTTTCCCACGGGTGATGTGGCCACCATCGATGCCGACGGCTTCATGCAGATCACCGACCGCAGCAAGGACGTGATCAAGTCGGGCGGCGAGTGGATCAGCTCCATCGACATCGAGAACATTGCGATGGCGCACCCCGCGATTGCCATGGCAGCGTGTGTGGGCATGCCGCACCCCAAGTGGGACGAACGCCCCATCGTCGCAGTGGTCAGGCGCCCTGGTTCCGAGGTCACGCGCGAAGAGCTGCTGGCCTTCTACGAAGGCAAGACGGCCAAGTGGCAGATCCCCGATGACGTGGTGTTCGTCGAGGCCATTCCACTGGGCGCCACCGGCAAGATGCTCAAGACCAAACTGCGTGAGCAGTTGAAGGATTACAAGCTTCCAGGTCTTTGAGACAAGTCATCGGTCATGGCAGTGCCATCGTCATCGTCGCGGCCTGTGAAACTGGCTCTGCCAGGCCACCGGGTGCGCCCCTCTCCGACGCAGCGAGAAAGGGGTGAAGGCCTGCAGCGGCTCAGAGGGTGACACCGGGTTCAGTCACGTGTGCGACGCTGGTAGGGGCAATCCCTGAGCATCGCTTTGTTGCAACGCGGTACGCTGCATCGTATTAATTTACAAGGAGACAAGACCATGAAATTTGCTATTAAGGCTGTAGCTGCATCGGTAATACTGGCAAGCGCTGGCGGGGCATTCGCTCAAAAGGGCGAGACGGTGAAGATCGCCTGGCTTGACCCTCTCTCCGGTCTGATGGCGGCCGTGGGAACGAACCAGCTCAAGAGCTTCCAGTTCATCGCTGAAGAGTTCAACAAGAAGAACCCGGCAGGCGTCAAATTTGAAATCATCGGCATCGACAACAAGCTCAGCCCGCAAGAGACAACCAGTGCCCTGCGCTCGGCCATGGACCAGGGTGCACGCTATGTGGTGCAAGGCAATGGTTCGGGCCCGGCGCTGGCCATCATGGATGCGCTCGAAAAGCACAACGCGCGCAACCCTGGCAAGGAAGTCCTGTTCCTGAACTACGCAGCTGTAGACCCTGACCTCACCAACAGCAAGTGCAGCTACTGGCATTTCCGTCTCGACGCAGACACTTCCATGAAGATGGAAGCGTTGACGACTTACATGAAGGATCTGCCAGAGGTCAAGAAGGTCTACCTGATCAATCAGAACTACTCGCACGGCCACCAGGTCTCCAAGTTCGCCAAGGAGATGATGCAGCGCAAGCGCCCCGACGTGCAGTTCGTGGGTGACGATCTGCACCCCCTGGCCCAGGTGCGTGACTTCTCTCCCTACATCGCCAAGATCAAGCAGTCGGGTGCCGACAGCGTGATCACCGGCAACTGGGGTTCGGACCTGGCGCTGCTGATCAAGGCCGCTAACGACGCCGGTTTGAACAACGTCAACTTCTACACCTATTACGGCTCTGTCACCGGCAGCCCCACGGCCATGGGTGCCGCTGCAGCGGGCCGCGTGTACATGGTGGCCTATGCCCACATGAACATTCCTGGCCCGCTGAACCAGATCGTGGTGGACTTCAAGAAGAAGTTCAACGATGACATGTACACGGGTGCCGTTTACCACGCATTCACGATGCTGTCGGAAGGCTTTGTCAAAGCCAAGTCCACAGACCCTGTGAAGGTGGCTGCCGCGTTTGAAGGCATGAAGTTCAAGAGCTTCAACGGTGAGGTCGAGATGCGCAAGACCGACCACCAGTTGCAGCAGGGCCTGTTCATTTCGAAGTGGGAAAAGGCGGGCGGCAAGTACCCCATCGACTCCGAAAATACCGGCTACACCTTTGTACCGATGAAGTACTACGAGCCCTACGTGGCCAGCACGCCCACCTCGTGCCAGATGAAACGCCCCTGAACCCGGCGCTGGCGGCAACAAGGCGTTCATGATCTCCAAGGTGACTCCCGCGAGATCGTGAACCCGCACCAGGGTGCCAGAACTTCGAGGCCCGACCTACTCGGGCTTTTTTTTTCCCTTCGCAATGAAAAATTCCAATGAATCCTGAGTTTTTCGTGATCTCTTTGCTCAACGGCGTGAGCTACGGGCTCCTGCTGTTCATGCTGAGTTCCGGCCTCACGCTGATCTTCAGCATGATGGGCGTGCTCAACTTTGCGCACACCAGCTTCTACATGCTGGGTGCCTATTTCGCATTCACCATCTCCGGGGTGGTGGGCTTCTGGCCAGCGCTGGTGCTGGCACCCCTTGCCGTGTTCGCACTGGGGGCTGCGTTTGAGCGCTATGCCTTGCGCCGCGTGCACAAGTTCGGCCACGTGCCCGAGCTGCTGGTCACGTTCGGTCTGTCGTACCTCATTCTGGAAGTCGTGCAGCTTGTCTGGGGCCGCTCCACCGTGCCCTACGGCCTGCCCGAGCAACTGCAGGGGCCGCTGTTCTCGCTGTACGGCACGCAGTTTCCCAAGTCCCGCTCGTTTGTGATGCTGGTGGCCTTGTTGATGCTGGTGTCGGTGTGGCTGCTGCTCACTCGCACGCGCATCGGTCTGGTGATCCAGGCGGCCCTCAAATACCCCGAGATGGTCGAGGCGCTGGGCCACAACGTGCCGCGCGTGTTCATGCTGGTGTTTGGCGGCGGCGCTGCGCTGGCGGGCCTGGCAGGTGTGATCGGCGGCAACACCTATGTCACCGAACCGGCCATGGCGGCTTCCGTGGGCTCCATCATCTTCGTGGTGGTGGTAGTCGGCGGCATGGGCTCGCTGGCGGGGGCCTTCATCGCCTCGCTGCTGATCGGCGTGGTCCAGACCTTTGCCGTGGCGCTGGACTACTCGCTCATCCATGTCTTCAAGGCGGTGGGCGTGGCCGTGACCGAGCAGACCTTCGGCTATCCCCTGCTCAAGCTCACGATCTCTCAGGTGGCACCCATCCTCCCTTACCTGTTCCTTGTGCTGATCCTGATCTTCCGCCCCAAGGGCTTGTTGGGTACGCGGGAGGACTGATGCCATGAATTCCACTACAACTACTACTTCTGTCGCTTCCAGCGCCAAGTCGCACTACCGGTTCAAGCCTTGGAACGTCGGGCGTTTCATCATCTGGACTCTGTTTGCGGTCATGCTCATCGTGGCGCCCATGCTGTTCCGCAGCAGTCTGGCGCTGACCATGCTCTCGCAGATCGGTTACCTGATCATCATTTGCCTGTCCTACAACATCTTGCTGGGGCAGGGGGGCATGCTGAGCTTTGGCCATGCGGTCTACACCGGGCTGGGTTCTTTCATCGCCATCCATGCCATGAACATGGCAACCAAGGGCTCTGTGCAGATTCCGTTGGTGTTGATCCCTCTGGTGGGGGGGCTGGCTGGGGCATTTTTTGCCATCCTGCTCGGTTTCGTGACCACCAAAAAGTCGGGAACGACCTTCGCCATGATCACGCTGGGTATTGGCGAGCTCGTGGCATCCATGGCGCTGATGTTTCCGGAGTTCTTCGGTGGAGAAGGCGGCATCACCACGGACCGTGTGTACGGCACGCCCTTCTTTGGAATCACCTTCGGGCCTGCGATTCAGGTGTACTACCTGATAGCTGCATACTGCTTTGTCTGCACTGCTGCGATGTTCGCCTTCACGGGCACGCCGCTGGGCCGCATCCTGAACGCAGTGCGCGACAACCCCGAGCGCGTTGAGTTCATTGGCTACAACACGCAGCGTGTGCGCTACTTTGCTTTCATCATCGCGGGCTTTTTTGCAGGCATCGGTGGTGGGCTGGCCACGATCAATTTCGAGATCATCACCGGGGCTGACAGCCTGAGCGTTCTCCGCTCCGGTGGCTACCTGCTGTTCACCTTCCTGGGGGGGGCCACTTTCTTCTTTGGTCCCATCATTGGCGCGGTGCTGCTGGTGCTGGCCTCGGTGCTCCTGTCCGAGTTGTCAAAGGCCTGGCTGCTGTACCTGGGCTTGGTGTTCCTGTTCATGGTGATGTATGCGCCCGGCGGCGTGGCCAGCCTGATCATGATGAACCTGCGCCTGGCCAAGTTTGGCAAGCTGCGCCAGCTGTGGACTTCGTACCTTGCGCTGGGCGGTACTGCCCTGGTAGGTGTGATGGGCGCAGCCTGCATGATCGAGATGACCTACCACCTGCAGCTCAATGCGGCGCTGGGGCCAGAGCTGAATTTCCTGGGGGCCACGCTCAACGCCAAGGGCTTTACCAGCTGGTTTGGCGCGGTGTTTGTGATGGTGACGGGCTTTGCCCTGTTTGAACTCTGCCGCCGCCAGTTTGTGCACCAGTGGGGCAAGATCCAGGAAGAGATAGAACATGAAATCAAGCGCGGGGAGGCTTTGTAACCATGGCGGCTGACAACGCAACCTATGCGCTCGAACTGCGCGACTTGCGCAAGAGTTTTGGCAAGACCGAGATCATCCGGGGTGCCAACCTGGCGGTCGCTCCTGGCGAGCGTGTGGCCATCATCGGCCCCAATGGCGCGGGCAAGTCCACGCTGTTCAATCTGATCAGCGGGCGCTTTGCGCCCACCAGCGGCGACGTGATCCTGAACGGCCAGCGCATCAACGGGCTGGCGCCTTACGAGATCAACCGAAAAGGGCTTTCGCGCAGCTTCCAGATCACGAACATCTTTCCCAAGTTGTCGGTGTTTGAGAACCTGCGCTGCGGCGTCCTGTGGAGCATGGGCTACAAGTACACGTTCCTGCGCTTCCTGTCGAACCTGCACGACGCTAACGAGCGTGCCAAGCAACTCATGGAGATGATCAAGCTCGACAAGAAGCGCGACACGCTGGCCATGAACCTCACCTATGCCGAGCAACGTGCGCTGGAGATCGGCATCACCATCGCGGGCGGCGCCAACGTGATCCTGCTGGACGAACCCACGGCCGGCATGAGCAAGACCGAAACCTCGCGCTTCATCCACCTCATCAAGGAAGTGACCGAAGGCCGTACGCTGCTGACCGTGGAGCACGACATGGGCGTGGTCTTTGGTCTGGCCGACAAGATCGCCGTGGTGGTGTATGGCGAGGTGATTGCCTTTGACACGCCCGACAAGGTGCGCGCCAACCAGCGCGTGCAAGAAGCCTATCTGGGCTCTGTCGTTGCCGACGAGCAAGGGGCGGGACACTGACATGCTGAAAATCGAAAATCTCCACGCCTACTACGGCAAAAGCCATGTGCTGCATGGCGTGACCTTCGACGTGCAACCCGGCGAAATTGTGGCCCTGCTGGGGCGCAACGGATCGGGCCGATCCACCACCGCCAAGGCCATCATGGGCCTGGTGGACTGGGAGGGCACCCTCAACTGGAAAGGGCAGGACCTCAATGGCAAGAAGGCCTATGAGATCGCCCACCTGGGGGTGGGCTACGTGCCGGAAAGCCGCGATGTGTTCCCTAACCTCACAGTGCACCAGAACCTGATGCTGGGTCAAAAGGGCAGTGGCAAGAACAGTCGCTGGTCGTTTGACGACATGTACGAGATGTTCCCGCGCCTCAAGGAGCGCCAGCACACCGAGGCGGGCGTGATGTCGGGCGGCGAGCAGCAGATGCTGACCCTGTGCCGCACGCTCATGGGCGACCCGGACCTCATCATCATCGACGAGCCCACCGAGGGCCTGGCGCCCAAGATTGTCGAACTGGTGGGGCAGTACCTGCAGACCATCAAGGCGCGCGGCATTTCAGTGCTGCTGATCGAGCAGAAGCTGACCATTGCGATGAAGATTTCGGACCGCGCGCTGGTGATGGGGCATGGCTCCATCGTGTTCCAGGGCACGCCGGACAGCCTGCGAGCAGACAACTACATCCGCAAGGAATGGCTGGAGGTGTGAAAGGGTGATCCCCCTGGGGCGCTGTGCGCCTTCCCCCTTCTCTCGAATCTCTGCGCGATTCGGGAAGGGGACGCAGCCCTCGCTGCGGGGCGGCCCTTGCCCGGCTGCCCTGGTCTCGGGGCGCGCCAGTTTCAAAGATCCGGGGCAGGGCGGGCGCACTGGAAGGCGCGCCACCAACTGTGATCCACAGAGGTGCCCGGTCTTCGGTGGCGCCTCTTTTTTGCCTGCCGGAATCTGCTCTTCAGGGGATGTCTGAAACCCCCTTGTCCCGCCCGGGACAAATTGACACGCCAGTGCCGCCCGAAGTCTCTACAATAAAAACGCACGATCGTTCTTTTTCACTTTCCAAGGAACAACAGCACCATGACCGCTGAATACAAAGTCCACGGCTCCGTTGCCGTGATCACCATGGCCAACCCTCCCGTCAACGGACTCGGTTTGGCGACCCGCCAGGGCATCGTGGACGGCCTGGGCCGTGCCAATGCCGATGCAGCGGTCACGTCCATCGTGATCACCGGTGCCGGTGGTGCGTTCTCTGGTGGCGCCGACATCAAGGAGTTCGGTACCGACAAGTCGCTGCAAGAACCCAATCTGCTGTCGGTGATCTCCGCCATCGAAAACTCGGCCAAGCCGGTGGTCGCTGCCGTGCACACCGTTGCCATGGGTGGCGGGCTGGAGCTGGCCCTGGGCTGCCACTACCGCATCGCAGCGCCTGGCTGCTCGATTGCACTGCCCGAAGTCAAGCTGGGCCTGATCCCCGGCGCAGGTGGCACGCAGCGCCTGCCGCGCGTGATTGGCGTGGAAGCCGCGCTCAACCTCATCGTGAGCGGCGAGCCCGTCAAGAGCGAAATGATCGGCGCCGTGCCCGGCCAGAAGCTGTTTGACAAGATGGCTGCATCGGCCGAATCACTGGCCGAAGAAGCCCTGGCCTTTGCCCGGAGCGTGGCCGATGCCCGTCCGCTGCCGCTGGTGCGCAACCTCCCTTGCAAGCACCCCGAGGGCGACGCGTACTTCCAGTTCGCGCGCAACATGGTCAAGGGCATGGCCAAGAATTTCCCGGCGCCTGCCAAGTGCGTGGACGCCGTCGAAGCCGCCACCAAGAAGAAGTTTGCCGAGGGCATGCTGGTCGAGCGCGAGATCTTCATCAATCTGATGTGGACGCCCGAGTGCCGTGCACTGCGCCACCTGTTCATGGCTGAGCGTGCAGCCAGCAAGATCCCCGATGTGCCGTCTGACACGCCCAAGCGCGACATCAAGCTGGTCGGCGTGATTGGTGCGGGCACCATGGGCGGCGGCATTTCCATGAACTTCCTGAACGCGGGCGTCCCCGTCAAGATTCTGGAAATGAAGCAGGAAGCCCTGGACCGTGGCGTGGCCACGATCCAAAAGAACTACGAAGCCCAGGTCAAGAAGGGCAAGCTCAAGCAAGACAAGTACGAGCAGCGCATGGCCCTGCTGAGCACCACGCTGAGCTACGATGACCTCAAGGACTGCGACCTCATCATCGAAGCCGTGTTCGAAGAGATGGGCGTGAAGGAGGCTGTGTTCAAGCAACTGGATGCCGTGGCCAAGCCTGGCGCCATCCTGGCTTCCAACACGTCCACACTGGACGTGGACAAGATCGCCAGCTTCACCCAGCGTCCGCAAGATGTTGTGGGCATGCACTTCTTCAGCCCCGCCAACGTGATGAAGCTGCTCGAAGTGGTGCGTGGCAAAGAGACTGCCAAGGACGTGCTGGCCACCGTGATGGCCATCGGCAAGAAGATCAAGAAGACCTCCGTAGTCTCTGGCGTGTGCGATGGCTTCATTGGCAACCGCATGATCGAGCGATACAGCCAGCAAGCCGGCTTTTTGCTGGACGAGGGTTGCACTCCCCAACAGGTGGACAAGGCCATCGAGAAGTTCGGCTTTGCCATGGGTCCCTTCCGCATGGGGGACCTGGCGGGCAACGACATTGGTTGGGCTATTCGCAAGCGCCGCTACACCGAAAAGCCCGACATCAAGTACAGCAAGACTGCCGACCTGCTGTGCGAGAAAGGCCGTTTTGGCCAAAAGACCGGCGCCGGCTGGTACGACTATGTGCCCGGCAAGCGCGACGCCATCCCGAGCGCTGAGGTGGTGCAGATGATCGAAGACCACCGCAAGGCGCAAGGCATCACGCCGCGCAAGATTTCGGACGAAGAAATCGTGCAGCGCCTGGTGTTCGCCCTGGTCAACGAAGGCGCGCACATCCTGGAAGACGGCATCGCCAGCAAGGCCGGCGATATCGACATGGTGTATCTCACAGGCTATGGCTTCCCCATCTACCGTGGTGGCCCCATGCACTACGCCAGCGAGGTGGGCCTGTTCAACGTGGTGCAGGCCATGGACCGCTTTGCCAAGAACCCGCTGGATGACGCAGCGTTCTGGAAGCCCGCTCCGCTGCTGGCCAAGCTGGCCGCTGAAGGCAAGGCCTTCCAGTAAGCCGCATCCACAGATACCGAATCAAAGGAATTCACATGACCTCCGCAGTGATTGTTTCCACCGCCCGCACGCCACTCGCCAAGAGCTGGAAGGGTTCGTTCAACATGACGCACGGCGCCACCCTGGGCGGCCATGCCGTGCAGCACGCCGTGCAGCGCGCTGGCATTGACGGCGCTGACGTGGACGACGTCATCATGGGTTGCGCCACGCCCGAAGGCGCCACCGGCAGCAACATCGCGCGCCAGATCGCGCTGAAGGCCGGCCTGCCCATCACGGCATCGGGCGTGACCGTCAACCGCTTCTGCTCGTCGGGCCTGCAGACCATTGCCATGGCTGCCCAGCGCATCATCGCGGGCGAGGCCGATGTGTTTGTGGCCGGTGGCGTCGAAAGCATCTCCTGCGTGCAGCAAGAGATGAACCTGCACATGATCCAGGACCTGGCCTTGGCCAAGCAAAAGCCCGAGATCTACTGGAGCATGCTGCAGACCGCCGAGCAAGTGGCCAAGCGCTACAACATCAGTCGCGAAGCCATGGACGAGTACGGCGCAGGCAGCCAGCAAAAGGCCTGTGCAGCGCAAGCAGCAGGCTTGTTCGACGCTGAAATCGCTCCCATTACCGTCACAGCCGGTGTGGCCGACAAGACGCTGGGCCTGATCACCAAGCAAGTCACGGTGAGCAAGGACGAAGGCACGCGCGAAGGCACGACGGTAGAGGCCATCAGCGGCCTGCGCTCGGCGCTGCCCGGCGGCCTGATCTCGGCCGGCAATGCCAGCCAGTTCTCTGACGGCGCCGGTGCCTGCGTGGTCACCAGCGAAGAGTACGCCAGCAAGAAGGGCCTCAAGCCCCTGGGCCGTTTCCTCGGCTTTGCGGTGGCCGGTTGCGAGCCCGATGAAATGGGCATTGGCCCCGTGTTTGCCGTGCCCAAGGTGCTCAAGAAGCTGGGCCTGAAGGTGGAAGACATCGACCTGTGGGAGTTGAACGAAGCCTTTGCCGTGCAGGTGCTGTACTGCCGCGACAAGCTGGGTATCCCGGCGGACCGCCTGAACGTGAACGGCGGCGCCATCGCCCTGGGCCACCCCTATGGTGTGTCGGGCCAGCGCCTCACGGGCCACGCCCTCATCGAAGGCAAGCGCCGTGGCGCCAAGAAGGTGTGCGTGACCATGTGCATCGGCGGCGGCATGGGTGCAGCAGGCATCTTTGAGGTGTTCTGACCCTGCAGCGGTTTAGCGACCGGGACAACCCCGCGTGCAGTGCCACTGTGTTGAGTGATGCTGTACCGGGGTTTTTTTATGGACCTTAAAGCTCCTCTTTTTATAGCTGCTAACGCTTTGTGAATAAGCGCTAGAGGCCATTTTGAATGAAAATGCCATGAGCCTGCGCCCCACCGTTGACTTTCTGTTGTACCAATGGCTCGATGCCGAGAAGCTGCAAGCCCGCGAGCGCTTTGCCGATCACTCCCGCGAAACCTTCGATGCCGTGCTCGACACCTCCGAGCGCATCGCGCGCGAGAAGTACGCGCCGTTCAACCGGCAGGTCGATCTGGAAGAGCCCCGCACCGAGACCGAGCCCGATGGCACGCTGCGTGTGGTGCTGCCCCACGCTACCTACGAAGCACGGCGCGCCTACGCAGAATCGGGCCTGCTGAGTGCAGCGCAGGACTACGACATTGGCGGCATGCAGTTGCCCTACACGGTGGAGGCTGCCGCCAACAGCTTTTTTGCGGCCGCATCGATCAGCATCGGCTCCAACCTGCTGACATCGGGCAACGCCAACCTGCTCATGGTGCATGGCACCGAGCTGCAAAAGCAGGTGTTTGCGCTCAACGAATTCAACGGCCGCTGGTCGGGCACCATGTGCCTGTCGGAGCCGCAGGCGGGCTCGTCGCTGTCCGACGTGGCCACACGCGCCGTGCCGGATGGCGAAGGTTTTGAGACCGACCCGCTCGGCCCGCGCTACCGCCTCAAGGGCAACAAGATGTGGATCAGCTCGGGCGACCATGAGTTGACCGAAAACATCGTGCACCTGGTGCTGGCCAAGATTCCGGGGCCGGACGGCAAGCTGGTGCCCGGCACCAAGGGCATTTCGCTGTTCATCGTGCCCAAGAAGCTGGTGGACACCAACGGCCAGCTCACCGGCGTGCGCAACGACGTGGCGCTGGCGGGCCTGAACCACAAGCTGGGCTGGCGCGGCACCACCAACACGCTGCTGAACTTTGGCGAAGGCAAGTACCCGGTGGGCGGCGAGGCGGGCGCAGGATTGGACGGCGCCGGTAGCGGTGCCGTGGGCTACCTGGTCGGCCAACCCGGCAAGGGCCTGCACTGCATGTTCCACATGATGAACGAGGCGCGCATCGGCATCGGCATGGCCGCCACCATGCTGGGCCTGGCGGGTTACTACGCCAGCCTGGACTACGCGAAGAACCGCCCCCAAGGCCGCCCGGTGCAGGGCCCCAAGGATGGCGCTGCAGCCGTGGTCAAGGATGCCGCGCAGCCGCAGGTGCGCATCATTGAACACGCCGACGTCAAGCGCATGCTGCTGGCGCAAAAGTCGTATGGCGAAGGCGCCCTGGCGCTCAACCTGTTCTGTGCGCGACTGGTGGATGAGCAGCACACGGGTGATGCGGCAGCTGCCGATGAGGCCCGCCTGCTGCTGGAGGTGCTGACCCCCATCGCCAAGAGCTGGCCCAGCGAATGGTGCCTGGAGGCCAACAGCCTGGCCATCCAGATTCACGGTGGCTATGGCTACACGCGTGACTTCCCGGTCGAGCAGTACTGGCGCGACAACCGCCTGAACATGATTCACGAAGGCACGCACGGTATCCAGGCCATGGACTTGCTGGGCCGCAAGGTGCTGATGGAAGGCGGACGCGGCCTGCAACTGCTGGCCGGGCGCATCAACGCCACCATCGAGCGCGCCATCCAGGTGCCCGCACTCGCTGCCCATGCCAACGCGCTGGGCAAGGCGCTGCAGGACGTGGGCGCCGCCACCAAGGCCGCCTGGGCCACCGGGCAACCGGCCGATGCGCTGGCCAACGCCGTGCCCTACATGCAAGCCTTTGGTCATACGGTGCTGGCCTGGGTGTGGCTGGACGTGGCACTGGCCACACTGGCGGCCGATGCGGCCCTGGCGCAGCCAGCCAGTGTGGGCCGCATGGGGGCGATGCGCTTTTTCTTCCACTACGAATTGCCCAAAATCGGCGCCTGGCTGCAAGTGGTCAGTACACGCGACGCGACCTGCGCCAGCTTTCCGGAAGAGGCGTTCTGATGGCTGCACCGCTCACGCTGCAGCGCCTGCAAAAGCTTGTCTGGGTGCTGATCTACGGCGGTCTGCTCGCGCTCATCCTGGGCATCGCCACCGCCCGCACCGACGCTGCCCTGGGATGGACTCTCATCGTGGGTGGCGGAGTGCTGGCTGCGGTGGGTGTGGTACTCATCGTGGTGCGGGCCCGGCTGCGCGCTGACACGGGCCCTTAGCCAATCGCTGACCGGGGCGCTTGGCCGGGCCACCCGACACCACCGCGACACAACCGGCCCCCGTTGCACCGCACAATCGTCTGCCGCGTGGGCCCACCACCCATCGACAGATCCATCCAACACCGAAGGAGACTTTCACCATGACCCGTACCATCCAACAACTGTTTGACCTCACCGGCAAGACCGCACTGGTCACCGGCGGCTCCCGCGGCCTGGGCTTGCAACTGGCCCACGCGCTGGGCGAGGCTGGCGCAAAGATCGTGCTGAGCTCGCGCAAGGCCTCGGACCTGGAAGAGGCCGCGGCAGACCTGAAGGCGGCAGGCATTGACGCACGCTGGATCGCGGCCGATTGCGCCAAGGAAGAAGATATCCGCCGCCTGGCCGACGAGACGCTGGGCCTGGGCCCGGTAGACATCCTCGTGAACAACGCCGGTGCCGCCTGGGGCGCGCCCGCCGAAGATCACCCCGTCGAAGCCTGGGACAAGGTGATGAACCTCAACGTGCGCGGCTATTTCATCTTGAGCCAGCACATCGCCAAGCACAGCATGATTGCGCGCAAGAGCGGCAGCATCATCAACGTGGCGTCCATCGCCGGGCTGGGTGGCAACCCCAAAGGCATGAACACCATTGCTTACAACACGTCCAAAGGCGCAGTGATCAACTTCACGCGTGCGCTGGCTGCTGAATGGGGCAAGTACAACATCCGTGTCAACGCTATCTGCCCAGGTTTCTTCCCGAGCAAAATGACGGTGGGCACCCTCAAGGCCATGGGCGAAGAGGCTTTGGCCGCGCATGCCCCGCTGGGCCGCCTGGGCGATGACGAAGACCTGAAGGGCCTGTGTGCGCTGTATGCGTCGGATGCGGGCAAGCACATCACCGGGCAATGGCTGGCGGTGGATGGTGGGGTCAGCATCGTGACCGGCGGTTGAATTCGGTACATCCCCCTGAGGCGCTGCGCGCATTCCCCTTCTCTCGGCTTTGCCGGTAAGGGGGGCGCAGCCCTCGCTGTGGGGCGGGCCTTGCTCGGCTGCCCTGGCCTGAGCCGCGCCAGGATTTGACGTTTGTGTTCTGAGGAAATCCCTTGATCAGTTTCGGTGTCGAAATTCCCTTTGTCAGCCATCTGGGCTTCACGCTGCACCGGATGGAGGGCGGCGAGTCCGAGTTGCACTACGAGGCCAAGCCCGAGCACCTGAACTCCTTTGATGTGACCCACGGCGGCGCGTCGATGACGCTGCTGGACGTGACCATGGCCACGGCGGCGCGCAGTGTGACGCCCGACATGGGCGTGGTCACCATCGAGATGAAGACCAGCTTCATGCAGCCCGCACGGGGGCCGCTGGTGGCCAAGGGGCGACTGATTCACCGCACGGCCACCATGGCATTCACCGAGGGTACGGTCTACGACGCCCAGGGCAGAGTCTGCAGCCATGCCACCGGCACGTTCAAGTATGTGCGGCGCCTGCCGGTGGACAGCCGTAGCACCCACTCGCTCAAGGTGATATCCACCGATTGAGCCGGTTTTATAGATTGAATTGGCCTCTGGCGCTTTATGAATAAGCGCAAGCAGCTATTAAATTGATAGTAATTGAAATTCAGAAGGAGTCTCGCATGCCACGCAACCAACAAATCGTTCTCGACAACCGCCCCCAGGGCGAAGCCGTGGCCAGCAACTTCAAGCTGGTGGCGGTGGACACCCCCGTACTCAAGGATGGCGAAGTGCTGGTGCGCCACCATTTCCTGAGCCTGGACCCGTACATGCGCGGTCGCATGAACGAGAGCAAGAGCTACGCGGCGTCGCAGGCGCTGGGCGAGGTCATGATCGGCGGCACCGTGGGTGAAGTGGCCGAAAGCAAGCACCCCAAGTACGCCGTGGGCGACAAGGTGGTGGGCATGGGCGGCTGGCAGGAGTACAGCGTTGTCAATGCCGAACAGCCCGGCGCGCTGCGCAAGGTCGACACGACCCACGTGCCCCTGTCGCATTACCTGGGCGCAGTGGGCATGCCGGGCGTGACGGCCTGGTACGGCTTGGTCAAGATCATCGCGCCCAAGGACGGCGAAACCGTGGTGGTGAGCGCTGCTACCGGTGCCGTGGGCAGCGCTTTCGCCGCGCTGGCCAAGGCCCGGGGCTGCCGCGTGGTGGGCATTGCGGGTGGCACGGACAAGTGCAAATATGCTGTGGACGAGCTGGGCTTTGACGCCTGCATTGACTACAAGGTGCACAGCGACGCGCGCGCCATGTCCAAGGCGCTCAAGGAAGCCTGCCCCAACGGCATCGACGGCTACTTCGAGAACGTGGGCGGCTGGATCATGGACGCCGTGATGCTGCGCATGAACGCCTTCAGTCGCATCGCCCTGTGCGGCATGATCGCGGGCTATGACGGCGCGCCGCTGCCCATGGCCAACCCCGCGCTCATGCTCATCAACCGCATGAAGGTCGAAGGCTTCATCGTGAGCGAGCACATGGAAGTCTGGCCCGAGGCGCTCAAGGAGCTGGGCACGCTGGTGGGTACCGGCAAGCTGCGCCCGCGCGAAACCATTGCCCAAGGCATTGCCGCCGCGCCCGATGCCTTCCTGGGCCTGCTCAAGGGCAAGAACTTTGGCAAGCAACTCGTCAAGCTGGTATGAAGCCCCCCCTGAGCCGCTTCGCGTCTTCCCCCCCAGGGGGGACGCCGCCCGTGCGGCGGGGCGGCCCTTGCACGGCGGCCCTGGCCTGGTTCGCGCCAGTTGCACAGGCCTCGCAGAATGTCCCTCTGCGAGGAATGCGCCCATGATGTTCCGTTGGGTCTGGGTCCGCTTCGACGACCTGGGCGTGCATGCGCTGCATGACGCCCTGGCCCTGCGCTGCAAGGTGTTCATCCTGGAGCAGGGCCCGTACCAGGACCCGGACGACGCGGACAAAAAGTCCTACCACCTGCTGGGCTACGACGCGGCGGGTGCGCTGCAAGCCTGCCTGCGCGTGGTGGACCCGGGCGTGAACTACCCCGAGCCCTCCATCGGCCGCGTGGTCGCGGCCAAGGAGGCGCGCGGCAACGGCACGGGCCGAGCGCTGATGCAGGAGGGCATCGCTCGCTGCAGCCTGGCATGGCCGGGGCGGGGCATCCGCATCAGTGCGCAGGCGCACCTGCAGGGCTTCTATGGCAGCCTGGGTTTTGAGGCGGTCTCGGACGAATACCTAGAAGACGATATCCCGCACATTGAAATGCTGCGAAAGGCGGGCTGACACAGCCGCAGCCCCTTCGACCATTCATACAGCCCACCCGTGAAGGAGCCGACATGACCTTGCCCACCGCCGCCCCGGCTCGCACCCATGACGTCTTCAACCAGAGCACGCCGTGGGCGGATGTGAACCTGTTCACCACCAACCAGCCGCTGCAGGACGCTCTGCGCCTGCATGCCCCCGATCTGCCGCTGGCGCGCCTGACGGCCCTGGGCGCGGAGATGGGCTCGGCAGAGATGGCGATGCACGCGCGCCTGGCCAACACCCACAAGCCCCAGCTGCGCACCCACGACCGCTTTGGCCACCGCACGGATGTGGTGGAGTTCCACCCCAGCTACCACGCGCTGATGGGCGCCGCGCTGCGCCACGGCCTGCATGCCACGCCCTGGTCGCGCCAGGACACGGGCCACGCGCATGTGGAGCGCGCAGCAGGCTTCATGCTGTTTACCGAGTCTGAGCCCTCGGTCCTCTGCCCCGTGTCGATGAGCTATGCCGTGACCCCGGCATTGCGAGGCAATACAGCGGTCTGGGCGGACTGGAGTCAGGGTTTGGCGAGCACGCAGTACGACCCGCGTCTGGCGCTGTTCTCGCAAAAATCCGCGCTCACCATGGGCATGGGCATGACCGAGAAGCAGGGCGGATCGGACGTGCGCGCCAACACCACGCAGGCCGTGCCCGATGGCGACGATGCCTGGGGCGCGCGCTACCGCATCACGGGCCACAAGTGGTTCTTCTCGGCCCCCATGTGCGACGCCTTCCTGATCCTGGCGCAGGCGCCCGGCGGGCTGACCTGCTTCTTCCTGCCGCGCGTGCTGCCCGATGGTGATGACGGCACCGTCAACACGATCCGCATCCAGCGCCTCAAGGACAAGCTGGGCAACCACGCCAACGCCAGCTCCGAGGTCGAGTTCATCGACGCGATGGCCTGGCGCGTGGGCGAGGAGGGCCGGGGCGTGGCGCAGATCCTGGAGATGGGCACCATGACGCGGCTCGATTGCGCCCTGGGCACCAGCGGCCTCATGCGGCAGGCGCTCAGCATCGCGCTGCACCACACGCGCCAGCGCTCGGCTTTTGGCAAGAAGCTCATCGCGCAACCGCTGATGCGCAACGTGCTGGCCGATCTGGCGCTGGAAAGTGAAGCGGCTACCGCTCTCTCCATAAGGCTTGCGAGCGCCTTTGACCACAAAGACAAGAGCGAGCACGAGGCCATCATGGCCCGCCTGCTCACGCCCGTGGCCAAGTTCTGGGTGTGCAAGCGCGGCAGCGTGTTTGCGCAAGAGGCCATGGAATGCCTGGGCGGCAACGGCTATGTGGAGGAGGGCGGCGAAGGCGTGATGGCCCGCATCTACCGCGAGATGCCGCTCAACTCCATCTGGGAAGGCGCGGGCAACATCATGGCGCTGGACCTGCTGCGCGCCGTGCGCCGCGCCGACACCGCAGCCGCCCTGGCCGATGAACTGGCCTCCGCACGCGGCGCCCACCCGGCGCTGGACCGCATGGCCAGCGCACTGCCGTTGCGTGTGGACGCCATGACCACCGAGGCCGAGGCCCGCCGCCTGGCGCAGGACGTGGCCCTGGCCGTGCAGGCCGCGCTGCTGGTCCGCAGCGCACCCAGCGCGGTGTTCGGCGCGTTTTGCGATTCGCGCCTGGGCGGCGACTGGGGCTACAGCTTCGGCACGCTGGGTGCGGGTGCCGATCTGGATACCTTGCTTTCACGCGCCTTGCCGGCTTGACACATTTTTCTGCGGAGAACCCATGTCCCACCTCATCCTGCACCACTACCCCTCGTCACCGTTCTCGGAGAAGATCCGCGCGGTGCTCGGCTTCAAGCAGCTGGCCTGGAAGTCCGTGATCATCCCCAGCGTCATGCCCAAGCCCGATGTGGTGGCGCTGACCGGCGGCTACCGCAAGACGCCGTTCTTGCAGATCGGCGCCGACATCTATTGCGATTCGGCCCTGATCTGCGACGTGCTGGAGCACGAGCAACCCGAGCCCGTGCTGTACCCGCCGCACCTCAAAGGCGTGTCGCGCGTGTTTGCACAGTGGGCTGACACCACGCTGTTCTGGGCCGCCATGGCCTACAACCTGCAGCCCAAGGGCGCTGCGGTGTTGTTTGCCAACCTGCCGCCCGCCGCTGCGCAAGTGTTTGGCGAAGACCGCCGCGAGATGAGTTCGGGCATGCAGCGCCTGCGCCCGGCCGATGCCACGGCCGCCTATAAGTCGTACCTGCGCCGCATCGCCCACATGGCCGAGGAGCACGACTTTTTGTTTGGCGCTGAGCCCTGCCTGGCCGACTTTGCTGCGTATCACCCGCTGTGGTTCACGCGCCAGTGCGTGCCCGTGATGGCCGACATCTTTGCCGCCACACCCGCCGTGCTGGAGTGGATGGACCGCATCGCCGCGCTGGGCCATGGCCGCATGGAAAAGTTCAGTGCGCAGGACGCCATCACCGTGGCCGCTGGCATGGAGCCGCTGCCGCTGACGGACGATGTGTTCCAGGACGAGCACGGCATTGCGCTGGGCAGTCAGGTCACGATTGCGGCCGAGAGCTTTGGCACCGAGCCCACTGAAGGTGAGCTGATTGCCGCCACCCGCACCCGCTACACGCTGCGCCGCACCGACCCGCGCGCAGGCACGGTCCACGTGCATTTCCCGCGCATCGGCTACGTTTTAAGAGCAACCCCCTGAGCGGCTTCTCCGCTTCCCCCTTCTCTCGAATTGCAGTGGCCGTTCGGGAAGGGGGATGACGCCCTCGCACGCAAGCGAGGCGCCGCATACGTGGCTCGGCGGCCCTGGCCAGGCGTCTCTGGCCTGGGTCTCGTCAGTTTTGACCAACGCCGTAAATGGCAACGATTTCAAGGAGACAGAAAAATGATCGACAACTTTGCTGGCAAAACCGCCGTCCTCACCGGCGCAGGCTCGGGCTTTGGCCTGGAATGCGCGCGCATTGGCGCCCGCCTGGGCATGAACCTGGTGCTGGTCGATGTGCAGCAAGACGCACTGGACGCCGCTGCCGCCGAGATGCAGGCTGCGGGCAGCCAGGTGCTCGCCCGCAAGGTGGATGTATCCAACGCCGCGCAGATGGAGCAACTGGCCGCCGATGTGCAGCAGCGCTTTGGCGCGCCGCACCTGGTTTTCAACAACGCAGGCGTGGGCGCAGGCGGCCTGGTGTGGGAAAACTCGGTCAAGGACTGGGAATGGGTGCTGGGCGTGAACCTGTGGGGCGTGGTGCACGGCGTGCGCCTGTTCACACCCATGATGCTGGCCGCCGCCAAGGCCGACCCGGCCTGGCGCGGCCACATTGTCAACACCGCCAGCATGGCAGGGCTGCTCAACGCGCCCAATATGGGCATCTACAACGTGAGCAAGCACGCCGTGGTTAGCCTGTCGGAGACGCTGTACCAGGACCTGTCGCTGGTCACTGACCAGATCGGCGCCAGCGTGCTGTGCCCCTTCTTTGTGCCCACCGGCATCAACCAGAGCCACCGCAACCGCCCCGGCGAGCTGCCCGCTGACAAGCCCACCAAGAGCCAGCTCATCGGCCAGGCCATGAGCGACAAGGCCGTGGGCAGCGGCAAGGTGACCGCTGCCGAGGTGGCGCAGAAGGTGTTCGACGCCGCTGCCCAGGGCCAGTTCTACATCTACAGCCACCCCAAGGCCCTGGCCTCGGTGCAGACGCGCATGGAAGACGTGATGATGATCCGCAACCCCACCGACCCGTTTGCGGCCAAGCCCGAGCTGGGTGCGCAGCTGCGTGCGGCGCTGCGGGCTGACTGACGGCGCTTGCACAGGTTTGCCGCGGGAAATATGAGTAAAAATGGCATCTAGCGCTTATTTGGTAAGCGCTAGTAGCTATAAAAAATATAGTAATAGCCAAGCCCGCAGCAATGGACCCGCCTGTGCCTGATGTCACCCCCGGCCATGCGCTGTTCGATACCGCCATTGGCACCTGCGGCATTGCCTGGGGCCCGGGCGGCATCGTGGCCGTGCAATTGCCCGAGGCGGATGCCGAGGCGACCCGGGCGCGTTTGCTGCGCTGCGGTCCAGGCCATGCACACTGCGCGCAGCCTGCGCAGCTCCCCACCGCCGTGCGCAGCGCCATCGAAGGCATCCAGGCGCTGCTGGCCGGGCAACCGCGCGACCTGCGTGAGGTGGCGCTCGACATGTCCGGGATCTCGCCGTTTCACCAGCAGGTGTACGCCATTGCCCGGGCCATACTGCCGGGGAGCACGCGCACTTATGGTGAGGTGGCGCAAGAGATCGGCAGCAAGGGCCTGTCGCGCGCTGTGGGGCAGGCGCTGGGCCTGAACCCGTTTGCGCCCGTGGTCCCGTGCCACCGGGTGCTGGCGGCGGGTGACCGGCCTGGCGGCTTTTCTGCCGGTGGCGGCGCGCTGACCAAGCTGCGCATGCTGGAGATCGAAGGCGCATGTCTGGGAGGAACGCCGTCACTGTTTGGTGCGTGAAGGGCCAGCGACGGGCCCATGCCTGTGGCGTTCAATACGCAGGGCTCTGAGGTCTGTTCGACACCGCACAGACACCCGGCCCCAGCCCCTTGTACAAGAGGATCAGAGCGCTGCCGCAATGCGGTGGCGCCGTTCACTTGCCTACCAGGAGCTGCCCATGTCCCATCCATCCACTTTCGCCTCTTCGTGGGACACGTCTTGCCTGGGGCAACCTGCAGAGGTATCGCTGCTGGAGCTTTCGCACCTGGGTGAACACCTCGTGCACTGCGGCGCATTGCGAGGGCCGCTGGAGCAATTGCTCGCGGGCGCTGCATGGCTGCAGGCCCTGGTGGCCGAGCATGTGGTGACGGTTGCGCTGCTCGTCACGTTGCTGGTGGGGGCCGTATCGCTGCTGCGGTAGGGGCGGCGCGCATGGGCTTACGCACACCATGGCCCTGGGTTCCGTCGGCGCTGGACCGCATGCTCGACGCCCGGGCAGGCGCTGTACTGGAGCCCCTGCGGGCCGAAGTGTTTGGCGTGGTCCGCTTCGAAGAGCATGGTCGGCACCTGGGCGCGTCCCACGACGCAGGCAAGGCGCCCTTTGGCCGCACCACGTTTTACCCGCGCCTGCAAGGCAACATCCGCGCGCTGCGGGCCGCGTACCGCTACCTGTTCGATGCATCCCACGACGAGCATGCCATCAGCCCCGCTGCTGAATGGCTGTTTGACAACTTTCACCTGATCGAAAGCCAGCTCAAGGAGATCCGGGCGGGGCTGCCGCCGCGTTACTACCGCTCGCTGCCCGTGCTCAAAGACGCCCCGCTGGTTGGGCTGCCGCGCGTGTATGGCGTGGCCTGGTCGTTTGTGGCCCACACCGACAGCGCGTTTGATGAATCGCTGCTGGTGCACTACCTCAATGCCTACCAGCAGACCCGCGAGCTGAGCCAGGGCGAGCTGTGGGCGTTGCCCACCACCTTGCGTGTGGTGCTCATCGAAAACCTGCGCCGCCTGGCCGAGCGCCTGGCCAGCCACAAGGCCGCGCAGGAGCTGGCCAGTCTGTGCGCTGCCCGCTGCGACGCGGTGACGACCGAGACGCTGGAAGCCGCATGCGCCACCATGGAGCAGCGTGGTGTAGCACCCGTTTTTCTGGCCCATCTGGCGCAGTCCATGGCCGGGCGCACCGTCCCGGGCGGGCACACGCCGGGGCTGCCGTTGTGGCCCGTGCAGCAGTGGTTGCTGACCGCCGTACCCGACCTGGTGGCGCTGCAGGCCCAGCAGCAGATCAACCAGGCTGCCGACCAGCTGAGCATGGGCAATGCCGTCACGGCGCTGCGCAGGGTGGGGGCGGCCGATTGGTCTGACATCATCAGCCAGACCAGCCTGGTGCTGCGCGCCATGCTGCAGTCGCCCGTGTTTGCCGCTGAAGACGATGCCACCCGCAACACCACGCTGCATGGGATCGAGCGTTTGTCGGTGCGAAGCGGACAGGGCGAGGCCGCTGTGGCGCAGGCCTTGCTGGTGCAAATGACTGGTGCGAGCCCTGCTGGCGGTGGTGTGCAGACACTGGCAGGCTATTGGCTGCAAGGCGCCGGGCGCAACCAGCTGGAGCAAAACCTGGGTGTGCACCGCCATGCCACCGACGCGCTGGCCCTGTGGCGTTCTGCCGTGGGCTTGTCGCGTGTGCCGCTGTACCTGGGCGCCTTGCTGCTAGGCTCGCTCGGTCTGCTGGCCTGGCTGATGGCGCCGCTGTGGGCGGGGCATGCGGGGCAGGTGGGGGCCGATTCCGGCGCATTCCATCTTGCGGGCCTGGCGCTGGTTGCCGTCTTGCTGCTGCTGCCGGTGTCCGAGGTGGTGGTGGCCGTGGTCAATCGGCTCATTGGCGAATCCGTGCGGCCCGCCTACATGCCGCGCTACCTGCTGCCTGCGGGCATTCCGGCATCGGCACGGGTACTGGTGGCGATACCGGCCCTGCTCAGCAGCACGGGCACCATCGACCGGCTGGTGCACCGCCTGCACCTGCACTACCTGGCCAACCCCGAGCCCTGTGCGCAGTTTGCGCTGCTGACCGATGGTGCGGATGCCGATGTGCAAGAGCTGCCTGACGACAGCGCGCTGCTGGCCCATGCCCAGGGCTTGATGCTGGCCCTGAATGTGCAGCACCCGCCCACCACGGGCGGCGCCGCGCGTTTTGTGCTGCTGCACCGCGCGCGCACCTACAGCCCCACGCAGCAGCAGTGGATCGGCTGGGAGCGCAAGCGCGGTAAGCTCGAACAGCTGGTGGCGGCCCTCGCCACTGGCGTGCAAGGCGCCTTCCTGGACCTGGGCGAACTCTCGCGGCTGGCGCCCCAGACCCGCTATGTGCTCACGCTCGACAGCGATACGCAGCTTCCCCCGGGCCGCCTGCGCAGCCTGGTGGGGGTGGCAGAACACCCCGAGAACCAGCCCCGCCTGGATGCCACAGGCCAGCGCGTGGTGCAGGGCTACGGCATTCTGCAGCCCCGGGTGCTGGCCCCACTGCCCACCTCTGCCAGCACCTCGTTGTGGCAATGGCTGTTTGCGGGCCAGCAGGGGCTGGACCCGTACAGCGCCATGACGTCTGACGTGTACCAGGATTTTTTTGCCGAAGGCAGTTTCACCGGCAAGGGCCTGCTGCATGTGGCCACCGTGCACGCCGTGCTGGGCGGGCGCCTGCCGGCCGACCAGGTGCTGAGCCACGACCTGCTCGAAGGTGCGCTGGCACGCTGCGCCGTGGTCAGCGATGTGACGCTGGTGGAGGCGGAGCCCGAACACAGCGACACCGCCGCCGCCCGCCTGCATCGCTGGACGCGGGGCGACTGGCAGCTGTGGCCCTTTCTGGCCCAGGCCCAGCGCTGGGGCTTATCGCCCGTCAACCGCTGGAAGCTGCTGGACAACCTGCGCCGCTCGCTCGTGGCGCCCGCATCGCTGGTGCTGGTGGTGCTGGCCCTGGCGGGGCTGGGCCTGCCCTTGGCCAGCACGCTGGCGCTGGTGGTGGCGGCCTATGCGGCTGCGCCCTTGATGGGGGCACTGGCGGGCTGGGTGCCTAGCCGCTTTGGGCTGGTCGGCATGCGCTTTGTGCACGAAGCATCGGGCGACCTGTTGCGCGCCCTGGCCAGTGGTGTGTGGCACTTGGCCCTGCTGCCGCAGCAGGCGCTGCTGCTGGGCGATGCCGTGGTGCGCACCGTGCACCGGCAGGCCGTGAGCCGCTGGCACCTGCTGGAGTGGACCACGGCCGAGGCTGCGCAGAACACCCTGATCACAGGCCTGGGCGCCACGCTGCGCAGACACAAGGCGGCACCCTTGCTGGCGCTGGGCTGTGGCGTGGCGCTGTGGGCCGGTGGAACCCAGGCACCCTGGGCCTTGGTGGGGCCGCTGCTGGCGCTGTGGGCGCTGTCGCCGCTGCTGGTGTGGCTGGCCAACCGCGTTCCGTCTGGCCTGGGCAACCCAACACTGTCGGCACAAGACCAGGACCTGTTGCACGGCGTGGCGCGCGATACCTGGCGGTTGTTCGAGCGCTGTGTGGATGCCCCCAACCACCACCTGCCGCCCGACAACCTGCAGACCGCCCCGTATGAAACGGTGGCGCACCGCACCTCGCCCACCAACATCGGGCTGTACCTGCTGAGTGCGAGTTGCGCGCGCCAGTTCGGCTGGATCGGTACGCTGGATCTGCTCGACCGGCTTGAAGCCACCCTCGTGACCCTGCAGGCCATGGAGCGGCACCGGGGCCACTTCCTGAACTGGTACGACACCGAAACCCTGCAGCCCCTGCACCCGCGCTATGTCTCTACGGTGGACAGCGGCAACCTCTGCGCCCACTTGGTGGCCGTGGCGCAGGCCTGCAGCGCGCTGGCGGCGCAGCCACTGTCGCTGCAGGCGGGTGCGCAGGCCATCCGCGCATCGCTGGCGCGGCTGCAGCCCCGGCTGGGCGTCCACCACCCGGGCATGCGCGCCTTGCATCACCCCTCCGCGCTGAGTCGGCTACTGGGCATGCAAGCGCCCGACCCCGCGCACCTGCCCGAGGCCACGGCGTTTCGTGCATTGCTGGCGCAGGCGCAGGACGAGCTGCGCAGCATGGCCCAGCCACGCCACCCGGCCATCGTGCACAGCCCGCCCACGGCGCAGGACGAACTGCTGTGGCTGCTGGCCGACCACCTGGCCACGCTGCAGTCGGTAGACCGGGACCAGCAGGCCGCACACCACGGCGGCGCGCCCGAGGCGACGCAGCGCCTCATGGCGCTGGCAGGGGCGCTGGATGCCCTGGCGTGGCAGGCCGACTTCCGGTTCCTGCACCACCCCCGTCGGCACCTTCTGCACATTGGCTACCGGGTGGACGAGCAGCAGCTGGACACCTCGTTTTACGACCTGCTCGCGTCCGAGTCGCGCACCACCAGCCTGCTGGCCGTGGCCAAGGGTGACCTGCCCGTGAAGCACTGGTCCGCCCTGGGGCGGCCGTTTTTTGCCAGCGGCCACCATGCGGTGCTGCGCTCGTGGTCGGGATCGATGTTCGAGTACCTCATGCCCACGCTGGTCATCGCTGAGCCTTACGACAGCGCCCTGGGCGAGGCTGGTCGGTCGGCCCTGCGCGAGCAGGTGGCGCAGGTGCAGGGCCTGGGGAAAGACATGCCCTGGGGCATTTCCGAATGTGCCTATGCCGGGCGCGACCACACCCTGGCCTACCAGTACGCCCCGCAGGGCGTGCCGCGCCTGGCCTTGCGCCGCACGCCCGTGGGCGAACTGGTGATTGCCCCGTATGCCACGGCGCTGGCCACCCAGGTGGATGCCCGTGCAGCCTGCGCGAACTTCCGCACGCTGGCCGCACTGTCCGCGCGGGGGCGCTACGGCTTTTACGAGGCGCTCGATTTCACACCCGAACGCCAGAACCACGGCGAGCGGTTCACGCTGGTCAGCACCTACATGGCCCACCACCAGGGCATGACCATCGTGGCGCTGGCCAATGTGCTGCTCAGCGGCGTGGCCCAGCGCTGGGGCAGGGCGCACACGCGCATCGAGGCCGTGCTGCCGCTGCTGCAGGAGCGCGCTCCGCGCGAGCTGCCCGCCTTGCAGCTCACACCGCCACGCCTGCCGCTGCTTGCGCGCCAGCAAAAAACGCCCGACCATGTGCGCCCTGTCACCCCCGGCGCCCAGGCTCTGGAGCCCACGCACCTGCTGGGCAACGGTCGCCACAGCGTTACCCTGCGCGCCAACGGGGCGGGGTGGAGCCGCTGGCACCAGACGGGCATCACCCGCTGGCGCGACGATGCGCTGCGGGATGCGCACGGCAGTTTTCTGTATGTGCGGCAAATGGGCTCCAGCGTGGCCGCGTCCGTCACCAGCCACCCCGCGCCCGATGCGCGTGCGGTGTATGGCAGCATCTTCCACACCGACCGCGTGTGTTTTGACGCGCTGTGGCCGGGGCTGCGCGTGCACACCACCGTGTGGGTGAGCCCGGAAGACGATATCGAACTGCGCAAGGTGGTGGTGAGCAACCTGGGTGATGAGGTGATCGAGCTGGAGCTGATCTCGGCCCTGGACATCATCCTGACCACCCATGCGGCCGACGAGGCGCACCCTGCGTTCTCCAACCTTTTCATCGCGGCCGACTGGCTGCCCGCGCAGCAGGCGCTGCGGTTTATCCGAACGCCCCGCCTGCAGACCGAGACCACCCTGCAGGCTGCGCACTTTGTGGCCGATACCCAAGGCCACGTGCTGGGCCTGCGCTGCCAGACCGACCGGCAGCTCTGGCTGGGGCGCAACCACACGCCCAGCCAGCCGTTGGCCTTGCTTAACCGTGTGCCCGAAGTGCCTGCGTCGCTGGACACGGGCCTGGACCCCGTGGCCGCCCTGGGCGTGATGCTGCGCATTGCGCCCGGCGCGCAGGCCTGTGTCACGTTTGCCACGGCGGCATCACCAGACCCGGCCACGTTGCTGGCCGTCATCGACAAGTACCGCCAGCCCACCTATCTGGAGCGGGCATCGGCCATGTCGGCCACGCTGGCCAGCATCCAGTGGGCATCGCACCGCCCGCACCGCGACTACCTGCCCGCGTTGCAGGCACTGACCACGGCGCTGGTGTTCACGCTGCCCAAGGTCCAAACCCCCTACCTGGGTGTGCTGACCGCGGCCCAGGCCGCCCACCCCGTGTGCGACAGGCGCACGCTGTGGCAACTGGGCCTGTCAGGCGACCGGCCCATTGTGCTGGTGATGGCCGGATCGCCCCAGGGCATGGGCCTGTTGCGCACGCTGGCCCAGGCGCTGCGCGAATGGGCGCATGGCGGCGTAGCCTGCGATCTGGTGGTGCTCAGCAGCGAATCGCACTCGTACCACATGCCCCTGCAGCGCGAGCTGACCCTGCTGCGCGAGCACCACGATGCCGACCTGGCCGCACAGACGGGCCCGGCGGTGACCAGCCTGCGGGTGCTGCGCGTCGATGAGCTGTCGGCAGCGCAGCTGGGTACCTTGGTGGGCCTGGCCCGCATCACCCTGCAGGCCGATGGCCATGCGCTCATGCACCAGGTGAAGGCCTGGGTGGCGGCGCATGGCGTATCCATGGCCAGCCCCTGGCGTGGTGGAGCTACGGATGAAGTGCCCACGCAACAGGGCGGCACTCAGGTGCCCGTGCCGGTGGGCAGCTTCGCACCGGTGAGCGGTACCTTTGGGTTTGAGGTGTCGGCAGCGCTGCGGCCTGCCAAACCCTGGGTCAATGTGCTGGCCAATGCGCAGCTCGGGGCCATGGTGTCGGAAACCGGCGCGGGCAACACCTGGGCGCTCAACAGCCGCCTGAACCAGCTCACAGCCTGGTCGAACGACCCGGTGGCCGACCCGCCCGCCGAATGGCTGCTGCTGCAGGACCGCCGCACGCGCGAGGTGTGGAGCCTTGCGCCTTCGGCCTGGAGCGCAGCTGGGGTGACCTACCGTGTGGAACATGCCCAGGGCAACACCACCATCTGCCACCGAAGGGGGGCGCTGGAAGTGGAGGTGCGCTGGTGTGTGGACCCTGTTGCCGCCATCAAGCAGGTGTGTGTGAAGGTGCGCAACCTGGGCAACCGGCGCGAACACTTGCGCCTGGTGGGCATGGTGGAGTGGATGCTGGGTGAAAAACGCGGCGACCGCGCCACGCTGGCCACGGCCCCCTGTTTTGCGCCGCTGCCCGATGGCCGCTTGCTGGGCCTGCTGTGCACACAGGTCGAGGCGGCTGCGGGCTTTGGCGGCGGCACAGCCTTTTTCTGCGAGGCTTCGGCCGGGCCGGGCACGGACGACCGCGCCAACGACAGCCTGGACTGGACGTGCGACCGCCGCGAGTTCTTCGACGCGCGTGGCGATCTTGTGGTGCCCCTGCAGCTGGGGCAGCGCAGCGGGTTTGGGCTGGACCCGTGTGCAGCCTTGTCGCGTCTGGTGACCTTGCGGGCCGGGGCGGTGTTTGAACGCGTTTACCTGATGGGCTACGCGCCCACCGAGGCCGCAGCACGCACGCTGGCACAAGCGGCCCTGCCCGTGGCGGCGCGTCAACGAGAGCAGGCCACGCTGGACCGGTGGAACGAACTGCTGGGCGCAACGCAGGTGGCAACGCCCGATCCGCTGTTCGATGTGCTGGTCAACCGCTGGCTGCTCTACCAGACGGTGTCCTCGCGCCTGTTTGCCAAAGCGGGCTTGTACCAGGCGGGCGGCGCCACCGGCTACCGCGACCAGCTGCAGGACGCGATGGCGCTGGCCTGGGCACAGCCGGGCACCTTGCGCGCACAGATCGTGCTGTGCGCGTCCCGCCAGTTTGAAGGGGGCGATGTGCAGCACTGGTGGCACACGCCGGGCGGGGCCGGGGTGCGCACGCATTTCTCGGACGACCTGCTGTGGCTGCCTTTTGCCTGCGCGCATTACCTGCAGCGCACCGCAGACAACGGTTTGCTGCAAGAGCAGGTGGCGTTCCTCGAAGGCTCAGCGATCCCCGAAGGGGCGGAAGACATCTACGAATCGCCCAGTGTCAGCACCACCACGGCCAGCGTTTACGAGCATGCCGCCCGCACCATCGACCGCAGCCTGCGCACCGGCACGCACGGCCTGCCGCTGATGGGCGGCGGCGATTGGAACGACGGCATGAACCGTGTGGGCGATGGCGGGCGCGGCGAGTCGGTGTGGCTGGCATGGTTCCTGTGCGCCATCGTTGCTGACTGGATTCCGATCGCCCGCGATCAGGGCGATTGGGATCGGGTGCAGCGCTGGGACGCTGCACTGGCCCGCTGGCGCGCCGCACTGGAAAACCAGGCGTGGGACGGCGACTGGTACCAGCGCGCCTTTTTTGACGATGGCTCGGCCCTGGGCAGCCACACGCGGGACGAGGGCCGCATTGACCTCATCGCCCAGGCCTGGGCGGTACTCTCTGGCGCTGCTATGCCAGCGCGGCAACGCCAGGCGATGGATGCGGTCGAGGCGCATCTGGTGAACCCTGCCGCAGGCTTGATCCAGCTGCTGGCGCCCGCGCTGCGCCATGCCGAGCCCAGCGCAGGTTACATCCAGGCCTACCCGCCCGGTGTGCGCGAGAACGGCGGGCAGTATGCCCATGGCGGTGTGTGGGCCCTGATGGCCGCCGCAGAACTGGCCCTGCAGGAGCCGGATCGCCCCGGTGCGTTGGATGTGCCGTACCGTTACTTCACCTACCTGAGCCCGGCGCACCGGGCCCAGCACCCGGTGTGGGGCCTGGTGTATGCCGTCGAGCCCTATGTGATGGCGGCCGACATCTACAGCCAGCCGCCCTATGTGGGGCGCGGCGGCTGGAGCTGGTACACCGGCGCGGCGGGCTGGCTGCACCGTGCGGCCGTGGAGTCCATCATCGGCATGCAGATGGGGGCGCAGGAGCTGTCTTTCACACCTTGCCTGCCATCGCACTGGCCGGGCGCAGAACTGACGCTGGAGCGTGGTGGACGCACGCTGCGTTTCTTGCTGGTGCGCATGACCGATGGGGCGGGGTGCCCGCGCTTGCCAGAGAGCGCGCCCGCCGGTGCGCGCTGGCTCCGGGTGGGGGAGCGGCTGCGCTGGGTCGATCTCCCTGGGGACCTGTGTTGTGTGATTCCCCTGCATGGACAGTCTGGCGCTATTGCCGGCCCGGTTTAGCGCGAATGGACAGGCGTGATTTGCTGAATGTGTGTATGTGCGGTACCGTACAGACCGCGAGAGGCGTGGCCCACACACTGGCTGCATGCCCGGCGTGGCAGGTACAACCGCCATGGTGGTGCGCCGCGCATTCCGCAAGGTACGACCATCAAACCGTCCAACGCCCCTCTTCAAAATCAATTGCTGGCCGCTTTGCCGGAGCTGGATTTTCAGCGCTGGCTGCCGCAGCTGGAGTCGGTAGAGCTGCCGTTGGGGCAGGTGCTGTACGAGTCCGGTGCAGCCATGCCGTATGTGTATTTCCCCACCAATGCCATTGTGTCCCTGCTCTACGTGCTGGAGGATGGTGCCTCGGCGGAGATCGCGGTGGTGGGGTTTGAGGGGCTGGTGGGTGTTTCGATCTTCATGGGTGGGGGCTCCACCCCCAGCCGGGCCGTGGTGCAAAGCGCGGGTTTCGGCTATCGCCTTCGTGCCGAAGTGATCAAGCAGGAGTTCGAGCGCTCCGGGCCGGTCATGCACCTCATGCTGCGCTACACCCAGGCCCTTATCACCCAGATGGCGCAGACCGCCGTCTGCAATCGCCACCACTCGCTGGACCAGCAGCTGTGCCGCTGGCTGCTGCTCAGCCTGGACCGGCTGCAGAGCAACCAGCTGGTGATGACGCAGGAGCTGATCGCCAACATGCTGGGCGTGCGGCGCGAGGGCGTGACTGAGGCGGCCCTCAAGCTGCAGCGTGCAGGACTCATCAGCTACGCACGGGGTCACATCAATGTGCTGGATCGCCCGGCGCTGGAAGCGCGCACCTGCGAGTGCTACAACGTCGTCAAGAAAGAGTACGACCGCCTGCTGCCCAAAGGGGTTGCCAACTGATGCGTGGTTGAAAGGCTCCTGCGCCCTGCGCCTTGTGTGCGCTAACAGACAGTCACCGTGGGTGGGGGCCCCCACACTGGCCGCAGACCTGCGCCGCGCAAGCCCCGGTGCGGTTGTCACGATGCCGCTTTGTTGAGCGGCGCGGACTGACCTGTGAGACACCCCATGCCCCGCCCCGAAAATGCACTGCTTCACAAGCTGTCCCCTGCCGCGCGCCAACAGTTTCTGGACCATTGCGAGCCTTTTGAGCTGGTGCTCTCCGCAGAACTGAGTGTTCGGGGCCAGCCGCTG
Organism: Acidovorax facilis; assembly: GCA_964031875.1. Classification (GTDB taxonomy): domain Bacteria; phylum Pseudomonadota; class Gammaproteobacteria; order Burkholderiales; family Burkholderiaceae_C; genus Acidovorax; species Acidovorax facilis_A. The sequence goes on from CAXIRU010000105.1 coordinate 63,024, forward strand.
CTGCATGCCCATTTTCCCATCGAAGGGTTCTTGTCGTTGGTGATTGATGTGGACAGCCACCCGCCACTCGAAGTTGGCATGGTGGGGGCTGAGGCCATGCTGGGGTCGGAGCTGATTTTGGGTCCGGCGGCCACACCCTGGCGGGCGCTGGTGCAGGGGGCTGGGTTCAGCTGGCGCATTGGCGCCCCGCAGTTGCGCACGCAGATCGACGCTATTCCAGAGCTGGGGTTTCTGATCAAGGCCTGCCTGCTGGCGCGCCTGCACCAGCAGACGCTGGCGGCGGCGTGCCAGCGCTATCACCAGATTGCGCCGCGCCTGGCGCGCTGGCTGTTGATGATGCAGGACCGGTCGCACTCGGAATGTTTTCATGTCACGCAGGAATTCATGGCCCTCATGCTGGGGGTGCGCAGAGTGGGGGTGACCGAGGCGGCCAGCGGTTTTCAGGACAACGGGTTGATTGCGTACCACCGGGGCGAACTCACGGTGCTCGACCGCCAGGCGCTGGAGGCCGAGGCCTGCAGTTGCTATGCTGCCGACAAGCAGATCTACCAGCGGTTGATGCGGGCCAGGCGCTGAGATGCGCAGCCACCAGGCGTCCAACCCTCAATGGAGCGCGGTGGACCGGGGAGCGCTTTGACAGGCACCATGGCGTGCCCCTCGGACCAGGCCCCGCAGGACCTACTGCTTGATCAGCAGTTCTTCCTGAATGCTGCGAATGCCCAGCACGCTGTAGGCCAGGCTCATCCAGCGGCTGGGGCCGGGAGGTTTGTGGAGGGGCTGCCCGTCTTCCGGCGGGAGCGGGTCGCTCAAGGAAATCACGGGGATGGGCAGCGACTGCGGTGGCCCCTGGAGGCTGCTGGGTTCGGGGCGCGGAAAGTTGCCCAGGGGGCGCCGTGGCTGCCTGCTGTCCGGGTCGATGCTGGCGCCTGGGTCGCTGACCAGGCCGGGAAGTTCGCCCGCAGAGAACATGAAGCTGCCCACCGAACGTACGCCGGGTACGGTTTGGGCCACAAACACCGCCAGGTCGATCTGCGTGGGGTCTGCAGCCATGCCGCTGAGCAGAACCACCCCCTGGTGCGACTCCACGCCGATATTGAAGCTGTTTACCACCGGCGAAGTATTGAGTGCAGCGCGGACGCGGGACGTGAGCTGGCTGTCTTCGAGGTAGGCGGTGGGGGAGGGGCTGGCAGGTGTCCACTGGGTGACCATGTCGATGCGCTTGCAGCCTTGCAGCGACATCACGGCCAGCGTTCCCAGAAGGGCGCCGGCAATCTGGCGAGGTGTGGGAAGGCGCATACAACAGTCCTTTGAAAGTGCGATCACCAGTGGGTGGCCGCTGTGGACACTGTTCCATAGTGCGCGGTGGTGGTCTGTTCGTAACCGTACCGATGGCGGTGTGGGCCTTGTCGGCAAGGGGCTTGGGGGATCACGCAGCTTCACCGTAGAACGCAAACCCGCGCTGTTCGCGCTTGGCTGCGTACATGGCCGCATCCGCGCACGCCAGCAGGTCTTTGGCTGCGGTGCCGTGCTGCGGGCAGATGGCCACGCCAATGCTGGGGACCACCAGCAGCCGCAGGTCGGCAATGGTCATGGGGCGCGACACGGCCTCCAGCAGTTTGGCGCACAGCTGGCGCAGCGGCGCGGTGTCGGCCACACCTTGCAGCAGGCAGGCAAACTCGTCGCCCCCCAGGCGCACTACCAGGTCGCCGTGGCGCACTGCGGCACTCAGGCGTGCGGCAGTGATGCGCAGCACCTCGTCACCCACGCCGTGTCCATGGATGTCGTTCACGGACTTGAAGTGGTCGAGGTCGATGTAGATCACCGTGGGACCGGGGTGCCCTGGCCCGCGCTGGGCCAGGGCGTGCTCCAGTTGCAGCAGCAGGTGGCGGCGGTTGGGCAGCGCTGTCAGCTCGTCATGCAGGGCCTGGTGGCGTGCCAGACGCTCACCGCCACGCACGCAGGCCAGGTCGGCCTCGGCCCGAACGAGGGCCTGGCGGGTTCCTTGAAACGCACGTTCCAGCTCCTGCCTCTGGGCGGTTTCACGCTGGAGGGCCTGGTGCATTTCCTCCAGGGCGGCAACGCATTCGCGCATGTTGAAGTCAGGCCCCGGTGGGGCAGAGGGGGGTGGCGCGCTGTGGTTCGTCATCGCATCGCCAGACAGGTTTAGCAGGCGCGCCCGCAGGGACCCCAAGACCCGGGTCCAATGCTGAATCTGTGTTGCGCTGGGCCATGAAGTGGTCAACGTCTTGCTGAACAGGAACTGTCGTTGGTGCATACCCATGCGCTGGTCCTTTCTGAGCCACTGCCTATCGCAGACAAAACTCCGGGCAGCTCGGAGCTTGGACACCAGCGCAGCCGTCAGAACCATGTTCTTGCGCCATGAACACTGTGCAGTCTGACGGGTTGGCAGGACACTGACCGTCTGCCGCCGCACACAGACAAAGCGTTGCCCGTGACGCCCCACCACAAAGGCCACAGACCACAAGGACCGATGCAGGACATCCCCGGGGGCTGTGAAGGCCCGGTTCATCGGGGGACGCGGAGGCCTTCAGCGGTAGGCTGCGTTGTTGCGTGCCACCACCGAAGCCCCTGTCGGCGGCTTTGGAGTGCTACATTCATCAGAGCGCCTGGCCGCAGCTTGCGCTGCGGGCCGCACGCACCACCTCCACCGCTGCTCCAGAGGAAGCTTTCATGTCCCCAGAACGCCAACGGCTGATCCGGCTGCTGTTCGATGAATACATCGAGATGTATGCCGCACGGGATGCTAGGCTGGTCACCCGGTTCAGCGACAACTTCACTGGCTTTGCGGGCAGCAGCGACCAACTGATCCAGAGCCGCAGTGGGTGGGTGGACATCACGCTGCAGGACTTTGCCCAGGTGCCCGGTCGCATCGGCATCGACATGGTGGACCTCTGCCTTCAGGAGCTGGGGGATGATGTGGTGGCCGCCACCGCGTTTTTCCACATCCGCCTGCCCATGGCGGATGCCCTGTTTGAGCGCGAAACGGCGCGCCTGGTGCTGGTGTTTCGCCACGAGCAGGGCGACTGGAAGATTGCGCACAGCAGCATCTCCATCCCCTACGGCCTGGCGCGCGACGGCGAGGTGTACCCGGTTGACCGCCTGCAGCAGCGCAACCTGGAGCTGGAGGCGCTGGTCGAAGAACGCACACAGGCCCTGGCACAGGCCAACCAGCGGCTGCAACTCATCAGCAACACCGATGGCCTCACCGGCATTGCCAACCGCCGCCATTTTGACCAGACGCTGGCGCACGAATGGGCGCGTGCCCAGCGTGCGAGGACTCCACTCTCGCTCATCATGCTGGACGTGGACGTGTTCAAGCACTTCAACGACCACTACGGCCACCTGGCCGGAGACAAATGCCTGCAGACCCTGGCCCTGACGTTGGCGCAAACCGGTGGACGCCGCGAGGGGGACCTGGTCGCGCGCTTTGGCGGCGAGGAGTTTGTGGTGCTGCTGCCCGCATCGGACGCGCAGGCCGCCATGGACGTAGCCCACCAGATCCAGCACGCCATCCAGGCCATGGCCTTGCCGCACGAGGGCGCGCCCTACGGCATCGTGACGGTTAGTTTTGGCGTGGCCAGCGCACAACCCCAGCGCGATCAGGCTCCCGAAGAGCTGGTGCGCCGCGCCGACCGGGCCATGTACCGCGCCAAGCAGGGCGGCCGCAATCGCATTGAGCTGGCGCCGGACTGACAAGCTGGTCTGAAGACGGCCTGCGGCTGCGATACCTGCCGTGGCTGGGTGCCGGTCTGGCGCAGTAAATTAAGGGTTTACCCTGATTTTGCGCGCCGATATGGCGACAATCGGCGGCTATGCATTTTTCTCGCTTTCTCAAAATGGCCCTGATCCTGGGCTTGCTTTCGGCCATCGGCCCCTTTGCCATCGACATGTACCTGCCCGCGCTGCCTGACATCGGCGCGAGCCTGGGGGCGTCGGTGGGCGCTGTGCAGTGGAGCCTGACGGCGTTTTTCCTCGCGCTGGGGGCGGGCCAGCTTTTCTATGGCCCCATCTCCGACATGGTGGGACGCAAGCCGCCACTGTACTTTGGCCTGGGCCTGTTCACCCTGGCCAGCGTGGGCTGCGCCTTGGCCAGCGATATTGAAACCCTGGTGGCACTGCGCTTTTTGCAAGGCCTGGGTGCCGCAGCCGGCATGGCCATACCGCGTGCCGTGGTGCGCGACCTGCACACGGGCACCGATGCGGCACGGCTCATGTCGCTGCTGATCCTTGTATTCAGCGTGTCGCCCATCTTGGCGCCGCTGGCGGGCAGCGGGGTGATTGTGCTGACTGGCTGGCGGGGCGTGTTTTGGGTCGTGGCCGTGGCTGCCGTCGCGGGGCTGGTGCTGGTGTACACCAGCCTGACTGAGACCCGGCCGGCCGCCGACCGCGTGGAAAGCAGCCTGGGCGGTGCCCTGCATGCCTACGCGCTGCTGCTGCGCGACGGTCATTACCTGGGCCTGGTGTTCATTGGTGGCTGCGCCATGGCAGGGTTCTTTGTGTACCTGGCGGGGTCGCCCTTTGTGCTGATCAACCACTACGGCCTGTCGCCCACGGAGTACAGCCTGGCGTTCGGGGTGAACGCGGCGGCGTTCATCGGCACGTCCCAGCTCACCGCCACGCTGGGCGATCGTTTTGGCATGGCACGGCTGGTGAAGGTGTCGGCCACAGCCTCGGGCGCGGTCATGGTGTCGCTGCTGCTGTACTACCTGGCGGGCGGTGATGACCTCGCTGTGCTGATCGGTTTGTACTTTGCGGCCAGCGCCCTGATGGGGCTGGTGATCCCCACCACCTCGGTGCTGGCGCTGGAGAAACACGGTGCCATCGCCGGCACGGCATCGGCCCTGCTGGGCACGCTGCAGATGCTGACGGGCGCCCTGGCCATGGGCGTGGTGGGCCTGTTTGCCACCGGCAAACCCTTGCCCATGGTGATCGGCATGGCCACCGGCTCACTGGTGGGCGTGGCGCTGGCGTGGATCACGCTGGGCGGCAAGCGCGGCGCGATGGCACCTGCCTAGCCCGTGCCGCAAGTGCTTGCAGAGAAATTTGAATAAAAAATGCCTCTAGCGCTTGATCGATAAGCGGAATCAGCTATAAAAATGTGAGCAATTCTCTCGCTGGCTGGGTATGCGGTATGCGGTATGTGATATGCACCTTGCTCAGACTCGCATGCTGGGGCGCTGCGAGTGCTCGGTCACGTCAGCGGGGCGCTGCCGCCAGCACCGCAGCCACTTCGTCGGCCACGCCCCTCACCGTCAGCGGAGCGCAGCCCTCGGCGTGGTTGCTGATGGCCACATACGCGTTCTGCCCCCGGCGGGTGATGCCTGCAATCACGCTGGCCAGCTCGGCGCGGGTGGGCACATCGGGGTGGTGCAGGCGGTCATAGGGGGCGTACAGCCGCTCTGCATCCTCATAGCCATAGGGGCCATGCACCGGGTTCAGGTTCCAGCGGCACACCAGGGGGCTGGGCCACAGCGCGCGCAGCAGGGGTAGCTGCTGCTGCAGTGGCGGCATCTTGGCGTGCAGGCCCAGGCAGTAGGTGGCACCGGCTTCGCGCAGCACGGCGGCAAAGTCGGGGGTCAGCCATTCGGGGTCACGCACTTCCACGGCGATCACGCCATCGGGTGCCAGCGGCGCCAGTGTGGGCTGCGCGAGCAGCATCGCACGCAGGCGGTCCAGCAGCAAGGGCATGCGGTCCAGCTGCGCCAGCGGCAGGGGGCTGAGCTGGAAGACCAGCGCCCCCAGCTTGTGCCCCAGGCCTTGCAGGGCAGGCTCCACACACTCGTTGCGGGCCAGTTCAGGGCTCAAAAACGCCGGGTTGGCCTGGCGGCCCCGGCCGTCTTCGCTGCGCACCAGGGCGTCGGTCACCACACTCGGCGCCTTCACGATAAACCGGAAGTCATCGGGCACCTGCGAGGCGTAGCGTTCGTACTGGCTGACCGTGAGCGGCCGGTAGAAGCTGCGGTCGATGCTCACGGTGCGCAGCAGCGGGTGCTGGGCATACACCGCCAGGCCTTGCTTGGACAGTTGCGTGTCCGAATGTTCGCCTTCCCACACCAGACCTTGCCAGCCGGGGTAGGTCCAGCTGGAGGTGCCCAGGCGCAACTGCCGGGGCAGGGCGGTGGCGAGGGCGGTGAGCGCATCGTCGGGCGCGATGGCGGCACCTGGCTGGATCTGGACCGTTTGCGCGGGGCAGCCGCTGCGGGCGCTGCGGCATCGTCCGCTTCGGCAGCGCTGGTCTGGGTGCGCCGCGTGGCCTGACGCAATGGCGCCGTCGGTGTGGGGTCTTCAGGGTGACCGAAGAGGTCGTCTTGCATGCAGCGGGCGGGTTGTCAGAGCGGGATCGGGCGCAGCGTCACAGCCCCGAGAACAACCCGCCTTCGTTCAGAAGCTCGTAGGTGATCTCCGGCCGCTGGTCCATGCCTTTCTTGATGGCCGCCGGAATCGCCTGGCGTGTCTTGCGGCACAGGCCGCGCTGTTCGTGGACCAGGATGGTGATGCCACGCAGGGTGCGCACCTCATTGGGGCTGGGGGCGATGGTCAGGCGCAGGCCCAGCTGTTGCTCCATGCGCTCCTGCATACGCCGCAGGTCGCTCAGGCTGGTGATGTTCTCCAGGCGCTGCAACAACTTTTTCTCCTCAGCCTGGGTGAGCTGCAAGATGCGCGCCTCGAGCACGGCATCGGGGGATTGCAGCAGGGCATCCCGGTCGCAAACACAGGCACCGGGCGGGCATTCTGTGCGGATGGGGAAGGGCAGGGGCTGCATGGGGGGGCGGTCTTGGAGGCTGGAGCATTCTAGACAGTCCACCCCGCTCCCATGGCGCGGCCTGATCGCTCCCAGGGTTGTTACCAATAGTGCCTGTGGCAAACTCCCGCGCTTCGCGTTTTTGTTCGTTTGTTTGACTGAGTCTCAGAGAGTTTGCCCACACATGCAGCAGATCATCCGGCAGTTGGCCGCAGAAATCAGGGTTAGTGAACAACAGGTGCGCGCAGCAGTGGAGCTGCTGGACGGCGGGGCCACGGTGCCGTTCATCGCGCGCTACCGAAAGGAAGTTACCGGTGGGCTGGACGATATTCAGCTGCGCGAGCTGGAGGCCCGCCTGTCTTACCTGCGCGAGCTGGACGACCGCCGCGCTGCGGTGCTCAAGAGCATTGATGAGCAGGGCAAGCTGACCGACGCGCTGCGTGCTGCCATTGCCGCCGCGCCGACCAAGCAGGAACTGGAAGACATCTATTTGCCCTTCAAGCAAAAGCGCCGCACCAAGGGCCAGATGGCCCGTGAATTCGGTATTGAACCGTTGGCCGACAAGCTGTTTGCCGACCCCACCCTCGACCCTGCCGTGGAGGCCGCCGCGTTCACCAAGCCACCCGAGGTGCTGGACGATGGCAAGACGGGCGCTGATTTCTCGACCGTGCCCGCAGTGCTCGACGGCGTGCGTGACATCCTTAGCGAGCGTTGGGCCGAAGACCCGGCCCTGGTGCAAAACCTGCGCGAGTGGCTGTGGGCCGAAGGCCTGCTGCGCAGCAAGAAGGTGGAGAGCAAGAACGAGAACGACCCCGAGGTCTCCAAGTTCCGCGACTACTTTGACTACGACGAGCCCATCGGCCGCGTGCCCTCGCACCGGGCGCTGGCGGTGTTTCGCGGACGCGGGCTGGAGATTCTGGAAGCCAAGCTGGTGCTGCCGGTGGAGCCAGAGCCGGGCAAGCCCAGCATTGCCGAAGGCAAGATCGCCCTGCACCTGGGCTGGAGCCACCAGGGCCGCAAGGCCGACGACCTGATCCGCAAGTGCGTGGCCTGGACCTGGCGCGTGAAGCTGAGCCTCTCGACCGAGCGCGATCTGTTCGCCCGCCTGCGCGACGAGGCCGAGAAAGTGGCGATCAAGGTGTTTGCCGACAACCTGCGTGACCTGCTGCTGGCGGCGCCTGCGGGCCCGCGCGTTGTGATGGGGCTGGACCCTGGCATCCGCACCGGTGTGAAGGTTGCTGTGGTGGATGCCACGGGCAAACTGGTGGAGACCGCCACGGTGTATCCGCACGAGCCCAAGCGCGACTGGGATGGTTCGCTGTTCACCCTGGCCAAGCTGGCCGAGAAGCACGGTGTGAACCTGATCGCCATCGGCAACGGCACGGCCAGCCGCGAGACGGACAAACTGGCCGCTGACCTCATCAAGATGGCGGCCAAGGCCGACCGCGCCATCGAAAAGGTGGTGGTGAGCGAGGCGGGCGCCTCGGTCTATTCGGCCAGCGAATACGCCAGCCAAGAGATGCCCGATGTGGACGTGAGCCTGCGCGGCGCGGCTTCCATTGCCCGCCGCCTGCAAGACCCGCTGGCCGAGCTGGTCAAGATCGACCCCAAGAGCATCGGCGTGGGCCAGTACCAGCACGACGTGAACCAGAGCGAGCTGGCACGCACGCTGGGCACGGTGGTGGAGGACTGCGTGAACTCGGTGGGCGTGGACCTGAACACGGCCAGTGTGCCGCTGCTCAGCCGCGTGTCGGGCCTGTCGGGCAGCGTGGCCAAGGCCGTGGTGCGCTGGCGCGAGGCCAATGGCGCCTTCAAGAGCCGCAAGCAGCTGATGGACGTGGCGGGCTTGGGCGCCAAGACGTTTGAGCAAAGCGCGGGCTTCTTGCGCATACGCGGTGGCGAAAACCCGCTGGACATGACCGGCGTGCACCCCGAAACCTATCCGGTGGTCGAGCAGATCATGGAGAAAACGGGCAAGCCCGTGGCCGAGCTGATGGGGCGGGCCGACATGCTCAAGACCCTCAAGCCCGAGCTGTTTGCCAACGACAAGTTCGGCGTCATCACCGTCAAGGACATCCTGGCCGAGCTGGAAAAACCCGGCCGTGATCCACGCCCCGACTTCAAGGTGGCGCGCTTTAACGACGGCGTGGAAGACATCAAGGACCTCAAGGAAGGCATGATCCTTGAAGGCACGGTGAGCAATGTGGCCCAGTTTGGCGCCTTCATCGACCTGGGCGTGCACCAGGACGGCCTGGTGCATGTGAGCCAGCTGGCGCACAAGTTTGTGAACGACGCCCGCGAAGTGGTCAAGACTGGCGACATCGTCAAGGTCAAGGTCATGGAGGTGGATGTGGAGCGCAAGCGTATCGGCCTGTCGATGAAGCTCGACGCCGCACCGCCGCGCCAAAGCGGTGACCGGGGCGCACCCCGCGACAACCGCTTTGAGGGCGCGGGCCGAGGCTATGCACAACCCCAGCGCCGTGCGCCCGAGCCCGCCCAGCAGTCCGCCATGGCGTCGGCATTTGCCAAGTTGCAACAGGCCAAGGGCCGTTGACGGATTGGGGCACGATGGGGGCCATAATCGCCAGCAACCCCAACTCTGGCGCCTGACCCCATGGAGCTGAACGCACTGCTGGCCCAACCCGTGGCTCTGCCCAGCCTTCCGCGCACGGTGGCATTGCTGATGAGCGAGCTGGCGCATGAAGAGCCCAGCCTGCGGCGCCTGAACCAGCTTTTTGGCACCGACCCAGCCTTGGCCGGCCGGCTGCTGGAGCTGGCCAATTCCCACACCTTCCAGGTACCGCGCCAGATTGCCGGCATCCCCGAGGCGCTGGCCCTGCTGGGCCTAGCCCAGGTTCGCACGCTGGTCACATCGGCGCCGCTGGGCACTGCGTCGCGCTCGGTGCCCGGGGTGAATCTGCCCCAGTTCTGGCGCTACAGCCTCAACACCGCCAAGCTGGCACGGTCGCTGGCGGGCATCGTGCACCAGAACCAGATCGCCGCTTTCACGGCGGGACTGCTGCACGCGCTGGGCGAACTGGTGATCCACCTGGCCGATCCGGACAAAGCCCAGTCGGTGAACACGCTGGTGGCACCGTTTGACCTGCGGCGCGGCAAGATCGAGCAGCGCATCTTTGGCTATTGCTATGGCCATGTGACGGCCGGCCTGGCGCGCCGCTGGCGTTTGCCCGAGGTGGTGGTGGATGCCCTGCACCACCAGAGCGCGCCGTTTGACAACAATGCCTACGAGCCCCTGGCGGGCGTGATCCATCTGGCGTCCTGGCGTGCCCGGGCGCGCGAGGCCGAGCTGGGCGAGAAGGAGCTGGCGGTGTCCTTTCCGGGCGAAGTGGGCCTGGCCCTGGGCTTGGACATCGACATGGTGCTGCAGCAAGACCCTATCGACTGGACTGCCAAGCCCGCCGAGACGGCCGACTACGTGGTTTGAAAACCTGCCACGAGCAAGCCACCCCGGCGGCTTTGCGAAAATGCCGCCCATGAAAGCCCTGCGCATCCATGCCGGCCCCCGTGCCCGCCAACACCTAGAACACCATGGGCTGCAGCCCGGCGATGTGGGCGTGATCCCCGCAGCAGCGGGGGGGCCCAAGGGGCTGATCCTGGGGCCGCTGGACCGTTTCATCTTTGGGGACTGGCTGCCCCGCTCCAGCCAGCCGGTGCACCTGGTGGGCGCCTCGATCGGTGCCTGGCGCATGGCCACTGCCTGCTTGCAAGAGTCAGTGGCGGGCTTTGAGCGGCTGGAGCACGACTACATCCACCAGCACTACGACGTGCCGCCGGGCAAGAAGCGTCCCCCGGCGGCACATGTGAGCGAGCGGTTCGGCCAGAACCTGCAGGCGTTTTACGGCGGGCGCATCGATGAGGTGCTGAACCACCCGCGCTACCGGCTGCACATCGTCACCTCCCGCGGGCGGCACCTGCTGGGACGCGAGCACCGCGTGGCCACGCCGCTGGGCTATTTGGGCGCCTTTCTGACGAACACGGTGCACCGCAGGGCCCTGGGGGCGTGGCTGGAGCGGGTGGTGTTCTCTTCGTCCGATACGGCCAGTGCTTCCGCCAAGGGCGCAGGGACTGCCGCATGCGCTGCCTTGCCTTTTGGCACATCGGACTACCGCACGCGGCAGGTGCTGCTGCACGGTGGTAACTTCATGCAGGCGCTGCAGGCCAGTTGCTCGATCCCGTTTGTGCTGCAGGCCGTGCACAACATTCCGGGTGCGCCCCGTGGAGCGTATTGGGACGGCGGCATCACCGACTACCACATGCACCTGGCCTACGGCCAGCAAAAAAAGAATGCTATAGATTTAATAGCTGGTAGCGCTTATCCATTAAGCGCTGGCGGCCAAAATGGCTCGGATTCTGGCTTGGCTGCCTTGCCCGGCCTGGTGCTGTACCCGCATTTCCAGCACCAGGTGGTGCCTGGCTGGCTGGACAAGGGGCTCAAGTGGCGACACCACTCCACCCCGGCGCTCGACAACATGGTGGTGCTGTCACCCAGCCCCGACTGGGTGCGTGCGTTGCCCAACGCCAAGCTGCCCGACCGCAACGATTTCACCCACTACGGTGCTGACAGCGCCGCGCGTGCCAAGGCCTGGCTGACTGCCACGCGCGCCAGCCAGCAACTGGTGGACGAGTGGCAGGCCTGGCTGGCGCGGCCGGATATGAACGCCGTTCATCCGCTGTAAGGGGGCGATCACGCTCAGGTCTGCCTAGGCGTACATAGGGGGGGGTGAGCGTGGTTGGGCGCAGTTGTGCGTGCTCAGGTCGATGCAGGCTGCCGCGCTGCTTCCTGCACAGCCCGGGCCGCGTGGCGGGCTGCGTGTTCGCGGGCCCAGGTCAGCACCTCGTGTGCAGGCATGGGCCGCGCAATGCCAAAGCCCTGGCCGCGCTCGCAGCCCAGCTCCAGCAGCTTGGCGCATTGCTCGGCGGTTTCCACGCCTTCGGCCACCACATGGCGGTGGAAGGCGGCAGCCAGCGCAACGATGGCGCTGACCAGTGTGAGGTCGTCGCCGTCTTCCAGAATGCCGCGCACGAACGACTGGTCGATCTTGATCGTCTCTGCGGGCAGGCGCTTCAGGTAAGACAGCGAAGAGAAGCCGGTGCCGAAGTCATCCAGCGCAAAACGCACGCCCAGTGCCTGGCAGCTTTGCATCATGTGGCGCATGTACTGCATGTCTTGCAGCGCCGCAGATTCAAGAATCTCCAGCTCCAGGCGGGAGGCCGACACCTCGGGGCAGGTGTGCAGGATGTCCTTGAGCCGCTCGACAAAGTTGGGCCGGTGGAAATGGGTGGCCGAGATGTTCACGCTCACCTCCCACCGCATGCCGGCATCGGTCCACTGCCGCATCTGTGCCAGCGCCTGGCGCAGCACCCATTCGCCCAACTCCACCTCCAGCTCCATATCCTCAAGCAGCGGCAGCACATGCTGCGGGCCCAGCAGGCCCTGCTCGGGATGCTGCCAGCGCAGCAGGGCCTCCAGCCCCAGGATTTCGCCGGTGCGCAGGTGCACCTTCGGCTGGTAGAGAAGCAACAGCTCACCCCTGTGCAGCGCCTGGGCCACGCGGGTCTGGCGCGTGTGCTGGGTCTGTACGGCGTGGTCCAGCTGCACGTCGAACACGTGCATCTGGTTGCGGCCCAGCCCCTTGGCCTGGCACATGGCCTGGTCCGCATGGCGCAGCAAGGTGTCGGGGTTGGCGTCGTCTTGCGGAAACACAGCCACGCCCACGCTCACGGTGGTGTGCACCACGCGGTCGTCAATGGCATACGGTGCCGCCAGCTGCTGCATGACCACACCCACACGGGCCGCGATGGCGGGTACATCGGGCTGCTCGCCCAGCAGCAGCACAAACTCGTCGCCCCCCATGCGGGCCACCGCATCTTGCGGGGTGATGAAGGCACCCAGGCGCCGCGCGGTTTCTTTGAGCAGGCGATCGCCCACCCGGTTGCCGTGGGTGTCGTTCACGGTCTGGAAGTGGTCCAGATCGAGCATGCACACGGCCAGCAGCAGCCCCTTTTGCCGGGCCACAAAGATGGCATGGGTCAGCCGCTCGGCCAGTGCAGCGCGGTTGTACAACCCGGTGAGCGGGTCGTGCCGTGCGTGCCACGAAATCTGGTGGCGCAGGTTGCGGGTTTCGGTCACATCGCGAAACACCAGCACGCAGCCGGCGGTTGCGCCATCGCTGTGGCGAATGGCCGAAGCGGTGTATTCGATGGCATACCGTTCGCCTGAGCGGTGGATCAGCACCTCATGGGTGACTGGCTGCAGCGCGCCGGGCACGGTATCCCGCTCGGCCGCCGAACTGGCGTTGCGGCTGGCAAGCTCTTCGTACAGGCGAAACACATCGTCCAACTGCCGCCCCACGGCCTGGTCCGCTGTGAATCCGGTCATGAGCTGTGCGGCTTCGTTGATGGTTTCGATGCAGCCAGAGAGGTCTGTGGTGATTACCCCGTCGCCGATCGATGCGAGCGTGACCTCGGCACGCTCTTTCTCGGCGCGAAGGGCCTCCTGGGCGCGTTTGCGTTCGGTCACATCCACCAGGGTGCCGATGGTGCCGGCCAGTTCCCCCCGGATGGTGGTGAACGTGGCCTCGTAATAAGCCATGTCCCGTGGAGGCATGTGATTGGCGGGGTGCACGCGGATCTCGTTGTCCTGCGCCTGAGCGATCTGGGCAGATCGCTCAGGCGACAGCTCTGGTGGGCAGGCGGGCGGCGAGACCCGGAGGCTGCCCGCGCTGGCGGGGGCATAAAAAAGCCGCTGCCAGGCGCGGTTGACTTCCAGGGTGGCACCGTTGGCATCGCGCACGAACATTGGCAGGGGCAGGGCGTCGATCAGCTGGCGGGTGAAGTGCAACTGCTCGCTTTGCTGCTGCTGGGTTTCGCGCAGCGACAGCACCAGCGACTGGACCTTGCCCGCCATGTCATTGAACGTGGCGGCCATGGCGCGCGATTCCAGCGTGCCTGTCATCTGCATGCGCGTGTCCAGCCGGCCCTGCCGGAAGGCGTCTGTGGCTTCGGCCAGGCGGCGCAGCATGCGGGCATTGGCGCGCAACAACAGGGTGAGCAGCAGCAGGATGGTGAATATGTTGAGCGCCGAGATGCGCAACTGCACGACCACCTTGCTCCAGACCATGCTCACAAAGGGCTGCGGCTGCAGCGTCACGGTCAGCCGCCCGGAGGCTCCGCTGTTGGTCAACGGCTGTTCAAACTGCTGCGAGGGCGGCGCGATGTTCACCCAATGGGCAAACCAGTCGGGTGCATTGGCAGCCATTCGGGGCGCTGCGGCTTCGGCGGCAGGCGCATCATCGCCCATCTGCCACTGTAGTGAATGGATGCCTGGCCCCAAACGGGCGATCCCGGCACGCAGCAGCGCCGTTTGGCCTTGGTGGTCCGAAGCGGGCAGGGCCGCCAGAGATGGCAGCATGGACTCGCCCGCGCGGCGCAGTTCGGTGGCGGCGAGGTGCCGCACCTCGTCGACCTCTGAAGCCACCAGGTAGTGGTAGCGCACGGCGCTGACCAGCGCGATGATCAGCACGATGGGCACATACAGCCGGGGATAGGTGCCCCGCAGGAGCCAGGTGCTGAGTTTTCCGGGTCGCATGGACGGTAGCCCTCCCCCCAAGGGAAGGTTCAATGCGTCTGGGCGGTGCCAGAACGGTACTGAACTGGCTCTCCACCAGGGTAGTAATAAATTGTTAATTAATTGTTGACTGGCCGGAGTCTAGCGCGTAGCGATTCGTTCGGGATGGGGTGGACAGGGCAATCCGGCCTGCTGCACGAGTGTGGTGTTGCAGGATTGCATGAGGGCGCGGTGGAATCGGGGCCAGCTCGCTGCTCCTCGGGTTTGCCGAAATCCCTGAGGGATGTCCTGCATAACTCCCTGCGGTCTGTGATAGCGCGGCCTCGGGCAGTCCGCTGCGTTGCTTTTCTTGCCAATAGCCGGGCTATTGGCTGCCAAAAGACGCCTTGCGGC